>DATAXP010000009.1:0-81917 GCA_036272935.1 Pirellulales bacterium | reverse complement strand
CTAAGAGCCTATCCGAAAACCGCTGTCCAATTGGTTGTCGCGTGGGGCAGACATTCCTGTCTGCCGGAAGAATGGTGACCGAAGGCAGGCAGGAATGCCTGCTCCACGCAGTTTTCGGATAGGCTCTTACGCTACTCGTCTCGCTTCTTCTCTTCGGCCAATAGTGCCGCCAGGCGCTTCACGATCTCAGGATGCGCCGACGCCTCGTCGGTCTTCTCGTTCGGATCGGCCGCAAGGTTGAACAACTGCGAAGGCTGCTTACCGCGCGTGAATTCGATCAGTTTCCAGTCGCCATCGCGCAGGGCTGCCTCGCGCGAAGTGTTCCAGTACAGCCGGCGCGGGCCGACGTCGCCCGTCCCATTTAGCTCTGCGAGGATGTCTTTCCCTTCCCAGTGCCAATCGGGCGAAACCTTGGCGCCGGTGATCGCCGCGATCGTCGGCAACCAATCGAGCGCGCTGGTTGGCAGCGTGACCGATCGTGGCGACAGAGTGCCGGGCCACACGACCAAGGCCGGCACGCGGATACCCCCTTCGTAGGTTTCGCCCTTCCATCCTCGCAGCGGCGTGTTGCTTCCCAGCACGTCCACCGCATCATAGCGGCCGCCGTAGTTTTCCGACTTTTCTTCGCCGTGCTGCCCGCCGTTGTCGCTGGTGAAGACGACCAAGGTGTTGTCGCGTTGCCCGGTGCGATCGAGTGCCGCCAGCACCTGGCCGATGCTTGCATCCATGTGCGTCACCGACGCGGCAAACTTCCGCCGCGACTCGCTGGCGATCGACGCGGCATACGGCTCCGTCCACTGCGACGGCTCGTTCAACGGCGTGTGCGGCACGCTGTAGGCCAGGTACAAGAAGAACGGTTGCGACCGCGGCGTCTCGATCACGCGCACAGCGTCGGTGGTGAGCAAGTCGGTGGCGTGCCCCTCTTCGTCCATGAACTTATCGTTGCGATGCCACGTGCGGTCGCCGTTCTTGTAGTAGTGCGTGTAGGGGTCGATCTGCCCGTGCAGGAAGCCGTAGGAGGTGTCGAACCCGTATTGCAGCGGGCCTGTCTCGGGGCGCAGGCTCAGGTGCCACTTGCCGACCTGCGCGGTCGTGTAGCCGAGGGAGTGCAGCACGTCGGCCAGGGTGGTCGTGTCGGGCGGGACGACTTGCTCGCTGCGACCGCCGATCGGCCCCCACACGCCGAATCGGCTGGGATTGCGGCCGGTGAGGATCGCCGTGCGCGTCGGCGAGCAGGTAGGGAACACGTAGTATTGTTCCATCCGCACGCCGGCCTCAGCCATCTGGTCGAGATTGGGCGTGCGAATCTCCGAGCCGTGATACCCCACGTCGGCCCAGCCAAGATCGTCGGCAATGATGACCACGACGTTCGGCTGCCGCGGCTTGTCGCTGGTTGCGGCCGAGGCCCAAGGCGACCGAGCCAGAACGAACGCGGCAACGACGACACAGCCGAGGCGAGCAGATGACGACGGCATGGCGACCCTTGCTGATTGGCGAGCCTGGGGAAAGTGTGTGCTCCCCAATATCGGCGCTCGCCGCGCGCGGGTCAACGCTGTAGCCCCTCCGGTGCGTCGCGCTGCGCTTGACGCACCCTGCCGCCTAGCAGCCGGCGATTAGAAGCCGTGCTTGATGTGGTGGGCGATCTGCTCGATGAACGTGATCACGCTGAGGTCGCCCCCGCGATTGAATCGCATCCCGGCGAACGCCACAAAGCCGACGATCGCGGCGTTTTCGGTCGTGCTCAGCCCCTCTTCGCGGCGAAGAAAACGCATCAAACAACGCATGGCAGTCGTTCCCTGGCTCGACGAAAGAAACTCACGGCTCGCACAGTAAAGGTAGTACAAGTCGCGCCGGGAAGCGGCGTTTTCTCCCTCGAATGGGTAAAAATCCTGCGTTCGGATCGTAGCGATCGTGCCGGGTAACCCGGTTTTCACCGCTGACCGCGTGACGGCTTCGTCGTCGCGTCGGCGTGGCGCGTTTCCTTGAGGAACTTCGGACCGGCAAGCATCGCCGACCCGGCCGCTTTGCGTACCAGGCCGAAGAACGCTCCGATCTCGCGCACCACGGTTTCCTGCTCGTGCGGCATCAGCTCGGGGAAGATCGGCAGGGCGATCGTCTCGCGGGCCGCCGCCTCGGTCTTTGGCAGCGAGCCGAGCCGGCACTCCAGATACTCGAAGCACTTCTGCTCGTGCAGCGGTACCGGGTAGTAAATCTCGGTGCCAATTTTTCGCTCGCTCAGGTGTTGCCGCAGCGCATCGCGCCGCCCTTCGGGCACGCGCACCACATATTGGTTCCAAACGTGCCGCCGATCGGCAAGTTCGCACGGCAGCGTGAGCACTTCGTCGAGGCCGAACTCCGCGCACAACTCGCCGTAACGCGCGGCGATCTGCCGCCGTCGTTCGGTCCACCGTTCGAGATGTTCGAACTTCACCCGCAGCACCGCCGCCTGGATGGTGTCGAGCCGGCTGTTGATCCCCAGCAGTTGGTGGTAGTAGCGCGGTTGCATGCCGTGTACCCGCAGCAATCGCAGGCGGTCGGCGAGGTCGGCGCGCCTGGTGGTGAGCATGCCGCCATCGCCGAAGCCGCCAAGGTTCTTCGTCGGATAAAAGCTGAAGCAGGCCATGTCGGCCAAGGCTCCGGCGCGCCGGCCACGGTACTCGGCGCCGATCGCCTGGCAGGCGTCTTCGATCACCGGCAGGTTGTGGGCCTTGGCCACCTGGTCGATCGCCGCCATGTCGGCGCACTGGCCGAACAAGTGGACCGGAATGATGGCTCGCGTGGCCTTGGTCACCGCCCGGGCGACGCAGGCCGGATCGAGGTTGTAGGTTGACGGATCGATGTCGACGAACACCGGCTTCGCGCCGAGCCGCGCCACGGCACTGGCGGTGGCGAAGAACGTGTAGCTGGGAACGACCACCTCGTGTCCCGCGCCGATATCCAACGCCATCAACGCCAGCAACAGCGCATCGCTCCCCGAGGCGCAGCCGATCGCATGGTTTGCCTGGCAATAGGTGGCCAGATCCTGCTCAAACCCCTGGCAATCGGGACCGAGAATGAACCGCCCCGACGCACAGACTTTCACGATCGCGGCCACCAGCTCCGGCTCCAGGGCCAGATACTGCCGCTCCATGTCGATCAGCGGAACCGGGGTGGGCACGGGCGAACCATTGGCGGACGGACCGGGGGTGATTCCCATCGTTGTTCCCAGAAAGGATTTAGTGCGGCGAGGAGGTAGGGCCGCAGTTGGGGGTCGCGTTCGAGCGGGGCGAACGGTACGAGCAATCGCCCCCGGCGTCAAGGCGAGGTCGGTTTAGCCGGCGGGCTTGCCCGCCGCGCCTTGCAGCACACGCTCGGCCACCTGCGCCGCACTGGCCCCGGAATCCATCGCCGCCCAGCGGCACTCGCTAAGACTACGGAACCAAGTGAGCTGCCGCTTGGCGAACCGACGGGTACGCAGCTTCACGCGCTCGATCGTCTCGGCCAGGCTCATCTGTCCCGCAAGTTGCTCGAGCACTTCGCGGTACGCGAGCGCCTGCTGCGCGGTTCGGCCGAACGTCATGCCGCTCGCCAAGATGCCCCGCACTTCGTCGACCAACCCGGCGGCGAACATCGCATCGACGCGCGATTCGATTCGCCCGTACAGCGCCTCGCGCGGCCAATCGAGCACGAACACCCGGCAAGCCTCGGCAGGCCGCGCCCGGTCGAACTGCTGCTGCAACCGGCTGATCGGCACGCCGGTTTTCTCGAAAACTTCCAGCGCCCGGATCAACCGGCGCGTGTCGCCTGGATGCAGCCGCTGGGCACTCACCGCGTCCACGGCCGCCAGGCGCGCGTGCAGCCAGCCGGGCGCCTGCTGCTCGGCCTCCGCTTCCAAACGATGTCGCAAAGTCCAGTCGGCAGGCGGCCCCGTAAAGATGCCGCGCAGCAGCGACTTGAGGTACAACGGCGTGCCGCCGACGAACAACGTCGCCCGACCACGTGCCTGGATTTCGGCGTGCACCCGCTCCGCCGCCTCGACATACTGGGCGAGGCTGTATTCCTGGTCGGGCTCGACGATGTCGATCAGGTGGTGTGGCACCGCGGCCCGTTGAGCCGCCGTTGGCTTCGCGGTGCCGATGTCGAGCCGGCGGAACACGGCCATCGAATCCATCGACACGATCTCGGCCCCCAGCCGGCCGGCCAACTCGATGGCCACGTCGCTCTTGCCGCTGGCCGTCGGCCCGGTGAGAAACCAACTGTCGCGAACTGCCGATGGCATGGTGCAGTGGACGATTGCTCTGGGCCGCGGGGCAACTTAAAGTACAGGATTACCAAGCATATTCGCCTATCCCCTCGGCGGTAAGCAGGCAAGCGCATGGCAATCGAACCCTCAGGCGTGCTCGACGAGCTGATGCAGGTTGTCGTCGATCGGAAGCGCAATCCGTCGCCGAAGTCGTACACCTGCCAGCTTCTGGCCGGCGGCGTCGAGCGCATCGGCGCGAAGGTTGTCGAGGAAGCGGCCGAAGTGGTCGACGCGGCTGCCGAGGCCGGCGACGACGGTCGTGCCCACACGGTGCGCGAGGCGGCCGACGTGCTGTACCATCTGTGGGTGCTGCTCGCCGCCCGCGAGATTCCCCTGGCCGAGGTTGAGGCCGAGCTGGCCCGGCGCTTCGGCATCTCGGGCCTCGAAGAAAAAGCCAGCCGAACGGGCTAAGCCGCAAGCGTCGCTCCTCAAGCCCCTAACCCCCCAGCCCTCAATCCCCTCCGCCAGCCCATGACCGAAAACCTCCGCATCGGCGTGCCGAGCAAAGGACGCCTGGCCGAGCTGGCCGCCGAGCTGTTGAAAGAGGCGGGGCTGAACTTTCGCCGCCAGGAGCGGAGCCTGTTCGCGCGCTGCCGCGAGATGCCGATCGACGTCACCTTCCTGCGCACCGAGGATATTCCGGTGCTGTGTGCCGAAGGGGCGATCGACATGGGCATCACCGGCAGCGACCTGATTGCCGAGAGCGGTGCCGAGGTGCTCTCGCGGCTCGACCTGGGGGTGGGGCAGTGCCGGTTGTCGATCTGCGTGCCTGACGATAGTTCGATCCAAACGCCCGGCCAGCTCGACGGTTCGCGCATCGCCACCAGCTTTCCGCGCGTCACGCAAACGTATCTCAAGAGCCACGGCGCCCACGTTCACCTGGTGAACCTGTCGGGCAGCGTCGAGGTGATGATCGCCCTGGGCGTGGCCGATGCGATTGTCGACCTGGTCGAAACCGGCAGCACGCTGGCCGCCAATCGGCTGCGGATTCTCGAAGACATCGGCCGGTACGAGACGGTGCTGATCCAGAACCGCGATCGCCGCCACGCCGACGTGGCGGATCGCGTGGTGCGCCGCCTGGAAGGGGTGGTGATCGCCCGCAGCTACTCGCTGCTGGAATACAATGTGCCGCGCAACAAGCTGGCCCAGGCCGAGAAGATCACTCCCGGGTTCAACTCGCCAACGGTCAGCGCGTTGGAAGATCCGGCGTGGTGCGCAGTGCGCGTGATGGTGCGCCGCGGCGAAGTGATCGAAATCATGGAACGACTGGAAACACTAGGGGCCAGCGCGATTCTCGAAACGCAAATCACCAATTGCAGGTTGTAACGATGCCCTACCTCGCCTTGCTCGTAAAAGGACAGTCCGAACTCTGGGTGCCTGTGGCTGAGTCTTACGAAGCCACAGAATCATCGCATCTGGGGCATCGCTGCGCTCTGCCCCAGGCACCCATCGTGCGCAATTCAAAATGGCCCGCGACCGCCTTGCTCGCTGCCTGGTTATTCGTTCCGTCCCTGTTGTACGCCGCCGACGCGCCGCGCCGGCCCAACGTGCTGTTCCTGTTCGCCGACGACCAGCGTCCCGACGGCCTGGCGGTGCTCGGCAACCCGGTGCTCAAGACGCCGCAGCTCGATCGGCTGTTCAGCCAGGGGATGGTGCTGCGCAATGCCTACTGCCTGGGGTCGAACGTGTCGGCCGTCTGCTCGCCGAGTCGCAACATGCTGCTCAGCGGCCGCGCCTACTTCCGCTGGAAGGGAAACTTCGCTAGCGGTAGCGACCCGAACTTCCCCGACACGATGAAGGCGGCCGGCTACGAGACCTATCACCATGGCAAGCGCGGTAATGTGGCGCGCGAGATCAACGAGAAGTTCGAAACTAACAAGTACGTCAAGGACGACTACGACCGCACGAACGGCGAGCCGTGCCGTGACATCGTCGACGATGCGATCGGCTTTCTGAACGGCCGCAACGCCGACCGGCCGTTCTTCATGTACCTGGCGTTCAGCAATCCGCACGATCCGCGCGTGGCGGCCGAGAAGTATCGCGCCCTGTACGACGAGAGCAAGATTCCGTTGCCCAAGAACTATCTACCGCAGCATCCATTCGACAACGGTGAGATGACCGTCCGCGACGAAAAGCTTGCCCCGTGGCCGCGGACCGAGGACGAAATCCGCCGCCAACTACACGACTACTACGCCGTCATCAGCGCGATGGACTATCACATCGGCCGGCTGCTCGAGCGGCTCGACGCATTGGAACTGACCGACGACACGATTATCATCTACTCGTCCGACCACGGCCTGTCGCTGGGCAGCCATGGCCTGATGGGCAAGCAGAACCTGTACGATCACAGCATGCGCAGCCCGCTGTGCTTCAAGGGGCCGGGCATCAAGCCGGGGCGCAGCGACGCGCTGGTTTACCTGCTCGATATCTTTCCGACGGTCTGCGACCTGGTCGGGGCACCGATTCCATCGGGGCTCGACGGCCGCAGCTTCGCCGGCGTGCTAAACGGAAAGCAAGCCACGGCGCGTGATACGATCTTCCTGGCCTTCCGCGACGTCCAACGCGCCGAGCGCGACGAGCGATGGAAGCTGATCGTCTATCCGCAGGTCGGCGTCACCCAGTTGTTCGATCTGAAAAACGATCCTGACGAGATGCACAACCTGGCCGGCGACCCCGACCAGGCGGCGCGGATCGAAGTGCTCATGGCAAAGTTGCAGGCCGAGCAACGGCACTACGGCGATACACTACCGCTGCGCGTCGCCGAGCCGAAGGACCCGCACTGGACGCCGCCAACGGCCACTTCGCAGCGCCAGACGATTGCACGATGAACGACGCCGCTCGGCAGCTTTATCGCGTCGCCCCTCGACAGGTCAATCAGACCTTGGCCGCGGCCCTGCGGCACTGGCTCCCCGAGACACCCACCTGGGGCCAGGTGCGCCGACTGGTGCAGTCGCGGCGGGTGCTCGTCAACGGCAACCTCTGCCAGGACCAGGGCCGGCGGCTGAAGCTGACCGACGTGGTCAGCGTGCTGCCGCACTCGACGGCCCCCGTAGCGCGCGAAGACGACGTGCGCATCCGCTATGTCGACACGCAAGTGGTCGTCGTCGAAAAACCGTCAGGGTTGACCAGCGTGCGGCACACCGACGAGCGAAGTTGGTCGGCCAAGCGGAAGCGACAGAACCCGACGCTCGAGGACCTGTTGCCGCGCATCCTCGCGAAGCGCGAGAATCGTGGAGGGGGCAAGACACGCCAGCGGCCGAGTCGGTTGCCACCGCGCACCCGCACGCCTCCAGTGCGCCCGGTGCATCGGCTCGATCGCGATACCAGCGGGCTAATGATCTTCGCGCGCACCGTGCCTGCCGAGAGAGAGCTCGGCCTGCAATTCCGTAAGCACTCGACCGGGCGACATTACCTGGCGATCGTCGCCGGCGCGGTGCGGGCGCAGACCATCACGACCAATCTGGTGCGCGATCGCGGCGACGGTCGCCGCGGCAGCACGACCGATCCCAAGCAGGGCAAGCGCGCCGTGACGCACGTCCGGCCAATCGAAACCATTGCCGGCTACACCATGGTCGAATGCACGCTTGAAACCGGCCGCACCCATCAGATCCGCATCCATCTGTCCGAACTGGGACATCCGGTCTGCGGCGACAAGGTGTACGCCGCTCCAGACGATGCCGCCGACTCCAGCCGCGCGCCGCGTTTGGCGCTGCACGCCGCGGCGCTAAGCTTCACACATCCATCGAGCGGCAAGCGCATGGATTTCCAGATGCCGCTGCCGAGCGACCTCGACGAGTTCTGGAACCGTCTGCGGCGGGGGAAATGACCGCCGAGGCGCAGAGGCACGGAGAGGCAATGGCAGTGAAGGCGCGACAGTGCGTGGAGATCGCCGTTGCCGTGGTCGAGCGTGGCGATCAGTTCTTGATCGGGCGGCGGGGCGAGAATGTCGTGCTGGCCGGCTTCTGGGAGTTTCCCGGCGGCAAGATCGAGCCGGGCGAGAGCCGCGAGGCGGCGGCGGAGCGCGAGTGCTTGGAAGAAACCGGTCTGGCGATCGACGTTGGCCGGCCGCACTGCGTGGTCGAGCACGATTACGAGCACGCCCGGGTGCGGTTGCACTTCCTGGCCTGCACGCCGCGCGATCTCCAGGCGACACCCCGCGAGCCGTTCCACTGGGTTCCGCGCTCGGCACTCGGCGAGTATCGCTTCCCGCCCGCGAATGACGCGCTGCTGCGGATGCTATGCGAATAGGCAATCGCGGCGTGCAAGCATTCTCGTCGCTGTGTGAGCATCGTATTTGTGGGTAAGGATTAGTTGGGGTGGTCGCGCCAGAAGGATTCCCGGTGTTGTGGCCGGTCTCCCGACCGCGCCACTCGGTCCGACCGTAGGTCTCCCAGCGCCCGCGTAAACCGGCCATCGCGTGAGCATGGAGCCTCGGGAGGGAGGAGACCTGCGGTCGGCCACAATGGCCTGGTCGGGAGACCATGCCATAACGGCGCGAATAGGCAATCGCCGCGTGCAAGCATGCTTGTCTCGACTGGCCGCAAATCGACCTAGGAGATTTTCGGCGTAGCGATTACCTTTTGAAAACTTTACACGGCGCGCATCGGGCCCGCCGGCCGCAAGGACGCAGCCGAACCCGATCGCAGAACCCAGCAGCGGAGGCGCGGAGCATGGATGCTCGAGTATTGCGGGGCCTCGTCACGATCATCGCGGTCGGGGCCTTGGCGTCGGCGGGGGCGGGGCATCGCACGGCCAACTTCATCGTCAACGCGCCGACACCGGCCATCGCCCAACAAGTCGGCGCCGCCGCCGAGCAGTTCCGCCGCGACCTGGCGATCGAATGGCTCGGCAAGCCGATGCCCACCTGGGCCCAGCCGTGCCCGATCACCGTCGAGATCGGCCAGCACCTGGGGGCCGGCGGCGCGACGAGCTTCGTGTTCGATCATGGCGAAGTGTTCGGTTGGCAGATGAACATCCAGGGCCCGTTGGATCGCGTGCTCGATTCGGTGCTGCCGCACGAGGTGACGCACACGATCATCGCCAGCCATTTCCGCGAGCCGTTGCCGCGCTGGGCCGATGAAGGGGCGTGCACCACGGTCGAGCACGACGCCGAGCGCCAGAAGCAGCAGCAAATGCTGATCACGTTCCTGCGCACGGGTCGCGGCATCTCGTTCAGCCAGATGTTCGCGATGCGCGAGTATCCGCACGACATCATGCCGCTTTATGCCCAAGGGCATTCGCTGGCCACGTACCTGATCGCCCAAGGTGGCCGCCGGAAGTTTTTGGACTTCGTGGCCGACGGGCTTGAGCAGGAACAGTGGACCGACGCAATCCACCGCCACTACGGCTTCGCGACTCTCGGCGACTTGCAGAATACCTGGCTCGATTGGGTCCGCAACGGCTCGCCGCCGCTGCCGGCTCACGGACCGGGCGAAGGCATGCTGGCCGACAATCGCTCGCCGCGCAGCGACCTCGTCGTCCGCGCCCAGAGCGCCGATCCACCGACGCCACCTGCCGCGCAAATGCAGCAGCCGGTGCAGCCTGAGCCGGCGGCCGCTGCGATCGGTTGGCGGAGTGTCGAAGTGCCCGCCGCTCCGCCAGCTCAACCGGCAGCAACCGATGTTGCCACTGCGACGCCGGCGCGGCAAGTGATCCTCGAGTGGTCGCGACCGTCAGGCGACGGCGAGGCGCCGATTGCCGAGGATGCCTCGCGGCAGAGCGTCTACGCGCCGCGTCGCGGTGCGACGATGCGGCGCTAGGGCGCTTTTCAGTTGGCTACGGCGGCGAGCCAGAGGGTGCCATGGCCACGCCGCGTGGCCATGATTGTGCGCCGCTTGCATGTCCACGGCGGCCGTGGACATGGCACCCAAACTGGAACCGCGACGGCGATAGCTAAAGGCGCTCCGGCTCACGATCACTCGGCCGGTCTGCGGCGCAACTGCTTTTTTGCGCCGGTGACGCGCTTCTGCTCGAGGCGGCGCTCCACCGAACCGCGGGATGGCCGCGTCCGCTTGCGCTTCACCGGCGGGGCGGCCACGCTGGCGATCATCACTCGCAACTTCTCCAGGCAGTCGTCGACATTGCGCGGCTGATCGCGGTAGCGCTGGCTGGTGAGGATCACCTCGCCATCGATCGAAAGTTTGTTGCGATAGCGGGCGAAGAATCGTTGCCGCACGTCCTCGGGCAGCGACGTGTTCCGCCGCGGCGACCAACGAAGCGTCGCCTTGCTGTTCACCTTGTTCACGTTCTGCCCACCGGGTCCCGAGCTGCGCGCGTAACTGAACTCGAACTCGTCCATCGGCACGGCCAGTCGCGAATTCACAGCCAGCTCGCGCTGCATGGCGGTCACTTGGCGTCGGCCAAAAATGCCGCAATCCGATCGAACCCCGCGCGCAGGTTGTCGAGGCTTGTGGCAAACGACACCCGGGCGTAGCCTTCGGCGCCGAACGCCGAACCCATCACCGTGGCCACTCCCTGCTGCGCGAGCAGTTGTAGGCACCAATCGCTCGACGTTTTTACCGGCACGCCGCCGTAGGTGCGTCCCAAGTGAGCGCTGATGTTCATGAAGGCATAGAACGCGCCGGCCATTTCGGGGCAAGAAAGCTTGGGCAGCTCGGCCACACGGCGGCGGACGAACTCGCGGCGCTCGGCAAACTTAGCGAGCATGGCATCGACGCATTCCTGCGGGCCCTCCAATGCCGCCACGGCTGCGTACTGGCTGACGCTCGACGGGTTCGAGGTCTCCTGACTTTGCAAGCTGTCGATCGCCTTGGCTACCGCCAGCGGCGCGAGCATCCAGCCGATGCGCCAACCGGTCATCGCGTAGGCCTTGCTCACGCCGTTGATGGTGACGGTGCGCTCCTGCAATCCCGGCCGTACGGCGGCGAAGCTGGCGAAGCGGTGCTTGCCGTACACCAGCCGTTCGTAAATCTCGTCGGCCACGACAAGCAGATTGCGTTCGAGTACCACATCGGCGAGCGCGGCCAGCTCTTCGGGTTCGTACATGCTGCCGGTCGGGTTCGACGGCGAGCAGAGCAACAGCACTTTCGTGCGCGGCGTGATCGCCCGGCGAAGCTGCTCGGGCGTGAGCTTGAAGTCGTTCGGCTCCTCGGTCGACACGATCACCGGCTTGCCGCCGGTGAGCTTCACCAGCTCGGCGTAGCTGACCCAGTACGGAGCGGGGATAATCACCTCGTCGCCCGGGTCGCACAGCGCGGTGAACACGTTGTGCAGCGAATGCTTTGCCCCGTTGGAGACAATCACCTGCTGCGGCGAATACTCGAGGCCGTGCCGAGCGCGGTACTGCCTGGCAATCGCCGAGCGCAGCTCGGGAATGCCAGAGCTGGCGGTGTAATGCGTGTGGCCGGCCTTCATCGCGGCGACGGCGGCCTGGCAGATGTGCTCGGGGGTGGTGAAGTCAGGTTCACCGACACTGAAATCATACACCGTCTTGCCGGCAGCCTTCAGCTCGCGAGCTTTGCCGGCCATCGCCAATGTGGCCGAGGGTTCGAGAGCTTGCACGATCCGCGAGATGAGGGGCATAGCCGGCAGCAGGGAGTCGGAAATCAGGATTCAGGAGTCAGTGCCGCCAGTATGGCGCATCGGGGAACGGCGTACTAGCCCGACGCGCCAGCGAGGGACGGTCATACGCTGATCCCTCGCTGGCGCGTCGGGCTAGTTGACCGGCTGGCTCAGTATCGTCGGCTGCTTTGGCTGGTGATGTTCGGCGTGCGGCATTACGTCCGCGAAATCGTTGGCGAGGAGCCGGTCGATGAGCTCCGTTACGCCAGCGCCGCGAGCGCCGACGGTGACTAAATCAACTTCGTCCTTGACCGACTCCAGGGCGTTGGCGACCGCCACCGACAGGCCGCACAACCGCAGAAACGCATGATCGTTCTCAGCATCGCCGACGCCGACGACATTCTGCGCCGCCAGGCCCAACTCCTTGAGCGCAGCCGTCAGCCCCGTCGCCTTCGTTACCCCCGCCGGCAGCGCCATCACCGAGCCTTTGTTGAAGATCACGTGCCATTCAAGGCCAAGGTCGCGAATGGCGGCCAACACCGCGTGCTCGTGCGGCTCGATGGTCGCCACGATCGACCGGCCGACCGAGATCGGCACTCCGGCGGTGCGCAAACGTTCGATAAGCGCCTGCGGCGGCTCGGGCGCAAGCACCTGCGAGCTGTTGTCGGCCGGCCTATACAGCAGCGCCCCGTTTTCGGCCACCACCAGGTCGAACAGCGCGGTGTGATCGAACGTGGCGAACAGATCATCGCGCTCGCGCCCGGTGACCAAGAGCAGCCGGCGGCCGGTTTCGCGCACGCGCCGCAGCGCATCGACAGTGGCGGCATCTACGACGCCGTCGTGGGCGATCGTGCCGTCGTAGTCGGTCGCCAGCGCCACGTATCGCATTACTGTCTCCTTTGAGTTACGGCACGACACGCCAGGCGCTCGACGGTGCGCGATCGTGCGGCTGGACCGCTTCTTCCCACAGCCGAAAGCCGCCGGCGAAAGCATCGTCGTTCCCGCCGCGGCGTGCGTGTTCGGGCAGATGCTCGACGAGTCGCGAATTGCCGCCCCCCAACAGCACGTAGTCGGCGCCAAAGGCTTTGTGCAGCATCTCGACCGTTTCGGCAAGCACTCGCTCCCATGCGGCATGACCGTGGCGCTCACGCCCCTTGCGTCCCAGCCGATCGGCAAGCGTTTCGCCGCCGTTGCTCCGTAAGCAGCCAAGTTCTAGCGAGATCACCACACGGTCGGCCACCAAGGCCGAACCCAGTCCGGTCCCCAGGCCGAGGAACAGCATTCGCCCGCCATCGTATCCGCCTAGGGCCTGCATCGCGGCGTCGTTGACCACCCGCACCGGGCAGGCGAACGCCGATTCAAAATCGAAATCTAACCAGCCCCGGCCCAAATTCCCCGGCTCCTCTTCGGGCCCCTCGACACCCACTTCGCCAGGATAACCAAGCGAGACGTGGTTATAGATCCAATCGCTGGTTGCCGATCGGACCCGCTCGATGAGCGATTCCGGAGTGAGATCGCGGCCGGAATCGAAACGTCGCGGCTCGTGCTCGTCGGTGACAAGCATTTTCACGTGCGTTCCGCCCACGTCGATCACCAGCACGCGCATCGCGGTTCTCCCCGTTGCCGGCAAGAAGGCGTGCAAACAAAATGCCGCTGAGCGCGAGGCCAAAGCATCTGGGCGAAATATAATTTGCTAATATGAAGATGGAGGAAAGGTCGGAGACATCCATGATCTACAAAGTCGCATTGCACCATTCGGAGGAAGGCTACGCGGTCTGGGTGCCCGGGTTGCCCGGGTGTGTCTCGCAAGGAGCGACCGAAGCGGAAGCGCTGGCAAATATTGCCGACGCGATTCGCGAATATCTCGACGTTGCGACCGAGCAACTCGATGGTGCCGAGCTTCGCGAGATCGAAGTGGTCGTGTGACAATGCCCAAGCTCGCCGGCGTCAATCATCTCGACGCAGTGCGAGCCTTGACGAAGGCCGGATTCATCGTCGCTCGACAGGGCAAGCACATCATCATCACCAAAGGGCCGCGAATGTTGACCATTCCGCGCACCAATCCGATCAACGCATTCACGATGGGTCGGATCGTTATCGATGCCGGTTTCACGATCGAAGAATTTCGTAAACTGTTGTAGCCCGCCGGCTATTGTTCCAGCCGTTCCGCGGCGTCGGCGGCGCTTGGTGGCGCGAAGCCGCGGCGCAGGGTGTTCTCGGTCACCGTGCGCGGAATCACGAATTGCAGCAGGTAATCGGCCCCGCCCGCCTTGCTGCCGATGCCCGACATTTTGAAGCCGCCAAACGGTTGCCGGCCGACCAGCGCTCCGGTGATGCCGCGATTCAGGTACAGGTTGCCGACCAGGAACTCATTGCGGGCCTGTTCCAAATGCGCGGGGCTGCGCGAGAACACGCCGCCGGTCAGCGCGTAGTTGGTGCCATTGGCGATTTGTAGTGCCTCGTCGAACGTGCCGGCTCGCAGCACGGCCAGCACTGGGCCGAAGATTTCCTGTTGCGCGATCCGCGCGCCGGGCGGCACGTCGGCATAAATGTGCGGACCGATGTAATGGCCTTCGCCGGCGAGCGATCCCGGATCGACGGCAAGCACTTCGCGCCCTTCGCCACGGGCGATCTCAATGTATTTCCGGACGCGCTCGAACGATTCGGCATCGATCACCGGGCCGACCGTCGTGGCTGGGTCTTCGGCCGGCCCGACTTTCAGCGCGCGGGCCGTTTCGACCAGCCGAGCGACGAAGCCGTCGTAGATGCTGTCGAGCACGATGACTCGTGAGCAGGCCGAGCATTTCTGCCCCTGGTAGCCGAACGCGCTGCGCACGACGCCGAGCACCGCCTCGTCCAGATCGGCATCGTCGTCGACGATGATCGCGTTCTTTCCCCCCATCTCGGCAATCACGCGCTTCACGTAAGGCAGCTTCGCCGACACGTCGGCCGCCCGGGCATTGATCGCCAGCCCCACGGCACGCGAGCCGGTGAAGGCGATCAGTGCGGTGTCGGGATGTTCGACGAGCGCGGCCCCGGCCACCTCGCCCGTGCCAGGAAGATAGCTGAGCACGCCGCCCGGCAGATCCAGCTCGTTGAATATCTCCATCAGCAGGCTCGCCACCAGCGGCGACTGCTCCGCGGGTTTCATCACCACCGTGTTGCCGGTTACAAGCGCGGCCACCGTCATGCCGGTGAGAATGGCCAGCGGAAAGTTCCAGGGGGCAATCACCGCGGCGACGCCGCGCGGTAAATACACGAACCGGTTCTCTTCGCCGGGCAGATCGACCCCTTCGCCTTGCAGCGCCCGGGCCGCCAGCGCGTAGAAGCGGCAGAAGTCGATCGCCTCGGCCACGTCGGCATCGGCCTCGCGCCACACCTTGCCACACTCGTACACTTCCCAGGCAGCCAGCTCGAAGCGGCGACGCGCCATCGCCTCGGCCGCCCGTTCCAGAAACTGCGCGCGGCGTTCGACGCCTAGTGCATTCCAGGCTCGCTGAGCCCGTTTGGCGGCGGCAACGGCGTCGAGCACTTGCTGCCAGTTTGCTGAGGCCGTCGTGCCGACGAGCCGTGATTTGTGCGAGGGATCGTACGACGACAGCCGCTCGGAAGTATCGACCGCTCGGCCGTCGATCCACAGCGACGCGTGCTTACCGAGTTGCCCGGCAACGGTGGCGAGCGATTGGCGCATCGCCTCGCGCGCTTCGGGGCGGGCAAAGTCGGTCGGCGGCTCGTTCGTGAAATGGGCCGTCGGCGAACGCTGTTCCACCGCTTGCCTCTTCGCGGCGCCGTCACCGTCGCGCACATGGGCAGTCTGGCCGCCCCCCACGTTCAACGGGTTCATGAGCAATTGCTCCGCAGGAAGGTGTTCTTGCACGCTGGCGCGCAGGAACGAATCGTTCGAGGTGTTCTCCAGCAGCCGCCGCACCAGGTACGCCATCCCGGGCAGCAGCTCGCCGAACGGCATGTAGATGCGCACCCGCTGGTCCAGTTCGACCAGCGCGTCGGCCTCGTCGTCGGCCATGCCGTAGAGCATTTGCAGCTCGAGCGTGCCGCGGGGCAGTCCCAGGCGGCGCGCCACCGCAATCGCATGGGCCAGCGAACGGACGTTGTGGCTGGCGATGGCCGGCCGCAGCACTTCGGCATGCCGCAGCAAGAATCGTGTTTGCCGCTCGAAGTTCGCATCGGTCTCGTGCTTGTGCTCGAACACCGGCACCGGCCAGCCGAGCGATCGGGCGTTGACCGTTTCGTAGTCCCAGTATGCCCCCTTCACCAGCCGCACCCACACCGGCGTGCCGCGCCGCTCGGCCCAGTCGGCGAGCGCGGCCAGGTCGTCGGCCGCGTCGCGCAGATACGTCTGGATGACGATTCCCACGTCGGGCCAATCGCGGAACTCATCTTCCAGCAGGATGCGCTGAAAGATCTCGAGCGTCAGTGCCTTGGCCTTGTACGATTCCATGTCGACGTGCAGATGCGCCCGGTGCTCGCGCGCCAGGCGCAACAGCACGCGCAGCCGAGCGGCGACGCGCTCGAACGTTCCTTCGGGGTCGATGGCGTCGAACTGGCTGTCGAGTGCCGACAGCTTCACCGACAAGTTCACGCGCGGCAGGTCGCCAAACGCTCCGCGGTCGATCTGCGGCACCTCGGGCCAGGCGTTCACGGTGGGCGCGATGCCGCGAATCAGATCGACGTAGGCTTGCAGGTAGCAGTCGGCTTCGGCTTCGCTGGTGACCGCTTCGCCGAGCAGGTCGAGCGTGAAGGCGCGGCGCTGCTTGCGGGCGCGCATCGCCGCAGCCAGCACCTCGGCAACGTTCGTGCCGGCGATGAACCTCCGGGCGTAGCCCTGGGCGTTTTTGCGCGCGGCCAACGCGAGCACTCGGCTGGCCAACGATCTGGAACGCATGGCCAGAGAGAGGGGTACCTGCAAGACGGCCGGCAGCTCGACGTCCGCCCCGCCGAGATATTCCTGCAAATGCCGCGTGACCGATTCGCTCGTCGTGAGCATCGGCAGCACGTCGACGAAGCGGAACATTTGCACCTTGAGCGCTTCGTCGCGCATGGTCCAGGCCATCACGCGATCGTCCCACCAGCGGCGATCGAAGATCGTCGTGCGCTGCCGCCGGCGGCGATCGAGGATCGCACGTCCCACTTCGAGCGTGGTCGCCTCGATGCGTGCCAGCTCCTGGCTCGAACACGTGTCGTTCGGCGATTCCATACCGAAGTGCATTGGTTGGCTAGTCCCCGCAGAAGTGCCGGGCCCATCGAATCGTAGGAAGCGTGGCGCGCGCGTCAAGCGCGGCCGGCGGTGCGCGGCTTTTCGCCGCTTATTCCAGATCGAGCGCGGCCGTGGTCGGTGGAGCGGGGGCGGGCTGCACGGTGACGTCGAGCGGTTTGGCCGCGTATTCCCGATTGCGCACGATGCCTTTGGCCGACAGCTTGTACGCGCCCGGCTTGAGGTTGCGGAATTCAAACGCACCGCGGGCGTCGGTGCGCGCGGCGGCCGAGGCGCCGCCCGACAGCACGACGGTGACGTTCGCCTGCGGAGTGCCCGAGATGGTGACCGAGCCGACGATGCTGTTCTCAGGGCGCGGAGCGTTCTTGCTAGGATCGACCGGCGGCAACACCGTGGCGATCAGGCGCTCGGGCGAGGATTGCAGCTCGACGCGATCGGTGGCCCGCACCAACACCGGGTACTTGCCCGGTTTGAGGTCTTGCGTCGGCAGCACGACGCGCCAATCGCGGCCATCGGGGCTCTGTGCGCCGGCCACCGGCTTGTCGAGCTTGTTGAACGCCGCCTCGACCATCGTGATGTCGCTGTTGCCGCGGCGCTCGGGGTCGGCGTCCGTGACGATCACGATCAGGTCGCGTCCCTGGGTTAGCACCGCCCCTGGCGGATCGGTCGCCACGTCGATGCGCGGCGGCGTGGCATCGAGCACCACGCCGACGAACGTCGCGATCGGATCGGTGCCGCGGATCGAAAGCTGTGCGCCGACCTCGACGGTCGTGTTCCGCAAGCCGTGCGGATCGAGGTTGACTTTGAAGTCGTGTACCTGGGCGTCGATCTTCAACAGGCCATCGGGACCGAGATCATCGACCCACAGCTCGAGTTGCCGATCGCCGTAGAACCGCTGAGGGCGGTCGTCGCGCAGCGAACGGTCGAGCACCGGGTCGACGCCGACTTCCAGCACGTCACCGGCATCGCGGAAGGCGTCGGCGGGGGCGTCGACCTGGAGTTCGACCGGCAGCGTGTCGCGCGGGGCGCGGAACGCATCGCCATTGTGCGGCGCGACGATGCGCACCTGCCGCAGGTCACTGCGCGGCCGCAGATGATTCTGGCTGTTGGCACGCTGAATCCGCCACACGAAGGCCCGCGGGTAACCATCGACCGTCAATCGCACGTCGACATCGCGAGGCGCTTCAGGCGTCAGGTCGGCGAACAGCCGGGCCTCGTACTGCGGAGCGGTCACTTCGCTTTCGGCCTGCATCGCGGCGCCCTTCAAGTCGGCGACGTCCCAGACCACGGCCGCACCTTTCGGCGGCAAGCGCGTCACATCCGGGCGGCCGTCGTTGTCGAAGTCGCAGGGTCGCAGCACCACGTTGATCCGTCCTTGGATGCGATCGTACGAAGCCTCAGCCTCCAGGTAGTTTTCGGGACGCTGCACGGCGACGTCGATCCGCTTGATCCACCGCCGCTCGGGATGCGCCAGGTCGGTGACTACGCACAGCAGACCGGCGGCGATTGGCGTGCGATCCTTTTTCGGCTCGCCGGCAGGGGGCGCTCCAGCGCCAGGCGCCGCCGGTGTGGCCGCAGCAGCCGGCGCGGGCGCCGCGGGGGCCGGGAACGCGATCGGCACTGGTTGGCCGCCGACGCCGAGCGTCATTTCCTTGATGCTCGCCACCGTGCGAGCGCCGGCATCTTCCCAGTCGAGCGGGTTGAGCGGCAAGTCGCCGCGTGCGCCGGGGCCAGCCGCGGGGGCGGTCAGCAATGCCACGCCGACTTTCTGGCTGCGGTCCGAACGGTTCGCCAGGGCCAGATGAAACGTCGTCGTGCGGTTGGGGAACGGCAGCAGTTGCAGGCGATCGTCGGCATCGGCGATCCACGTCTCTTGCCGCGCGCCGTCGCTGATGACGGTTCCCGTGGTTCCATGGGCCAGCAGGTCGATGCGCTCGGGCGCCGGCATGCCGATGGCCACCGACGCCGGTGCCGCCTGGGCGCCGTCGGATTGGAAGCTCACCTTAAAGGCCACGGTCGATGCGACGCCGCGTTGCTTGGCACGCAGTTGGAAGGTGATGGAACCCGCGCCGCGGTCGTCGAGCAGCGTCGGCCGATCGCTGCGCCTGCCGGCGGCGAGCAGTTCTTGGTGGTCAGCGAGCCGCGCTTCCAGCAGCGCCGAATCGAACTCGGGCTTGGCCCATACTTCCGCCGGCCGGCCTGCGCCGGATTGCAGCTTAAACTCCAGCGGCGTCCATTCGTCGTCGCGCACGTCGAGTTTTGGCGGTGCCTGGATGGTTAGGCGGACCTCGGTTGCTCGCGGCGGCAGCGGGGCGATGTTCACCGACTCGTCGACCCGCTTGGCATCGCGGGCATCGACCAGCCGCAACCAGCGTTCGATCGGTTGCCGTGCGGCGACCTGTTCCGTGGGGCCGAGCCGTCGCGAATCGGCGAACCCTTTGTTGATTTTGCCCGGCAGGTCGCGGTAAGCCGCTTCGAGCCCGCTGCCGAACTCGGCCAGCTTGCTCCACCGCGCGGCGTCGTCAGCGGGATTGTCGAGCTTGCGATCGCTGCCAGTCGGGTCGATCCCTGCCCAGCGCAGCAGCCCCAACTCCAACTCAGCCTGCTGGCGCAGCGCGTCCCAGCGCCGCTGGCCAATCGCCGGCTGCTGAGCACGCACGGCGGGGGCACGATCTTTGAAATCGGGGGTACTTTCCGATCGCGGCAGCGAGGCGAGCAGCTTCTCGCGCGCCGAGGCCGTGGGAAGCGTCGAGGCCAGCAAGCTTTCGATTGCGGCGGCCTGCTGGCGAGGTTCGTCGGCAAGCCGGCGGGCCTCATCCGCTAGCGCAGCATCAATGGTCGTCAGCAACTCGCGCAGTTGCCGGTCCTCGAATTGCAATGCATCGCCGATGCGCACGAGATCGCTGCGGAGTGCGGCATCGGCCGATTGGATCGCGTCCAAGCGGCGGCTGAGCGCGTCGAGCGCCGGCAGCAGTTTGCGCAGATCGTCGGCGAGCGTATCATCGCCGCCGGATGAGGCGGCCGAGCGTCCGACCAGGCGGACGTAATCGACCGTGCGAAACGCGGCATCGTTGCGCAACCGGATCGCCTGGCGCACATAACGCGGTTCGAAATCGTAGCGACGGCGCAGGTCGGAAGCGTTGAATTGATGCCAAGCGCGGGCGAGCCGCTGGGCGATCGTGCTGTTGTCCCCCGGCGAATCGCCGCGCAGCATCTCCGATAGCGGCAGAATGTTCTTCCGCAGCCGGTCGGCTATCTCCGCGGGCTTGTAGGCGTTGCCGGCGCGCAGGCGCTGCTCGTAGGCGAGAACCAACTCCTGAAATTCGCGCGCCAAGTGCGGGGCGTAATCGACCGGCGACCAATCGTGTTTTGCGCGGTCGAATAGATCGTCGCGCATTCGCCACGCCTCGGCCAGCAGCCCTTGGGCTTCCGCCTGCGGCGCAGGTTTTTCCGCGGGCGGGGCCGGCTGGGGGGGAGGTGCGTTTGTCTCCGCCGGTGTCTTCGTTTCGGGAGCCGCTTTGGTCTCAGGCGTAGTTTTCGTTTCCGCGGCGGGCTTCTCAGCCGGCGGCTTGTCGGTGGCTGGTGATTGGGGCGCGGCAGTGTCTTGAGCCGGCGGTGGACTGGCCGATTGTTGGGCCAGCGCGGTTTGGGGGCCGAGCTCGCGCCACATGCTGGTCGTGCTGGTGACACGGCGCGCTGGCAGAAGCACGATTCCCGAGCTAGCCGCCGTCACGCGACCGGCGCCGCCGTGCAACAACACCGGTGTTTGCGATTGCTCGCCACCACCGGCCAGCGCCGTCCAGCGCGCCAGTTCGCGCGTCACATAATCGTACAATTCGGCCAGGTCGATCTGCCGATCGCCGTTGCTCTCGGCCAGGCCGTTGAGCCCGGCGGTGACCAGGTACGAGAACCGCGACCGCCGCAGGCCAGAGGCCGGTTGCGAAGTCTCGCCGATGTCGTGCGACGTGAACACCCACAGTGACGGATCGTTCGTCGCTTTCACGGCACTCCCGAGCAGCCGGGGGAACTCATTGGCGAGCATCGCCAGTCGGGCGTCGGCAACGATCCCGCCGGTGTCGAGCACCACCAGCTTCACGACTCCCGGGCATGCCTTGACCGAAGCGAGCAGTTCGCTGGCCTTGAGCCGTCCGGCGTCGGTCTGGGTGGGATCGAAGTCGCTGCACAGCAGCCATGCGTCGCCGGAGCGCGACACACCGTGCGCAGACACATAGAAGATGAGCGAATCCTTGGGCCGGGCGACGACCTTCTTCAACTCGCCCGTCAGGTTCGCTCGCAGCTCGCGCGACACCTCGAGGCCCGATAGCACCACCGGTCCCGGCGGCTCGCCACGTTTCCACAGGTCGTCGAGCACCGCCAGACCCGCGACATCCTCGCCCACGAAACCGATCGGCGGAACGTCGATCGCTTCGTAGTCGATGACCGGCAGCGCGACCACGTGCGTCTGCTCCAGCGGCGGAATCAGCAGCCACACTAGCGCCCCCATCAGCAGCAGCGCCACAATCGTCAGCACAACGCGCGTCACACGCTTGGGCTGCTGAGGCAGGGGCTTGGCGGTGCGCCACGACTGGCGTTGTGAAGTTGAAGGCATGGGAAGAGTTCAATCGACCGCGTGAAAAACTACTCGCCGGGCGGGCTGATGCAGATCAGACTTTGGAACGTCCGCAGAAATGCCGCGCCGTCGGAAAAGGCGAGCGTCGAATTGGTGCCTTCGCCCACCTCGTTCTCGCCCACCAGCTCGAAGCGCTCGGGATTGGCGGCAAAGATGATCGTCTTGCCCTGCTGGTCGGTGACGAACAGGCGGCCTTGGTTCTCGATGATCGACGCCCAAATCTTCGTGGCCGGCAGACGATCGTGCCACAGTTCTTCGCCGGTCATGGCATCGATGCACTGCGCGACGCCGATCTCGTTGGCCATGTACACGCGGCCGTCGATGAGCACGCCCGAGCCAATGCGCTGCGGAATGCGCGACGTGGCGCGCCACAGGCGATTGGTGTCGGTCATGTCACCCGAGCCGCCGGTGCGGAAGCCGATCGCCGGGCCATGGTAGCCGCTCATTGCCACGCCCACGCCGCCGCCGCTGGGATCACTGCCCATCAGTGCATCGGTGTAGACCAACGGGCCGAGGCCGTCGATCGTCCACAGCACGGCGCCCGATTGTGGATCGAACGCATGCAGGCGCCCGGCCAGCGGCACGATCACCTGCTCGCGGCCCTCGACGGTGGCGACGACCGGCGTGGCCCACGAGCCGGTCCAAGCGGGTTTCTCGCTGGCGGCGGGCGATTCTTCACCCGAGTCGCCACCGGGCACGTCGAATTGCCAGCGCGTTTTGCCGGTGGCGCGGTCAATCGCCGTGACGCATTGCCGTGGACCGGGGCCGCAGTTGAGCAGCACCGACTCGCCGAACAGGACCGGCGACGAACCGTAGCCCCAAATGTGCCGGAACGTGCCGAGATCGCGGCTCCACAACTTCCGCCCGGCGTGGTCGTAGCAGTGTACGCCGGCCGAGCCGTGCCACACAACGACATGCCGCTCGTCGGCCGCGGGCGATGAACCGCAGTACGGATTGGTGCCGTGGGTCGGGTCTTCAGGCTCGTAGGCCACGACGTCGGACCAAAGCAGCCGGCCGTCGCGGCGATCGTAGCAGTAGGTGCCGCGCCCTCGGCCTTCGTCGCTCGCGCAGGTGACGTACACGTGGCCGGCGGCGACCACCGGGCTGCTGTTGCCAGTGCCCGGAAGCGGCACCTTCCAGCGAATGTTGTTTTCTGGCCCCCAGACCAGCGGCACGTTGCTCTCGGTCGAACGACCGTTGCGCGCGGTGCCACGGAAGGCGTCCCAATCGCCGGCGGCGGCCGACACCGCGCCGGCCAGGGCGATAAGCGTTGCCGTGCTGAAGAGCCTATTCGAAAACCAGCACACCAAGGAGTTTCGCGTGGGGCAGACATTCTTGTCTGCCGAGAAAAAGGGTCGCCGAAGGCAGGCAAGAATGCCTGCCCCACGCGGTTTCCGGCTAGGCTCGAAGAGTCGCGGTGCCGTCATCAACTACCGGGAGGCTTGCGCCTGCCCCTGCCTCTTCGTTCGTTTGCCGATGCAGTAAAGCACGTGATCGGAACGTGCGAAGATCTGCCCTTCGCTGGGTGTCAGTGATGCGCGAAACACCTCGTCCTGCGCCGGGTCGAGCGCGTTGGTGGCCACCACGTCGAGCTTCGGCCCCGGACGAATGACGACCGTCGTGCCGTCTTCCGCCTGAAAGTATACCAGGCCGGCGGCAGCGATCGGCGACGAGGAAAAGTTCGAGCCGATCCGTTCTTTCCAGACTTCCTTGCCGTCGGTCGTGCGGTAGCAGGTGGCGATCCCCTTCATGTCGCAGACGATGACGAACTGGCCAACGACGATCGGCGACGGGCAGTCGCGGCCACCTTTGCGCGGCGTGTGCCAGGCCATGCGCGTGGCGGTCACGTCGCCCGAGCCGCCGGGGCGCACGGCGTAAAAATCGCCTTTCAACCCGTTCACCACGCACAGCACGTCGCCGGCGGGGGTGACGGTCGGTTCGCCGCGGCCGTTGAAGCCTTGGCAGAACCAAAGTTCCTTGCCGGTTTTGGGATCGTAGCCATACACGCCGGTGTGGCCGTTGAGCACCAGCTCGTCGTGTTCCTTGCCGCTTGCGCTAGCGGCGACGTGCACCAGGATCGGCGTGCTCCAGCCGCGGTTATCGGGTCGCTTGGTGCGCCACACTTGCTTGCCGGTGTGCTTGTCGAAAGCGGCAAGGAAGGCATCCGCGTCGGAGTCGCCGTTCTGGATCACCAGGTCGCCAAGGATGATTGGGCAAGCCGCAATACTCCAGGGACTTTCAAAGGTGCCGAGATTCAGGCTCCACAGCGGCTTGCCGTCGACGGTGTAGGCGTGCAGTCCGCCGCGGCCGAAGAACGCCACGACCACCTCGCCATCGGTGGCGCAGGTGCTCGAGGCCCAACCGTTCATGGTGTGGCTCGGCTCGGGCTCGCCTTTCCACGCGGTGTGTTGCCATAGCAGCCGGCCGTCGTTGCGATCGACGCAGAACACCAATCGCTCGCGGCCGCGCTCCAGTGCCGTAGTCAGAAAGATGCGATCGCCCCAGATCACCGGCGACGATTGCCCATGGCCCGGCAGCGTGGCTTTCCAAACCACGTCGGCCGGCGACCAATGCACCGGCAGGTTCGACTGATCGGTGTGGCCGTCTTGATGCGCTCCGCGCCAGCGCGGCCAATTCGACTCGCCGCGGGCCAATTCTACTTGTCCCGACGCGCCCGACAGGAGTACCCCAACGATCAGCAGCGATGCACGATGAACCCAGCGCAAGCGAATCACCGCGACTCTCCTTCTAACTAACCGGCAGGAGCGAATAAGCACGCGTCATGGATCGCCTCGACGCAAACCCATCATACTCGCACGTCGAAGGAAACGCACGAATCGACATCCTATGCGCCTGATTTATTGATCTTCAGAAAAGCAATCGAACCAATGTTTTGGGTGGCACTGGCGCTGCCAGTGTTGAACTGGGCACTGGCGGAGCCAGTGGCACCCCATCGACATTCATTTGCTTTTCTGAAGATCAATAGCCGCGTCGCTTGCGCTCTCGCGCTTAGGCCAGAATCTCGTGTACCACGCGGGCCGGTTGGCCGTCGACCAATGAGCCCGGGCCGTTGGCGCGCTGGAAGACCACGTCTTCGTAGTCGAGCCCCAGCAGGTGCAGCAGCGTGGCATGGTAGTCGGAGTGCGAGACGCCGTTCTCGACCGCTTCGCTCCCGACTTCGTCGGTCGCGCCGTAGACAAGGCCACGCTTCACGCCGCCGCCGGCCAGCCACATTGAGAATCCGAAGGTATTGTGATCGCGACCGACCTTCGAGCCTTGGTCCTGCTCGATGGCTGGCATGCGCCCCATTTCGCCTCCCCATTGCACGAGCGTCGTATCGAGCAGGCCTCGCTGCTTCAGATCGTTAATGAGCGCGGCACAAGGCTTGTCGACAATCTTGCAGTTCTCGGGAAGCTTGTTGCGAATGTCGCCGTGATGGTCCCAGCTCTGGTTGCCGGTGCACACCTGCACGAAGCGCACGCCGCGCTCCACCAGCCGACGGGCCAGCAGGCAGCGCTCACCGAAGTGCCTGGTCACCGGGTCGTCGAGGCCGTACATTTTGCGAGTCGCTTCGGATTCTTGCGCCAGGTCGACCGCTTCCTTGGCGGTGGTCTGCATCCGCGCGGCCAGTTCGTAGCTCGCCAGCCGCGCGGCCAGATCGGCCTCGCCCGGGTGCTGGGCCAGATGATCCTGGTTCAGCCGATCGAGATAATCGAGCAGTTGCCGCTGCGGCACACCGGCCAGGTGCGCCGGCGGATCGAGATTCAGGATGCGCGGCTCTTTCGGCCGGATCACCGTCCCCTGGTACAACGACGGCAGCCAGGCGTTCGACCAGTTTTCCAGGCCGCGCACCGGCAGGCCGCGCGGATCGGTCAGCACCACGTAGGCCGGCAGGTCCTGGTTCTCGGTCCCCAGCGCGTAGGTGACCCACGAACCCAGCGACGGACGCCCCGCCGTCGGCCGGCCGGTGTTCAGGGCCATGATCGACTGATCGTGGTTGTTCACGCTGGTGTGCATCGAGCGGATCAGGCAGATGTCGTCGGCCACGGTTTGCAATGCCGGCAGCAGTTCGCTGAGCTCCATGCCGCACTTGCCCGCCCGCTGGAAGTTCCACGGACTCGGGAACAGCGTGCGGCTGTTACGCGCGTTCTCCAGCTCGGAGCCGTACTTCAGCTTGCGGCCGTACTCGACGTTCTCGTACTTCTTCAGCTCGGGCTTGGGGTCGAACAGATCGACATGGCTCGGGCCACCCTGCATGAACAGCGAGATCACGGCCTTGGCGCGCGGCGTATGCGGCGGCCTTTTGGGAAGCAGGTCGAACGTCGCCTGCTCGAAGTCGGGCTTGGCCGGCGCGCCGCGCAGCCGTTCTTCGTTCATGAGCCACGCCATCGCCACCGAAGCACCCCACAGATCGAAATACGCACGACGCACGAGCGCCACGCGATCGGCTTGCTGCGAAAACTCCAATCCTTCGCGCTCCAGGCGCTCGAGCAGAAACGCATCGATCGCATTGGTGACCGCTGCGGTGTGCTTGACCGTCGGCACCGCGGGGCGCGTGATCGGCTGGAACGACCAATGGGCCAGTTCTTCGTCGGTGATTGCAGGCGCCTTTGCCGCCGGCTCGGGTCGAGCGGTCTTGGCGCCGGAGTCGATCCAGCGCGCGATCGTGGCGATCTCTTCGTCGGGAACTTTCTTTTCGCCCGGGGGCATCTCGCCGGCGCGAAGCCGTTCGAGGATCAAGCTCGCCGACGATTTACCCGGCACCAGCGCCGGCCCCGAGTCGCCCCCTTCGCTCATTGACCGCACCAGGCGCAGGTCAAGTCCCGCCTCCGATTGTCCGTCGTCGCCGTGGCACTGGAAGCAGTGCGCTTTCAGGATTGGCCGGACGTGCGATTCGAACCGCGGCGCAGCATTGGATGCTGCCTGGTCCGCGGCACGAGTCGACTCAGCGAGCGCAATCACCATCGCGGCCGCGAGCAAAATGAATTCACGGTGCGAATGCCACTTCAGCATAGGCGGTCGAGGCGAGACAGGCGGGGCGGCGGTAGGTTGAACCGGGCAGGGCTTTCAATGTAACCGACGCCCAGAATTGCCGGCAAGAAAAACTGTTGCCCGCGTTTGAGATAACCGTTTGCTGGCCGCGAGAGCGTGCTTTACAATCGACTGGCTGAGAATGAGTCTCAATTGCAACCCCTACCGTGAAACCCTCCGTGGAAGACCTAGTTCCGCTGTCGATCCTGCAAGCTGGCGAATTCGCCCAGATCGGTGCGGTCTTGGGGCATCCCGAGGAGGTGCATCGCTTGGAAGAAATCGGCCTGCGCGGCGGCACGCACATCGAGATGCTTCAGACCGGCAGTCCGTGCATCATTCGGCTCGGCGGACAGAAACTCTGCTTCCGCTCCGACGAGTTGCTCAGCGTCCTCGTGCGACCGGGAACCGGCGCGTGAGCGGACTCGATGAGCTGAAGGTCGGCGCGCGGGCGCGTGTCGAGCGCATTGCCGGCACCGACGACGTGAGCGTGCGGCTGATGGAGATGGGCGTCCTGCCGGGGATCGAAGTGAAAGTGTTGGGGCGCGCACCGCTGGGCGATCCGCTGGAGATCGAATTGCGCGGCTACCGGCTCAGCGTGCGCAGCAACGAAGCCAGCCGCATCGAAGTCACGCCGCTATGAGGAGAATGCGAAATGCCTGCAATTAAGCATTACGCATTTAGCATTTAGCATTTTCCCCCATGCCCGCCGTCGCACTCAAACCGCTCACGATCGCCCTGGTTGGCAATCCCAACACCGGCAAGAGCACGCTGTTTCAGGCGCTCTCGGGCGTGCATCAGCGCGTCGGCAACTATCCGGGCGTGACGGTCGAAAAAAAGATCGGCCACCTTTCACACGCCGGCGAGCGCTGGGCCCTGGTCGACCTGCCGGGAACATATAGCCTGGCGCCGCGCTCGCCCGATGAAATGGTGGCAGTCGACGTGCTCTTGGGCCGCCGGCCCGACGCGCCGCAGCCCGACGCGGTGCTGTGCATCGTCGACGCGAGCAACTTGGAGCGCAATCTGTACCTGGTCAGCCAGGTGCTCGAACTCGGGCTGCCGACGGTCGTCGCGCTGAACATGATCGACCTGGCCAAGTCCCGCGGCATCGAGCTCGACGTGCCGCGGCTCGAGCGCAACCTGGGCGTCCGTGTCGTGCCGGTGCAGGCCAACCGGCGCGTGGGACTCGACGAACTGAAAGCGGCGCTAGCCACGGCGTCCGACGGCGAAGCCCCTGAGCGCGAAAGCCCGTTCTCCGAGACGTTTCGCGGCGAAGTGTCGCGCCTGCACGACACGCTGGCCGCACGGCGCAACGGCGACGCACCGCTGCCGCGCTTTCTGGTCGAGCGGCTATTGCTCGACGTGAGCGGATACCTCGAATCGTTTGCAGTCCCCGCCTCGGCCACGACGGAAATCAGGCAAGAACTGACTGCCGCGCGTACCCGCCTGGCTGCGGCAGGCAGTCCGGTGCCGGCAGTGGAAGCGATGGCGCGCTACGCCTGGGCGGCGCGGATGCTGGAGGGCGTGGCGACGCGCCCCGCCGCGCAGCCCACCAACTGGACCGATCGCGTTGATTACGTGCTTACGCATCGGCTGTGGGGAACGCTGTTTTTCTTCCTGATGATGTTCGTCGTGTTCCAGGCGGTGTTCCGTGGCGCCGCGCCATTGATGGAATTGATCGACGGCGGAGTCGGCTGGCTCGGCGAGCTGGTGGGTGGCGCCATGCCTGAAGGAGCACTGCGCAGCCTGGTGGTCGATGGCGTGATCGGCGGCGTCGGCGGTGTGATCATCTTTCTGCCGCAGATCATGATCTTGTTCCTGTTCATTGCCGTGCTCGAAGACTGCGGCTACATGGCCCGGATCGCCTACCTGATGGACCGGCTGATGGTGCGCGCCGGGCTGAGCGGGAAGTCGTTCATCCCGCTGTTGTCGTCGTTCGCCTGCGCGATCCCGGGCATTATGGCCACCCGCGTGATCGAGAATCGCCGCGACCGGCTCACCACAATCCTGGTCGCGCCGCTGATGAGCTGCAGCGCGCGGCTGCCGGTGTACACACTGTTGGTGGCGGCGTTTATCCCGTCGACGGCGTGGCTTGGCGGGTTGCTCGGCCTGCAAGGCCTGGTGATGACGGCGATGTACGTGCTGGGGATCGTCGTGGCGGTGCTCGTGGCACTGGTGCTGAAGCGGACGCTGCTGCGCGGGCCGACGCCGCCGTTTGTCATGGAGCTGCCGACGTACAAATGGCCTTCGCCGCGTACGGTGGTCTACCGGATGTGCGAGCGCGGCTGGTCGTTCGTCCAACGCGCCGGGACGCTGATCGTGGCGGTGTCGATCGTCGTGTGGGCCACGCTGTACTATCCGCACAACACAGAACAAGTCGAAGCGCCTTACCGCGATCGCCTGACGGACGTGGAGCGACAAGAGGCGGCAACCGCCTCGCTGGCCGACGATGATCCGCAGCGCGAGCAAGTCGCCGAGGAGCGCCGGGCGCTCGACAACGAAATTGCCGGCGCCTATCGGCGGCAGAGCATCCTGGGACGCATGGGACATGCGATCGAGCCGTTCGTGCGGCCACTGGGATGGGACTGGCGCATCGGCTGTGCGGCGATCGCCTCGTTCCCGGCGCGCGAGGTGATCGTGGCCACGCTGGGGATCATCTACAACCTCGGCGAAGATGTCGACACCGAGAACGACGAGGACCGGGGGCGGCTCGTCGCAGCCCTGCAAGACGCGCGCTGGAACGACACCGGCGAGCGCGTGTTCAACATTCCGGTGGCATTGTCGATCATGGTGTTCTTTGCGCTGTGCGCGCAGTGCGCTTCGACACTGGTGATCATCAAGCGCGAGACAAACAGTTGGCGTTGGCCGGCGTTCACGTTCGTGTACATGACGGCGCTAGCGTACATTGGTGCGCTGGTGACCTACCAGGTGGGACGGTTGTTCCTATGAGCTGGCAAGACATCGTTGTCGCGACGATCGTACTCGCGGCAGCGGCGTATCTCGCACGGCAGATGCGCCGAGCACTGGCCCGCAAGCGAGCGGCCGGCTGCGGCTCCTGCGCGAGCTGCCCCACAGGCACGACCGACAACGCACCACAAATCGTCGAACTGAAATCAAGCGAGCCACCAGTTCCCTCTCCCTTTCGGGGCTAAGCCTTGCCCGCAAGATGTGTGGCGACGGCGTGCAAGTTGATCCTTCCCCCTCCGGGGGAAGGTGGCCGAAGGCCGGATGAGGGCGAAGTGACGGCGCACCATTGCATCGAGCGCGCATGCCCGACGACTCTCGGGTAAGCTCGCTGAGCATGGGCAGCGTCCCCTTCGCCCTCTCCTCGGTCGCCTGGCGGCGACCATTTCCTCTCCCCGATGGGGCGAGGAGGCAACGGCGGGCATGGACCCCTCTTGGCGCAACCGTCTCCGAGTACGCAGCACCACCCATCCTGCGCATAGCCGATGAAGATTGTGGGCAAGGCTTAGCCTTCGGGGAAAGGGTTAGGGTGAGGGGGCGAGGCGACTCCGCGTGGGGCAGACATTCTTGTCTGCCGCTAAGGTGCGCGACGGGAAGGCAGGCAGGAATGCCTGCTGGCGCACATGAACGCTCTTTGACAAGTTGGTGGCGTGACGGCGGAAGTTGAATTTGTAGCGCTTTTGAGCAAAGTGGGTACTAATTTGACCGGGGGGGATTTGCGTTGAATTTGTACCCGTTACCCCCGGTCTCAGGGCGGGGTACAAACTCGTGGCCGCGCCGGGGGGATTGACCCGAGGTCGGCGGCGCGAGTTTGTACCCACGCCCCAGCCGCGTTCGGCGCGGGTCTCCCGACCCCACCGTCTTTGTCGGGTGTGCTAGCAGCCTGTTGAAAAATACCCAGAGGAGTTGTTGCTAGCTTTCTGGCGATCGAGTGTTTCGTGGGTGCATATGTCCGTCGTGCAATAAATCAACGGACTGCTAGGAGACCTTCGGTCGGATAACGGCGGGGTCGGAGACCCGCGCCGAAACGCAGGCGGGTACATGCTTCAATGCCCCCTCCCCCCGGCCCTCTCCCGCGGCGGGCAGCGGGAGATTCAAGGCCGGGCCGATAGCCAGTAGAGCACCGCGAAGGCCGCAGCCATGAAGCCAAGAACCCACGTGCCGAAGCGGAGTGCCTGGGTGAGGATCGGCCGCATCTGCTCGGCCCGCGTCGCCGAGTAAACGAGCGACACCGAGACGATCAGCGGCAGGGCGTACCAAAGGTCGTTGATGTGCACGGCCAGCAGCATCGCTTGGCGCCGCGTCAGGCGGCATGCTCCGCGGTTTCGTCGGCGTCTTGCTTGCGGCGGCGCTTGGCCGCGACCGGATCGCTTTGCGCGGGGCCGCCGATGGCATCGTAGATGGCCAGGATGTTGAGCAGGCCGGCGATCATTGTGTAGACCGTGCCGAATTCGAAGTAACGGTTCAGCCGCTTGTTGAGCAGGTCGAGTTCGTCGGCCTGGTCATCGGCAGCAACCTGCCCGGGATTGAAGATCCGCAACAGCCGCTGCTGCAGAGTTCGTTGGTCTTGCTCGTAAGCATTGGCCGGACCGCGGTTGAACAGTTCGGTATCGAGCACGAACGGCGGCGCCATAAACCAATCGCCAAGCCGCGCATGATGTTCGGCGTCGCGCTCGGCGGCTTCGATTTGCAGGTTCGGGTCGCGAAACCGCCACGCTTGCACCAAGGCCGGCAGGGCCGGCAGGCCGACCGCCACCTGGCAGAGATATGCCGGGCGATGATCCTGCGGCCGCCACGAGGCGTAGACCACGCGCGTCTCGCCCAGGTAACAGCCGAAGGCGAACGTGCCGAAAATGCAAAGGAAGAACAGAATCGCCTTCGGGCGGCGACCTTGGTACCAGTGCCCCCAACCCGGCACGAGCCACGCCAGCAGGCCGGCCGTCCAGGGATCGAGAAGATCGATCAGCTCGGGTGTCGCGTCGTCGGTGGCAGGACGGTCGGATACCGGGGCGGATGACAAGGTTTTAGCCACGGTCGACCATGCGCGCCAGCGCAAGAATACTGTGGACGCAACACAAACTCGGGCTTTATTTTAGTGATTCCGCTCGGCAATGCCAGTGCAGTTCGGGTGCCGGGCTACAGGCTACAGGGAAAGGCGGATGGCGTGAACACTTCTTCCAGTGACCCGGGGCCCGAAGCCTGTAGCCTGGAGCCTGAAGCCAGCAGCCCGCTGCCGCTCGATCGCATCGGGCTGGTGCTCGGCCCGGCGACAATGCTGGCGTGGTTCGTGTGGGGACCGCACGAACTGCTCACGCCCGAAGCACTCCGGTTGTCGGGCATCATGTTGCTGACGATCGTCTGGTGGCTGACCGAGCCGATTCCGATCGCCGCGACCGGTTTGCTGGCAGTCGGGCTGGCTGTGTTTCTTGGCGCGGTGCCCGACGACGGCACGAGCAGCTTTCAATCGGCGCGCACCGCCCTGGCACCGTTCGGCGATCCGGCGCTGTTCTTCTTGCTTGGCGGCATGTTCCTGGGGCGTGCGATGACGGTTCACGGGCTTGATCGGCGCGTCGCCTTGTCGATTCTGTGTACGCGCTGGGCGGGGCACTCGCCGGCGACCGTGCTGCTGGCCGTCGGACTTTCGGTGGGGCTGGTGTCGATGTGTATCAGTAACACGGCAGCCACCGCGATGATCTACCCGGTGACGATGGGCATCATCGCGGTGCTGGCGACCGGCGGCGACGGCAGACGACCCGACCAGCAGGCCGGCTTCGCCCGTTCGCCGTATGCCAGTGCTCTGTTGCTGATGACCGCCTACGCTTCGAGTGTTGGCGGCATCGCCACGCCGATCGGCACGACGACCAACGTGGTGGCGATGGGCTTCTTTCGCCGCCCCGAGTTCCTGGGGCAGTCGGTCGACTTCCTGCGCTGGAGCATCGTCGGGCTGCCGATGATGACGGCGATCTTCGTCGGCCTGTTCCTGTGGTTGCGGCTGCAAGCACCGTCGGCCCGGATCGACTTGCCGGCGCTGCGCGAGTATCTCGACGCCGAGCGCCGGTGCCTGGGTGCATGGAATACGGGCGAGAAGAACACGTTGGTCGTGTTCCTGGCCGCCGTTGGGTTGTGGCTTACGCCTGGCGTGTTGGCGATCGTGGCGGACAAGTCGACGCAGGATTGGGTCGCGGTGCATCTGCCTGAGGAGATCGTGGCGCTGATGATCCCGGTGGCGTTGTTTCTGTTGCCGGTCGATTGGCAGCAGCGGCGATTTTCGCTTTCCGCGGACGACTTTGCCGCGATCGACTGGAGCACGCTGCTGCTGTTCGGTGCCGGCTTGTCGCTGGGTAGCCTGATGATGAAAACCGGGCTGACGCAGGTGTTGGGCGAGGTGACACTGCGCACCGCCGGCAGCGAGGACGTGTGGGTCGTCACCGCCCTGGCAATCGCCGGCGGCATTGTGCTCAGCGAGTTCACCAGCAACGCGGCCACCGCCAGCACGCTAATCCCGGTGGTGTGGTCGATCTGCCAGACGGCAGGCGTCGAGCCGTTGCCGCCGTTGATGGGGGTCACGTTCGGCGCCAGCTTCGGGTCGGCCCTGCCGGTATCGACCCCGCCGAACGCCATTGTCTATGGCTCGGGGTTGATCCCGGCACGGCGGATGATCGTCGCTGGCATGGGGCTCGACCTGCTCTGCGGCATCGTGATCTGGTGCGTGCTGCGCGCGGCATTCGCCCTGGGCTGGTCGCCGGTCGGCAACGGCTAGAGCGGTTTCACGATAGCTATGGCGACGCTAGCACGCCAATCCATGCGATGTTTCACGAGGATTCTGGCGGTGCTAGCTGCGAAATTCCGCTACACCAAACATGAAACCGCTCTAACCATCGGGGCCGCAAGGTCCGTCGTCACGGCCATCTGCTCCGATGGCAACACGAGGCCTGGGGCAGCATCAGCGCGGGATCGGCCACCAGGGATCGCCGTCGCACACGCTGTCGCAAAGTGCATGGCAAACGGAGCATTGCAACTGGCCGCGAATATCAATCAACGCCCCCAAACAGTGGGGACAGGCCGGTGGATCGGCCTCAGTTCGAGGCAGCCGCTCGGTCGTGCCATCCGGTCGATCACTTGCCGCTGCCGGAATCGGTCGCGCGAAACTGATCATGGCATCCTCCTGAAAATCGAATGTTCCGAGTTGTCGGACTTCGACGCCACACACCACCAAGCTACTGAACGCCTGTTAGCCTTTTGCGAGATTGCTGCTCGTTTCCGTAAGGAAATGGCATTTTTTGCAGAAATGTGGCTGAAAGCCCGCGAACGGTAGTCACCGTCCAGGGCAGGAGTTGCGCCGGCTCCTCGTCAGGAATCCCCGCATATGGGTGGAACATATTGACCAGCCGGGCGGTTGAAGATGGCTTTTTGTCGGGCTAGCCTGGGCCGCTTTCCTTGGGAACTTAACGATTTCGTTGAGGTTTCTGGATACGTGTTTTGGGCAATTCGGCCATGGCGGTCGGCTGCTCGGAAAAGGCAAAGGGGCCAACCGAGGACCGAGGGGCGAGGAGGTGGTGCTTTGAGTTTCGTTCAACGGAGTTTGGTCGTAGCAATGGTGGTGTGTTTGGCGGCTCGGACCGACGGTGGACCGGTCAATGAGTTCAAGGACCCATTGCACACGCCGTTTCACAACACGTCGGTGACGATCGAGGGCTACTTGGTAATGCCCGAAAAGGAAGGGGATACCGAGTATCGTGTCCAGCGGTTCGAATCGCAGGACAGCTATATCTTGCAGGTTGCCGACAGTCAGCTTTCCTGGCTGAAGGATTGCGGCAGCGATCCTGTGAAGGTCGAGGGGATGTACCACGACGGCGGGGTGATCGAGGTCACCAAGCTTTGCCACTGGTATCTCGACGACGTGAGCTGGGAGATGGTCTGCGAGTGCAACCGCTATCGCCAGGTCCATCGGCTGCCGCCGTTGCAGCCAATGCGCGAGCTGCTGCGAACGGCGTTCACCCACTCGTGGAACATGCGTCACCGCTACGGGTTCCGCCACGGCGGCACCTCGGGATGGTCGGGCGAGAACATCGCCATGGGCCAGCCCAACGCCGCCAGCGTCACGCAGCAGTGGTACCACAGCAGCGGCCACCGGGCCAACATGCTGAACCCGAGCTACCGTTACATTGGCGTCGGGTACCACAACGGTATGTGGACGCAGCAGTTCCGGTAAGCCCACGGAAGGCCGTCAACAACCATTCCATCTCGTAGCGCCCCTGCCGGCCTTCCGTGGGCTTGCAGGGGCTTCTTTTTTTGCGCCGCGCGGCGCGCTATGCTTTCCGCTGGGGGAAGCGAACATAAGGAGCGCGGCCATGGCGATCGACCCAGTACGGAGGCGTTTCTTGGCTCGGACGGCAGCGGCGGGACTGGCGCTGCCGGCGGCCGACCTGGCGTTTCTCGACCGGCTGAACCCCGTATCGGCCGACGAAGCCCGGCTCGACACGTCGCGCGTGCAGTTCGATGCCGACATCGAACCCCTCGTGCGGCTGCTGGAAGAGACGCCGCGCGAAAGGCTTCTGGAGGAAGTCGCCGGGCGGATCCGCAGCGGCGCGCCATACCAGCGCGTGCTGGCGGCGCTCTTGCTGGCCGGCGTGCGCAACATCGCGCCACGCCCCGACGTGGGGTTCAAGTTTCACGGCGTGCTGGTCGTCAACTCGGCCCATCTGGCGAGCATCGCCAGCCCCGACGCGCACCGTTGGCTGCCGATCTTCTGGGCGCTCGATTATTTCAAAGACACACAAGCCCAGCAGCAGCGGCAACGCCCCTGGTCGCTGCCAGCGGTGCGCGAAGACCGTGTGCCGCACGCCGACCAGGCGCGGGGCGATTTCGTCGCCGCCATGGATGCTTGGGACGAAGATAAGGCCGATGCTTCGATCGCCGCCTTGGCGCGCTCCGGCGGCGCGCAAGAGATCTACGAGCTGTTCTATCGCTACGGGGCGCGCGACTTCCGCGACATCGGCCACAAGGCGATCTACGTCGCCAACAGCCGGCGGACGCTCGATTGCATCGGCTGGCAGCATGCCGAGCCGGTGTTGCGATCGCTGGCCTACGCGCTGTTGCAGCATGAGGGTGAGAACCCCAGTCGCCGCGACGGCGAGCCCGACCGTCCCTGGCGTGCGAATGCCGAGCGCGCGAAGCGCATGCGTAACGACTGGCTCGATGGCCGTGTCGATGCGAAAGCGACCGAAGCATTTTGGGAAGTGCTGCGCACTGGCTCAGCCGACGACGCCTCGGAAAAAGTCGTCGAGTTATCCAACGCCGGCATCGCCCCGCAGGCGCTGTGGGACGCGCTGTTTCTGGCTGGCGGCGAGTTATTGATGCGAGCACCGGGCATTGTGCCGATCCACGCGCTCACCTCGACCAATGCCTTGCACTACGCCTGGCGCTCCAGCGGCAACGACGACACGCGGCGGATGCTGCTGTTGCAGAATGCCGCGTTCCTGCCGCTATTTCGCGAAGCGACGCGCAGCCGCAACAAGTTGGCCGATCGTAACCTCGCAACGCTTGAGCCGCAGCCGCTCGAGCATTCGGGCGCCGACGCCGTGGGAGAAATCTTCGCCGATGTCGACGCCGCGCCGCTGGCGGCCGCCGCCAAGGTGTTGTCGTACGTCGACGAGCACACCCAGCCGACCGAACTAATCGACGCAGCCCGCGTGCTGATCTTTCTCAAAGGCACGAACGCCCACGATTACAAGTTCAGCTCCGCGGTGCTGGAAGATTACCAGCACGTGTCGCCGCGGTGGCGCGCTCAGTTCCTGGCTTCGAGCGTGTTCAACCTGCGCGGCTCGACGGAACCCGACAACAAGCTGGTAGCCCGCACCCGCGCGGCACTAGCGTAAATCATGACGGCACCGACAGACCATCGCGAAAACACGAAAGCTAAAAAGCACGAAAGCGGCGTCGCAGGCAATGTGCCAGCCCATCGGTTGGGCCGTGCAATGCTACTCTTGTTGGCGATCGATCTTGCGCTCGGCGTCGCTTGCTATGTTCAACGTCAATCAGAGCCGGTTCCAGCACCCGCGTCGCAGGTGCCAGCCATCGCGGCGAGTGCCGGAGATTCGGCACTGTCGAACAAGCAGGCAATTGCGTCCGAATCGGTTCTGAAACCGGTCCCAGACAGCGTGATTCGCGTGTCGCGCGTCTGGAACTAGGCATGCAGGAAGCGGAACTGCGCGCCATTCTTGGCGACTACGTTGCTCGAATCGGGCAGGATCTATTGGGGAGGCACCGGTTCAAGCCGACTCTATTTATAGCTTCCAAGCAACAAACAGCTCTGGCTCGAGCTTGCCGGCGGCGGCGAATACTTCAAGGTATGGGGAATCGGGCCGGTCGAGCCCAAGCAGCGCTGGATACACCACGGCGGCGACAGCATCACGATCGACGGACCAATTGGCCAGTAGGCTGCGTGTCATGATTGTGTAGCGTACAGACGGCCTGGCCGAGGGTGCCACTGGCTCCGCCAGTGCTCGGTTGGCCAGCATCACTGGCGGAGCCAGTGGCGCCCGCTCCCAATCGTGAAATGCGATTTCGCCCGCCAAGCAACCTTCGTGATCTGTTACGTTACGCCCCGGGCACCGTTCCGCTGAGGCCGACGAACAGCAGCGTCGACAGAATCCAGCCGGCGATGATGTGAAACCACATGTAGGTGCGCAATAGCGCTCCGGTGGTCACGCCCAGCGCCACGTCGCTGCCGTTCGTGGCATTTGGCAGCCAGTAATCGGCCTGCCCCAGATCGATCAGCGGGGTGAATGTGTCGAGCGAGTACACGAACGCCGAAAACGCCGGGTAGTGGTTCGACACGACCGCGCCACCCTTGCCGTCGGCGACGAACGCCTCGGCCTTGGCCGGCGTCATCAGCCCGAAGTGCGCGCCGATGCCGAACAGCACACATCCGCAGATGATCACAGCCAGGCTCACCCAAAACGCCCGCCAGGGCTTGTACCCGTAGCCGATCAGCGGACCGAACAGCCGATACCACGGCACCTGCGACCAGCTCAATGGCGCGCGATGCGCCCGGTCGTGCTCCTTGGCGAACAGCACTTTCTTGGAGTCGGAGTCTTGGCCGTCCTTGCGCAGTACGGCGGCAAGCTGCTCGTACGGCTGCGGTCGGAAGGGGATCGGCGGTTGCAGCCGCAGCCACTCGATCCACAGCCGTGCGTCGAGCGAACTGCGATCGTCGAGTTCGTCGTAGGTCAGGCCGTGCAGCAGCAGGTGTCCCTGTGCGGGCCAGCTTTCGCGGCCGATCCACAACGTACCGATCTTGGCGCTGCGCAGATCGAGCGTGGTATTTTCGGGACCGGCAACGTTCTGCCAGACGACGAACCCGTGGATGATGGCCGACGGCAGCGCGACGCGCCCCCGCGGCTGAAAGCCATCGCTGAGGAATACATTGCCGTCGACCTTCAGCCGATCGGCCAGCAGCGCCTCCTTGCCGACGTTGATGAACACGCCGGCGTCGCAGCTCAGGTTGCCGCCGATCTCGGCCCCGAGCAGGCGCACCTGGCCGTCGGCGACGAACCGGCGGTTGAGCAGCACGCTGCCGGCGATCTGCGCGCCGTCGATCGCCAGCGCCTCGCCGCCGGGATTCGCGAAGTGTCCCGCTTCGCAATCGAGATTGCCGCCGATGTGCGCTCCCAGCAACCGCACGTGCCCCGTCGACTTGAATCCTGCGCGCAGGAACACACCCCCTTCCACCTTCATGCCATCGGCCGTGATGCGCCCGACGTGGCTGCCGCTGAGATTGAGCGCGTGAATCTCGGCTCCAAGCAGGTTCAACCCTGAGGCCAGCACGCAGCGATCGAAGTAGAGCGCGAACACAATGTTCGCCGCTTGCAAGTCGAGCCGCCCTTCGATGCGCGCGCCCTTGATGCCGATGCCGCGATGCGTGACGAACCGCGACGCTTCGAGGTCCGTCGCCAACCACGCGATCTTTTCGGCCGACAGCACACGCTTGGCGGACCAGTTGGCGGCGTCGGCAGGGTCGTTCTCCGCGGCAGTGGGCGAGCTGTAATCAGGAAATCGGCCGTCGACCACGGCGCGAAAGAACCGCTGCTCGCCGTCGGTGAGCGCGCCGAATTTTTTCCTGGCCAGTTCCAGCAGCGGCTCGCTGTGCGGGCTCGGTCTGCCCGCGGGCGATGACGTCGCTGCCGCCTTCAATCCAGCGGCGGTGAAGCTGCCGCTATCGCTCTTCTGTTCCATGTCGGCGCGCCGGCGAGAGCCACGAGATGCGTTCTGCGCACTGTACCCTCGCATGTGGGGGTTCGCTAGGGCGCCGCCGGAAGATGTCGCGGATCGACCACCACGTGCCGCACACGCTCGCGCCGCCAAGTGTAGGTGATGTGCACCAGGCCATCGGACGACTGGATCACCGCCGGATAACTGAACTCGCCGAGCCCGCTTTCCTGCACGAGTGCCATGTGCCAATTCTTGCCATCAGCGGAAACCGCGACGTTCAGCGGCGTACGTCCCAGCGTGGTGTGATTGTAGACCAGCAGTTGTCGGCCATCGGCAAGGGTCACGGCGTCGGTCCCCGCATTGGGATTCGGCAGATCGAGCGTCGACAGTGGTCCCCACGATTTCCCATCATCTTCCGACCAGGTCTGAAAAACTTTGCCCTGCCGGGTGCGGCCGACGGCCTGCAAGCGCTTCTCTCCGTAACGCAGGATGCTCGGCTGGATCGCATCGAGCGGTTTGCCACCGGTCGTCGAGGTATCGTCGCTGGGAACGATGCGCTGCCACGACGCTGCACGCTCATCGGTACGCTCGAAATGTACGCGCCATTTGCTCGGCTTCTCGCGCGATTCGGTGCTGGACGGGCAAAGCACGCTGCCGTCGGCCAACTGCACCGGCTTGTTCTTGATCGGCCCCCAAAAGCCTTCCGGCAGGCGGCGCGGCGGCGACCACGTGCGCCCCGCGTCGTCGCTGGTGATGAGCGTGCCCCACCACGGCTGTGGCCCGGAGCCCATTTTGTAGAACAACATCAGCGGACCCGAGCGCGGCTGAAACAGCACCGGGTTCCAGCACGGATAGCGTTTCTCGGGCGAGACGATGCCGTTGGCCACTTCCATCGGCGCGGTCCACTTGCCCTGCTCTTCGCGCGAGAGCCAAATGCCTACGTCCTTGTGGCCTTCGCGTGTGCCGCCGAACCATGCCGCCACCAGGCCGCGCGAAGTTTCCACGATCGTCGAGGCGTGGCACTGTGCGAACGGCGCCTCCTCGAAGATGAACTCGCGCGCAACGATCGCCTTCCCGTCGTCGGCCGCGCGCGGATTGCGCTTGTAGTACATACGGCCGTCTTCGGCGCCGACCAGCAGATCGGCAGCGCCATCGCCATTGAAGTCGACGGACGTCGGGCTGGTGTCGTGTCCGGCCAATTGCAGCGAATCGAGATCGCCCATGTCGCGCAAGACAAACTCGCCCGGCCTATCGGCGACATTGCGCAGCCACTGCACGTTGCGGCTGTCCTTGAGCACGTCGAGTTTGCCGTCGTCGTCCCAATCGACCAGGCACAATTTGCGTCGCCCGCTCTTGCCCGCGCGGGCAGCGTTGAGTTGCAGTGCTTCCCCTTTTTCGTTCTTGAAGACACGCCTTCCGGGAAGCAAAACCAGCTTGCCGTCCCGCTTCGTCCGCTGAAACAATGCGAGATAGCCTTCATGGTCCAGCATCACCAGGTCGGCCAGACCGTCGCCGGTGATGTCGCGCACGACCGGCGTTGTGCGCCACTCGGTCGCCAACTCATGGGCCGACGGTTGCCACCAGGTCCAAGCCGGTTTCGGCGTCGGGCTGTCCCACACGACCTCGATCGCCTGCTCGGCGGCGAACCGTGGCTTGCCGCGCTCGCCGATGTTCCGATACCACACAACTTTGCCCCAGATCGAATTGACGATCAGATCATGTAGGCCGTCGGCGTCCCAATCAGCAACCGAGAGCGTGGTGTAACCCCACTTCGCCTCAGCGGGTCCTTGGATCGAGCCGTTGGGTCCAGCCTGGATGCGGATCCCGCGCCCGTCGGCCTCAAGCTTCACCGGCGCGGCCCAGCGCGGCTGCTCGACTTTCGAGCCGCTGACGTTCTCGAACCACTCGATGCAGCCGGCCGAGTTGCCGCTGACGATGTCCCAATCGCCGTCGTTGTCGAAATCGACGCCAACGGGAGTCGCCAGCGCGCCGCACTTCAAGTCGGCCGCTTCCTGCTGAAAGTAGCGCGGCGGCAAGAACTGCGGCATACCGTCGACCACACGGCCGGTGTGCTCGACGAAGGCGACGCGGCCGTCCTCGTCGCCGACGATCAGGTCCTGGTCGCCGTCGCCGTCCCAGTCGATCGTCACGGGTACGATCATCTCCAGGTCCATCACCAACGGCTTGCCGTTGTGCGCAAGGCGCTTGCCTGCGGCGTACTTCGGCTCGGTGCGAGCGCCGATGTTCTGGAAGTACGTGAAGCCATCGAGGAACTCGCCGCATAGTAAGTCGAGATCGCCGTCGCCGTCGAAATCGCAAACACTCGGCGAAGGCATGCCGAACACGTCGACGGCTCGGCCATCGGCTTCGATCTTCCGCGGCTCGGCGTAAGTCGGCGCGTCGCCAGTGCCCTTGTTGCGCAGCAGATAGACGAAGCCGTGCAGTGGTCCGCGCGTCCAGCGACCTTGGGCGTCGAACGCGTCGTCCCAGCCGTAGTCGGTCCAGTCGCCGACGCCGACGATCAGATCAAGCCGACCGTCGCCATCGAAATCGACATACTTCCATTGGTTCGCCCGCACCTTGTTGGGATGGATGTTCGCCGGTAGCGGAAGCTTCTGTGGCTCGTCGAGCGCAGTGCGCAAAAAGTCGGGATACTCGTTGCCGGGGCTGAGCACGTGCACTCGCCCCTCGACATACGACGGGCTGACGTTTGTGAGCCCCTTGCTGATGCGCCGACCGGGCTTGAACACCGGCATCTTCGTCGAGCCGCTACTACCAGCGCTACCGCTCCCGGGATTCTCGAACAGATAGGCACCGTTGCTCGGCTTGTCGGGGCAGCTCACCACCAGGTCCAGATCGCCGTCGCCATCGAAATCGATCGGCAGCGGCCAGGCCCACAGGCCCACGCCCAGATCGACGACCAGCCCGGGGTTCCGGTACTTGAGCGGGACAAGCTGCTCGTCGGCGGCCGATAATACCCGCGAAGAGGCAAGCAGCAGCAGGGCCAGCAACAGCCGTAACGGTGTGTGAGTGGGCCAGAACATTCGTCATTCCTTCGGTGCGTGCCGCGGGACGGGCGCATTATAATCGTCGGCATGCACGAACAGTCGATCGATCGCGCCTGGCGCGAAAAGATGCGCGGCTTGCTGCGCGGCAACGGCGCCGCGGACGGGCAACTATCGGCCGAGACGCGACTGCCCAAGGCTCAAGATTCGACGCCGGGGGCCGCCGGGGGAATCGAGCATCACGAGCTGAGCGAGCGCCACAGCACGACGGCGAACGTCACCGTCGATTGCACCGATTACTCGCCCGACCAGACGCAAACGCAGCGAGTCGAGGACTTGGAATCGTTTCTCGTGCATCATCGTCCGCCGTGGGCGGCGGTGCGGTGGATTAATGTCGACGGTCTGACCGACATGACCGTGATCCATGCCCTGGCGAAGAAGTACGATCTGCATCCGCTGGCGATCGAGGACGTGTTACAGGTTCCGCAGCGGCCGAAGGTCGAAGACTATTGCAGTACCAGCGAGCACCAGGCGCGGCTGTTCATCGTGGCCCGGATGATGATGCTCGTCGGCCAGCGGCTGCACAGCGAGCAGATCAGTTTTTTCCTCGGCCACAGCACGCTGATCACCTTTCAGGAATCGCCCGGCGACTTGTGGCAGCCGGTGCGGCAGCGGATCGCGACGGGCGGCTCGCGGTTGCGGCAGAACGACGCGAGCTTCCTGCTGTACACGCTGCTGGACGCGATCGTCGACCAATGCTTTCCGATCCTCGAATACTACTCCGACTGCCTGGAAGACCTGGAAGACGCCGTGCTGGCCCGCTCGCGGCACGAGCTGCTCGAGGAGATTCACACCGTCAAGCGCGAGCTGCTAGTGATGCGCCGCGCCGTTTGGCCGATGCGCGAAGTGATCCACGCCCTGCAGCGCGAGCCGCACGAGTGCATGTGCGACGAAACGCGCACCTACCTGCGCGACGTGTACGACCACTGCATCCAGATGATCGACCTGATCGAAACCTACCGCGAGTTCGCCAACAGCCTCACCGAGACGTACATGTCGGCCCTGTCGATCCGTGCCAACGAGATCATGAAGGTGCTCACGGTGATGGGCACGATCTTCATTCCGCTGACGTTCCTGGCCGGCGTGTACGGCATGAACATGCAGATCCCCGAGAACCGTTGGCCGTGGGCCTATCCGATGTTCTGGCTGGTCTGCGCACTCACGGCCGGCGGCATGATCGCCTGGTTCCGGCGACGAGGGTGGCTGTAACGGGATGTCGGTGAGCCGCAAGGCGCTCGCCGCGGGTTGGGTGAATAAACCCGCACGCTAGCGCGTTGCGGCTCACTGAATGACGTGCAAGCGCGGGAGAAGCGGGTACCAAATTCCCTTGCTGCGCATCGGGCTGGTGTTCTGCACGCTACGCGATCAGCCGGTTCACCACTTTGCCGGCCACGTCGGTTAGGCGGAAGTTGCGGCCTTGGAACTTGTAGGTCAACTTCAAGTGGTCGAGGCCGAACAGGTGCAGCATCGTGGCGTGCAGGTCGTTGATGTGGATCGGGTCTTCGACGATGTTCCAGCCGATGTCGTCGGTCTTGCCGATCACCTGCCCCCCCCTGATGCCGCCGCCGGCCATCCACAGGCTGAACGCGAACGGATGGTGGTCGCGGCCGGTGACCTTGGCGTATCCCTTGCGGTTCTCTCCCAGCGGCGTGCGGCCGAACTCGCCGGCCCACACCACCAGCGTCGTATCCAGCAGGCCGCGCTGCTTCAAATCTTTGATGAGCGCCGCGACCGGTTGATCGGCCATGCCGCAGTTGAATTTCAACTCGGCGTCGAGATTGCTGTGATGGTCCCATGAAGCATGATACAAGTTCACGAAGCGCACGCCGCGCTCGACCAGCCGGCGGGCCAAGAGACAGTTCTTTGCAAAACCCGCATACACTCCAGGCTGGCCGCCGCGCTTGAAGCCCTTGCTCTCGTCGTCGCCGCGTTCGACGCCGTAGGCATCGCGCGTGGCCTGCGTTTCGCTCCCCAGGTCGATCAGCTCCGGCGCGGCCGACTGCATGCGGAAGGCCAGTTCGTAGGCGCTGATCCGCGAGGCGATTTCAGGATCGGCCAGGTCGTCGAGATGTTCGTGGTTCAAGCGCTCGAGCGCGTCGAGGCTGTTGCGCTGCACCGCCTGCGACACGCCTGCCGGATTGTTCAGATTCAGCACCGGTTCGCCGGTGTTGCGGAATAGCACCCCTTGATAGGTGCTCGGCAGGAAGCCGCTCGACCACAGGCTGGCGCCGCCGCTGGTGCCGCGCCCGGCGGTGAGCACCACGTAACCGGGCAGGCTGTTCGAGGCGCTCCCCAGGCCGTAGTTCAGCCACGAGCCCATGCTGGGGCGGCCGAACATCGGCACGCCAGTGTTCATCATCAACTGGCCGGGATGGTGGTTAAACGCCTCGGTGTGCATCGAACGGATCAAGGCGATGTCGTTGGCGCAGGTGGCGATGTTCGGCAGCAGGTCGGAAACATCGGCGTCGCCGTCGCCGTACTTCTGGAACTTGCGCGGCGAGCCGAGCAGCACGGCGGTTTCCTTCTGGATGAAGGCGAAGCGCACGTTCTTGGTCATGCTCTCGGGCAGAGCCTGGCCGTTCAGCTCGTTGAGCTTCGGCTTGGGATCGAACAGATCGAGCTGGCTGGGGGCACCTTCGAGAAAGATGAAGATGCAGGCCTTGGCTTTGGGAGCGAAATGCGGCGGCCGCGGGGCGAGCGAATTGTCGCCGAGCGCCGCGGCCGGGGTGGTCGCTTCGGCCGCCAGCAGACCGTCGTCCTTCAGCAACGACGCCAGCGCCAGACCGCCGATGCCGCTGGAGCACGTGGCCAGGAAATTGCGCCGAGCGCGCTGCAGGATCGCGTGACGTGGGTCCATGAGATCACTCTCGCGTGATGAATTCATCGAGGTTCATGAGTGTGCGGCCAACGATGATCCACGCGGCCAGTTCGTCGGCACCGATACCCTCAGGCGCCGGCTCGCTGCCGATCACTTCTTTCGCGGCGTTCTCGTCAGCCAGCATCAGTTGCCGCTGTTCGTCGAGCAAGCTGCGCAGCGTGCCCAACTCGGCAGCACTGGGATCGCGGGCCACGCACAGCTTCATGGCGTAGCGCAGCCGCGCATCGCGCGTCGCGGCGGGATCATCCGCCTGCGGCGATTCGCGCACGATCCGCCGAGCGAGCGATTGAGCACACTCGAAGAACACGGGATCGTTCAACAGCGTGAGCGCTTGCAGCGGCGTGTTCGAGCGTTCGCGGCGGGCGCAGGTGACGTTCGAATCGGGGGCGTCGAACGTCATCAACATCGGGTACGGCGCCGTGCGCTGGAACCAGGTATACAGGCCGCGGCGGTAGCGGTCGCTGCCGGTGCTCTCGATCCATTTGCCGACGCCGGCGTAGGTCAGCTCGGCGATTCCCTGGGGCTGGCGCGGCCGGACGCTTTCGCCACCCACGCGCTCGTCGAGCAGCCCGCTCGCAGCCAACGAAAGATCGCGCACCACCTCGGCCTCGACGCGCAGCCGGCGCTGACGCGCCAAGAGCGTGTTCAACGGATCGCGCTCGGCCAAGTCGGCCCGGTAATGCGATGCCTGCCGATAGGTGGCACTGGTGACGATCAGCTTGTGCAGGGCCTTGAGGCCCCAAGAGGCCGGGGACTGGGGGCTGGGGACTGGGGGCTGGTTTGAAGCATCTTTAGTCCTGAGGCCTCGATCCTCAACCCCACGAATGAAGTTTGCCGCCAGCCAATCGAGCAGCTCGGGATGCGACGGCTTGTCCCCTTGCGTGCCGAAGTCATCGACGGTCGGCACCAGGCCGCGGCCGAAATACGTCGCCCAGATGCGGTTGACCGTCACGCGGGCGGTCAGCGGATTCTTGGGATCGATGAGCCAATGGGCCAGGTCGAGCCGAGTGGGTTGCGTGCCGGAGGGCTTCAGCGGGTTGAGCACTTCGAGCGTATGCGGATCGACTTTGGCGCCGGGCCGCAGGAAGTCGCCGCGCACCAGCACGTGCGTCTCGCGCGGCGCTTTGAGGTCATTGAGTGTCTGTGCCTTGACGGTCTGCTGGGGATCAATCGGCGCCCGACGGGCATGGTCCGACACCGCCAGGTCGAGCTTCGACAGCTCAGGATCGAGCTTGCGATAGTAGGCGGTGACGATCGCTTGCTCGGCGGCGGTGCGCTGCTCTGCGGGTTTATCGAGAATGTCGGCGATGTTCGGCCCGGCGCCTTGGGCCCGCACCGGCGTCGCGGCGTTCGTGACGCTCAGCCGGAACCGGCCCAGCGTATGCTCGCCCTTGTATTGCTGACTGAGAACGATCGACAATTCGTCGCGATCGTTGAGAACGATCGGCTTGGTGAATTCGAACACGGCGACGTGGTCGCGTCCGGTTGCCGGCGCGATCGCCCAGCCGCCGCTGGTCAGCTTGCCGTCGAAGGCCTCTTGCAGCGGGAAGCCCTGCTGAGCGACATCCGAGTAGCCCGTGCGAATGGCGACGGCCGTTTGCCGCGATTCTTTCTTCTTGGAAGCCGGCGCGACTTTGAAGGCGCGCAGCTCGGTGAGGACGAAGTTTCCGTTTGCCGATCGGCCCGGACCATGACCCGGCAGTTCAGGATCGGCCAGCACTTCGAGCCGCAAGGCGGTGATCGTGCGCAGCAACGGCTCGGCGGTAAGGGTGTAATTGTCGGCCGGAGGATTGTCGCCGGCAACGGCCACAACACCCGAGCCAAGGTGTGTCAACGTCGCGCGCTTGCCGCCCCCCATGCCGGTCATCGTCCGAGGGTCGAGCGCCTCCCATTCAGTCTGTTCGGGCAGTTTCAGCCGTCGCTCCCAAGCGGCGAGGCGGTCGGGCAGGCGATCAGCCTCGAATTGTTTCACCGCCGTCGTGAGTTTTGCGTGTTCGGCATCGAACGCCCTTTTCTCTTGCTGGTACTGTTCGAGCTGCGCGGGCAACGGGGCCGGCGTCTCGGTTTCTTGCAGCGAGTTGAAGAACGCGAATAGGCCGTAGTATTCGCGCTGCAAGATGGGGTCGTACTTGTGCGTGTGGCACTGGGCGCAGCCGACCGTGAGTCCCAGCCACACGGTGCCGGTGGTGTTCACGCGATCGACCGTGGCCGCGACGCGGAACTGCTCCTGATCGACGCCCCCTTCACGGTTCGTGAGCGTGTTGCGGTGAAAGCCGGTGGCCACGCGTTGCTCGACGGTCGCCCCGGGCAGCAGGTCGCCGGCGAGTTGCTCGATCGTGAACTGGTCGAACGGCAGATCGCGGTTCAGTGCGTCGATTACCCATTGGCGATACCGCCAGGCGTGGGGCCGGCCGGTGTCCTTTTCGTAGCCGTCGCTGTCGGCATAGCGGGCCAGGTCAAGCCAGTGCCGGGCCCAGCGTTCGCCGTAATGAGGCGAGGCAAGCAGCCGATCGACCAGCCGATCGTAGGCATCGCGGCTGCGGTCGTTCACAAAGTCGTCGACCTCGGCCGGTGTCGGCGGCAGGCCGAGCAGATCGAGGCTCAAGCGGCGGATGAGCGTCGCGCGGTTGGCTTCGGGCGAGGGATGAATGCCCTTGGCGGCCAGCTTTGCCAACACAAAGCGGTCGATGCCGTTGCGCACGCGCCGGGTTGCCGCGACATCGGGCGGCTTGCAATTCTTGATCGGCCGAAACGCCCAGTGAGTGCTGGTGCGTGCGGTGACCGGTTCTTCCGGCCAGGTGGCGCCTGAATCGATCCAGGTGCGGATCATCGCCACTTCGGTCGTCGACAATCGTTCGCCTTCCGGCGGCATGATCATGTCGTCGTCGCTGGTGCCGGCGACGAACTTCACCAGCCGGCTGTCGGCGCTGTGGCCGGGCACAAAGGCGGGGCCGCTGTTGCCGCCGCGGAGGGCGTCGGCCTTACGATCCAGTCGCAGGCTGGCCTCTGCCTGTTCCGGGCCGTGGCATGAGTAGCAGCGCTTGGCCAAGAGCGGCTGGATATCGCGGGCGAAGTCGACCGGTTTGGCGGCCGAGTCGCTGGGCTTCGAGGTTTCAGCCCCCTGGGCGAGCGACGCCAGAGCGAACCATGCACAGGCACGGCAGATCACACGGCCGACCATAACGGAGAACTCGCTCGATGACCCCGGACGTGTGCGCTGCAAAACAGCCACCGCAAGGCGGGAAGGACGGTGCTGGATTCGCGGATAGGTGAGCCCCCTCCATCACACCGCGCGTGGCGTGAAAAGTCAAGTTTTCCGTTGGGGTTCCGACACGGAATCGCTCGTTTCGCCGCGACGCCGCGACGCTTGCTGTCGATAGACGGCCGATGGTAAAGTGATACGCCTAGATGCATTTTCTTTGATATGCACTCGCCGGCACCGTCCCCTCGGACGTCGAGGGGATGCGTTTTCGTTTGTGGGCTCCTCGATGCGCAATCTGCCGATCCACTGGTCCGAAGGCTTGTTCCTCCGGCCCCATCATTTCCAGGCAGCCGAGCGCTCGTGGACGGAAGCCGGCCAGCGGTCCGAACAGTGGGACCACCAGTTCAACTACGGCGTGCGGCGGATCGAGCTAAGCGAAGAGGCGATCGCCAACTACCAGGTGCAGGTGAACCATTGCCACGCCCGGATGCGCGACGGCACGCTGATCGCGCTCGATCCTGGTGAAGAGCCGGATCGCGTCGATCTGAAGCCGGCCATGAACGCCGCGAAGGGGCCGTCGGCAAGCCTCAAGGATGCCTTCGCCTCGACCGACACCGTGCAAGTGTTTCTCGGCGTGCCGAAGCTGAAGATCGGCAGCACGAACGTCGCCCGCACCGACGAACAAGGCAAGCCGCGTTACCACGCGCTACGGCAATCGACGCAGGACGAGAGCCGCGGTGGGAACGACCAGGAGCTTGAGTTCCGCCGGCTGAACGTGCGCGTGCTGCTGTCGACCGACGACTTATCGGGCTACGAGGTGTTGCCGATCGCGCAGATCCAGCGCGCCGGCGAGCGCGAGGCGACCCCGCGGATCGATCCGAATTACTTTCCGCCGATGCTGGCGACCGACGCCTGGGCTCCGCTGGCCTTGGGTGTGGTGCGCGCGATCTACGACATCCTCGGCAAGAAGATCGAGGTGCTCAGCGAGCAGGTGGTCAATCGCAGCATCGGCTTCGAAAGCCAGGAGCCGGGCGACCTCGACCGGCTGTTTATGCTCTCGCGGCTCAACGAGGCGAGCGCCACGCTCGAAGTGATCGCGTTTGCCGCGGGCATCCATCCACTGGTGGCGTATTCCGAGCTGTGTCGCATCGTGGGACAATTGGCGATCTTCGTCGTCGACTGGCAGCGGCGCACTCCCGAACTGCCGCGCTACGATCACGACGACTTGGCTCGCATCTTCCGTGCGATCAAGGAGCGCATCCAGCAGGCGATCAACTCGGTGCGCGATTATGAGTACGAGATGCGCCCGTTCGTCGGCGTTGGGCTGGGGATGCAGGTCAGCCTGGAGATGAAGTGGTTCAACTCCGATTGGCAATGGTACGTCGGCGTGATGCGCGGCGAACTGACCGAGGCCGAGTGCCGCGAAATGCTCTCGCCGGGGCAGCTCGATTTGAAACTCGGCAGCAGCCGGCAGGTGGAAATATTGTTCACCCACCGTGCGGAAGGCGTGGCCTTGGTGCCGATGGAACGTCCGCCGCGGGCGCTGCCGGCGAGTCGCGAGTGGCTGTATTACCAGGTGAGCCGGCAGAACGCCGCCTGGAAAGACGTAGCCGAGACACACACGCTGGCGATGCGGCTCAAAGACAGCTTGATCGTCAATCGCGATAAACTTTCCGGCGAGCGGAAGCTGATCGTCTCGCTGCGTGGCCGGCAGGTGGTGCTTCAATTCGCGTTGTTCGCGGTCCCCACACACGCATGACACCCAAGTTCGCCGAAGCCGTCGATCCGGTGTACCTGCACGTGCTTGAGCTGCTGGACCGCATTGCCGCGGGCCAAAATCCCGATCCGCACGAAGAGCGCACTCGCTTGCGCGGCTGGATCGACCAGGCCGAAGGACGGCTGGGTCAAGGGCAGGATTGGGCGTTGGCCAGGTACGCGCTCGTGGCTTGGATCGACGAAGTGCTGATCGATGCCCAGTGGCAGGGACGTGATTGGTGGAACGAGAACGTGATGGAAGTCGATCTGTTCAACACGCGCTTGGCGAACGAGCAGTTCTACGTGCGCGCTAAGGAAGCGTCGTCGTTGGCGCGGCGCGACGCGCTTGAGGTGTTCTACATCTGCGTCGTGCTCGGCTTCCGCGGCCTGTACCGCAATCCGATCGTCGCCGCCGCTCTGGCCGAGCCGCGCGGCCTGCCGCCGGACTTGGAAACTTGGACCAAGCAAACGTCGCTGGCGATCCGGCTGGGGCAAGGGCGGCCGACGATCAGCGATGTCGGTGCGCCGGGGGCCGGTGCGCCGCCGCTCATCGGGCAATCGCTCGTCGTGTGGTCGAGTTTGTCGGGAGCCGTCGTCGCGGCGTTCACGTTGATCTGTGTGTGGATTGTCTTCTTCGGAATCTGAAACCGTCGTCACCCTGGGGCGTCGTCGCCGTTCATGGGCACCTTGTTCAGCTATCTGATGGCCCCGCTGCAAGCCCTGACTTCGGCGCCGCGCCGACTGTTGGGCCTGTCGCTGCCGGCGCGCGTGGCGATGCTCGTGGCGGTGTTCCTGATCTGCTGCGTGGTGACGGTCTACGTGGCGTTCTACTTCAGCGCGAACCGGCCAAACCTCGAGGTTTGGTGGCAGCCGGGTCGTCTGACGCTGATCGCGGTGCTGATCGTCGTCATTCCGCTGGTCGTCTACCAGGCGTTGAAGCTGTGGCTGCAAGGAGAAGTGTCGCGGTTCCCCGATATCGACTACGCCTGGAAGGCGGGCTTGGCCGAATTGCAAGCCAACGGGCTCGACCTGGGGAGTGTTCCGATCTTCCTCGTACTGGGGACCACCGGCCCGGCGCAGGAGCGGAACCTGTTCCATGCCGCCCGAATGACGTTCCGCGTGAACGAAACTCCCAAGGGCCCGGCGGCGCTGCACTGGTACGCCACCCCCGAGGCAATATATATCTGCTGCACCGAGATCGGCCAGATGAGCAAGCTCGCCGCCAGCGGCGAGAAAAGCGGCCTGGAACCGATGGCAGTCGCCGCCCCCAGTGCTCCCGCGGGCGGAGGGGACATTCGCGGCACGATCATGGCCGGCGCCGAGCCCGGCGGTCCGCCGTCGCTCGGCGCATCGATGCTCATGCCGGTGCCGATGGCCGGCACTACCGGTGCCCTGCCGCGCGGCGAAGCTTCCGGCGGCGGGGACATCCGCGGCACGATGATGGTCGGCCACGATGTGAACGTCGGCCAGCTTGTCGCCCAGATGCAGAAGAACGTCGTCGCGCTCAAGCCGCAAGACACGGTCGAGCAGCAACACCGGCTGGAATACGTGTGCCGACTGCTGCGCCGCGCGCGGTTACCGCTGTGCCCGATCAACGGTGTGCTCACGCTGCTGCCGTACGGCGTGATCCAGCTTGGCCAGCGCGAAGCGATGGAGGTGGAGCGCACGGTGAAGGCCGACATGGCGACGCTGCGGCAAGAGTTGAAGCTGCGCTGCCCGGTGACGGCCCTGGTCGTGGGGCTCGATCGCGACAAGGGGTTCCGCGAACTGGTGCGGCGCGTCGGGGCCGACAAGGCCAAGAACCAGCGCTTCGGCAAAGGCTTTGGTGTATGGGGCACGCCGACGGCGCAGAACGTCGAGGCGGTGTGTGCCCACGCCTGCGGCGCGTTCGAAGATTTTGTCTACGCCTTGTTCCGCGAGGTCGGCGCGCTGGCCAAGCCAGGCAACACCAAGCTGTACGCGCTGCTGTGCAACGTGCGGCGGAATCTGCAATCGCGGCTGACGAGCATCCTCGCGGGCGGCTATGGCCGCGCGGATGACGCGCCGGGCGACGAACTGCTGTTCGGCGGCTGCTACTTCGCCGCGGTCGGCGACGGCGACGATCGGCAGGCGTTCGTTAAAAGCGTGCTCGACAAGCTCATCGAGCAGCAGGAAGAGTTAGAGTGGACCAGCACGGCGATTGCTGAAGAACTGCGCTCGCGCCGCATCGCGACGCTGTTGTGGGCATTCGACGGGGCAATGCTGCTGGTGCTGGGCGGAACGTTGTTCTACAAGTTCTATGGTAGTTAAATGTCCTTCTCCCACTGGGAGAAGGTGGCCGAAGGCCGGATGAGGGCGAAGCGGCATCGGCGGCGAGACTTGGTTCACCCTCACCCGTCCGCCGCGGCGACGGGCACCCTCTTCCAAAGGGAGAGGGGGAACAAGGAGCACAGAGACCGCCCCATGTCAGGTCCCTACCAACCCGGCGACACCGGCTCGAATGCCCATCCCGAGCGCACCAAGGATGACGACGAGCTGACCTTCGGCGCGCTGGAACAAATCCTCGATCAAACGCTCAAGGCGGCGGCCAATCGCCCCGACTCAGCTGCCGATGCACTGAGCGACTTTGCCGAGGTCGCCCGCACTCATCGCGGCAAGGCGTTCAAGGTCGACCCGGTGGTCGTCGAGCTGGTGCGCGCGGTGCTCGAATCGCAAGTCGGCAGCCGGCTCACGCCGGCCATGCTCGACAATCTCTCGCAGTGCATTGCCGTGACCTTGTGCGACGATCCCAACTCCCGCGAGCGTCTCGAGCGTTTGTGGGCACGTCTCTCCGGGCAGCGACCATGACCGCCGTCAACCAATCCACGCAATCGCTGATCGAAGATTGCCAGGGGCTGGTGAAGTCGCTGGCGTTGAAGATCCATCGCACGCTGCCGGCAAGCGTGGAACTGGACGACCTGATCGGCTACGGCCAGGTGGGCCTGGCCGAGGCGGCACGCGATTTCGATCCCAATCGCGGCGGGCAGTTCACCACGTTCGCCTTCTATCGCATTCGCGGGGCGATCTACGACGGCTTGTCGAAGATGTCTTGGCTCAAGCGCTCGCAGGCGCGAAAAATCAAATACGAACAAATGGCCGGCGACGTGCTGCGCCTGGCGCAGGAAGACACGGCCCAGGCCGCTGCGCCGACGGCCGAAGACGACGCCAACTGGTTCAAGAACGTGACCCGCGCCTTGTCGGTGGTCTATCTGTCGAGCCGCGCCGGAAGCGATGAAGAATCGGAGTGGGAGTGTGCCGACGACGCGCAGCCACCGCCGGCCGAAGTCGCCGCCGAGCGCGAATCGCACCAGCGGCTGCGTGAACTGATCGATCAGCTTCCCGCGGAATCGCGCAGCTTGATCCGCGCCGTCTACTTCGAAGGCCTCACACTCACCGACGCCGGCCAACAACAGAACATCGGCAAAGCCTGGGCCAGCCGCCTGCACGCCAAGACACTCGATCGCCTGGCCCGCGCGCTGCGCGCGACGGGCATCGCTGAGTGAGGGGCGGCACAATCAAAATCTTACTTGCATCGTGCGATTTCAGCGACTAGCCTGCGCGAAAGTAGGGGCCACCGGCTTTTCGTGCGCGAAGGACCAAGGCGATGAAACTGCCCCATTGGCTGCGCGGCTCGCGGCGTCGTGATCGTTTTCAGGCAGTGTCCACCTCGGCTCGTCGTCATTACCGCAACCTGGGATTCGAGTCGCTCGAAGGCCGCCGGCTGCTGACATCAATCGTGGTGACGACCGCCAGCGACGCGGCGTCGCACTCCGGCGTGTCGCTGCGCGATGCGATCATCACGGCCAACACCGACGCCGCCAACGCCATCTCCGACACGATCACGTTCGACGCCAGCCTCAACGGCTCGACGATCACGCTGAGCCAGGGTCAACTCGAAATCGGCGCGGGAACCGTCGTCCCGTCCGTCGGTGTAGTCACCATCAACGGCGGCAATCAGATCACGATCAGCGGAAACAACACCACGGGCGTGCTCAGCGTGATCGGCGGGAATGCCGTCCTCAACGGCCTCGCGATCATCGACGCCAGCCAAGGCGGCGGCCTGTTTAACGAGGAGCCGGGCGATGGCGGCACCTTATTGCTGACTAATTCGACGATCTCCGGAAGTGTTAACGGTGGCGGCATCGAAAACTATGGCATCATGACGGTCATCAATTCGACGATCTCCGGAAATTATTCCGCCAACTCCGGCGGAGGGATTTACAACGCGGGCACGATGACGGTGAGTGATTCGACGATCTCAGGAAATACTGGCAACGATGGCGGGGGAATCGAAAATAGCGCCACCATGACGGTGGTCAATTCCACCATTTCGGGAAACTCCACCAGCAACACCGGCGACTACGGCGGCGGAATCGAAAACTCCGGCAGCGCCTTTAGCCACGGCACCATGACGCTGAGCAACTCGACCGTTTCCGGAAACACGGCCGGTAACGGCGGCGGGGTCAATGACGGCGGGGTCATGGTGATCAGCAACTCGACGATCGCCGCCAATTCCGCGCTCGACAACGGCGACGGCATCTATGACGAAGCCTTTTCCTCCGGAACCTCGCTCACGTTGCTCAGCACAATCGTCGCGGGCAACATGCCAGTGAATTCCAATCCCAGCGCCTCCGACTACTATGGGGCCGCGCTGGCCGCCGGCAGCACGAACAACCTGATCGGCATCGACTCGGGCAGCTTGGGATCGGGACTCGCCAACGGCGTTGCCGGCAATCAGGTCGGCAGCTCGGCCCACCCGATCATTCCGCTGCTCGGCCCCTTGGCCAACAACGGCGGCTCGACCGAGACCATGGCCCTCGAGGCCAACAGCCCCGCGATCAACGCCGGCGGTCCGATCACCACGCTCGCCTCGAGCATCAATGCCACCGCCACCTCGTTGGCCAGCGGCGCATTCACGAACTTCGCCGCGATCGCCAGCACCAGCGGCACGTATGTTATTCAGATCGACAACGAAGAGATCGAGATCACGAGCTACAGCTCCGGCACCGTCACCGTGGTGCGCGGCTACAACGGCACCACCGCGGCGGCGCACGCTGCCGGCGCGACTGTGATTCTGCCGTTCGACCAGATCGGCGATGCGCGCGTCGGTGCTCCCGACATTGGCGCCTACGAGTACACCGTCAGTCCGCCGGCGATCGGCAACTTCGGCGGCACGGTGACCTACACGGTCGGCAACGGGCCGACGATTGTCGCCAGCGGCGCCACGGTCTCGGCCGGCAGCAACGGCGTGGCCAGCTCAAAGCTCACGGTCAGCGTCGGCTCGGCCGGAGGCGCCGATGCGGTGACGATCGCCGCCGGCGGCGGTGTCACGACCAGCGGCAGCCAGGTGCTCTACAACGGCACGCTCATTGGCAACTTCGTGGCGGGCTCCGGCGCGTCGCCGTTACTTGTCCAATTCAACGGCGCGGCGACGCAGACCAGCGTCCAGGCCGTGATCGAGCACGTGGCGTTCTACAACACCAACGGCTCGGCAAGCGTCTACGATCGCACGATCGGCTTCACGCTCACCGACAGCAAGAACGTCGCATCGACACCGGTAACCAAGACGGTACATTTCGTCGCCTCGCCGCCGGCGATTGGTAACATCAGCGGTACGGTGACCTACACAGCCGGCAGCGGCGCGACCTTGCTGGCTTCGGGCGCTACCGTCACCGCCGGTAGCAACGGCTTGGCCGACGCAAAGCTGACGGTGAGCGTTGGCTCGTCCGGCGGCGCCGACGTCGTGACGGTCGTCGCCGGCAGCGGCGTCACGATTTCCGGCAGCACGCTCAGCTACAACGGCACGGCAGTCGCCAACTTCACGGCTGGCGCGGGTGCGTCGCCGTTGCTGGTGCAGTTCTTCGCCTCGGCCACGGCTCCGGCCGTGCAGGCGGTCGTCGACCAGGTGGCGTTTTACAACACGAACTCGACGCCGAGCATCTACGATCGCACGGCAAGCTTCACGCTCACCGACAGCAAGGGCACCGCGTCGACGCCGGCGACCGAAACGATTCACTTCGTTGCGTCGCCGCCGGTGATCGGCAACCTCGGCGCGACAGTGAACTACACGCCAGGAAGTAGCGCCACGGTCGTCGCCAGTGGCGCCACAGTGACGGCCGGCAGCAATGGGCTTGCCGCCGCGAAGCTCACCGTGGGCCTTGGCTCCGCCGGTAGCGCGGACGTGCTCACGATCGTCGCCGGCGGCGGCATCACGCTCAATGGCAGCCAGGTGCTTTACAACGGCACGGTGATCGGCAACTTCGGAAGCGGCGCCGGCTCGTCGCCTTTAGTCGTGCAGTTCAACAGTGCCGCTACGGCCGCGGCCGTGCAAGCGGTGGTCGACGACGTGGCGTACTACAACACCAATCCGTCGATGAGCGTGTACGACCGCACGGTTAGTTTCTCACTAACTGACGGTAAAGGCGTATCCTCGAGCGCGGCCAGCAAGACGATTCACGTGCTGTAAGTACCCTTCCGCCGTGGCGGATGCATTCCGGCGCTTCAGCGCGGGTGGGTGAGTTCCCGCCGTCAATCTTTGCGCAAACTCCTTGTGTTGCGTAACACGTTCACTTAACTTGGTCAATTCTTATTGGGGGTGCGACATCCTGTCGCAGACAAGCGGCGGTTTTTCCAAAAGGTAGGGATTACCACGATGAAAGTACCTCATTGGCTGCGCGGTCGGCGTAAGAACAATTCACTTTTCAGCGCTCCGGGCGCTCGGCCGCGGCGATATCGCAGTCTCGGTTTCGAATCGCTCGAAGAGCGCCGCGTGCTCAGCGTGGTGGTCAATCCGCTGGTGGTGACCACGACCAGCGACGCGGTGTCGCACTCGGGCGTGTCGCTGCGCGACGCGATTAATACCGCCGACACCGATTCCTTGAGCGGCATCTCCGACACGATCACGTTCGACTCCAGCCTCAACGGCCAAACGATCGTCTTGCAGCAAGGCGATCTGGAGCTGGGCTCCGATGGTACTGGCACGATCACGATCAACGGCGCGAACCAGATCACCATCAGCGGCAACAAGTCGAGTGATGTGTTCTACGAGTACTTTTCGTCGGCAATTCTCGAAGGGCTGACAATCACCGACGGGTCCAGTGAATACGGCGGGGCGATCTATGTGGACGGAGGGACGCTGAACGTCAGCAACTCGACGATCGCCTACAACACCGGCACCTACGGCGGCGGGATTTACGCCTATTACAGCACGCTGAACTTCACCAACACCTCGATCAACAACAACTACAGCTCGAGCGAGGGAGGCGCCTTCTACGACGAAAACGAAGTCGTATTGAGCTTCACCAACTCGACGATCTCGAACAACTACGGCTACGAGGGGGCTGGGTTCTACAACTATGCATACGTCACAATGTCGGTGAACAACTCGACCATCTCGGGCAATACGGCGTACTACGATGGCGGCGGCATCTTCGATTATTACGCTGCTTATCTGACGATGAACAACTCCGTGCTCTCGAACAATTCGGGAGGCTTGGGCGAAGGCGGCGGCATCCTCAACTACTACTACGCCTACGCCACCATCGAGAACTCGGCCATCACCGGGAACACATCCGAATATGGCGGCGGCATCTCCAACAGCGACGATTCCGTGATGACCGTCGTGAACACGACCATCTCGGGCAATGCAGCCAGCGGAGGCTCCACGACGTACGGCGGCGGGGGCGTGTACAACGACAACTCCAGTTCGATCACCCTCACCAACTCGACCATCTCGAACAATTCGGCAGCCTACGACTATGGTGGGGGCATTTTCAATGCCGCCACGGTGACGCTCGTGAACACGATCGTAGCGGGCAACACCATCGCCGATGATCCCATTGGCAGCGCGGATGTCTACGGCGCGGTCGTCTCGTCGAGCAACAACAACCTGATCGGCGACGGCAGCAGCCTCACTGGCATCAGCAACAACGACGCCAACGGCAACCAGGTTGGCACTTCCGGCAGCCCGATCAACGCCATGCTCGACCCGTTGGCCAACTACGGCGGCACGACCACCACGATGGCCTTGCAGTCGGGCAGTCCCGCCATCAACGCCGGCGGCGCGGTCACCACGCTGGCCACGACTATCAACTCTACCGATACCGCGTTCACCACCAGCATCGTCACCAACTACGCCGCGATTGCCAGCACGCCCGGCACGTACCTGATCCAGATCGACAGCGAGCAGATTCAAATCGTTGTCGACAGCTCGGGCAACATTACGGCCACGCGCCACGCCAACGGCACCACGGCGGCCAGCCACAATGCCGGTGCCGCGATCACGCTGCCGTACGACCAGATCGGCGACGCCCGCGTCAACACGGCCGACATCGGCGCTTACGAGTATCACGGCGCGACGGCATTGATCAGTACGTTCGGCGGCACGGTGAACTACACCGCCGGCGGCGCGCCAGTGACGCTGGCCAGCGCGGCCACGGTCACCGACACCAGCAGCCTGGCTAGCTCGAAGCTGGTGGTCAGCATCGGCAATGCCGGCACTTACGACGTCGCCACGATCGTCGCCGGCAACGGCGTGACCATCAACAACAGCGCGCTGACTTACGGCGGCAACATCGTCGGCTACTTCACCGCCGGTTCCGGCTCGACACCGCTGGTGGTGCAGTTTACCAGCAAGGCGACGACGGCCGCTGTCCAGGCGGTGATGAACGACGTCGTGTTCTCCAATACCAGTGCCAGTGCCTGGATCTACGACCGCACCGCCACCTTCCAGTTGACCGATCAGAACAATGTCGCCGGCGAGTCGGTGACGAAGACTGTCCATTTTGTCGCCGCGCCGCCGGTGGTGAGCAACCTCGGCCCGACGACCAACTACACGCCAGGCAGCGGAGCGACGGTAGTCGCCAGCGGCGCCACGGTGTCGGGTGCCAACAACCTGGAGAACTCGAAGCTGGTGGTGTCGATCGCCAACGCCGGCACGACCGACATGCTGGTGATCTCGGCCGGCAACGGCATCACGCTCGCCAGCAGCAGCACGGCGGGCATTTACCAGGTGCTGTACAACGGCGTGATCGTCGGCTGGTACCAGCAGGGTTCGGGCTCGACGCCTTTAGTCGTGCAGTTCAACACCGCCGCCACGGCAGCCGCCGTGCAAGCGGTCGCTGACGACATTGCCTATTACAACACGAACTCGGCGATGAGCGTCTACGATCGCACGGTCAGCTTCGCGCTGACCGACGGTCTGGGCAACACCTCGACCGTGGCCACGAAGACGATCCACGTGGGCCTGCCCGTTGTATAGCGGTCGCTCGAATCGTTGTGCCATGCCCACGTGATCGCATCGCGCGGGCATGGCACTTTAGTGCGCGCATCTCAAGCAATCTTGCGCTAGCATTGGGCGAACGATCCCACGTTACACTTCGCACAAAATCGCTTGCCTCGTCGAAGTGGCGCGGTTAATGTCGCGTACTTTATGCAGGTGTGACATCTCGGTCACTCCAGGCGGTTCAATTCACGCTGAGGGATCACGATGAAAGTGCCTCATTGGCTGCGCGGACGCAAAGCGGGCAAGTCGTTTCGCGGATCGCAGCGGCAACGCGATCGCCGGCTTGGTTTCGAGTCGCTCGAGGAGCGCCGGTTGTTGATCGTTAGTGTGAATCCGCTCGTGGTCACAACCACCAGCGACGCCGTATCGCACTCGGGCGTGTCGCTGCGCGATGCCATCGGCACCGCCAACGCCGATGCCCGCAGCGGGAAGTCCGACACGATCACCTTCGCAGCCGGCCTCAACGGCCAGACCATTGTGCTTTCGCAGGGCAGCCTCGAACTCGGGGCTGGCGGCGCGGGCTCGGGCATGATCACTATCAACGGTGCAGGCAACGTCGCCATCAGCGGCAACAACGCCGTCACGGTGTTTCTCGTCGATAGTGGCGTGACGGCAACCCTTGAAGGGCTGACGATCACCAGCGGCAACGACATTCCCGGCAACGGCGGCGGCGGCATCAACAACTTGGGCACGCTGACCGTCACGAACTCGACGATCTCGAATTGCACCTCCACTTACATCGGCGGCGGGATTTATAACCAAGGTACGTCGCTGACCGTGAGCGGCTCGACGCTTTCGTACGACTCGGCCACCGGCGGTGGTGCCATTTACAGCGCCGACAGCATGATGCTGAACGTCAGCAACTCGACGTTCACTTTCGATTCCGCCGCCGGGGGCTCAGGCGGCGCTATTGGAAGCGGCGATCCTACGACGATCAGCGGCTCGACCTTCTCGTCGGATTCGGCCGCCTATGGCGGGGCCATCGAAGTCGCCGGCGCGCAGGTCACGATCAGCAATTCGACGATCACCAACAACACCGCGAGCAATAGGGGCGGGGCCATGGACGCCGACTACGCCAGTCAGGTCACCGTGAGCAATTCGACGATCTCGAATAACAGCAGCTCGGACAGCGCGGGAGGCATCTACCTCGGTGGCACCCTCACGCTGTACGACTCGACTGTTTCGGGCAACAGTAGCTACGACGGTGCTGGCATCTGGACCTACCAGAACACGACGCTGACAGTGTCCAACTCGACCATCGCCAACAATATTTCCAGCGACTACGGCGGCGGCCTGTTCTACGAAGGCAACGCCAACGTTAGCAACTCGACGATCTCTGGCAACTCGGCCCAATTCGGTGCCGGCGGCATCTATCAAGCAGGTTATCTCCGGATCGTGCTGATGAACACGGTCGTGGCCGGTAATACCGCCGGCTCCGAATCGGATATCAGTGGCTTTGTCGATGCGTCGAGCTCGAACAACCTGATCGGCGACGGCACTGGCATGGCCGGCATCGCCAACGACTCGAACGGCAACCAGATCGGCGGTAATGGCGGCCCGGTCATCAACCCCATGCTCACCGCGCTGGCCAACTACGGCGGCGCGACACAGGTCATGGCCTTGCAAGCCGGCAGCCCGGCCATCAATGCCGGCGGGGCGGTGACCACGCTCGCTTCGAGTATCAACTCGACCACCGCCTCGTTCAGCACAAGTGTGTTTGCGAACTTCGGCGCGATTGCCTCCTCCAACGGCACGTACCTGATCCAGATCGACAGCGAACAGATGCTGATCACCGACACGAACGGGACGCTCACGGTCACGCGCCACGTCAACGGCACGACCGCCGCCATGCATAACGTCGGCGCGGTAGTCACCTTCCCGACCGACCAGATCGGCGACGCCCGCGTCGGTACGGCCGACATCGGCGCCTACGAGTACCACGGCACTCCGGCATCGATCAACAACTTCGGCAGCACGGTAAATTACACGCCCGGCGGCGCGGCGGTCGCGCTGGCTAGCGCCGCGACGGTCACCGCGGGGACCAACGGCGTGGCCAGCTCGAAGCTCACGGTCACGATTAACAACTCCGGCAGCTACGATGTCGCCACGATCGCCACCGGCAACGGTGTCACGATCGCGGGCACGGCGCTGATCTACGGCGGCAATACGATCGCCAATTTCGCAGCCAGTAACGGGGCGACGCCACTGGTGGTGCAGTTCACCAGCAAGGCCACGACGGCTGCCGTGCAGGCGGTGATCGACGACGTGGTGTTCAGCAACACCAGCAACGGCGCCTGGATCTACGATCGCACGGTCTCGTTCCAGTTGACCGACAGCAAGGGAGTCGTCTCCGCCGCGGCCACCAAGACGATCCATTTCGTCGCCGCGCCGCCCGCGGTGAGCGGCCTCGGCTCGACAACCAACTACACGTCCGGCAGCGGACCGACGACGATCGCGCCATCGGCGACCGTTTCGGGCGCCAACAACCTGGAGAACTCGAAGCTGGTCGTGTCGATCGGCAACGCCGGCTCGAGCGACAAGCTGGTGATCTCGGCCGGCAACGGTATCACGCTCGCCTCCAGCATTACAGCGGGGGTTTACCAGGTGCTGTACAACGGCACGATCGTCGGTTGGTATCAGCCCGGCTCGGGTTCGACGCTGTTGGTGGTGCAGTTCAACAGCTCGGCGACCATCGCGGCCGTGCAAGCGGTTGTTGACGACATCGCCTATTACAACACGACCTCGTCGATGAGCGTCTACGATCGCACGATCAGCTTTTCATTGACCGACGAGTTGAATAACGTTTCGATGCCGGCCACTAAAACGATCCACGTCTCGGCCGGGCCGTAGCGCGCGGCGTGACGGGGAGAAGCCCGCTGATGCGTCATCAGGCGTGCAACGTGCGCGCCGTGGTGAGGTGGTCTGTTGCCGCCATAACCTTGACACGCAATAGCGCCGGACGATGATGGACCGCGCCATGGCGATGCCACCGTCCGACAAACCTGATTCGACTTCCGTCGAGAAGGCGGAATCGCTGGCACCGGCTCAGCAGGCGCCTTCGGCCGATCCCGAGCATGCGCCGCTGCGCAGCGTTCACACGCTAAGCTTTCCGAGTATTCTTGCCGAGCTGGGTATCTCGCTGCTGGTTTCTACCTATCAGGCCGGCAAGCTCGTCGCGCTGCGCGCCGAAGGAGAATTGCTCAACACACATTTCCGAGTGTTCAACAAGCCGATGGGTCTGGCGGTTCATGGGGGCCGATTGGCGATCGGCACCTCGCGCGAAGTATGGGAGTTTCATAACCTCCCGGCCGTGGCGCAAAAGCTGGAGCCGGTGGGCCGGCACGACGCCTGTTTCCTGCCGCGGGTCGGCCACGTCACGGGTGATATCCATATTCACGAAATGGCCTGGGCCGGCGACGAGCTATGGTTCGTCAACACGGCCTTTTCGTGCCTTTGCACGCGCAGCGATGTGTACAGTTTCCAACCGCGCTGGCGACCACGGTTTGTCAGCGGACTGTCGCCGACCGATCGCTGTCATCTCAACGGCCTGGGCATGCGCGACGGCCGGCCAGGTTACGTCACGGCGCTGGGCGAAACCGACGACGATGGCGGCTGGCGGACCAATAAGCGCGACGGCGGCTTGCTGATCGATATCACAACCAACGAGGTCGTCGCCCGTCAGCTCTCCATGCCCCATTCGCCGCGCTGGCATCACGGTCGTCTGTGGGTGCTGAACTCCGGCGCAGGGGGCATCGGCACAGTCGATCTGGCCAGCGGACGTTATGAAGAAGTCGCCCAGTTGCCCGGTTTCACGCGCGGCCTGTCGTTTTACGGTCCCTTGGCGTTCGTCGGACTGTCGCAGGTTCGCGAGTCGGCGGTGTTCAGCGGCATTCCCTTAGTCGACCGCCTGAAAGATCGCAACTGTGGCGTGTGGGTCGTGGATCTGCGCACCGGGGACACGGTTGCCTTCGTGAGGTTCGAGGAGGCTGTGCAGGAAATCTTCGCCGTCGAAGTCTTGCCGGGGCTCCGCTACCCAGACGTGCTCACCGCAGACGAGCAGCGGTTGGACGGTTCGTTCGAATTGTCTGACGAAGCCATGCCCGACGTTCCCGCGACGCTGCGAAGCGTGGTCTGACAAAGGCGCACGCGCGCGACAGCAATTCTTGCGCAGACTACTTGCATTACCCACCCGTCTCGCCTACCTTGGCTACTCCTTGTGGGGCTGCACCGGCCGCAGCATGCGGCTTTTTCGACGTTAAGGTAGGGATCACCAACGATGAACGTGTCTCATTGGCTGCGCGGACGCCGAACCAAGACCCCTTTATTCAATGCAGCTGCGGCGCATCGCAGGTCCTATCGTACCCTGGGGTTCGAGCCGCTCGAAGGCCGCCGATTGCTGGTGGTTAGTGTCAACCCGCTGTTGGTAACCACGACCAGCGACGCTGCGGCGCACTCCGGTGTGTCGCTGCGCGACGCGATCGGCACGGCCAATGCCGACGCCCTGAACGGCCAATCCGAAACGATCACTTTCGGTTCCAATCTGAACGGCCAGACGATTAAGCTCGCACAAGGTCAGTTGGAACTCGGACAAGGCGGCGCCGGCATCGGCGCCATCACGATCAACGGCGGCGGCCAGATTACCATCGACGGCAACGCAGCCAGCAGCGTGTTCCAAGTCGATGCGGGTGTGACCGCTGCGCTGACGGGGCTGACGATCGCCGACGGCAGCGCCAGCGTCGGCGGCGGCATCAACAATGCCGGCACGCTGGCGGTGAACAACTCGACGATCTCGGGAAACATCATCGACAGCAACGGCGGCGCTGGCGGCGAAGGCATCTACAATTCAGGAACGATGGCCGTCAGTAATTCGACGATCACGGGAAATATCGCCCGCACGTACGGCAGTTCCGGCGGCGGCATCGACAACGTCGGCTCGATGACGGTCAGCAATTCGACGATCGCGAACAATACTTCCTATGGCTATTACGGCGCCGTAGGCGGTGGGATCAATAACTCCGGCTCGATGACCATCAGCAATTCGACCATCTCAGGGAACTACGACTCTGGCCACCAATACACCACCCTCGGCGGCGGCATCAACAATTCCGGCACGCTGACCGTCAGCAACTCCACGATCTCAGGAAATACGGCTGCCATCGGGTACAACTCCGGCAGCTTCGGCGGCGGCATCGCCAATTCCGGTGCGCTGACGATCAGCAATTCGACCATTTCGGCCAATGCCGGGGCCAACGTCGGTGGCGTTTACAACACCAGCTCCGCCACGTTGCTCAACAGCATTGTGGCCGGCAACACGTTCGCCTACGGCGGAGGCGTTTCGGATTTCGACGGTGCGATCGCGATTGGGAGCACCAAAAATCTGATCGGCGACGGCACCGGCATGACCGGCATCAGCGACGGCGACGCCAATGGCAACCAGGTCGGCACGACGGCCAGCCCGATCGATCCGCTGCTGGGCGCACTAGCCGGCAACGGCGGCGCGATGCAGACCATGGCGCTCCAGTCGGGCAGTCCAGCCATCAATGCCGGCGGCGCGATCACCACGCTCGCCGCGAGTATCAATGCCACCGCCACTTCCTTCTCGACGAGCGTCTTGACCAATTATGCCGCGATCGCCAGCACGCCGGGAACCTATGTGATTCAGGTCGACAGCGAGCAGATCGAAATCATCGGCTACATCGCCTCGACCGGCACGGTCACCGTCGTGCGCGGCTACAATGGCACGACCGCCGCCAGCCATAGCTCGGGCGCCGGTGTGCTGCTGCCGTTCGACGAGCGCGGGATCGCGCGCTCTGGCGCCGCCGATGTCGGCGCATTTGAATACCTTGCCATCCCGGCGATCGGCAATCTGGGGCTGGTGACCTATGTGGTCGGCAACGGGCCGACCGCGATTGCTGCCGGCGCCTCGGCCAGCGCCGGTGCCAACGGTTTGGCCGGGTCGCAGCTCACCGTGGGGCTCAGTGCCAACGCCGGCAGCGGCGACACACTGACACTCGCCGCCGGTGGCGGAGTGACGTTTGCCACCAGCAGCACTCCGGGGCTCACCCAGGTGCTGTACAACGGCAGCCTGGTGGGCTGGTATTCGGCGGGCTCGGCGTCGACGCCGCTGGTCGTGCAGTTCAATAGCACGGCGACGGCCGCCGCGGTGCAAGCCGTGCTCGACGACGTGGTGTTCTACAACGCCAATACGTCAGCCTCGGCTTACGATCGCACGGCCACCTTCAAGCTGACCGACAGCAAGAGCGTTTCAGCGACCCCGGTGACCGAAACGATCCATGTGATCAAGGCTCCCCCGGCGATCGGCAACTTAGGTCCGACGGCCAATTACACCGCCGGAAGTGCCGCGATCAGCGTGGCCGGTTTGGCAACCGTTACGGCGGGAGTTAATGGAATGGCCAACTCGAAGTTGGTCGTATCACTCGCCAACTCGGGAAATTACGACGTGATGACGATCGCCGCCGGCAACGGCGTGACCATCAACACCATGAATAATTCATTGAGCTACGGCGGCCAGGTGATCGGCTACTTCGGGGCCAGTTCCGGCAGCAACCTGCTCGTCGTGCAATTCACCAGTCTCGCCACGGTGGCTTCGGTCCAGGCCGTGGTCGACGACGTGGTGTTCTCGAACCTGTACGCCGGCATGTGGATCTATGATCGCAGCGTGTCGTTCCAATTGACCGATAGCCAGGGATTCCTCTCGGCGGCCGTGAGCAAGACGATCCACGTTGCCGGCGTCCCGCCGGCCGTGAGCAATCTCGGCACGACAACCAACTACACCGTGGGCAGCGGGGCGACCGTGATTGCCGGCTCGGCAACCGTATCGGGCGCAAACGATCTGGAAAACTCGCGGCTCGTGGTCTCGATTGCCAACTCGGGCTCCAACGACACACTCGTCGTCTCCAACGGCAACGGCATCACGGTGCTGGCGACAAGCGTGCAAGGCATCTACGCCCTCGTCTACAACAACAGCACCCTCGTCGCGCTGTACGCGCCCGGCTCGGGCTCGACGCCGCTGGTCGTGCAGTTCCTCAGCTCGGCGACAATCGCCGCCGTGCAAGCGGTCACCGACGACATTGCCTATTACAACACGAACTCGGCGATGAGCGTGTACGATCGCACGGTCAGCTTCGCGCTGACCGACGGTCTGGGCAACACCTCGACCGTGGCCACGAAGACCATCCATGTCGGATACCCGGTAATCTAAAAGGCACCAGCGATCGAAGGTCGGCCGGAATTTAACGCCCAGTCATTTACTTTCGATTGCGCCCACTTATACTGAGCCGCAGGCTGGGGCGACGCTTACATCACCGATCGGCTGCATGCCAACTGGGGCGTCCGCTCTTCTTGTCGGACGAATGCGCATGGCTTCGGCTCCGCAGGTGGATTTCGATCGCCTCTTGGCGCCGATTGCTGGCGGCAATCCGTGCGGCGTCGATCTGCGCTGGGAGCCGATCTATCAGGAGATCAAATCGGCCCGGCAGCGCGGCGACCGCGATATGCTGGGGACCGATGAGGCACCGGCCGTCGAGTGGCGGAAGGTCGTCGATCTGACCAGCGATGCGTTGGCCAAGCAGTCGAAAGACCTGATGATTGCCAGTTGGCTGGTCGAGGCGCTGGTGAGTATGCAAGGCTTCGCCGGGCTGCGCGACGGCGTCAAGCTGGTCGGGACATTGCTCGACACGTTCTGGGACGGCGTGTATCCGTTGCCAGAGGATGGCGACCTGGAGACGCGCGTCGCGCCGCTGGTGTTTCTGACCGATTCCAAAGGGGGCGCACGGCTGCCGAATGCACTGCGCGACGTGCCGCTCGCTGCGGCCTCCGACGAAGCGTATTCGTGGAACTATTGGAACTCGCGCAAGCTATCGCCCAAGGGCGAGAACGAGGACAACAACGCTTACGATCGCCGCAAGGCCGAAGCGGAAGAACGGGCGCGGAAGTTCGAGGAGGCGGTGACCGCCACGCCCCGCGACTTTGTCGTGCAGTTGCGGCAAGACGCGCTCGAGGCAGCGGCCGAGCTGAAGAATCTCGACAAGGTGCTCGATGCCCGCTTCGCTAAGCTCGCGCCGGGAACTACCGCCCTGCGCCAGGCGCTTGAGGAAGTCGAAGCGCTGCTGCGCCGTATCGTGCGCGATAAAGGCGGGCTTGCCGAGGAGGCCAGCGAACAGCCGGCCGGCGAAGCGACCAACGGCGAGGCCGCGGCCGGCGGCATGACGCCGATGAAGGGACCGATCGCTTCGCGGCAAGAAGCATTCCGCCGGCTGGCCGAAGTGGCCCATTACCTGCGTCAGACGGAGCCGCAAAGCCCGGTGGCTTACCTGATCGAACGGGCCGTGGCCTGGGGCCACATGCCGTTCGAGCAGTTGCTCAACGAGCTGATCCGCGACGAAGGCGTCCGCGGCCAGGTGGGCGAGTTGCTGGGCATCCGCCGTCCCGAAAGCACCGGATGAATCGAGAGTTGTTGATTGCCAATCGCTACTGCTAATTGCTTATCGCTTCTCATACTGGAGAGCCTTTCATGGCCAAGAAAGAGAGTACGCAGCACAAGCTCGACCGCGTGCGCAAGCCGCGCGTGCAGATCACCTACGACGTCGAAGTCAACGGCGCGATGCAGCTCAAGGAGCTGCCGTTCGTCGTCGGCGTGATGGGCGATTTTTCGGGCAAGCCCGACCAGCCCCTGCCGCCGATGAAGGAGCGGAAGTTCGTCGAGATCGACCGCGACAACTTCGACAAGGTGCTGGCCGGCATGAGCCCGCGACTGGCGCTGCGCATCGACGACAAGCTCTCGGGCAAGGCAGGGCAGAACCTGAACGTCGAGCTGCGCTTCAAAAGCATGGACGACTTCGAGCCGGAGAACGTGGTCAAGCAAGTGGCGCCGATGCGCAAGCTGCTCGAGACACGCGACAAGCTGAAGGATCTGCTCAACAAGATGGAGGGCAACGACAAGCTGGAGGCCCTGTTGGAAGACATCATCAAGAACAACGACTCGCGTGATAAGCTCTCGCAGGCCCTTGGAGTGGAAGGCGCCGAAACCAAAGAACCTGGCCAAGAATAGGACGAAACGATGAGTGCCCAAGAAGAAGCCAAAACCCAAGCCGCCACGACCACCACCACGACCGACACGTCGCTGCTCGACACCATCTTAAAGCAGGGGATGCGCGCCCGCGATGACGACGCCTTGCAACGCGGCAAAGACCTGCTCAAGGAGTTCGTCGGCCAGCTGCTCGATCCCAGCATGGTGGTCGCGAAGGATACCGAGAAGACCATCAATCTGCGCATCGCCGAGATCGACCGGATGCTGTCGGCCCAGCTCAACGAGATCATGCACAACGCCGAGTTCCAGCAACTCGAGGCGTCGTGGCGTGGGCTGAACTACCTGGTGATGCAGACCGAAACCAGCACCAGTCTGAAAATCCGCGTGCTCAACGCCTCGAAGAAGGACCTGCTCAAGGACATGGAGCGGGCCAGCGAGTTCGACCAGAGCGCGCTGTTCAAGAAGGTGTACGAGGACGAGTACGGCATGTTCGGCGGTGCGCCCTATGGCTGCCTGATCGGCGATTATGAGTTCGGCCGTCACCCGCAGGACATGGCCTTGCTGGAGCGGATCAGCAACGTCGCCGCCGCGGCGCACGCTCCGTTCCTGTCGGCCGCCAGCCCGCTGATGTTCGGCTGGGACAGCTTCACCGAGCTGTCGGGTCCGCGCGACCTGGCCAAGATCATGGATCAGACCGAGTACGTGAAGTGGAAGAGCTTCCGCGACTCGGAAGATTCGCGCTACGTGGGGCTCACCCTGCCGCACACCCTTGGCCGCCTGCCGTACGGCAAGGAGACGGTGCCGGTCGAGGCGTTCAACTTCGAGGAAGACGTCGACGGCAAGGACCACGCCAAGTACCTGTGGACCAACGCGGCGTATGCTCTGGGAACGCGCATCACCGATGCGTTCGCCAAGTACGGCTGGCTGGCGGCCATCCGTGGCGTCGAAGGGGGCGGCCTGGTCGAAGGGATGCCGACCCACACCTTCGCAACCGACGAAGGCGAGGTGGCGCTCAAGTGCCCAACCGAGATCGCCATCACCGACCGCCGCGAGAAGGAATTCGCCGACCTCGGCTTCATCCCCTTGTGCCATTGCAAGGGGACCGACTTCGCGGCGTTCTTCGGCACGCAGAGCGCGCAGAAGCCCAAGCTGTACGATCGCGACGACGCCAACGCCAACGCTCGGCTGTCGACGATGTTGCAGTACATCCTGTGCGTGTCGCGCTTCGCTCATTACCTCAAGGCGATGGCCCGCGACAAGATCGGCGCGTTCATGGAGCGCGACGAATGCGAGGCGTGGCTGAACCGCTGGATTCAGAACTACTGCCTAGCGAATCCCGAAAGCGCCGGCCAGGAGATGAAGGCCAAGAATCCGTTGCGCGAGGCGCGCGTCGTGGTCCGCGAAGTGAAGGGGAAGCCCGGCTGCTACGAGGCGGTGGCCCACCTGCGGCCGCACTTCCAATTGGAAGAGCTGAGCGTGTCGCTGCGGCTGGTCGCCGAGTTGCCGGAGGCCAAGGGCTAAGTAGAAGCGGTTAGCGGTCCGTTGTAAGGTGCTGTCGAGTTCGCCGCAGGCGGATGAGACGCACCGAAGCCGATTGGTGCCGTCTCGCCTTTGGCTCGACAGATGCTACCGGCTGACGGCTAGTGTGCTTTTTTCAAATTCGAGGCAACTTTTTCCGCTCCGCGTCGACAATCGTAGCCAGAGAGGCCTCAGTACTCGGTCAAGCAACTAACTCATTCTGGCGTCACACTTTTCAGGAGAACGAACAATGGCTGGGCTCACGGACTTTTTTCTGAAGATCAAGGGCATCGAAGGCGAGTCGAACGACTCGAAGCACAAGAACGAAATCGACGTTGAAAGCTGGAGCTGGGGCGAGACGCAGAGTGGCTCGCATGCTCAAGGTAGCGGCGGCGGCGCCGGCAAGGTGAGCATGCAGGACTTCCACTTCACCGCCAAGATCAGCAAGGCTTCGGCAAAGCTGTTCCTGGCCTGCGCCGGCGGCGACCACATCGACGAAGCGGTCCTCACCTGCCGCAAGGCGGGCAAGGATCAGCAGGAGTACCTCAAGATCACGATGAGCGGACTGCTGGTGTCGAGCTACCAGACCGGCGGCAGTGGACATTCCGACATCGTTCCGGTCGACCAGGTTAGCCTGAACTTCTCGAAGCTTCAGCTCGACTACAAGCCGCAGGACTCCAAGGGTGGCCTCGGCGGCCCGGTCAAGGCCGGCTGGGATCTCACAGCCAACAAGAGCATGTAATCAACCCCTCGTGGCACTCGTCCGGAGCGCTCGATTCGTCGGGCGCTCCGGCTTTTTTCGTGCGCTCGCGCTTCGTGCACTGATGGATATCAAGCAACTATTCGCCGACGGAGACCTGACGGCCGCCATCGCCGGCGTGACGCAGCAAGTCAAATCGCGCCCGACCGACTTGAGCGCCCGCACCCTGCTGTTCGAGCTGCTGTGCTTCGCCGGTGAATTAGATCGTGCCGAGAAGCAGCTCGACGCCATCGCCCAGCTCGACGAAAAGAGCGAGTGGGCCGTGCAGGTGTATCGCAACCTGATCGCCGCCGAGCGCAAGCGCCGCCGGCTGTTTTCCGAAGGACTCAAGCCCGAGGCGCTCCTCGACTGGCCGCCCTACGTGCGGCTGCACCTCGAAGCGATCAACCGCCTGCGCGAAGGGCACCCCGACGAAGCCCGCGCCGCACTCGACGAAGCGGAAGATATGTATCCCGCCGTGACGGGCAGCGCCGATGGCCGCACGTTCGACGACCTGCGCGATTGCGACGACCTGCTGTCGCCGGTGCTCGAGCTAATGGTTTTGCAAGATTACCTCTGGCTGCCGCTGGAGCAGGTGCGCTCGCTGGAGATCACTGCACCCGAGCGGCCACGCGACCTGCTGTGGATCCCAGTCCGGCTGACACTCACTGACGGCGCCGAGCGCTCGGGCTACATGCCAGTGCGCTACCACGGGTCGCACGAGCACGCCGACGACCAGGTGAAGCTGGGGCGCCTGACCGACTGGTCGGCCGAGCCCGGCGGCCCGACGACGGGCCAGGGCATGCGCACGCTGCTGGTCGGCGACGAAGCGCTGGGATTGTTGGAAATGCGGAATGTGAGCATAGTCCAAGAATGACGAAATCCAGGCCTTCTCCCTCTGGGAGAAGGTGCCCGAAGGGCAGATGAGGGTGAGGCGGCATGGACGCGCAAGCCCGCTTCGCCCTCACCCGGTCGCCGCAGCGGCGACCACCCTCTCCCGAAGGGACAGGGAACTAATGCAAAGGAATGGTGGCAATGCTGGACGTCGAAACTTGCACCTACGAAGAAGTCCCCTACGACAGCCATCCGTTCCACTACACGCATCCCTCGGCCTTGGCGACGCTGGGCACTCTGGTCGGCATCAAACCGCCGCCGGTCGAAACCTGCCGCGTTCTGGAACTTGGTTGCGCCGATGGCGGGAACCTGATCCCGATGGCCTACTCGCTGCCGCGGGCCCAGTTGGTCGGCATCGATCTGTCGCCGCGCCAAGTGGCGATGGGGCAGCGCGTGGTCGATATGCTGGGCATCAAGAACCTCGATTTGCGGGCGATGAGCATCCTCGACGTGCCCGACGATGTTGGCACGTTCGACTACATCCTCTGCCACGGCGTCTACTCATGGGTGCCGCCGGTGGTGCAGGACAAGATCCTCGCGATCAGCTCCCGGCACCTTGCCCCGCACGGCCTGGCCTACATCAGCTACAACACGTTCCCTGGCTGGCACGTCCGCCGCATGGTGCGCGAAATGATGTGCTTCCACGTCAAGCGGTTCGAGGATAAGGCGGTGCGCGTGCGCGAGGCCCGCGAGTTCCTTGATTTCCTCACCACCAATGTCCGGCTCCCCAAGGGACTGTACGCCCATCTGCTCAAGGAAGAGGCCGAGGCGCTGCGCAACCAGCCCGATTATTACCTGCTGCACGAGCATCTCGAAGACATTAACGAGCCGCTGTACTTCTACCAGTTTGCCGAGCGCGCCGCGGCCAAGGGGTTGCAGTGCATCGGCGAACCGAAATACGGCGACCTGGTCGGCAAGTGCCCCGACGACGTGAAGGAAACGCTTGGCCGCTGGACCAGCGATCCGATCGAGATCGAACAGTATCTCGACTTCATCCGCGACCGCACGTTCCGCCGCACCGTGCTGTGCCACAGCGACATCGCCATGTCGCCTCATCTATCGGTCGACGCGCTGGCTGAGCTGTACATCGTCGCCCATTGCCAGCCGGCGCGTGCCGAGCCCGACGTGTGGTCGACCGCCCCCGAGGACTTCCGCACGCCCGATGGCATCGAGGTGACCAGCGATCACCCGTTGGCGAAACTCGCGCTGGTGACGCTGGCCCAGGTGTTTCCGCGACCGGTGCGCCTCGACGAACTCTGGCAGCAAGTCGAGCGGCAGCTCGTCGCGAGGCCGACGCTGGACGACACGCGCCTTCAGATCGATCGCCGCACGCTCGCCCAGTTGGTGCTGAACTCGTACATTGCCGGCTTGGTTGAGCTGCACACCTACGCCGCTCCGTACGTGGTCGAGCCGACCGAGCGGCCGGTGGCCAGTGCCGTCGCGCGGCTCCAGGCGCGCCACACGTCGCGTGTGGCGACCCTGCGGCACTACATGACCGACCTGAGCGATTTCGACGTTGCCGTGCTGCGCAATCTCGACGGCTCACGCGATCGTGCCGCGCTGGTCGAGGCGCTGGGGCACGCGGTTGCCAGCGGCGAATTGCAGCACGAAGCCAAGCCCGACTCACCGCCGCTGCCGGCGGTGCTCGACGAACTGCTCGGCCCCAGCCTGCAGCGCCTGGCCAACAAAGCTCTGCTCGTCGCGTGACGCCCGGCTCCTGAATCCCGACTCCCGACCCCTGCTCCGATGGCCAAACTCGAATCACAGCAGCCGCTCTTGCCATCGTTGGTTGATCGGTTGATCGACACCGAGCCCGACGTCTCGACCGAGCCGGCGTGGCGGCAGGCGCAGAGCCTGCGCGAGTTCGAGATGGGCGTGTTGCGCGATCTCGAAAATCTGTTGAACACTCGCCGGGTGCGTTCGGATCTGGTCGGCAGCGACGGCGAGATTGCCCGTTCCGTGCTAACCTATGGCCTGCCTGAGCTGACGGCCACCGGCGTCGGCAGCCAGGCCGAACGAGAATTGCTCCGCCGGGCGGTCGAGGAGGCGATCACGCGCTTCGAGCCGCGGCTGCGGCAGGTGCGCGCCACGCTGCACGAACCGCGGAACGATTACGATCGCGTCCTGCGCCTCACGGTCGACGGCCTGTTGTGGGTCGAGCCGAACCCGTTGCCAATCACCTTCGACACGATCGTGCAGCCCGCCTCGGGGCAATGCTCGGTAAAGAGTCGCTAACTCATGACTGACGCCCTGGAGCGCCGCTACGAAGACGAGCTGACGTTCATCCGTCGGCTGGGGAACGAATTCGCCCGGCAGCGACCGAAAATTGCCGACAGGCTGCTGCTCGATCGCGAGACCGGCGTTTCGGAAGACCCGCACGTCGAGCGGCTGATCGAGGCGTTCGCTTTCCTGACCGCGCGGGTTCGCCTGAAACTCGACGACGATTTCTCCGAGCTGACCGACGCCCTGCTGAACATCCTGTATCCGCACTACCTGGCGCCGATTCCGTCGATGTCGATCGTGCAGTTCCATGTCGATCCCGGCCAGGGAAAGCTCACCAGCGGCTACACGCTGCCACGGCACAGCAAGCTGTACTCGCGCACCGTGCGCGATGTGTCGTGCCGGTTCCGCACCGCCTACCCGGTAACGCTGTGGCCGCTGGAGATCACCGCCGCGCGGTATCAGACCGCCCCGTTTGCCGACGTGACGCCGCCGGGAGTATCGAGCGGCGCGCCGGCATTGGTGCGGCTCGAGCTGCGCACCACCGGCGAAACTTCGCTGGCGGAATTGCAGCTCGACCGGCTGCGGCTGTTTCTCAGCGGTGACGATCTGACCACGCGCACGCTGTACGAGCTGATCTTCAACCATGTCACGCAGGTGTTGGTTCGCGCGCCGGGGCCGAACGCCCCTTCGACAGCGCTGCCTTCAACCGTGCTGCCGGCCGCCGTGGTGCGCCCGGTGGGTTTCGAGCGCGACGAGGGAATGTTGCCGTACAGTCCGCGTTCGTTTCCCGGGTACCGCCTGCTCACCGAGTATTTCACCTTCCCCAGCAAGTTTATGTTCCTCGATATCGAGGGGCTTGAGTGTTCGCGAGGCAAGGGATATCGCGATCGGCTGGAGATTTTTCTGTTCCTCGACCGCTCGGTGCCGGCGCTCGAGACGCGCGTGAAGGCCGATACGTTCCGCCTGGGTTGTGCCCCGATCGTGAACCTGTTCACGCAGGAAGCCGATCCGATCCACCTCGCGCACACCAAGCACCGCTACCACGTCATTCCCGACGTCCGCTCACCGGGGGCGATGGAGGTGTATTCGATCGACGCGGTGCGGACGACCAATCTCGATACGCACGTAACGAAGGAATATCAGCCGTTTTATTCGTTCAAGCACGGCGTGGCGGCCGAGCGAGCCAAAACATATTGGTATGCGCGTCGGCAACCGAGCGTGCAGAAAAGCGATGCCGGCACCGAGATGTACATCTCGCTGGTCGACCTCGACTTCAACCCGTCGATCGACCCGGCGGATGTGCTCCAGATTCAGACCACCTGCACCAACCGCGATTTGCCCGGCGAGCTGCGCTCCAGCGGCGGCGAGAGCTGGGGCTTCCAGCTCGAAGGGCACGCGCCGGTCGAGCGCATCGTGCCGATCGTCCCGCCCACGTCGGCCGCGCGGCTGCCGCTATCGGAAGGGCGCTGGCGGCTGGTGTCGCACCTGGCGCTCAATCATCTGTCGATCGTCGACGCCGAGGACGGGGCCGACGCCCTGCGCGAGATTCTCAAGCTCTATGACTTCGCCAACACCAAGGTCAGCGATCAGCACATCGAGGGATTGTTGAGCGTGACCAGCCGGCGCGCCGTGGCGCCAATCATCGACGGCACGGGGGATGGTTTTTGCCGCGGCGTCGAGATCACCGTCGAGTTCGACGAGGAGAAATATGCCGGCAGCGGGGCGTTCCTGTTCGCTTCGGTGCTGGAGCGATTCTTGGGATTGTATGCATCGATCAACTCGGCGACGCGCCTGGTGGCACGTTCGCGGCAACGCGCAGGATTCGTCAAACGATGGCCCTTCCGGGCGGGCGACAAGACGCTGATCTAACGGCGGCCTCGGCCGCCGCTAACCCAGTGCCGACCGCGAAGCCGGCGGGTGTCGCTGCGCAGTTGCTGAATGAGCCGTACCGGTTCGATTTCTTTCAGGCGGTGCGCGTGCTCGCGCGGATATTCCCGCGCCGCCAGCCGGTGGGGCACGACGGTGCCGCCAGCGACGAGATCGTGCGCTTCCGCAGTTACATGTCGCTGGCGTTCCCGCCGAGCGAAATTCACGACATGCTGCCGCCGGTCGAGCCCGACGGCCCGCCGCGAATGGTCGTGGCGTTCATGGGGCTCACCGGTCCCAGCGCCGTGCTGCCGCGCCACTACACGGAATTGCTGCTCGAGCGCGCTCGGCAAAAGGATCGCACGCTCTACGATTTTCTCGACCTGTTCCATCATCGCCTGGTGTCGCTGTTCTACCGGGCCTGGGAGAAGTGCCGCTTCTGGGCCGGCTTCGAGCGCGTCGAGCTTGAGGCCGAGGCCTGGCGCTCAGGCGGCGAGGACCGCTACCGCGCGTTCGTGGTCGATGAACGTCCGCGGCGCGACCTGATGTCGCAGGTGCTGCTGGAATTGGGAGGGTTGGGATCGCCGGCGACGCGCTACCGCGCCCGGGTTCGCAATCGGCTGGCGCCGCGCACCGCGCTCGACGACGAAACGTTCCGCTTCTACGCCGGCCTGCTGGCTCAGCAGCACCGCTCGGCCGCCGGCCTGGAAGGGATGCTGAACGATTACTTCGAGGCCCCGGCTGCGGTCGAGCAGTTCCGCGGGCAATGGCTGCAACTCGAGGCCGAAAACCAGTCGTCGCTTGTGCGGTTGGGAAACATCTGCCTGGGGCGGAACGTCGTGATCGGCGAGCGCTTCTGGGACGTGCAAGGCAAGTTCCGCCTGCGACTCGGCCCACTCGGTTACCAGACGTTCCGCGACTTTCTGCCGCCGGGGACCGCTTTTCGGCCACTGTCGCACCTGGCCCGGCTATACTCCGGCGCATCGTTCGATGTCGACGTGCAGCTTGTGCTGCGGGCCGAGGAGGTGCCGTCGTGCCAGCTCGGCAATGCCGACGGCGGATCGAATCTCGGCTGGGATACGTGGATTCGTACAGGACCCATGACTCACGACGCCGCCGATGCGGTGTTTACAATCTTGAATTGAACCAACCCGTCACCATGCGAGGACGCTCCCGTGGATCTGAATCTTAAATCGCTGATCGGCAAGCTGAACGACACTTCGCGACGGGCGCTCGAAAGTGCCGCTGGTCTATGCTTGTCGCGCACGAACTACAACGTCGAGATCGAGCATTGGCTGCTGAAGCTACTTGAGGTGTCGGACACCGATTTCGCCCGGCTGCTGCGCTACTACGAGGTCGACCAGGCGCGGGTGAACCGCGATCTGACCCGGGCGATCGAGAAGCTGAAGACCGGCAACAGCCGGCCGCCTTCGCTGTCGCCGCAAATTGTCGACTTGGTGCGTGAAGCGTGGGTGCTGAGCTCGATTGAGTTCGGCGCCCCGGCAGTCCGCACGGGACATCTGCTGTTGGCGCTGCTATCCGATGCCGACCTCGCGCGGCAGACGCGCGACAGTGCTCCGGACCTGGCGCGCATCGGTGTCGAGGCGCTGCGCAAGGAACTGCGCGACATCACGGCCGGCGGCGTCGAGGACGAACCCGCCGCGGCCGAAGGGGTCGGCCAGGCGCCGATCCCGACCGGCGCGGGCGCCGGCAAGACGGTCGCCCTCGATCAATTTACGGTCGACCTGACGCTGCGTGCCCGGCAGGGGCACATCGACCCGGTGCTGGGGCGCGATTTCGAAATTCGCCAGGTGATCGACATCCTCACGCGCCGGCGGCAGAACAACCCGATCCTCACCGGCGAGGCGGGGGTCGGCAAGACGGCGGTCGTCGAAGGATTCGCGCTGCGCATCGCGGCTGGCGACGTGCCGGCTCCGCTGAAGAACGTGGCCCTGCGGACGCTCGACCTCGGTCTGTTGCAAGCCGGCGCGGGCGTGAAAGGAGAATTCGAGAACCGGTTGAAGAGCGTGATCAACGAGGTGAAGGCCTCGCCGCAGCCGATCATCCTGTTCATCGACGAGGCGCACACGATGATCGGCGCCGGCGGCCAGGCGGGACAGAACGACGCCGCCAACCTGCTCAAGCCGGCCTTGGCGCGCGGCGAGCTGCGCACGATCGCCGCCACCACCTGGAGCGAGTACAAGAAGTACTTCGAGAAAGACGCGGCCCTGGCCCGCCGGTTCCAGGTTGTGAAGGTCGAGGAGCCGAGCGAGGAGGCGGCGATCAACATGATGCGCGGCCTGGCCGGCACCTTGGAGAAGCATCACAACCAGCGCATCCTCGACGAGGCGAACGTCGAGGCGGTGCGGCTTAGCCATCGTTACATCACCGGCCGGCAGTTGCCCGACAAGGCGGTGAGCCTGCTCGATACTGCCTGCGCCCGGGTCGCGATCGGCCACGGGGCCACGCCGCCGGCGATCGAGGACGCGCAGCGGCGGATCGACGCCCTGGCCGTCGAGATTGGAATGCTCGAGCGCGAAGCGGCCACCGGGGCTGCGCACGGATCGAGGATCAACGAGCTAAAGACCGACAAGGCCGCCACCGAGAAGCGGCTTGGCGAGCTGCAAGAGCGCTGGAAGAAAGAATCGGAGCTGATCGGCAAGATCAAGGAGATTCGCCAGAAGCTCGAGGCCCAGGTCGCGCCGCCGAAAGATGGGAAGAAGTCGGACGCGAAGTCGGATGCCGCCGCGAAGAGCCAAGGGAAGCCCGCCGAGCCGGCGTCTCCGCCGTTGTCTGAGGCGGAAGTGCAGCGGCTACAAGGCGAACTGGAAGGGCTTACTGGCCAGCTCAAGCAACTGCAAGGCGAGGAGCCGCTGATGCAGCCGTGCGTCGACGCGCAGACCGTGGCGGCGGTCGTGAGCGCTTGGACCGGCATTCCGGTCGGCAAGATGCTTACCGACGAGATCAACACCGTGCTCTCGCTCAAAGAGAAGATGGAAGAGCGGATCATCGGCCAGTCGCACGCCTTGGAAGCGATCGCTCAGCGCATCCGCACCGCTCGGGCCGGGCTCGTCGACCCGCGCCGACCGGTCGGCGTGTTCCTGATGGTCGGCCCTAGCGGCGTGGGCAAGACCGAAACCGCGCTCACTCTGGCCGACATTCTCTACGGCGGCGAACGGAACATGGTCACGATCAACATGTCGGAGTACCAAGAGGCGCACACGGTGTCGAGCCTCAAGGGCTCGCCGCCCGGATACGTCGGCTACGGCGAAGGAGGCGTGCTCACCGAGGCGGTGCGCCGCAAGCCGTACTCGGTGGTGCTGCTCGACGAGATCGAGAAGGCACACAACGACGTGATGGAGTTGTTCTACCAGGTGTTCGACAAGGGGATGCTCGAAGACGGCGAAGGGCGCGAGATCGACTTCAAGAACACGATTATCCTGCTCACGAGCAACGCTGGCACCGACACGTTCATGAAGTTGTGCGCCGATCCCGAAACGCGCCCCGAGCCGGCCGCCCTGGCTGAGGCGATTCGACCCGACCTGCTGAAGGTGTTCAAGCCGGCGTTTTTGGGACGCATGACCGTGGTGCCGTACTATCCGCTGGCCGACGAAGTGATGCGCTCGATCATCCGGTTGCAGCTCGGGCGGATCGGCAATCGGCTGCGCGAGAATCATCGCGCTGCGTTCTCATACTCCGACGACGTGGTGGCGGCCGTACACAGCCGCTGCAAAGAAGTCGAAAGCGGTGCGCGCAACGTCGATCACATCCTCACCGGCACGCTGCTGCCGGAAATCTCGCGCGAGTTCCTGGGGCGCATGGCCGAGGGCAAGCCGATCGAGCGCGTGAACATTGGCGTGGGACAAGACGGCTCGTTCCAGTATGAGATCGTCTGAACGAGGCCAGCCGACCGAGTCGGTGGTAACGAATGCGGCGGTTTTGACGGTTATCCCAGAAAGTCCGCAAATACCGTCAATGCCAACCTTGAGGGCAGACGACAGACCCTAGGAGGCGCGGCCTGCAGTCTCGCCGCGACTTGGGCACCGTCTGTCGCGAGGCAATGGAATGCATCGCAGCGTTGGTCTTGGGATTGGCGCTGTCGGTAGTTTGCGGGAGCTTTAACGTCGCGCGCTCGCAAAGCGGTCCCGCGTTCGGGTGGCAGCACGGAGTTGCCTCGCAGCGTACCGGCGACATCGACCGCGGTGCGTGCCCGTTGCGGACGAGTTCCGTTGCGCTGCCAGTGCCGGTATCCCTGCGTGCCGTCGCCCGGCGCCGAGCAGGTCGCGCCGCCGGCCGCCGAGCAGCCGCAGCCTGCTGGACGCCCGGATGAAAACGTGCCGCAGCGATCGAATGTCTTCGATCAACAGCAACAGCAAGCCGAGCGGCCCAACCAAAACTCGCTAGCCAGTACCACCGGCGCCGCACGTGGTCCGCTCGCTTCGGCGCCGTTCATGATCGGCGACTTCTTTGGCGACAGTGGTAGCGGCGGCGGCCGCCTATTTCTCACCGATGACCTTCAACGGCGCCGACAACACCAGCAATGGCGGCTACGGGTATCCCGTGGCGACTCATGGCCTCACATCGCCCGTGACGTTTTCGACCTCCGACTTCGGAACAGTTAGCTCAGCGCAAATTCAGGCACAGATTCAAGCGGCGAACTCGGCCGCTCATTTTGCGCTTGCCCAAAGTGCGACCGAAACCGAGCATGTGCGCTCGCTTTACGGTCCATCGTCGATATTCGTCTCCGGCGACGCCTCGCGCATCTCGACAACCTTCACCAATAGCCGCACGACGACGGCCAGCTCGTCGAACACCGTGACCAACGGCGACCCGTACAATCTCAGCTACACGTACAACGTGCTGCAAGGGGGCACGATTTATGTGCCCACCCCCGGGCGCCGAGGTGGGCCGCACGAAGATCGCCGAGAACACCAGCCCGATGCCGCGCGATCGCGTGTACCTGGGCTACAGTTACTTCAATGGCGTGCCGCTCACGCCGGGCGGCACCAACGTCAATCGCTACTCGCCCGGCTTCGAGAAGACGTTCTTCGATCGCTGGGCCTCGTTCGAGCTGCGCATGCCGATGGCCTCGAGTATTGGCAATAACATCATCACCGACGGGTCGACCGCCACCGGCCAGACGCAGTTCGGCAACATGGTCACCACCCTCAAAACACTGCTGATCCAGAATCAAAACCGCTTTGCCTTGTCGAGCGGGCTGGCCCTGCAACTGCCCACCGGAGCCAACACGAACGTTTACGATCCGAGTGGCAACCTGCTGGTGAAAGTCGACCAGCGAGCGGTTCACTTTCTGCCGTTCCTCGGCTTTCTCTACACGCCCAGCGATCGCTTTTTCCTGCAAGGTTTCTCCCAGATCGACATCGATTCGCACGGCGCACGGGTGCAAATGGTCGACGCATTGGGAAACCTCACGACACTTGACCGCGTTCGCGATCAGAACCTGATGTACACCGACATTGGCTGCGGCTACTGGATTCGCCAACGGCGCGACGAGTATGGCAACCGCACCGGCATCGCGCCGATCTTCGAGTTCCACTGGAACAAGGGGCTCAATAGTGCCAACACCGTGCAGGCGGGGAGCGTCGCGGTCGGCACCGCGGGCGGCGGCCTCGACGACATGAACCTGACGCTCGGCTGCAACTTCGCCATTCGTCGCGGCACCTGGGCCGCCAAAGGATGCGACAACCAGGACATCCTGAGCCACTGCCGCAGTGAGGGACCACCCGTTCGTGGCTGCTGGGTCGTGGACTTGGTGCTGGGGAAAGAGTGAACGGCGAATCGTATACAGTTGCCGAGGAACGCCGTAATGGGTTGGCAGTCAGACTGGCTTTACGAGTTGATCTTTCACGAGGTTGAAATCGTTCGTGAGGCGGCAACTCGGCACGATGCCAAGAATGGGCAACCGCCGAACACCTGTTTCGTTTCTGAATACACCGACGCCGATTGGGAAAGAGCCATGAACCAGGGGAGCGTCAAACGGAGTTGGATTCTCAAGCGAGGCGAACCGATTGCCGAGAGCGATACCGCATGCAATCTTGGCGACGATTCTGAAGTCGATGGCGTGTTCTTTGACAAAGCGTTTGTCACTTTCCATATTGCGACTGATCGCAAACGAGTTGTGTTCGTCTATTTCCTTGGGCCACGATATGCCCGAGGTAGGATTCTCGCCGTACAAGGACAGGGCAAATGAGCTAAGCTGATCGCTACGAGTGGGCCTGAGTGGATCGCTTAGGGTTGATGTGCTCCTACCTCAGCCGAAGCGAACACCTCGGGCCAAGGATTCAGCAATGCAGTGTTTCGAGAATCTAGTCGTTAATCGGGAACAATGTCCCGTTCAACTCGGTCCCAAGGAATGGGAAAACACGTTCCGATATACCCAGAATGTATCGCTTCAGAGATACCGCCCCAGTTGTTCTGTAAATGCTAGCGGCGGAGGCGCCGCGATGTGCTGGTCGAGAAGGGGTGGGTCAGGCTTGGTTTCCTAGAATTTGTGTTTGTTCAGAACTCATTTCAAGGAGATCAGCAATGACCCACC
>DATAXP010000008.1:0-87446 GCA_036272935.1 Pirellulales bacterium | reverse complement strand
CCCCCGCGGCTCAGCCCCTACGGCGAGGCGCGCCGTTTCGCGCAGCTTTCCGTCGGCTAACGCATACAGGGTCAGGTCGCCCGAGTAGGCGCCGGCTGCCAACACCAGGCGATCATCGGCCGAGATCGCCACCGCACTGGGGCGGCGGCCGCACGGCAGCTCGTCGACAACGCGCCCTGCCACCAGGTCCACCAATGAGACGGTATCAGCGGTTTCATTCGCCGTGACCGCCCAGCGGTCGTCGCTCGTCACCGCCAGGTCGACAGGCGAACGGTCGACGCCATCCGCGGCGGAAAACAGGACGACGATCGACAGCGCACCGGCAAGCGTCATTCCACGATTGTAGGCCGGGCGATGCCGCGTTGACCAGATTAGTACGCCTCGGCGGCAGCCGGCGATTCAGGCGAGGCCTCAATATCGCACGCCCTGCAAAGGTACTGCTGAAAGGCGTGGATGCGCTCCTCAATGGCGCCGAGTACGCCGGGCGTGTGGCTGGCCTCCATGCCGCGTTGCACCGGCTCGTAAATCGACAGGTCTTCCTGCACGACCATCTTAGTCAGTTCGCGCTGCAAAGGTGCCCAGGCCCGCAGCACCGCGCGGGCCAGCAGCCCCGGCCGATCGCCGTGGTATTCAAACAACCGCAACTCGCCGCGGCAGGTTTTCGGACCAGTCGGCGTGACGCTGTAGCTGAAGTTGGCCATGTCCATCTTCGCCACCATCAGCCCCGGGAAGAAATGGTAGTGCGAATAGTACGGATCGCTGCGCTTGACGCCGACGATGCGCACCACGATGTCCTCGAACCGATGCAGCACCGACTCGACGCGCGAGAACGGCACGTAATGCGTCTGGAACGAGGTGTAGTTCTCGCGCAGCACGTGGACGGTCCGCTCGCTGGTCGGCGCCACCTTGAATGTTTTCGGGTGTACCGCCGGGATGTGGTAGCCTTCGAGGCTGTTCTCGATCGGGATCTTCCAATTGCAGGCGAACTCGGGCGACCACGACCAGGTTTGCCGCCAACGGTCGCCGAACGCCTCGGCCATCAGCGCGTACGGTTCGCCGAATTGCTCTGCGAGGCTCGGCCCGTCGTCGGCCAGCGACACGAACACCAACTGGCCGCAGGTCGCCACGCGGAATTTCGCCAGCCGATCGACCTCGCGCTGGAAGGGCACGAAGCTTTTCGGCTCGGGAATGTGGGCCGTGCGGCCGGTGCGGTCGTACTCCCAGCCGTGATACTGGCAGCGAATTTTCTCGCTGCAACCGCGGGCCTGGCTTGTCAGCAAACAGTGGCGGTGCACGCAAACGTTCGAGAACGCGTGAATCTGCCCGTCGATGTTGCGTACCTGGATCGGCTCGCCGAGCAGTTCGGTCGTCACGAATTGCCCGGGGCGTGCCAGATCGGCCTGCGTTGCCACCAGGTGCCAGCTTGGACGGAGCACGTGCATTAGTTCGCGCGCGTAATGCTCCTCGGACCAGTAGCAATCGGGCGAGAGCAGGTGCGGCAAACGCTGACGGTGGACGAACATCTTATTTTCCTCGTTCACCGATTGTAGGTATGCAGCGAAGAATAGGTAAAGGTTTGCTCGGCCACGGTGCCGGCATTATTCTCGATAGATTATTCCGTTCGCGAGAGTCATGCCGATGATGCGACGTGCCGTTTGCTGGATCGTGTTGGGCGTGGTCGCCCTGGGCGGCGCTGCACGCGCCGATGACGCCGCTGCCCCTTACGCGCTGGTCGACGGCGAGCTGAAGCTCGTGCCGATCGACACCTCGCCCGACGAATCGTTCCTGTCGATGCGCACCGACACGCTGGGGCGGCTGTTCGTCGGTGGTCGCGAGGCGCTGTTCGTTTATGAACCAAAACCCGGCGGTGGTTACGCGGCACGGCACGAACTGTACCGCTTCCCCAAGGATACTTGGGTCTACGATCTCGCCATCCGCGGCAACGACGTGTACGTGATCACCGTGCCGGCGCTGTACGTCCTGCCCGGCGCGGTGACGAAGCGCAGCGGCATTGTGCCACGCAAGCTGATCTGGGGCGTGCCGATGGCGCACGTGCATCAATGCTTCCACGGCTTAGCCTGGGGACCCGAGGGGGACTTGTATTTCTCGATGGGCGACCCGGTGGTGTCGTACGGCGACTTCAATCGCCCCGATCATTGGATGCACTGGTCGTTTTTCAGCGTGCCCCGTGATGGTGCTCCGCCCGCGGCCGAGCAGACCATCGACGTGAATGGCCGGCGCTGGGTGCGCACGCCGTACAACGGCGTCGGCGGCGTGTTCAAGTGCAAGCCCGACGGCACGGGTTTCGAGGTCATCACCCGCGGCACCCGCAATAGCTGCGGCCTGGTGTTCGATCACGATTGGAACCTGTTCACCAACGACAACGATCACGAGTCGATACCGGCCCAATACGTTCCCGGCCGGCTGCTGCACATCGTGCCGCACGCCTACTACAGTTGGCCGCGTGGCTGGCTGCTGAGCAAAACGCCCGAGCGCGCCGACCTGATCGATTCGCTGAATGACAAGCTGGGCCGCTATGTCCCGGTCGGTCAGGACTACTACGACGAGACGTTCCTGCCCGAGAAGTACCGTCACAACCTGCTGGTCGCGCGCTGGTGCATCAAAAGCGTGACGCGCTATCCGCTGCGTCCCAACGGTGCGTCGTTCAAGGCCGATGAGTTCCATCTGCTCGACGGTCGCGATTTGGCGCGTCCCGTGGGAGTGTGCGTCGGCCGCGGCGGGCGCATCTTCGTCACGGTCTGCTACATGGCGCAGAACGAAGGTTCGCCGGTCTACAAGAGTGACGTGGTGATGATCACGCGCAAGGACGATCCGCCCGAAGCGCCGTTCGATGCCTACGAGGCCACCGCCGTCGGTCCCGACAAGCTGTGGGACGAGCTGGACAATCCGTCGTGGCACCGTCGCTACGCGGCCCATGTCGAGCTGCTGCGCCGTGGCGGCGATTTCCTCGAAGAAGGCCGCCGACGGCACGGCGATGCCGCGACCGTCGCCCATCAGCACCTGACGAACTACGAGGCCGAGGTGTTCGGCATCACGACAAAAACAAGCGCCGACGATCCGGTGTCGACGGCCGATTACCTGGTCGACCATTTCGACGATCCGATCGATCCCGATGCCGCGCCGCCGAAGCTCGAAATCGCCGCAGCCACTTCGCGCGACACCGTGGTGCGGCAGCTCGCCACCTTGCGGCTCGCGGCGCAAGGGTCGCTCGATCTACTGCGTTCGATGCTGGCTTCGGAAGAGCCGCGCGAGCGGCTCGGAGGCGTGCTTGCCGCCGGCTTTCGCCTGACCATTCCTCCCGCGACCGCTGAGATCACCGGCGACCGGAAGCTCGACAAGCTGCAAAATGAAGCGGCCTTTACGATCCAATTCGCCGACGAGACAGTCGACCTGCGCAAGCTGGGTCCGATCGGCCACTACACGATCGCCGATCACTGGAAACAGGCGAAGCATACCGACGAGCAGGAGGCGCTCTTCGCGCTGTTGATGGGCGCCGCGTCGGATGCCGATGAGCAGGTGCGGCTGCAAGCGGTCCACTTTTTATCGCTGCTGTCCGACACACGCAGCGAGCCGACGGTCGAACGAGTGATCGCGGCCAATGAAGAGCGGCGGCTGGGGTTCGCCAAGCTCAGCGGCATCAGCAAGGCGTGGCTGGCCGGGCCGTTTGCCGACGAAGGTGACGGCTTCGGTCGTATTCACGAACCGGAAACCGGTGCGGTCGACCTGGCGGCCAAGTATGTCGAAGCGGGGCGCTCGATCGAGTGGACCGAAACCAAGGTCAAACGGCAATTCGATTTCCACACGCTCTATGGCAACGTCGACCGTTCGAGCTGCTACGCCTACTTCCGCCTGGAGAGCGGCACGCGGCAGCGAGCGCACCTGATGCTCGGCAGCGACGACGGCATCGAAGCGTGGCACAACGGCCGTCTGGTGTGGAAAATCGACGTGACCCGGGGGGCGTTGCCGCTGCAAGACACCGTGGTGCTCGAGCTGCAACCCGGCTCGAACGATATTCTGCTCCGCGTGCGGAACGTGGTCGGCACGAGCCAGTTGTACATCAACTACCGCACCTTGTCGGCAGTGGCGGTGGTGCTGCCGGAAAAAATCTCGGGGCCGTCGTTGGCGGAGCGGCTGGCCGGTGCCGCCAGCGGGCAGTACACGATCCCGCCGGAGTTCTTTGCGATCGATTGGAAACAGGCGGCGGCGGCCGGCAACGCTACCGAGGGAAGGCGACTGTTCGAATCAGTCGGCTGCGCGAAGTGCCATGCACTGTCGGCCGATGAGCAGAGCGGCGGAGGACCAAGCCTGGCCGAGGCGCGGTTGCGGTTCACGGTGCCCTACCTCGTCGAATCGATTCTCGTCCCGAACAAGCAGATTTCACCGCTGTTTCGTGCCACGCAGGTTGTCACGAGCGACGGCAAGACGGTGCTCGGGCTGTTAGTTGCGGAAACTGCGGAAAAGATCGAACTGCTGTTGCCCGACACCAAGCGGGTGTCGATCGCCAAGAGCGACATTGAAGAGCGGGCCTTGCAGAGCCTGTCCCCCATGCCGCAGGGAATTGTCCGCAAGCCCGAAGAGCTGCGCGACATCCTGGCATACCTGTTGCGCGGAAAGTAACGGTGCGCGAAGCGGCGGGCCGCGGCGAGAATTTGCTTGTCGTTCCGGCGGCGATGCGTTTTCGGTGTTAAACTTGCCAAGCCCAGGGATGGCCGGCTGCGACGTTGCGCCAAGATGGCCACCGCAGCCGGCCATCCCTGGGCTTCATTTTGAGCGCATGATGCAACCTCCCGCCAGTCCGCCGCAGGCGCCCGTCGCGCGCAACTCAACGCTCTCGCCCGCCGTGCAGACCGCGGTCAGCTTCCTGATCTTCCTGCACTTGTTTGCCGTGATTGTCGGCGTGACGAGCAACGAATCGGCCTCGATGCTCGAGACGGCGTTGCGCAATCGCTTGGGCGTGCGCGCCTATCTCGAAACATTGATGATGGACCTGTCGTACGCGTTCACGCTGACCGACGGTCCCAGCACGCTGGTCGCCGGCGACAGCCAGGCGTGGATCGACGTTGCGCTTACGCTGCCCGATGGCACGAAGCGGACCGAAACGATTCCCATGTCCGACATCGTGTCGCGCCAGCGCCTGCGCCGCTACCAGGGTCTCGCTCGCCAGGCATTGTTGCCGATCGGCAATCCGACACTCGAAGGGCTGTTGCCGTACGCCGTCGCCTCGCGGCTGGTGCGCGAGACCGGGGCCACCGGCGGCACCATTTATTGCCGCTGGCGGCAACTGCCTAACTTGCCGTTCCAGGCCACGGGCGACCAGGTACGCACCGCGTATGAAGCGAAAATCCTGGTGTCCGACGGCCAGGTGGAACTGTTGAAGGCCGAGGCCGCGTCGGAAAGCGCCCCCGCGGCTGGGAAGTAGTAGACGGCAGCGGGCAGTAGGCAGAGGGCGGTAGGAACCAGCAACTCCAATGCGTAGCTACTTCTCGGAACTTGCGAATCATTTCGGAGCCGGCTGGAACCGTTTCTGGTTCGCCCCCAGCGATCCGCTCACGCTGAGCGTGTTGAGGCTCTTGGTCGGTGGGCTGGCGACCATCACGATCGCGACGTTCACATTCGATCTCGACCGTTTGCTGGGAGCGACCGGGCTGCTGCCGCTCGATGTCGTTAAACAGTTGGTGAACCAGCGTGACCTGCAATACGAGCTGGGCCCGGTGTGGCGGTTCTCGTACTTCGACTACGCCGGCGACGACAGCGCATTGTGGGCCGCCCACGTGGCAAGTCTGGCGGTGATGCTGCTGTTCACGGTCGGCTTTCTAAGCCGCGTGACGTCGGTCGCGGCGTTGATCGTGTTCCTTTCGTACTTGCACCGCGTGCCGCTCATCTCGTCGCAGTCGGAGCCGATGCTGGCGTTCTTGTTGTTCTACCTGTGCTTTGGTCCCACCGGGGCGTATCTCTCGGTCGATCGCTGGCTGCACCGCCGCAAGCTGCCGGCCGAGGAGCTTGACGCCCGCGCGCCGGCGAGCAGTGCCGCTACCATCTGTGTGCGGCTCATCCAGGTGCACCTGGCGATTGTGTTCGTGATGATGGCGCTGGCGAAGTTTTATGGCAACGTGTGGTGGAACGGCACCGCGATGTGGTGGCTGATCACGAACTCGCCCGCGCGGCTGGTCGATTTCGGATTCCTGATCTCGCATCCGTACGTGGTCAATTTCTGGACGCATGCCGAGATTGCCTACGAACTGCTGTTCCCCGTGCTCGTCTGGAACCGCTGGGCGCGTCCGCTGCTGCTGGGTTGGGGCGTCGTGATGTGGGTGCTGCTCGCCCTGGTGACTGGGCTGGTCAGCTATGGCGTGGTGATGATCATTGCCACGATCGCGTTCATCGAGCCCGACCAACTTCGGACGTTGTGGACCACATGGACCGCGCGGCACCCGGAAGCCGCAGTCTCTCCGTAGGCGAGACGCACCGGTTGGGCTTCCCTCATCCGGCCTTCGACCACCTTCTGCCGAAGGGAGAAGGACCTGGTGGTGCGCTTGTTTCGTGGGTTCAGCGTGCGCACAATGGCGTCGAACTCATCGATCCCCGGAGGCCACCCGCTATGACCGCTCGCATCTCTCGTCGTCAGGCATTGTCGGGGCTCGCTGCTGCGGCCGGTGGCATTGCCTTGGGTGCCGGCGGCTCGTCGGCCCAGGCGATCGAAGCGATCGCGCGCATCGACAAGCCGAAGTTCAAGTTCAGCCTGGCCGCCTACAGTTACCGCGAGCTGCTCACCAGCAAATCCGGCGGAACTCCCGAGCTGACGCTCGACGATTTCATCCGCGACTGCGCGAAGATGCAGCTCGACGCAACCGAGCTGACGAGCTACTACTTCCCCGATCCGCCGAGCGACGAGTACCTGAACCATGTCAAGCATTTGGCGTTCACGCTGGGGCTCGATATTTCCGGCACCTCGACGCGCAACGAGTTCTGCCTTCCCCCGGGACCGCAGCGCGACGAGCAGCTCGCGTACACCAAACAGTGGATTGACTACGCTCAGAAGATGGCCGCGCCGGTGATCCGCATCTTCTCGGGCAAGGTGCAGAAGAAGCAGGAGCCGGCCGAGGGCTACAAGCTGGCGGTCGACGGCATTCAGGAAGCGTGCGATTACGCCGGCAAACGTGGCGTGTTCCTGGCCTTGGAAAATCACGGCGGACTGACGAGCGAAGTCGACGGCATGCTGAAGCTCGTGCGCGACGTGCAGAGCCCGTGGTTTGGCGTGAACCTCGACACCGGCAACTTCCATAGTGATACCCCGTACGACGATCTCGCACGCATCGCCCCCTACGCACTCAACGTACAAGTGAAGGTGATGATGAAGCCGACCTCGGGCAAGGCCGAACCGGCCGATCTGAAGCGGCTGGCGACGATCATGCGCGACGCCGGCTACCGAGGTTACATCGTGCTGGAATACGAAGAAAAAGGAGATCCGCGCGAAGCCTGTCCGCAATGGATCGATCGAATCCGCGAGGGATTTGCGTGATTCGCGGCCGGAAGCGTTGCCAGCAGTGCCGGAACCGGTCTTGGGTCGCGACAGCCACGCCGGTATGATCCGACTCCTTATTCGGCTTCGCGTCGGGGCGAATCTCGAGCAGCACGGATGCATTTTCGACGGCACTGGGCGATGGCCGGTCTAGCGGCGGCTTCACCGCCCGACATCGCTCGGTCGAGCGCAGCCGTTTGCGCCGTCGTCGTCACGTATCAGCCCGAGCAAGCGTTGCTCGAAGCGCTGCTGGCCTCGATCCGGACTCAAGTGGCGCGCGTCGCTGTCGTCGATAACGCTTCACGCGCGGCATGGCTGGCGGCAGTGTGTCGCGAGTACGGCGCGCAATACGTGCAGCAACCGTGCAACACCGGCCTGGCGGCGGCTCAGAACGTGGGCATCGCTTTGGCACGCGACAGCGGCTCGAGCCACGTGCTGCTGCTCGACCAGGACAGCGAGCCGGCCCCCGACATGGTCGAGCGATTGTTGCGGCAGGAAGCCGAGCTGTTGGCTCGCGGCGAGCCGGTGGCGGCCGTTGGACCCCAGTTCGCCGATCGTCGCAGCGGACGAGCATGGGCCTTTCAGCAGATCGGTTGGGGAGGGATTCGGCGGATCGACGGTCCGCGGGGAAATCGCGATTCGCCGGTGACGGCAGCCACGTTCTTGATCGCCTCCGGCAGTCTGATCGCGATGCCGGTATTCGAGCGTGTCGGCGTGATGCGCGAAGACTTGTTCATCGACAACATCGATGTCGAGTGGTGCTACCGGGCGGCGGCGCAAGGATTGCGATGCTATGGCGTCTTTGCGGCCCGCATGTACCACGCGATCGGCGCCCGGAGCGTTACGATGTTCGCCGGTCTGCGTCGCCAGGCGATCCATTCGCCGCAGCGGCTGTATTACATGACACGCAACCGTGTGTACCTGTATCGCTTGCCGTATGTTTCGCGCACGTGGTTGCTCAACGACCTGCCACGATTGGCGGCGAAGCTGCTGCTCTTCTCGCTATTCATGCCGCCGCGCGGAAAGAATCTGCGCGCGATGCTCGCCGGATTGTGCGACGGCTTGACGGGGCGGCTCGGTCGCCGCGACGTCTACATCGACGCATAGCGCCGGGCTTCGAGTCCCAGGCGCTTCATCTTCTTGTAGAGCGTCGTGCGGTTGATGCCCAAGGCGGCGGCGGTCGCATGGCGATTCCAGCCGTGCTCTTCGAGCACTTGCAATAGAATCTGCCGCTCGGGGGCCGCCAGCGCCTCCTTGAGCTTGCGCTGGCCAACGGCGTCGACCGTCACCGGCAGGGCGTGGATCACGCTCACCGGCAGATCGTCGACGTGTACCTGGTCCGATTTGCCCAGCAGCACGGCGCGTTCGATCACGTTTTGCAGCTCGCGCACGTTGCCCGGCCAGCGATGGCGTTGCAGAGCCGAGAGCGCATCGTCACGAAAGCCATGCACCCGCTTACCCGAGTCTTCGCAAATGCGCTCGAGGAAGTGCTGGGCCAGCAGCGGAATGTCGGAGATGCGATCGCGTAGCGGCGGCAGCTCGATGTTGATCACGTTCACCCGGTAATACAAATCCTGGCGGAAGCGACCCTCGGCCACCAGCGTCTCCAGGTTCTCGTTCGTGGCCAGGATCGGCCGGGCGTCGACCTTGAACGTCTTGGTGCCGCCGACCTGCTCGAACTCGAACTCCTGGAGGATTCGCAGCAGCTTGACTTGCAGGGCGGGCGTCGCGGTGCCGATCTCATCGAGGAAGATCGTGCCGCCGTCGGCCTGCTTGAATTTTCCCATCTTGTCGACAACCGCGCCGGTGAACGCGCCGGCGACGTGGCCGAACAGCTCGCTTTCCAGCAGTGTTTCGGGCAATGCGCCGCAGGCCACCTCGACGAACGGCCCGTCGCGCCGGCTGCTGCGCCGATGGATCGCCCGGGCGATCAGCGACTTGCCGGTGCCGCTTTCGCCGGTGATCAGCACCGTGGCCCGCGTGTCGGCAATGCTGTCGATCATGTCGAACACTTTGCGCATCCGGCCATCGTGTCCGATCACGTTGTCCATGCCGAATTGCTTGTCGAGTTGTGCCTTGAGGTTCTTGTTCTCCTCGACCATGCGCTGGGTGCTGAGCACCCGCTCGATCGCCATTTCCAGCTCTTCGTCGATCAACGGCTTGGTGAGCAGGTCGAAGGCGCCGGCGCGGATCGCCTCGATGGCCGTCTCGACGGTGCCGTAACCCGTGACCAGGATCACGCTGGTGTCGGGGCAATGCTCGCGACACCAGGGCAGCAGGTCGAACCCGCTGCCATCGCCAAGCTGGATATCGCACAGCACCAACTCGAACCGCCGTCGCTTCAGGGCCGCCTCGGCCGTGGCGTAGCTGTCGGCCGTCTCGACGGTGCAGCCTTGTTCGCGCAGCCAGTCGGCCATCGATTCGAGAATGTGCCGATCGTCGTCGACGAGCAACAGGGATACACGCTTCATTAGAACCCTCGCGCGCTGCCGCACGGCTCATCGCCCCCAGCCCCGACGCCGCAAGGTGGCGGTGCGCCGAGAGCCGGGAGACCCAATGGCCCGACAGTTTGTCGAAGGTATCTACGTCACGCCGCCGGTTGCGTCAACGCAACGACTTACGCCGACGGTCCGTATGTTAGGATTGCCTAGGGGCGCGGAGGGCCGCGAGCCGGGGTGTTGCCCCGGATGGGGTAGCCGTTACGATTACTCAAGCGACGACGCCCAGAACAGCCGCTCCAAGGCAAACACCTATTTTTGGAGAAAGTGATGGCCATTCGTTTGGTGGTGGTCGACGACCATCAGGTGGTGCGCTCGGGAATCGCGAGCTTGCTGAAAGAAACGGAGATCGAGGTGGTGGCCGAGGCAGCGACCCCCGCTGAGGCGGTGGCCAAGACACGCGAGCATCGGCCTGACGTGGTTCTGCTGGATATCCGGCTTCGCGAAGGTGACGGGCTATCCGTGCTGGAAGAGATCCACCGCGAAATGCCCGACATGCGGGTGGTAATGCTCTCGACCTACGACAACCCCACGTACGTTGCCCGCGCCCATACGCTCGGGGCGAGCGATTACCTGCTCAAGGGATCGAGTCGCGACCGCATTGTCGGGGCGATCCGCGCCGTAGCCGCCGGTGACGCTCCCAGCGAGTTCGGCGAGATGCGCCGCGTGGCTGGTACCATGGCCACCCGGCACGTCGAACCCGACGGCGAAGTGGCCCTGACGCAGCGCGAAACCCAGGTGCTGCGCCATCTGGCACTGGGACTGAGCAACAAGGAAATCGGCCAGTCGCTGTCGATCAGCGTCGAAACGGTCAAGGAGCACGTGCAACACCTGCTCCGCAAGATGCACGTCGCCGACCGGACACAGGCAGCCGTGTGGGCGGTGAAGCACGGCCTGGCGTGATGCGCGGGCATCAGGCTACAGGCCTCGGGCTACAGGGTTGCTGCTGAAGCCAGTAGTCCGTAGCCTGTCGCCTCACTTCGCCCGCGGGTGCGCCTTCTCGTACACCGCGCGCAGGTTCGCCGTGCTCACGTGCGTGTAAATCTGCGTGGTGATCAGGCTCTTGTGTCCCAGCAATTCTTGGACGCTGCGGATATCGGCGCCGCGGTCGAGCAGATGCGTCGCAAAGCTGTGCCGCAGCGTGTGCGGCGTGGTGCGGAGATCGAGTCCCGTGGCGCGGAGATGCTTTTCCAGCATCCGTGCCACGCTGCGCGTCGTCAGCCGTCGGCCGAATCGGTTCACGAACACCGGCATCTCTCCATCGCGATCGGCAATTGCCTGCCGCCGATCGAGCCACCGCCGCACGGCGCGGCCGGCGAACGAACCGATCGGCGCCAACCGTTCGCGGCGCCCCTTGCCGCGCACGCGCAACACGCCGGCGTGCAGATCGAGATCGCTGTCGTTGATTCCTACGAGTTCGCTGACACGCAGCCCGGCCGAGTACATGGTCTCAAGAATCGCGCGATCGCGCAGCCCTTGCGCCGACTCGGCTGGCGGCGCCGCCAGCAGCTTGCGAATCTCGTCGGTCGAAAGGAAGTGCGGCAGCGAGCGGCTTTTTCGCGGATTGCGCAGCGGCTTGGCCGGGTTGGTCTTCGACCAACCTTCGCGCTGGCCGAAGCGAAAGAAACTGCGCATCGATGCCAGGCGGCGAGCGATGGTGCTCTTGGCCAGACCGGTTTGGTGCAGGCTGCTCACGTAGCCGCGCAAGTCGAGCGTCGTGAGCCGTTCGGCCTCGGGGGCTTCGCCGCGGGCTTCCTCGAACCACGCCGATAGCGACGTCAGGTCCTCGCGATAGCTTTTGATCGTCAGCGGCGAGGCGTTGCGCTCGACTTGCAAGTACTGCAAGAACCGCGAGATGGCTTGCTGCATGGAGGCAATTAGCGATTAGCAGTGAGCATCGAGCCGCCAGCTAATTGATAAGTGCTAGTTGCTCACCGCTGCCAAGCAGTGCTTAGAAGCTGTCTTCGGTGTCGGTCGGCAGCGGCAGGTTGAAGCGCCGTGGCATTTCTTCGGCGGGCTTCGGCGCCTCTTGGCGAATCTTCTGGCTGAGCACCGCGGCGTCGTACCAGCTAAAGCTCAGCTCGGGGTTCGAAGCGAAGCGGCCGAGCACGCGCAGCGTCTCGCTGCGACTGGCGTCGTCGTACAGGAAGACGTACCGCTCTTCGCCCTTGACCAACGCCAAGACGTTGATGTCTTGCCTCACGACGCTCGCCCTCCAGTAGCTTGTCGAGACCGCCTTGCACGAATGTCGGACGCCGGAAACTCCATTTCCGCCGCAGTCCGACGATGCCTCGCCCTGAGGTTTATCGGTCCGTCTGCCGTATCACCACCACTTGGGATTCACCTCGCGATGCCATGACGGGTTCGATTGCAAGCCGCCAGCGTGATAGCAAAATCGGTTGTAGCTAAGATAGGGGCACCGTCGTGCGATATCAGCCGAGTGCAGCCATGAAACTACCGTGCGCCGCGCGCAAATCGGGCGGCGTGTGGTGACAATCGGTTAAAGAAAAACGATGACAACGATCTTGCTCACCGGCGCCGCAGGACAGGTCGGGCGCGAGCTGCTGCACAGCCTGGCAGCGCTCGGCACGTTGCACGCCACCGTGCGCACGCCGAGCAACTCGCCGGCGCTCAGCGGAAGCACAGCTCTCCACCTCGCCGATTTCGAGGCGGTCCGCGAGCTGGTGATGCGGTTGCGGCCGCAGGTGATTGTGAATCCCGCCGCTTACACGGCCGTCGATCAGGCCGAAAGCGAAACCGCCGCGGCCGAACGATTGAATGCCGAATTACCGCGAGTGCTGGCCGAATGCGCCGCCGCATGCGATGCACTGCTCGTGCATTACTCGACCGACTACGTGTTCGACGGCAGCGGCACTCGACCGTGGCGCGAAGACGATCGCACCGGGCCGCTCAATGCCTACGGCCGCACAAAGCTGGCCGGCGAAGAGGCGATCCGCCGCACCGGAGCGCGGCACCTAATCTTTCGCACCTCCTGGGTGTACGGCGTTCATGGTAAGAATTTCGTCAAAACCATGTTGCGCCTCGGCGCCGAACGCAAGCAACTGCGGGTCGTCAGCGATCAGATCGGCGCGCCGACTTCGGCGCGCGTGATTGCCGACGTCACCGCCCAGGTGCTTGCTCAAGCACGCGGCGACATCAGCGCCTGGGCCAACGAGCATGCTGGCACGTACCATCTTGCTTGCGCCGGCGAGACAAGCTGGCATGCCTTCGCGCAGCAAATCTTCGCTTCGGCCCGCGCGGCAGGCGTCGCGCTAGTGGTCGATGAGGCAACGCCGATCGCGTCGTCCGAATACCCGACACCAGCCGTGCGGCCGCTCAATTCGCGGCTCGATAAGTCGCTGCTTGCGCAGCATTTCGGGTTGCAACCGCCGGACTGGCAGCAGGCGCTCGACGCGTCGCTCGAAGAAATCGTTCGAGCCGGCTAGATGCCGTCGAGAAGTTTCCGGTGCCACTGGCTGCTCGTCAGCCAGTGCAGTTGCGGCTCTCTAAGCACTGGCTGGCAAGCAGCCAGTGGCACCGAGCGCACTTATGAATCTGGGGTCTTCGGCTAGCCTTCGATCTTGGAATTGCCGCGCCTGGCGTCGGTTCCTATAATCCCGCCCCGATTGGCCGACGCGCCCACCGTGGCGTGCTTGTGGCATCATCATTTTCGCGGAGCGATCGATCCATGACCGCCGCGCTCGAGTACTGCAACGAAATCTGGAACAAGCGCTACTTCTGGTCGTCGCTGGTGTGGGTCGACCTGCGCCGCCGCTATCGCCGAAGTTGGCTCGGCATCGGCTGGTCGCTGATGCACCCGATCATCATGACGGTCGTGTTCTGTTCCGTGTTCTGCCAGTTGTTCGGCCAGGACGTGCGCGATTACGCCCCTTTTGTGCTCTCAGGCCTGGCGTTTTGGAACTTCATCTCCGGCGTGACCGGCGACGGCTGCCAGAGCTTCTACGCCAGCGAGCACTACATCCGCCAGCATCCTGCTCCGCTGGCGATTTATCCGCTGCGGACCACGTTGGGCATGGGCCTGCACTTTCTGATGGCGCTGTGCGTGCTGCTGGTGATGGTCTGGGCGATCCGTGGGCCGAGCAACCTCGCGACGCTGTGGGCTTTGGTGCCCGCCTTGGCACTGCTGTTCATGATGGGCTGGTCGGTCGCGATCTGCCTGGGCGTGGTGAACGTGGTGTTCCCCGACATGCAGCACCTGGTGCAAGTCGGGCTGCAAGTGCTGTTCTACACGACTCCGGTGTTTTACTCAGCCAAGCTGCTCGAAGGGCATGGTGTCGATTGGCTCGTACGGTGGAATCCATTAGCGGCGGCGCTCGATCTGATCCGCGATCCGATTCTCAACGCTCGACTCCCTTCGGCGCACGCCTGGGGCGTGGCGGGCCTGGCGACGATGATCCTCGGAACGATTGCCGCCTGGATTCTGTCGCGCGTCGAGCGCCGGCTCATCTTCCATCTCTAACAGCGAACACCCACTGCATCTCATGGCGCACATTCTGCTCGACAACGTCGGTGTGGCATTCTCGGTGCGGCAGCATGGCCGCATGACGCTCAAGGAGTTCGTCGTGCGCGGCATGTTCCGCCGCAAGGTGAACCCCAAGATTGCCGTACAGGCTCTGCGCGACGTGAACATCGACGTCCGCGACGGCGACCGCCTGGGGATCATCGGCCACAACGGCGCCGGCAAGAGCACGCTGCTCAAGACGATTGCCGGCGTTTACCCGCCGAGCGCCGGCCGCTGCGTCACACAGGGACGCATCAGCTCGCTGTTCGACGTGACGCTCGGCTTCGAGCCCGACGCCACCGGCTGGGAGAACATTGCCTACCGCGGCTACCTGCAAGGCGAGACGCCGCGCACGATTGCCAAGCGAATCGACGCGATTGCCGAATTCACCGAGCTGGGCGACCGGCTGGGGATGCCGCTGCGTTACTATTCGACCGGCATGACGGTCCGCCTGGGCTTCGCGATTGCCACGTCGATCGAGCCGGAAATCCTGATCATCGACGAGATCCTCAGCGCCGGCGACATCGGCTTTCAGCAAAAGGCCCGCGAGCGGATGGAGTCGATGATCCGCACGGCCCGGGTGGTGGTGCTTGCCAGTCACGACCTGCCCACCCTGGAAGGGCTGTGCGATAAGGTGATGTGGATGGATCACGGCACCGTGCGGATGTACGGCCCCGCGTCAGAAGTCATCGCCGCCTACAGCGGCCGAGCGCCGGCGCTAGCGCAGGCCGCGTAGGGTGCCGTCGAGACGCACCGTGTTGCAGGCGTCATCGAGTACATCACCACCGCTCAAGACCGAATGGACCGTGCCAAGTGAGCGGCAAGGCGCTAGCCGCCGGTACGTCAGCAATGCTGAGCGGCAAGACTAGCCGCTGGTGTCTTTGTAAATCTCTTGACCGGCGGCTAGCGCCGTGCCGCTCACTCACAAATTGGCTCGCGCTCGCGATGGGCGATATACCTTCACAGGTTGCCATTCCGCTGCGGCGGACCGCGATCGAGACGCACCGCGAAAGTTCTACCGCTACTTTCGCATGGTTGCCGAAAACACTCGTTTTGCACGAACTTTCAACGTGTTTTTTGGGCCAGCGCGCAACACCGATTGTGGCTATGCGTTGCGACACGGCCGCCGAAGGTTGAGGTATCTATCAAAAATAAAACGAATCACACCGGTCGGCAATTTTGCTCGTCACGGAAGAACCTCGTGCTGCAATGCCTTTTGCCCCTCGACGATCCGGCCCCTCACCGATCAAGATGAAAGCATAGGGGGGGCCAAGATCGGTTCCCCGCAGTCTGAACAAAGGAACCGAATGGATCGTGAATCGTGGGAAGCGTCGCTGCTGGCTGTGGTGGCCGCGGCGGAGTATCGGCCGGTCAAGCCGCGCGTGCTGGCCAAGAAGCTTGGAATTGCGGCAGAAGAGATCGACGACTTTAAGCGGCTGGTCAAGCGGCTGATCAAGCATGGAAAGCTGAGCTGGGGGGCGAAGCATCTGGTCCGCCTCCCCTCGGCCGCCGAAGCGACAAGCGGCACGGATAGCCCATCGCCGACAGCTGGAAAGAAGAAACACTCGGGCCCGACCGTCACCGGCACGTTTCGCCGAGCGCAGGGGGGCTTCGGCTTCGTTCGTCCGACCACGGCCAAGCCAGCCGACGGTCGTGACCACGACATCTACATCGCGGCCGAACACACGCTCGACGCCGCCAGCGGCGACGTGGTGCTGGTGCGTCCGTTGAAGGCAGCGAGCCGCAACGGCCGCTTCCCCGGCACCCGCGGCGCGATCATTGAAGTGCTCGAACGCCAGACTCGGCAATTCGTCGGCACCTATTTCGAAGCCGGCGGCAACGCCTACGTGCAGGTCGACGGCACGCTGTTCAAGGACGCGGTCTACGTCGGAGATCCCGGCGCCAAAAGTGCCCGTGCCGACGACAAAGTCGTGTTCGAGATGGTCCGCTTCCCGACCGCCGCACAGCAAGGCGAAGGGGTGATCTCCGAGGTACTCGGCCCGCGCGGCCAGCCGGGCATCGACACACTGAGCGTGATCCGCGAATTCGACCTGCCCGAGGAGTTTGCCCCCGACGCGCTCGAAGCCGCCCGGCTCGAAGCCGACAAGTTCGACGAGTCGATCCCGCCCGGCCGCACCGACATGACCGGCGAGGTGGTGATCACCATCGATCCCGTAGACGCCCGCGACTTCGACGACGCCATCTCGCTGGTGCGGATGGAAAACGGCCACTGGCTGTTGGGCGTACACATTGCCGACGTTTCACACTTTGTTCGTCCGGGCACCGCGCTCGATCGCGAGGCATGGCAGCGGGCTACCAGCGTGTACCTGCCCGATCGCGTGATTCCGATGATCCCCGAGATCATCTCCAATGGCTTGGCCAGCCTGCAGCCCGATCGCCGCCGGTACACCAAGACCGCGATGATCGAATTCACCGCCGACGGCGCCCGGGTGAGCGTCGACCTGCACTCGGCCGTGATCCGCAGCCGCCGCCGTTTCACGTACGAGGAAGTCGACGAATACCTGGCCGACCGCGAAGCGTGGCACTCGAAAGTCGCTCCCGAGGTGCATGCTCTGCTGGGTCGGATGCACGAGCTGGCGATGATGCTTCGCGGCCGACGGATGCGTCGCGGGGCGCTTGAGCTGACGATGCAGGAGATCAAGATCGACCTGGATCAGGAAGGTCGAGTGGCCGGGGCGCACCGCGTCGTGAACACCGTCAGCCACCAGATCATCGAAGAGTTCATGCTCGCGGCGAACGAAGCGGTCGCCGGCCGGTTGAAGGAGGAAGAAGTCTCTTTCCTCCGCCGCATTCACGCCGCCCCTAGCGACATGAAGGTCCGGGCGCTCAACGACTTCGTTACCGGCCTGGGCTTCGAAACTGAAGGGCTCACCAGCCGGTTCGAATTGCAGAAGCTGCTTGGCGACGTTGCCGGTCAACCCGAACAGTACGCGGTCAACTATGCCGTGCTTCGCAGCCTCCAGCGGGCCGAATACAGCCCCGAGGAGGACGGTCACTACGCCTTGGCCAGCGACTGTTACTGCCACTTTACCAGTCCCATCCGCCGCTATCCCGATCTGACGGTGCACCGCCTGGTGAACACGCTCACCGCGGGTCGCAAGCCCAAGAGCGATCACACCGAGCTTGTCGTGCTCGGTCAGCATTGCAGCGATCGTGAGCGGCGGGCCGAGAGTGCTGAGCGGGAATTGGTGAAGCTCAAGCTGCTGGCGTACATGAGCACGCGCATCGGCGAAGAGATGGACGCCGTGATCACCGGCGTCGAGGCGTTCGGCTTGTTCGCGCAAGGCATCGAAATCCCCGCTGAGGGGCTGATCCACATCAGCTCGCTGGGCGACGACATGTACCAGCACGACAAGGCCACGCACAGCCTCAACGGTCGGCGCAGCGGCAATCAATACCGACTCGGCGACCGGGTGCGCGTCAAGGTGGCGGTGGTCGACATCGACCGCCGCGAGCTTGACTTCAAGCTCGTGCGCGACTTCGGCCGACCGACACGAGGGAAAGAGCACCGCCCGGAACGGCAATCAAAGCACGGCGACAAGCCAAAACGAACAAAGCGTTGAGCTATTTCGCCTCGTCGTGCTTCTTGAGCGCCGCTTCGAGCCCCGGCACGTCGTCGGCGCCGACGGACACGGTGATCGTCGAGCCTTCAAAATCATCGCCGATCGCCTGGAACCGGCCGCCCAGGTTCTCGGCCAGGAACCCTTCGCTCACGGCGTTGAAGCTCAGGCGGTTCGCCGGGCGCGCGAACCCGTGTCCCTCGTCGGGGTAGAGGACGTAGGTCACCGGGATCTTCTTCTCCTGCATGGCTTGCACGATTTGGTCGGCTTCGGATTGCTTCACGCGCGGATCGTTCGCCCCTTGGCCGATCAGCAGCGGTTTCTTGATATTCGCCACGTGCGTCAGCGGCGAGCACTCTTCGAGAAACTTGCGCCCCTCCTCGGTGGTGTTGTCGCCGACGCGCTCGCGGAACATCTGGATGGCCGGCTGCCAATAGGGCGGAATCGTCGCCAGTAGCGTGAGAATGTTCGACGGGCCGACAATATCGATCCCGCAGGCGAACGTGTCGGGCGTCTTCGTCATCCCCACCAGAGTCGCGAAGCCGCCGTAGCTGCCTCCCATGATCGCGACGCGTTTCGGATCGGCAATCTTCTCCTTCACACAATACTCGACCGCGTCGATCAGGTCGTCGTGCATCGTACCGTACCACTGCTTGTTGGCGGCGTTGAGAAACTCTTTGCCGAAGCCGGTCGAGCCGCGGAAGTTGACGCTCAGCACCGCGTAGCCGCGATTGGCCAACAGTTGGTGCTGGGCGTTGTATCCCCAATCGTCGCGCGCCCAGGGACCGCCATGCACGTCGAGCACCATCGGCAGCGGCACGCTGGGACGTCCCTTGTTCTGCGGATCGGCGCCTTTCGGCAAGCTCAGATAGCAGACCAACTCCAAGCTGTCGCGCGCCTTGATCAGCAGCGGGTGCATCTTCACCAGCGGCAGCCCCTCGAGCGATTTGCGATTGGTGAACAAGAACTTCGCATCGCGCGGCTCGCGCTGGTAGCGGTAGTAACGGATCGGCCCGTCGTCCTTCAGAAACGCGACGATCCACTGCTTGTCGTCCAACGACCGGCTGGGAATCTGAATGTCCCCTTCGTCGACGCTCCGCAGATACTTGAAATCCTCGGCGACGGTCGGGTCGATCACGTCCCAGTGTTCGCGCTCGTAGGTGAACGAAACCGCCTCGATGGTGTTTTCGGTCGGATGCGTCAGCACGCTCCCCACGTCGGATTTATCGTTGGCGGCAATCAGCTTCTTTTCGCCGTTGCGCAGGTCGAGGCTGTACAGCGCGGCAGTGTCGCGGTCGCGGCTATCCATCAGGTATGCGACGCGCCCCGTCTTGTCGAATCCGACAACGCCGGTCGTCAGGTCGTCGGCCGCGGGGATGCGGAGGAACGGTTTCCAGCCGCCGAGACCGTCGGGCTCCATGATCGCGCGTCCGCCATCGGGCAAGTAGCGCGAAGCAAAGCGAACGCGAAAATCCTCGTCGACCACGTAACCGTCGAAATCTTGCTCGTTGCGCTCCAACAAGGTGCGCTCGCCCGTGCGCAACACGATGCGGTACAGGTCGTGGACCTTGGAATCGCGGTCGTTGAGGCCGACCACGATCTCGTCGAGATACTTGTAGCTGACCTCTTCGATCTGGGCGGCGACGTTCTCCAGCGGCGTGAGGTCCTTGGTCTTGCCGCTATCGAGATCGACGGCGTAGACGTGCCAGTTTTCGTCGCCGTCGCTGTCCTGGCGATAGACGATGTGCTTGTTGGTGTAGGCCCAGAAGTAGCTCTGAATGCCGCGCTTTTTGTCGTGCGTCACCGGGCGGGCCGCCGCGGGATTGTCGACCGGCCCGACCCACACGTTCAGCACGCCATGCACCGGCGCAAGATAGCTGAGATACCGAGCGTCGTGGCTCAAGCGGGCCGCCGCCTTGTCGGGGTTACCGAAGAACACTTCGCGTGCGATCGTAGGCACCCCTTTGAGGTACGCCGGCAGAGTCTTTCCCTCGGGCATCTGGGCCTCGACGATCTTAGGTTTCGGCGGCGGTTCCGGTTCGACCGGCTCCGGCGCCGGCGGGGCTGGCTCGGTCGCGGCGCTCGGCGAGCTGTTCAAGGTCCCAGGCACCACGGAAGGCAGCGGCTCGTTCGGGCGGCTGGGGACCGTAGGAAACTGCCCGGCCAACGACGGTCCAGTGCTCGCCGAGGGAACCGTCGGCGCGGGCTCGCTTTCGGCGGTTTCGTTCGTCGATTTGAAGCAACCGCTTTGGGCCGCGGCGAACGCGATCGCTGCGAGCATCAACCACCAGCCGCGGCATTTCATGCCTTGATCTCCTTGTTTCCCCCGCTGGCGAGCCTGTGCCTCGCCGCTCTACTGGAAACATATCCATTTGCCGCGCCCGTGGCGAGGTGTCCCGCCGGCTGCTAGGAATAGGCGAACGGGCGCTGGGGGCGTTGTCGAGGCACTGGAAGAATGCGATACGTTCGATCGATCGGTTGGATCCCTTGGACGGTGGCCTTGGCCATGTCGAACGTGCCGGCACACGCTTGGGATGAATCGCCGACCGCAGGCTACGACCGTCCCGCCGGAGCGCCGCACCAGAGCCGGAGCGTGGTGATTGCCGAGCACGGCATCGTCGCCACCAGCCAGCCGCTGGCAGCCCAGGCAGGGCTCGATGCCTTGAAGCGCGGCTGCAATGCCGCCGAGGCGGCGATCGTGGCCAGCGCGGTGCTCGGCGTGGTCGAGCCGATGAGCTGTGGCATCGGCGGCGACCTGTTCGTGCTGTATTGGGACGCCAAGACGCAAAAACCTTACGGCCTCAACGCCAGCGGCCGCAGTCCGTATGCGCTCGATCGGCAAGTGTTCCGCGAGCGCGGCTTGGCTGAGATTCCCAGCACCGGACCGCTTTCGTGGTCGGTTCCAGGCTGCGTGGCCGGTTGGGACGATCTGCTGCGGCGGTTCGGCACGCGGCCACTTGGTGAATTGCTCGCCCCGGCCATCGAGTACGCCGAGCATGGCTTTCCGGTCAGCGAGATCATCGGCGCCGAGTGGCGTGGTGCGACGGCATCGCTGCACCGCTGGCCCGACTCGGCACGCACGTTTCTCATCGAGGATCGCGCGCCGGCCGTCGGCGAGATGTTCCGCAACCCCGCGCTCGTGTCGTCGTACCGGCTGATTGCCGAGCAGGGGCGCGATGGGTTCTACCGTGGCGCGATCGCCCAGGAGATCGTTCGCTACAGCCAGTCGCATGGCGGGTTCTTTTCCGACCGCGACTTTGCCGAGCACACGAACGATTGGGTTGAGCCGGTATCGACGAACTATCGCGGCTACGATGTCTGGGAGCTGCCACCCAACGGCCAGGGCATCGCGGCCTTGCAGATGCTCAACCTGCTCGAAGCATACGATCTGCGTGCGCTCGGCCCCGGCAATCCCGAGTACCTGCACCTGTTCGTCGAGGCGAAAAAGCTGGCGTTCGCCGACCGGGCCAAATATTACGCCGACCCCGCGTTCGGGCCGCTGCCGGTTCGCGAGCTCATCTCGAAGCCGTACGCCGACGCACGCCGCAAGCTCATCGATCGCTCCCATGCAGCGACCGATGCGCCCGCCGGCTCGCCGAAGTTCGACCAAGGGGACACGATCTACCTGACCGTCGTCGACAAGGATCGCAACTGCTGCTCGTTCATTCAGAGCAACTTCGCGAGTTTTGGCTCGCAGGTGGTGCCAGGGAACGTCGGCTTCGCGCTGCAGAATCGCGGCTGCCTGTTCGCGCTCGACGACGTGCATCTCAACCGGCTGGAACCGCACAAGCGGCCGTTCCACACGATCATCCCCGCCTTGGCAACGAAGGATAATCGCCCTTGGCTGTCGTTTGGTGTGATGGGAGGCGACATGCAGGCGCAGGGGCACGTGCAGATTCTCGTGGACCTGATCGATTTCGGCATGAACGTGCAGCAAGCCGGCGACGCAGCCCGCGTGCGCCACTCGGGGAGCGCGACGCCAGAAGGGACACCGGCCGATTCCGACGGCGGTACGGTGGCGGTCGAATCGGGGATCAGCGACGCGGCAATCGACGCCCTGCGCCGCAAGGGGCATCGCGTGGTGCGCGCTCGCGGCGGCTTCGGCGGCTACCAGGCGATCATGATCGACCACGAGCACGGCACCCTGCACGGCGGCAGCGATCCACGCAAAGACGGTTGCGCCGTGGGGTATTGAGCGCGCTTTAGTGCATCGACTCGCGGATCGCAGCGGCGAGCCGATCAACCGCCCGCGCCGAGAGCTCGGGATAAAACGGTACAAACACGATCGCCGACAGCATACGCCGCGCTTCGTCTGGAGGGCAATGCTGCCGATCGCTCAGCTCGACCACGCGAAGGCTCTGTCCTTGGGTCGCGTCGAATCCGGCAAGTTTTAGGGCCTCGATCAGCCCTCTGGGATTTCTCGTGACGACAGGAAAGACCCAGAAACTATGCCCGGTCGCCGCCGCGGCGGGACACGACGCTAAAGGCAACGAATCGCGCAGTCGACGTCCTAGTTCGCCGCGCCGCGCCAATCGCCGGTGCTCGAACGATTGAAGTCGCCTCGCCAGCAGCGCCATCAGCGGGGCACACGGCCGGTGCCGGATCGCCGTCAGTAGCTCGGCCCCCGCAAAGCCTCGCACCGATTGGCTGAGCAGCCGGTCATCGTCGACGCCGATGCACTTGCAGCCGGCTCGGAACAACCGGAAGCACCACGGATTCGATAGCAATTTCAACCCGGCGTATTTCATGAGTTTGGAAAAGTATCGACTGCGCGATTGCAAAGGCATCGCCGCCTGGATCGCTCGCATGCGCTCAAGCACGGCACGGTCGCGCACGCGCAGCAAGGCGCCGCCCCCGGCTGTGGCGGTCTTGATGACGCCGAAGCTGAACATCGAAACATGGGCCAGCGGATCGCCGCGATAATTGCCGTCGAAGGCCTGGGCAGCATCTTCGATCAGCCACAGGCCATGCCCGTGGCTGATCGTCGCCACGGCGTCGAGCGGTGCCCGGACTCCGAATAGCGGGGCGATGACCACGGCCCGGGTCTGCGGAGTGATGGCTCGGCGAAGCTGATCGGGTCGTGGAATCGTTGTCGCCGGATCAATGTCGACAGGCACGGGGCGCAGCCCATGCGCTTCGATAATGCGAACCATGTGTGGAATGGTAATGGCCGAAATTAAGACATCGCTTTCGCGTGGCAACTCAAGCGCCGAGAGCAACAGATCGAAACCGCTCCGCACCGACAAGCACGCAATCGCTTCGTGCGGCTCGGGCCAACACGCCTCGACACGTAGCGCCGCGTCGGCAGGATCGATTCGGCGCAGGCACTGGGCCGCACCGTAGAACAAGTCTGTCCAGCCGATGTCCAATCGCATCCGCGGCCACATGCTTGCGGCCCTTGCTAATCTCGGTGCAAACCGGGCAATCCGCGCCGAGGCTTCTATTGCGGCACCAGAAAGCTCATGTGCAGCGCGGCGTGGTTCAGGTGCAGACGGTCCGATTCTTCGCGCGTTAGCGGGCCAAGGAATGGGCTTGGCGCGCGATGCGTTTCGGTCTTCAGGCGTGCGACGGCTTGTCGTAGCGCGGCCAGTCCGTCGGTGCAATCGGTCGAGCCGGGAACAAGGACAGCCGCCGCGGCCGGTGGCAACCTAAAGCCGGGTTTCATCGGACCAGCCAAGAGCCGCCGCTTCATGAACGTCCGGGCCACCCAACGGACGATCCAAGGCGCCTGGCCTTCGAAGCCGTCGATCGAACGGTTCATGCTGCGGGCCAGGTGCTCGAAGATCTGCCCCGGCGTCCAATTGCCGAGCGCCTGCACTGGTCCGGCGGCAGAGCGCTCGGCATCGGCCAATAGTTCGTCGAAGTTCGCATAACGCAACTCGCGCCGAGGCGGCTTCGCCGCAGAGATCGTTGACATGATTCTCGTCTGGCGCATGGATCGCCTGAAGCTTATTCGCCTGTTGCTCGTTCGATTCTATCGCGGTCGGACACCTCACGAAACGGCGTGACTGCCACACCTTTGTCGTTCATAACGACGGTCACCGCTCCGGTTTCGGCAGTGTGCAGTGTGCGGGCACCGTGATCGAAGTAGGCACGCTGGGCAGAACGAGAGTCGCGGCTGCCACCGCCGCTGAAGACCACAAATTCCGGACTGCTCCAAGCGGCCAGCCCCGGCGGGTCGCTCCGCGCGCTGCCGTGATGAGGTGCCAAAAGCCCGTCGCAATCGACCGGTGGCTGTCGCAACAATCGCTCCAGTCCCGGCGATTCCAGGTCGCCCGTGAGCAGCACTCGCCGGCCATGAAACTCGACGAGCAACACGAGGCTGTTCGAGTTGTCGCTACCGCCTGTTCCTTCCAACGGCGGATGCAGCAGACGTAGCGAGTACGGTGGCGAAGTATTGTTGCGCTCGGCAAGATCCATATTGCCGGCGATTGTCACCATCGGAATGCCGGCGCTCGAAAGCGAATCGAACAACAGCGTCAGCGCTTCGTCGCGTTCGGTGGCGAGCATGGCCGGGCTGACGCAGATCCGTTCGATCTTGAATCGCTCCAGTAACTCGGTCAGTCCGTTGTAGTGATCGACATCGGCATGCGAGATCATCACGGTGTCGAGTCGGTTAATCCGTCGTGACCACAGGAAACACGACACCGCTTGCGTCGCATGCTCCGGCGAGGCGAGACATCCAGCGTCGTAGACCATTGTCTTGCCATCGGGCAGCTCGAGCACCACCGCCAAGCCGTGCCCCACCGAAAGGAACGTTGCCCGAAGCGTGTGGTCTGTTGGAGTGCGACCCATCGCAAAGCAACCGATCGCGCACCACGCGCCGAGGATTGTCGCCGCCGCCAGTCGTCGTGAACGCTCGGCCGACAGCCAGACCGCCACGAGGAGCGATGCGTAAAACCCGGCCACCCACCATCGCGGCGGACCGGCGGTCCACCAATGGCTGCCGGGAAGGCGCTCTGCCGCCTCGATCGCATGGACGATCAGCGTCAACGACGCCTCGCAAATCACGGCCAACACCGCGGCAACCGGAGGAAGCAACCATCCGCAGACAAGCACGCCGAAACCGCTCAGCAATGCTGCGGCGATCGGCACCGCCAACAGCGGCGTCAGCACCATCGCGATCGGCGATACGATGTGGAACTGGCTGGCAATCAGCGGCAAGCTCACCAGCCAGATGCACAGCGAGAGCAGCAACGAAGTCGCCGCGCCCTGCATAAAGTTGCGAGACCAGCGCCGCGCCGTGCTCCAATGCGTGTCGCCGGGGTCGTCGGTTTGCGTGACTAACCGCGGGCGTGGGCCGTGTTCGGCAAACCAGATCAGCACCAATGCGCAGAGAAACGACAACTGCGGTCCAGCGCGAAAAAGATCAGCGGGGTTGATCGCCAACACCACTAAGGCCGCCGCGGCAACCGCGTTGTAACCCGGTGTGGGGAGCCCGGCGATCATCGATCCGCAGACCAACAGCACGGCAATCGTCGCCCGCACGGCGGGCGGCTCGGCCTGGATCACCAGCGCGTATGCCAACGTCAGCAGTGCCACGCCGGCCAGCGCCCGAGTACGACGCATGAACCCTAAGCGAAGGATGCTCAGCAGGCCCAAGGCCAGCAGTCCGACGTGTAACCCTGAGATTGAAAGCAGGTGGACCATTCCGGTGCGAAAGAAGGCGTCGCTTTCTTCTGATGAGAGTTGCTCGCGCGTGCCAAGCAGCAAGGCCGCCGCCATGGGTGCCGTTTCGGCATTAAGATGCTCGCCCAGCAGCCGTTGTCCGCATTGCCGCGCCTTGTCGAGCAATGCCCACGGCGACGTCGACGCTGAGCGCTCGACGACGGTGACGGCCGCGGGACCATCGGCCCAGAGACGGCAAAGCTGCCGGTCGCCGCGGCGATGCTGCGCGAAGTCGAACTCGCCCGGGTTCATCGAAACCGAAGGTTGGGCGAGTTGCGCGTTGATCCGCAGCCGATCGCCGGCATGCACGCCCAGCAGATGACCGTCGATCGTCAGCCACACAGTCCCCGACACGGTTCGCCAGGTGGCGCCATCGCGAATCGCCAACGCACGGAGCAACACCCTGGATCGATCACCGTTGGGAATCGCGCTCAACGGGTCGCCACGGAGCGCGGGCATGCGGCGAGGCGAGCCAAATGCCACCGCTTCGATCGAGACTGGTTGCGGTTTGAGCCGCGCGTAGCGCCCTAGTTCATCGACCGGGAATAGATTCCACCGGGCATGGTGCCACGCCGCGCTTGCCGCGGCGACGGCCATGAGAAGGCAAGCGAACGATGCAACGCGCATTGACCATCGCTGGCCGGCACAGCACGCGACCAGCAAGACAACGGCGACGGTCCACCACAGCGGCGCCGGCAGCGGATAGCAGCGATCGACAACGATGCCGCCGCATGCCACGACGACGACCCACGCCAGCGGCCGACGCTGGGCGAGCGGCTCATTGGCACCGGCGAAACCTTGACTGCCCCGCATGGCAAGATCTGCGGCCATGGGGCGCCTCCCGTCAGCACGGAAGCTCGGATTCCTTTCGAGAGGTTAATGTTCTACCGACGGTGACGCAAGCGCCCTGCAGCACACTTCAGTTTTTACCCAGCTTTTACAAACAATGGACCGAGCCGTGACACGACCTTAGGCGATCTCTTCTATGATTCGCAAGGTTTTGCTCCCATGCTTGCAACACGGCTCGAAGGAGGGTTCCCGAGTGTCTCCCACGGAAATGCTTAAGCAGTCGCAACAGGCCGGCGTTCGATCGAAGAAAAAGAAAGCCCGCCACGCGACGCCTCGGCAAGCCGAAGCGACCCCCGCCGCACGGACGCATCTCGATAATCGTTGGGACAACGGGCTCGACTGGCCGGTGGTGGTCTGGATCGCGGTGTGCCACATTGGAGCGTTGGCGGCGCCGTTTTACTTCACTTGGAAGGCGCTCGGGTTGTTTGCGGTGTTGAGCTGGTTCACCGGCTGCGTCGGCGTGACGCTCGGCTACCATCGGCAGCTCACCCACGGCAGCTTCAACACCTACAAGCCGATCCGCTGGCTGTTGGCCTTCATCGGCGGCCTGTCGGGCGAAGGCTCGGCGATCACGTGGGTGGCCAACCATCGCAAGCACCATGCGTTCAGCGACAAGGAAGGCGATCCGCACTCACCACGTGACGGCGGGTGGTGGAGCCACATGCTATGGTTCATGCCCGATTGGGGACGCAAGCATCACGACGAGCTAACGGCTCGCTACGCGCCGGACCTGGTGAAAGACCCGGTGATGCGCACCCTGCACACGTTGTTTTTGCCCTTGCACGTCGGCACGGCGGTGCTGCTGTACGCGATCGGCTACTTCGGCTGGGACAATTACACCGGCATTTCGTTTGTCGCGTGGGGGATGTTCGTGCGGCTGTTGTACGTGCTGCACATCACATGGTTCGTCAACTCGGCTACGCACCTGTGGGGCTACCGCAACTACGAAACCAGTGATGACAGCCGCAATCTATGGTGGGTCGGCCTGTTGGCATTCGGCGAAGGGTGGCATAACAATCACCATGCCTACCAGCGGATGGCCAAGCACGGGCACAAGTGGTGGGAGTTCGACCTGACCTACCTGCACATCCTGGCGATGGAAAACCTGGGTCTCGCCTGGGACGTAGTACACGACGTCCCGCCGCGCACGCGGCCGGCTTAATCAAGCGTAGCCGGGCGTGCAACGGCGGTGTTCGTTTAGCCGGCTCGCTTGCGAGCCGCGTTTTGCCTTTCGTAGCGACTCAAGTCGCCGGCTAAGCGCGCAGCGCATCTTCTCGCAAATCTCCGCGAAAATTTGCGGTTGCAAATCTTTCGCGCGATGGTAAATTCAGCCTCTTATTGTTGTTGTAAACATTTAACGTGGGAAGAGTTCTAGCAAGTCGTCGTTAACGGGTCGGTACCGAGGCCGCGAACACCCACAGCCGACCAGCCCGAGGGATTGCCGTCACCGATGTCTATCACCAAGCAGCGTAAGCAGGCTCTGATCGGGGACTTTCGTCGTGCGGACACCGACACCGGTAGTCCGGAAATCCAGATCGCGATTCTCACCACGAGAATCACCGACCTGACCGAGCATCTGCAAACGCATTCGAAGGACTTTGCCAGCCGGCGAGGTCTGTTGGCGATGGTCAGCCGTCGGCGCCGTTTGCTCGATTACCTGAAGCGGGTCAACCCGCAGCGGTATCTCGACATCATCCGGCGTCTCGATATTCGCAAGTAATCTCTCAATCGCTCGGGGTGGCGTGTCGTCGCGTGCCCTCGTTGGCCGCATCGCCCATGCCATCGTCGGTCTGCCGCGAATGGCGCTGCCGCCGATCGGCCCGTCGCACTTGCTAGAGCGCGGAAAAAGGTAGGACAACCTTGAAAGTACGTGTTGAACGAAGAATCGGAGAGCAAGTTCTTTCGATCGAGACCGGCCAGTTTGCCAAGCAAGCGGGCGGCAGTTGTTTGGTGCAGTACGGCGACACTGTGGTGATTGTCGCCGCGTGCACCGGCCCGCCGCGGCCGGGCATCGATTTCTTCCCGCTCACTTGCGATTACCGCGAGCGCTCGGCGGCGGCCGGCAAGTTTCCAGGCGGGTTCCTGAAGCGCGAAGGGCGTCCGACCACCAAGGAGACGCTCACCGCCCGGCTGATGGATCGCCCCATCCGCCCGCTGTTCCCCGAGCACTTCCACGATGAAGTGCAAATCCAGGCCAACGTCCTGGCCAGCGATCGTCAGAACGACGGCGACGTGCTTGCCATGAACGGGGCGAGCGTCGCCCTAGGCCTTTCACCGTTGCCGTTCCAAGGGCCGCTGGGCTCAGTACGGCTGGGTTTGATCGATGACCAATTCGTCGTGTTCCCAACGCAGGACCAACTCGAGGAAAGCGAACTCGACCTGATCGTTTCCGGCAGCCGCGATGCCGTGCTGATGATCGAAGGCTTCGCCCGTGAGCTGCCCGAGGACCGCATGGCCGAGGCGATTGCCGAGTGCCACAAGCACATCCGCGTCCTGTGCGAATTGCAGGAAGAGCTGTTCGCCAAGGTCGGCGTCAAGCAGGCCGAGTACCCGGCGCCGGCCGCGGATGGCATCTTCGATACGCTCAAGTCGAAGTACTACACTTCATTCGTGCAAGCCAAGCAGACTGCTGGGAAGCATGCTCGGGCCGAGGCGGTGGCCAAGCTCGAAGCACAGGCGATGGGCGAGCTGATCCCCGATCCTGCCGCCGAAGGGGCGCTCGACACCCTGGCATTCGGCCGCGCATGGCACAACCTTGAGCTGCGCGTGGTGCGCGACCTGATCCTTTCGGGCACCCGCCCCGACGGCCGCAACGCCACGACCCTTCGCAACATCGAGTGCGCCGTAAACGTGCTGCCGCGAGTGCACGGTTCGGCCATGTTCCAGCGCGGCGAGACGCAGGCGCTCGTCACCATCACGCTTGGCACCACGCGTGACGAGCAGCGCGTCGACGGGCTGCTCGATGAGTACTCGAAAAAGTTCATGCTCGATTACTACTTCCCCAGCTTCAGCGTCGGCGAAGTGCGGCCGATCCGTGGGCCGGGGCGGCGCGAGATCGGTCACGGTGCGCTAGCCGAGCGAAGCGTCAAGCCGGTGCTCCCCGATGCCGAGGAGTTCCCCTACACGATCCGCGTGATCTCCGACATTCTCGAATCGAACGGCTCCAGCTCGATGGCGTCGGTGTGCGGTGCGACGCTCGGCCTGATGGCCGCCGGCGTGCCGATCACCAACCCCGTGGCCGGCATCTCGATCGGTCTGGTGAAGGAATCGGACGAGCAATGGACGCTGCTTACCGACATCATCGGCGACGAGGATCACTACGGCGACATGGACTTCAAGGTCGCCGGCACGCAGAACGGCATCACCGGCATCCAGCTTGACCTGAAGATCGATGGCATCAATGCGGCGATCATCCGTGGCACGCTCGCCCAGGCGCGCGAGGCCCGGCTTCAGATTCTCCGCTCGATGCTCAGCACCATTCAGCGCCCGGCCGACGAAATTTCGATGTGGGCGCCGCGCCTGCTGCGCACGCACATCGATCCGCAGAAGATCGGCCTGCTGATCGGCCCCGGCGGCAAGACGATCCGCAGCATCCAGGAATCGACCGGTGCGGTGATCGAAGTCGAGGATGACGGCACGGTGACGGTGGCCAGCGCCGACGCGGAAGGGGCGAAGTCGGCGATGCGCAAAGTCGAGGCCCTGACCGAGAGCGTCAAGGTCGGCAAGATTTACGAAGGCCGCGTGACCAGCGTGAAGGATTTCGGCGCGTTCGTCGAAATCCTGCCGGGCAAGGACGGCCTGTGCCACATCAGCGAGCTCGCCGATGGCTACGTGAACAGCGTGGCCGACGTGTGCAAGGTCGGCGACGAGATGCCGGTCAAGGTGATCGCGATCGACGACCAGGACCGCGTGAAGCTAAGCCGCAAGGCGGCCCTGCGCGAGCTGGAGCAGGCAAAAACATAGGCGAGGATTCAGGGGTCGGGATTCAGGATTCAACTGCCCCGAATCCCGAATCCTGAATTCCGAATCCCCTCCATGATCCCGTCCGATGAGACGCAACAGCTCCGCGAGCAGTACACCGAGATCGCGCGCCTGGCGGGCGGGCTGGCCCACGAGATCAAGAACCCGCTCTCGACCATCCGGCTCAACATGGAGCTGTTGGCCGAGGAATTTAACGATCCCGAATCGCCACGCGATCGCCGCGCCCAGGCGCGCATTGCCATGGTGCAGCGCGAGTGCGAACGGCTGCAAGGCCTGCTCGACGACTACCTGCGCTACACCCGGGTGCGGCAAACCGCGCTCGAACCTTCGGACTTGAACGAAGAGGTGATGCGCGCCATCGACTTCTTCCGCCCCAAGGCGGCGGTGTCGAACATCGAAATCTTCCCGTACCTCCAAGACGGCCTGCCAAGCGTGCTTTTGGATCGCGAGTCGTTTCAGGGTGCGCTATTGAACCTGATCCTCAACGCCCAGCAGGCGATGCCCGATGGCGGACAGCTTGTCGTTGGCACCGAAGCCACGCCGCGCGGCGTGGCTCTGCACCTGATCGATACTGGCGTCGGCATGGACACCAAGAGCATGGGCAAAATCTTCGACGCCTTCTACTCGACCAAGCCGGGAGGTTCGGGACTGGGGCTACCCACCACGCGCCGCATCATCGAGGCCCACGGCGGCACGATCTTCGTGCAAAGCGAACCCGGCCGCGGCACGCGCTTCACCATCGAGCTACCCACACCGGCGCGGCTTGCGGGACAGCCTGAACTGCCCTGAATCCAATATTATTTTCTCCATCCGCGCGCGGTATAGTTAAAGGATGAGCACCAACGACTGCCTGGAATTGATTCTCGAACCGATGGCCAGCTCGTTTTCGGCTGAATTTGCTCGAAAACTGGTCGACCTACGGACGACGCCGGCCTTGCAGCAACGCCTGGACGAGTTGGCCCAGAAAGCGAACGAAGGTGCGCTTTCGCTCGAGGAACAAGCGGAATACCGATCGCTCGTAGACGCCTCAACCATCGTGGCGATCATGCAAGCCAGTGCCCGACGCTACCTGGCAGAGCATGCGGCCTGACAGGGATCGCCTGCCATGGATCGAGCGGTTCGCGATCTCGTCTGTCAGCGAGCCGCGGGCTGCTGCGAGTATTGCCGGCTCCCGCAAGCTGCGGAACCGCTTTCAGATTTCACCTCGAGCACATCGTTGCGAGGCAGCATCAAGGTTCCGACTCGCCGGACAACGTGGCGCTCGCGTGCCATTACTGCAACCTACACAAGGGGCCGAACGTCGCAGGCTTCGATCCTGAAACTGGGACGCTCAGTCGCCTCTTTCATCCTCGTCGCGATGTTTGGGAAGAACACTTCGCAGTCGACGATGGCCAGATTCGAGGGCTCACTCCGATCGGTCGGGCAACCGTCCAGTTGCTTCAATTCAACGACGCCGGCAGGATCGAACTGCGGCGGCGCACGCGCGGCGAGGCGCCGCCGTCCAAATCGAGCAACTGCGACTTGCTGCCCAGCCCTTCCCAAAGTGCCATTCGTCGTTCGACCCGCTCTGGAGTGAGGCGGTCATTGAGCGTGAGATTCTGCACGCCGGCGTTCGACCAGGGACTGGCGGCGCTTGTCGAGGACTTGCATCAGCGCGGCCTCAACCGCCGCGTGCTCGTGGTGGCGATGGGGGAGTTTGGCCGCACGCCACGCGTCAATGCCCGTGGAGGACGTGACCATTGGCCTGGAGTGGCCAGCGCACTGATTGCCGGCGGTTGGTACCGCATGGGCCAGGCCATCGGCGCCTCGGACGCCAAAGGCGCGGCGGTTGCCGAATCGCCGTATCCGCCGCAGAGCGTGTTGGCGATGGTGTACCGCCACCTGGGCATCGACCAAGCCGCCACGTTCGATGACTTTTCCGGTCGGCCGCGCCATATTCTCGACGAGCGCCGCCCGATCGCCGAGTTGCTGTGATCGCGACGCGGCTGCGCTGCCACGACGATTGTCGGGACTGTGTCGCTGCGCCCCTGTGCGCTTGGCCGCCGGCGCGGGTATCATCCGGAGATGAAGTCTGGAACCGACAGAGCGACTGCCAAACCTCCTGCCGAGCCGGCCGCCGAGCCGATCCGCGTGCTGGTGGTCGACAACGACGCCGCGCACGCCCAGACGGTAGCCGACAGCCTCGCCGCCATCGGCTACGACTGCACGGTGGCCACCAGCGGCACGGAAGGCGCTCAGCGGGTCGAGCAGGACACGTTCGACATCATCATCAGCGACCTGGTGATGAACGATCTCGACGGCCTGGCCCTGCTGGCCCGGGCCAAGAACGACCTGCCCGATGCCGAAGTGATCCTGGTCACCGGGCACGGCACGGTCCCTTCGGCCGTCACCGCCATGCAGCAGGGGGCGTTCAACTACCTGCTCAAGCCGCTCGACCTGAAGCAACTGCGTGCGGTCGTCGTCCGGGCGGCCGAGAGCACCCGGCTCAAACGCACCAACGTCGAGCTGCACCGCAGGCTCGACGAACGGTTCGGCTTTGAAGGGGTGATCGGCTCCAGCGGCAAGATGAACGAGGTGATTTCGCTCTTGAAGCGGATCGCCCCGACCAATGCCACGGTGCTCATCCAAGGCGAAACCGGCACCGGCAAGGAACTGGTCGCCCAGGCGATCCATCAGAACAGTCCACGGAAAGCCAAGCCGTTCGTGGCCTTGAACTGCGCAGCCCTCAGCGAGAACATCCTGGAAAGTGAGTTGTTCGGCCACGTGCGCGGAGCGTTCACCGATGCCTCGACCGATCGCGTGGGTAAGTTCGAGTACGCGCACGGCGGCACGCTGTTCCTCGACGAAGTCGGCGATATGCCGATGCCCACCCAGATCAAGCTGCTGCGCGTGCTCGAAAGTGGCGAGATCACCCGTGTCGGGTCGAATGAACCGATTAAAGTGAACGTTCGCATCCTCTCGGCCACCAATCGCAATCTCGACCGCCAGATTGCCGATGGCACGTTCCGTAGCGACCTGTATCACCGGCTCAAGGTTGTAACGGTCACGCTGCCGCGGCTCGTCGAGCGCACCGAAGACATCCCGCTGCTGATCGAGCATTTCATCCGGCAATTCGCCAAGCGGCACGACAAGACGATCAAGAGCATGTCGACCGCTGCCCGCCGCCGGCTGATGTCGTACGACTGGCCCGGCAACGTCCGCCAATTGCGCAACGTGATCGAGAGCATGGTAGTCGTCGACGACAACGGCATCCTCGACGTCGACGATCTGCCGATCGAGCTGGTCGAACCTTCGGCCACCGCCGCTGCCCCATCGGTTGATGGCGGCGGCGAGACAAGCCTCGGCAGCCTGGTGGGCAAACCGCTGTCGGAGATTGAGCACCTATTCATCGGTGAAACCTTGAAAGCCACCGGCGGCAACCGCGAAGAAGCCGCCACGATCCTCGGCATCGGCGAGAGAACGTTGTATCGCAAGATCAAAGAGTTCGGGCTGTAGCAAGCAACGAGCGATGAGCAGTAAGCCGTTAGCCGGAGCGATTTATGCAGGGCTTTCGCGATATTGTTGCTTGGCAGAAGGCACATCAATTCACGTTGGAGGTTTATCGTGTATGTGAGTCATTTCCAGGACGGGAACAATTCGGGCTGACTCGCCAGCTCACGCGAACAGCGAGTTCCATCGGTTCAAACATCGCAGAAGGCTTTGGCCGTGGCGACGACACAGAATTGTGCCGATTCTTGTAGATTGCAATCGGATCGGCATATGAAGCCGAAAATCACATCTTGTTGGCGAAGGATCTTGGCTATCTCGGTGCGGATCAACATGCGAAGCTTGAAAGATTCAAGAGATTGAACGAGTGCTTGCGTCGCTGATTCGCCAAGTCAAAGCCGATGCGACACATCCGAACCACTAACAGTCCCCTCCGGCTAACCACTAATTGCTAATTGCTAACCGCTCCTGCCCTATGCCCATTCGCCCGCTGCCACAATCGGTCATCAACAAGATCGCCGCGGGTGAGGTGATCGAGCGGCCGGCGAGCGTCGTCAAGGAGCTGGTCGAGAATGCACTCGACTCCGGCGCGGCGCGGATCGATGTTTCGGTCGAAGCGGGCGGGGTCGAGTTGATCCGAGTGGTCGACGACGGATGCGGCATCGCTGCCGACGAGTTGTCGCTGGCTGTGGCAAGCCATGCCACCAGCAAGCTCGAAACCGCCGATGACCTGTTCCGCGTGCGCACGCTTGGCTTTCGCGGCGAGGCGTTAGCGTCGATCGCCGAGATCAGCCGCGTGGTGCTCCGCAGCCGTCCTCGCGACGCCGACGCCGCCGCGCAGCTTGAAATCAACGGAGGTGCGGCCGGCGCGGTGTCGCCAGCGGCGGGCGCCCCTGGAACGACCGTCGAGGTGCGCGATCTATTTCACAACACCCCAGTACGTCGCAAGTTCCTGCGTGCGACGCAGACCGAGATGGGGCATATCAGCGAAGCGTTCACCCGGCTGGCGCTAGCGCATCCGCAAATCCACTTCACGCTCAAGCACAACGACCGCAGCATTTTCGACTTGCCGCCGTGCACCGACTGGGCCGAGCGCATCGCCCTGTTTTTCGGCCGCGAACTGGCCGACGAGTTGATCTGGGTCGAAAGCCGCGACGCGGAGGTGACGCTGTCCGGCTTCGCCGCGCGCCCGTCGCAAAGTCGCTCGCACCCGCGGATGCAGTACCTGTTCCTCAACGGCCGGCACATTCGCGATCGTTCGCTGGGGCACGCCTTGGCCGAGGCGTATCGCGGCTTGCTGCTCACCGGGCGGTACGGCATCGCATTCCTGCGGATCGAGATGCCTGCGGAGCTGGTCGACGTGAACGTCCATCCCACGAAGCTCGAAGTGCGATTTCAGGACGGCGGCCGGCTGTACAGCCAACTGCTCAGCACGCTGCGGTCGAAGTTCCTCACGACCGACCTGACCCATCGCCTCGCGCCTGCCCCAGCGGTCAGGCAGGAAAGCGATCTGGTCGAATGGGTGAAGCACGAAGCGTCGGCGTGGCAGGCACCGGCCGCCGTCGCCGCGGCGGCTGAGGCTCCTTGGGAGATCGATAGCCGGCAGGCCATCAACGACGCCTTCCCATTGCCCCAGCAGCGGCCATTGGAGACGGTGCGGCTCGATGCTCCGGTTGGCGTCGCCGAGCGTGACGAGCGAAGCGATATCCCGCGCCACCATGCCGCGCCGCCGCCGGTCCACGCGCGCCAGCTGCCGCAACGGGCATTGCAAATCCACAACAAGTACTTAATTGCCGAGAGCGACGAAGGGGTGGTGGTCATCGACCAGCACGCGCTGCACGAGCGCATTCTGTACGAGCAGATCCGCACGAGCGTCCTTGCCGGGGCGCTCGAAACGCAGCAGTTGCTGGTGCCTGAACCGGTCGATCTCGGCGCCGATGAGGCAGCCGCGGTGCTTGAGCGGCGTGAGTTGCTGGCGCGGTTGGGAGTGAAAGTCGAGCCGTTTGGCGGGTCGACGGTGCTGGTATCGAGCTACCCTGCGATGCTCGCGCGCATGGGGCCGACCGAGGTGCTCCGCACGCTTGCCGATCATCTGACTCGTGGCGGCCGGGCGCCGGAACGCCGCGACCTGCTCGACGAGATGCTGCATATGGTCGCCTGCAAGGCGGCCATCAAAGCGGGTGATCCCCTCTCGGCCGAGGAAATCGACGCCCTGCTCGCCCAGCGTCATCTGGCCCAGGACCAACACCATTGCCCACATGGCCGGCCGACCGCGCTGATTTTCACTCGGGAAGAGTTGGACAAGCAGTTCAAACGGACATGACATGCTCTGCGTCGTGCTAGCTTGTCCCACCGCCGAGGAACTGCTGCGGGAGCACCACCGCTTCGTCGCCGCAGGCGCCAAGCTGGTCGAATGGCGGCTGGATCATCTGCGGCAACCGTTCGATGTTGCGGCCCTGCTCTCCCAGCGACCGGGACCGGTGATCGTCACCGTGCGCTTGCCGGCCGATGGCGGAAGATGGACAGGGACCGAAGCCGATCGCGAGCAGCTTCTTCGCGCTTCCATTGCTGCCGGAGTTGAGTACGTCGATCTCGAAGAAAGCACCGCGGCACGAATCGCTCGAACCGGCGAAACGAAGCGCATCGTCAGCCTGCACGATTTTTCCGGCACACCTGACGATTTGCCTGTGATGCACGCCCGGCTCGCTCGACACGATGCCGACGTGGTCAAGCTGGCCGCGCTGGCAGCTAGCACGCACGACGCCTTTCGGATGCTCGAACTACTGCGCGATAGCCGTGTGGCAACAGTCGGTTTGTGCATGGGCGAACTGGGAACGCCGACGCGCGTGCTGGCTGCGCGTTTTGGAGCGCCGTGGACCTATGCCGCCGCCGATGGCAGTGAGCCGCCGGCCCCCGGGCAGCTAGGGTTTGTCGAGATGCGCGACCTGTACCGCGCGGAGTCAATCGACGCGAACACTGCCATGTACGGTGTGATCGGTGATCCGGTCGGCCACAGTCGCAGCCCTGCGATCCACAATGCCGCGCTGGCAAGTTGCAGCATGAATGGCGTCTACTTGCCCTTCCGCGTGCCGTCGGGCGAACTGTTGACGTTTGTCGATGATGCTATTTCGTTGGGCATCCGTGGCCTGAGTGTAACCATCCCGCATAAAGAAGGTGTTCTCGCACGGGTCACGCATCCCGACGAAGCGGTGCGCGAAATCGGCGCCGCGAACACGCTGGTCTTCGGTGGCGACGTAGTTCACGGCTACAACACCGATCGTTCGGCAGCGATCGAAAGCCTGGCGGTCGCGCTCGACAAACCAACCACGACGCCAAAGTTCGATGGGCTGACTGCCCTGGTGCTGGGAGCCGGCGGCGCCGCCAAGGCAATCGTTCACGGTCTCAAGCGATGCGGCGCCCGTGTGGTGATCGCGGCCCGCACGCGCGAACGGGCCGAGGAACTCGCTCGTCCCTGGCAGTGTGAAACAGTCGCCTGGCACCAGCGTCACAAAGTTTCGGCCGACGTGCTTGTGAATTGCACCCCGCTGGGCATGTCGCCCAAGATCGACGACACACCTTTCGATGCCAACCACCTGCGATCGACGATGGTCGTTTTCGACACGGTTTACAACCCCGAACAAACGCGCCTGTTGCGCGAGGCGGCGGCGGTCGGTTGCATGACCACCAGCGGCGTCGAAATGTTCATTCGTCAGGCCGCAAAACAATTCGAGCTATTCACCGGCCAGCCGGCGCCGCTCGACGTGATGCGTGCAGCACTCGCTTCGACGAGCCTCCAGCCCGCAGGCCCCAGCCCCTTGTCGATCGTGCTCATCGGCTACCGAGGAACCGGAAAGAGTGTGGTGGCCGAGCACCTCGCCGAGCGGCTCGGCTGGCAGGCGATCGATGCCGATGCTGAGGTCGAACGGCGCGCGGGAAAATCGATTGCCGCCATTTTCGCGACCTCGGGCGAGCAGGCATTTCGCAATCTGGAATCGGAAGTGATCGCCGAACTGGTCGATCGACAGCGCGTGGTGATTGCCGCCGGCGGAGGCGTCGTGCTATGCGAGGAGAATCGTCGGGCGCTGGCACGAGCGGGCCGGGTCGTGTGGCTGCGCGCCAGCGTGGCAACGATTCTCCAGCGCGTCGCCGCCGACCCGACGACCGCTGCTCGACGGCCGAACCTCAGCGTCGCCGGTGGCGATGCCGAGGTGCGCACTTTGCTGGCCGTCCGCGAACCCCTGTATCGCCAGTGCTCGCGACTGGTCCTCGACACCGACGACAAGACGCCGGAACAGGTCGCAGCAGAGTCCGTCGCCTTGCTTGGCCTCGCCCCTAGCCCCTAGTCCTGCTTTCATGCTTCTGTTCCCTTCACTATCCGCTGAACTACACCTGTTAGCGACGTTTGCGCTGGGATTGACGCTCGGCACGGTCGTGAATTGGGCGATCTACAGTTTGCGTTTCGAGCCGTTGCCGACGAGCCCGTGGTCTTCGACGCACCCGCGCGATTCGCACGAGCGCTGGCTCGACCGCCTGCCGCTCATCGGCTGGCTGCGGCTAAGGCGCAAAGGAAAACTGCTCGGCTACGAGTTTTGGGTGCGCCCGCTGATCGTCGAACTGCTGTGCGGAGGGTTGGCGGCAGGGTTGTATGGTTGGGAAGTCATCGAGATGGAACAGATCTTCCGGATCGATGAAGGTCTACCGCAGCGCGCGACGCTGGCACCAGTGTCGAGCGTTGGCGTGTTGCATGCGCGCTTCGCCGTGCACCTGCTGCTGGCAATGTGGATGGTCGCTGTCTCGTTCATCGACCTTGACGAGCAAACCATCCCCGATGCATTGACGGTTCCCGGTACCCTGCTTGCGCTGGTGTTGGCGACGCTCATGCCGATGGGCCGGCTGCCCGATGTGCCTTTGGTGTATATCGACGTGGCTGGCATGACGATCGGCGAGACACCTCCGCGTTGGATGAACGTCGCTAGCCCTTGGAACTTTCCGGCAACGCTCAGCGGCTCGCGGCATATCTTGGGCCTTGCCTTGGGGCTAGGCTGCGTTTGGGCCTGGTGTGCAGCGTTGCTTCCGCGGCGCTGGTATGGACGTCGCGGCTGGCGTCGCGGCTCGGCCCTGTTGTGGGCGAGGATCGTGCGCGAGCCAGTTTCGCGCTGGCTGCTATTGCTCGGCGCGGCAGTCACCGTAGCGGTGGTCGCCGTCTGGTGGCGGGGCGGAGTGCGGTGGGAATCGTTGCTCAGTTCGTTGATGGGCCTGGCCATCGGTGGAGCGCTGGTGTGGGGCATTCGCATTGTCGCCGGCCACGCGCTGACCGAAGAAGCCATGGGTTTCGGCGACGTGACCCTGCTGGGCATGGTCGGCGCATTCCTCGGTTGGCAGGCCGCGTTCATCTCGTTCGCGCTGGGACCGTTCTTTGCCTTGGTATTCTTTGCCGCGATGTGGGTCTTTCGCCGCGAGCGCGTGATCCCGTTCGGGCCGTTCATTTGCCTTGGTACGCTCACGACCATCGTGCGCTGGCGGCCGCTTTGGCTGCAGCTTTACGAATTCTTTTCTGCCACCTGGTTGGTGCCGACGATGCTAATGCTTTGCTTCGCCGGGCTGTGGGGAGCGCTGTGGGTGATTCGCGAGACGCGGCTCCGGCGAGAGCAGTCCCCGTGACCTAAACTGGTTGCGGAGGACTGCAAGCCGATGTTCTTCGTACCCCAATCGATCGACAATCTTGCCAGTCACGCCGACTTGCTCAACTCCTGGCGCTCGGGAGTGATCGAAGCGCGCGCGGGGCGGTTCGATCGCTTGTCGCGGCGCCGACTGCGACGACGCGCCACGCGGCTCGAGCGCCGCACCGTCGGCGAAACGATCCACCGGTTCGCCTCGGGCGATGTGTGCCGGCTGTACTACTACGCTCCGCGCGCTTGCCCGGGGTTTCTCGCGCTCGATTACGTGCTGTCGCATCGAGATGCGAGCCTCTCGACGTTCAGAGCTGCCCTGACGGCGCTCGATGCGATCGCTCGGCTGCGGGGCGAATACGCCATCGTATGCGACGCCTCGAATCTGCGGATTTCCGATCGCTTGCTTGAGCGGTGGGGATGGGAGCCGCACGCCACTTGGCTGCCGGGACGCAATTTCATCAAACGGCTCGGCGAGTACGAAGAAGCCGATCGGCACGCGTCGGCCAAGCCCGTGCTAGCAGTCTTCGCCGGCGCGGTCGATTGATCTTGCCGGCGCGCTGCCGGGCCGCTAATGTTCCGACCCGCTCTCCTTAGATTCGTCTGCTCTCCTGTCCCGTCGCCTTTCCGTTCGGCTAAGCTCATGCGATCGACCGTCGTCGTTTCGCTGCTCGCGCTTTACTGTCTCGTCGGATCGGGCTGCGCGAACAGCAATCCGATGACCGCCGGCAAGCTGAACACGCTGCAACAGCAGAACGCGATGCTCGAAGCTCGCAGCCAGGAGCTGCAAGCCCGGGCGGCGACACTCGACCGCGACAACCAGGAACTGGAAACCATGCTGGCCCAGTCGCGCCAGCAGACCCGCGTGTACGAAGATCAGGTCGGCGCGCTGCGCGATCAGCTTGCCGGCGCCACGTCGCAAGTCGCCCGGCTGCGCAGCGAAGGAGAATCGACCGCCAAGCGGACCGAGGCGCTCACCGCCTCGGTGCAGCGACGCGCCAGCGCCACCATCCAGGCGAACAACAGCCTGCAATCCCGGTTACCGACCATCCACATTCCGGGCGTCGAAGTGCGGATGGACGGCGACGTCGTGCGGATCGAGCTGCCCGGCAACCAATTATTCGAGCACGGCTCGGCACGACTGCTGCCGCAGGCCAGCGCCATGATCGACCAGGTGGCGGCCGAGCTGCTGCGATCCTATCCCGACCAGATCATCGGCGTTGAAGGCCATACGGACAGCGATCCAGTGAACGTCGGCAGCCCCTGGGCGAGCAATCATCAACTGTCGATTGGCCGTGCCATGGCCGTCTACGACCATCTCGTCAGCCGTTCGCACGTGCCCAGCGGCCACTTGTTCGTCGTCGGCCACGGTGCGAACCATCCGGTGGTTTCCAACGGCGCGCTGGCCGGCAAGCAGCGCAACCGCCGCGTCGAGCTGGTCGTCTATCCCGACCGGGTTTCGGGAAGGTAGGATGGGGGCAGGGAGAGAGGGCCGTTTTTGCCCCCTTCTAGCCCCTAACCCCAAGCCCCCGTCCCTTGATCGTCATCGTCGACTATGGCATGGGCAACTTGCGAAGCGTCCAAAAGGGCTTCGAGCAAGTCGGCCACCGTGCCCAGATCACCAGCGACCCGGCGGAAGTGCTGCGCGCCGAGCGACTCGTGCTTCCCGGCGTTGGTGCGTTCGGCGACGCGATGATCGAGCTGCGCCGCCGCAGGCTTGTCGAACCGGTGCGCGAGTTTGTCGCTTCGGGGCGGCCAACCCTGGGTATCTGCTTAGGACTGCAACTGTTGTTCGACCTGGGGCACGAGGACGGGCGGCACGAGGGGCTCGGCATCCTGCCGGGCGAGGTGGTGCGGTTCGACGTGCCGGCCGGCTACAAGGTGCCGCACATGGGGTGGAACCAGTTGAAGATCAGCCGCCGGGTGCCGCTGGTTGAAGGGATCGACGAAGGGGCGCACGTATATTTCGTGCACTCGTACCATGCCGTGCCGCGCGATCGGGCCGTGATCGTCGCGGAAGCCGACTATCCACAGCCGTTCGTTTCGATCGTCGCCCGCGACCGGCTGTACGCCACGCAGTTCCACCCAGAAAAGAGCCAGGCCGTTGGCCTGCGCATGCTGCGGAACTTCGCCGAGCACGGCTGACCGATTTGCCCTCGGCACTGCTTAGCCCAGGCCTCTGGCCGGGGGTCGGCTGCTATCATTGGCACTCGCCGAGCCCTGTGTCATATTAGGCTTTCTGTTCGACCATGCCCGGAGCGTAGAGGTTGCTCGCGTGACGCAGGCGACAAGCACGATGCAGATCTGGCCGGCGATCGATATCCGCGGCGGCAAATGCGTTCGCTTGCAGCAAGGTGATTACGGCCGCGAGACAGTGTTCGGCGACGATCCGCTGGCGATGGCCCGTCATTGGATTGCCGAAGGAGCCGAGTTTCTGCACCTGGTCGATCTGGATGCGGCCCGTAGCGGCGAATCGACCAATCACGCGGTCGTCGCCGAGATCGCCACGGCGCTCGACATTCCCGTGCAGCTCGGCGGCGGTGTGCGCGACGAGGCCACGATCCGCGCTCTGCTCGATGCCGGCTTGGCTCGGCTGGTCGTCGGCACCCGAGCGCTGCGCGAGCCCGAGTGGTTCCGCAGTATGTGCCGCAAGTATCCGCAGCGGCTGGTGCTGGGCATTGATGCTCGCGATGGGATGGTGGCGACCGACGGCTGGCTCGAAACCAGCGACATGCCCGCCGCGCAGCTCGCCCGGCAGTTCGACGACGAACCGTTGGCTGCGATCGTCTACACCGACATCGCGACCGATGGCATGCTCGCGGGGCCGAATCTGCGAGCGCTCGACCAGGTGCGCCGTGCCGTCGTCCTGCCGGTGATCGCCTCGGGGGGCGTGACCACCGCGGCCGACGTGACGGCGCTGGCCGCGTTGCCGATGGCCGGGGCCATCATTGGCCGGGCGCTTTACGAACGACGGCTGCGGCTTGCCGACGCGTTGGCTGCGGCACGCGGCCTCGGGCGCGGCGCACGCACCGTGGCGAACGAATAGCAACACACTTCCAATCCGCTTCAACGCCAGGAGGAAAACATGACGCTTCGCAACGTCGAGACGATTCGCAATGTTGCCTTTTGCGGCCACGGAGGGGCGGGCAAGACCACGCTGGTCGACCAACTGTTGGTGAAAACCGGCATGATCAAGCACCCGGTGAGCGTTGACAACGGGACCAGCGTTTGCGATTTCGACGAGGAAGAGAAGCACCACAAGCACACGGTCGAGGCCAAGGTCACGCACTTTCCGCACGACGGCATGTGGATCAACGCCCTTGATACGCCGGGCTATCCCGATTTCATCGGCGCCACCATCGGTGCGCTGCGGGCGGCCGACACGGCGGCCATTGTCATCAACGCCCACTCGGGCATTGCCGTCAACACCCGCCGCACGTTCCAGGAAGCAGGCAAGGCCGGTCTGGGCCGCATGATCGTCATCAACAAGATGGACGGCGAGAACATCGACTTCCCGGCATTAATGAAAACCATCACCGAGCTGTTCGGTCAGTCGTGCGTGCCGTTCAACGTGCCGATCGGCTGCGGCCACGATTTCCGCGGCGTCGTCAACACGTTCAAGCTGCCGACCAACACTTCGGGCGCACTATTGAACGCCGCCGAGATCAACAATCGGCTTATCGAAGCAATCATCGAAACCGATGAGGAAGTGACGGCCCGATACTTCGACGGCGTGCAGCCGACCGACGAGGAAATCAAGCGGTTGATGGTCGACGCCGTGGTCTCGGGCGGCCTGATCCCGATTTTCTGTTGCTCGGCAAGAACCGGCGTGGGCTTAGACGAGCTGCTCGACGGCATCGTGGCTTGCGCGGTGCCGCCCGACAAGATCATCCGCAAGGGGCGCCGCGCCAACGGCGAAGAGGTCGACGTTCACGAAGACCCCAACGAACAACTTGTGGCCCAGGTGTTCAAGACGCGCATCGATCCGTTCGTGCAGCGGATTAGCTACATCCGCGTCTTCTCCGGGAAGCTCAAGAAAGAAGAGCTAGTGCACGCCACAGGCGCCCGCAAGGGGGTGAAGCTCCATCAGTTATTCCATGTGCAGGCCAACCAGATGGAACCGATCGACGACGCCGGCCCCGGCGAGATCATCGCCGTCACCAAGAACGAGGACCTGCACACCGGCACCGAGCTAGGCGACCTGCTGTTGGACGAGATCAGGTTCCCGACGCCGATGGTCGGCCTGGCCGTCACTCCCAAAAGCCGCGGCGACGAAGGGAAGCTCTCCGGCGCGCTGCACAAGATCGTCGAAGAGGATGCGACGCTGCGGCTCGACCGCGACGCGCAGACCAAAGAGCTGGTGATGACCGGCATGAGCGAGCTGCACTTGCAGATGATTCGCGAGCGGCTCAAACGTCGCGACAAGGTCGAGGTCGAAACCAAGGAGCCAAAAATTCCATATCGCGAGACAATCCAATTTCGCGGCGAAGGGAGCTATCGCCACAAGAAGCAATCGGGCGGCCGCGGCCAGTTCGGCGAGGTACACATCCGCCTGTACCCGATGCCCGAAGGGACCGACATCACGGAATTCGCCACGAAGGAGCGTTTTCCGCACATGCGCGAGTTCCGGCACGACGCCGCGAACAATTTTCTGTGGGTCGATTCGATCGTCGGCGGCACGATCCCCAACAACTTTCTACCCGCGGTCGAAAAGGGCTTCCGCGAACGCATGGAGCGCGGCGTGATTGCCGGCTACAAAGTGCAGAACATCGCTGCCGAGGTGTTCTTCGGCAAGCACCATCCGGTCGACAGCTCGGAAGCGGCGTTCAAGACCGCCGGCTCGATGGCCTTCCGCAACGTGTTTCAGGAATCGAAGCCCGCATTGCTCGAGCCGATCGTCACGCTGCACGTGACCGTGCCGGCCTCGAAGCTTGGCGACATCAACAGCGACATGTCGGGACGCCGCGGCCGCGTGGTCGGCATGGACTCGGCCGGCGGCGACCTGCAAACCGTCACCGCCGAGGTGCCGCTAGCTGAGGTTACCACCTATGCCCGCAGCCTATCGAGCCTCACCGGCGGCCAGGGAAGCTTTACCATGGAGTTGAGCCACTACGACGTGGTACCCGGCAACGTGCAGAAGGAGATCGTCGACAAGGCTGTGCTGGCGAAGGAAGAAGAAGAGGAATAACGGGAGTCTTCGGCCATGGATGTTCTGCGCGCCATCGTCGCTGCGGCAATGCTCATGCAGGCAGTGCAGCCTTCGAGCTCGCAGAGCTTGGGGCAGGAAAACGACGTTGCACGCGGTACGATCCTCGCGACGGGACTAGCGACGCTCGCAGAAATCAATCTCAGCGAGGGAAGGCACGACGCGGCGGTTGCCGAGTATGAAGCGGCGATCGCGATAACGGCACCGGAGGTCTGGAATCAGCGAAGCTACATAAGCGAAGGCGATCTATCCACCGACGACATCGCGTACGGCGAACACCAGATGCAGCAGTTGCTTAAAGATCGTCCAGAGATGGCGCAGCATGGTATTACCGATAGCCCTATCTATCGATGGACGGTCAGGCGCTTCGCGGGCGAAGGGATCGGCATACGTACCGAATGGGATTGCCGGCCACCGAGCCAAAATGAAAAAGGGCACTACGCGGAGCACGATATTGCACTCGGCGACGCACCTCCCCGCATCCGGCTTGCCAAAGAGCCTAACGATAAAGATGGTAAGCCATACGCCGATGTTTTTAGCTGGCTATGGGCGGGGCTCGTGTTCGAGTTTTACAACCTGGAGAACTCTAGCGAGTTTCTAAGATTGCACGTCGCGGCGATTCTCGGCACTGTCACCACGGAGCAGTACGTCGAAGGGATGCTACGCGCCGAGTTCCAAGCAGTCGACAAGCTCAAGGCGTTTTACGTGACGGAATTCCTTCCATGGGCCCGCGACGAAAAAGTGTTGACCGAACCAGCGACTTGGTACATGAATTGGTGGGGAACGCTCGACCATTGGCGAGATTATTTCAGCGATAAGGAACGCTACCCCTGGACATACGGCAAGTACTACGACGCTGTTCTAGAGTGGCGCGAGCGGAAAGCGGATGTCGAATCTCCCAACCCGCAGGCTAAGCGATGCTAGCCGAGGCTAGGGGATCTGCACAATGGAAGTTCAGCCACTACGACGTGCTGCCCGGCAACGTGCAGAAAGAAATCGTCGAAAAAGCCGTGCTGGCGAAAGAAGAAGAAGAGGATTGATTGGCTCGTCCAAATGGCGTGATGGCAACATTGGTCAATGGAAAATCGTCGATGGCCGATCGCAATCTGAATTTTCCAATGGCCATTGACCATCCGTTCATTCCGCTTCTTTGATCGGCCATCAATCTGCGGCGGGTTCGTCGTGCCGGGCGGCCGCGGCTTCCCAGAAGTCCTGCGCCATCGCGGGGAACGACTTATCGAGGCGCATTTTAAGAAGCTGCACCTTGGCGCGGATGATCTCATCGGTCCGGCCTAGCTGATCCACCAATAACGGGCTGGCTACCATCAGGGCGAATAGTTCGGCCTTATCTTCTTCCATTGCCGACGTAGCGTACTCAGTTACAAAGCCGCGCGGCAGAATCGAAAGAAAAGCAAGAAATCTCATCTTCCGTCTCTTACCGTACGCAAAATCGGCGGAGTTCAAGTCGGTCCATTCGTCGTCTTCGAGCAAGCGATTGCAGCACCAATGGTCGAAAAAATGAAACAGCTCGTGGTGTACGCACGAGCGAGCAAACTCCCGTCCGCTGATGGCAACGCACTCTGCATCGCAGCGCATCGTGGCATTCACGACATCGGCATGAGCGGCGGCGATTTCCTCGCCGCGTCCTTCGACGTTTCTCGACAATACAATCTGCCGCAATTGGATCCGCTGGATGAAGGTGACGGGGTAAAGGCTCAACTCGTCGTGCAGCACGACCAGCATCTGTCCGATTGCTGGTAACTCTGGCCGCAGGCCCCCAGGCTTGGCAGCTAGAGCCGCTCGGCGCCACGATTTTATCGTGCGCTCTGCTGGCAGGAGCGCCCGAATCGAAGGTTCGAGCGCCGCTATTGGGCGCGACGTCTCGCCGCGATGCGGCCAAACAGGTGCCATCTCGCACCACGGCTCGATGATCACGGCTACGGAGTACTTCTCGGCAATGTCAACCGCCAGCTTGTACGCCGGGAGTTCAGTAAGCTCGCGCTCGGCGATCGCGTCGCCCGACTCCGCTTGCTCGATGGCGCGCGACGCATCTTGCGGCGGCGCCGGCTGGACAACCATCACCACAATGCCGATCGCGTCCAGCCCAAGCACCAGCACGTATGCCCAGTAGCAGATTCTCCACGCCAAGCGGCGGAAACGGGCACTGTCGTCGTGCTTTTGCATGGCAGCACCTGACGTTCGGATAGTTGCTCCTGACGACAACAAGCTTAACGCAAGCTGCGCCGAAACGAACAGCCCCTATCGTTGGGCAGCAGTGCTCTTCGCCTTTAGCCGCAGTGCTTCGACCACTTCCTTGGGCACGAAGTGTGAGAGTTCTTCATCGCTGGCGAGCGGGGCGATTTGCTTGATCAGCGAGCTGCTGACGTGCGAGAACTCCTTGTCGGCCATCAGCACGACCGTCTCGATGCCTGGGTCGAGCTGGCGATTGGCGACCATCATCGTCAATTCGGTTTCGAGGTCTTGCAGCGGCCGGACGCCGCGGATCATCACGCGGGCGCCGCACTCGCGGACAAAATTCACCGCCAGCCCCGTGAACTGCCGCACCTCGACGTTCGGCCAGCAGCGCGTGGTGCGGTGGACTAGCTCGACGCGCTCCTCGGGCGAGAACAGCGGTTGCTTCTCGGCGTTGACCCCCACGCCCACGACCAGCCGATCGACCAGCGTGCTGGCGCGCTCGATGATATTCAGGTGCCCGAGCGTGATCGGGTCGAACGAGCCGGTGTAGACCGCGGTGCGAGGCTTGGGTTCGGACATGCGAATCGGCCTTCGATCGATGAATTAAGCGGTTGCTGCGCTGCGCGACGCGAATGCCGCCTGGCCGTCAGCGCTCAAGTAAACGAGCAGACCGTACACCAGTAGGATCACAGCCGTTGGGAAACAGTAGCACGTGAACATGGCTGCCAGACTCGAGACCAGCGCGAAAACACCCATCACGCGCCCGCGATAAAAGAAGTTTCGCCAGCCGGCAACGACATTGAACAAGGCAACGGCCATAGTAAGACCACCGATCGCCCGATATGAACGCACCATCCAGCGCTGCATCGTTTCGGGAGTAATTGGGGCAGCCTGGTTTCCTTGCCGTTCCTGTTGGATGCGCAACTGCTCAAGAAACTTTTCATCATTAAACATGCGCGTAAAGAAAAACAGACTCACCGCACCGACGACGAACAACAACGCGCCCTGCGCGATCATCAGCCCGGCGACGATCCGAATGTGCTTCGCCCAACCGCGCGGCTCGGCTCCACTACCAGAGCCGTCCTCGAATTGAGGATTCCCCGAAATCGGCGATTCGTACGGGTTGTTGCTCATGGCCGGATTGTTTTGGCGAACGGACCGAGCGCTGCGACAAGGCGATCCAGGTCGGCCTCGTCGTTGTAAGCGTGCGGACTGATCCTAAGCCGTCCCCCGCGGCAACTCAACGCGACGCCGGCATCGAGGCAGGCGCGGCGTGCTGCGGTCGGATCGGCTTCCGGCAGCTCAAATGTCACAATACCGCTGCGCCGCGCCGGCGCGCGGCAACTAACGATCCGGGCTCCTATCGCAGTTAGCCGCTGGCAGCACTCGTCGGTGTAATCGAGCACCCGGCGCTCGTTGCGATCGATCCCCAGCGACAGCAGCAGGTCGATACTCGCCCCCAGGGCCAGCAGCCCGCCCATGTTGTACGTTCCCCCTTCGTAACGGCTGGCCGAGGGCTTCAGAGTCAGCTCGATCCGCGAGAAGTCCTGGGCATGCACCACGCTGTTCCAACCCACGCCCAGCGGGCGCAGCAGGTCGAGATGCCCGCGACGGATGAAAAGGATTCCCGCCCCTTCGGGGCCCAATAGCCACTTGTGACCATCGGCCGCCAGAAAGTCGATCGGCACCTGCCCGGCATCCAGCGGCAACACACCCAGCCCCTGGATCGCGTCGACGAACAACAGCGCGCCACGCTCGTGGGCCAGGGCGGCGACGTCGGCCAGGTTGTTCCGCCAGCCCGTAGCGTAGTTCACCCAACTGATCGCGATTAGCCGGGTGCGACCGTCGCACGCGGCAGCCAGATCGGCCAGGTCGTAACGTCCCAGGGCGGTCGGCACCCGGCGGCACTCGACGCCTCGGGCCGCCAGGTTCATCCACGGGTACAGGTTCGTGGGGAACTCGTCGGCCAACGTGACGACGTTGTCCCCCGCGCGCCATGGGAACCCCTCGGCGACCAGGTTCACCCCTTCGGTGGTGTTGCGAATCAAGGCGATCTCGACCGGATCGGCACCGAGCAGCCGGGCAGCGCTGCCCCGCACCTGTTCGAGCTGGCTGGCCCAGCGTGGCCAGTGCACGTCGCCGTGCTGGGCCACGTCGTCGACCCATTGGGCGTAGACGCTGCGGGCGGTCTCGGGGATCGGCGCGACTGCCGCATGATCGAAATAAGCCCATCGCTCGGCCACCGGCATGTGGCTGCGGAACTGCCGGACCAGGGTATCGTCGTTTGCGCCCATTCCCCACCGCCCGTGGCTGACTATACTAGGCGCTCGAAGCATCCCGACGCGCCAGGACTAAGCTCGCCGATGGGCAAAGCGTTTTCCATCATCGCACTGATCGTCGCCATCGCCCTGCTGCTGCTGTTTGGCCTCGATCTGACCCCTATCGGCCCATTCCGTAAGGCGAGCCCGAAGATGGACTACGGGTTCCTCGTTTGTGCCGTGGTGCTCGGGTATCTTAGCTGGCGCACGTTCCGCGAGCAGCGCTAGGTACCCCCGGCGACGCGCCGGGGGCTAATGTTCACGATCGCCTCGACGACGCCTTCAAGCGTGTATTGGCGGGCTTCGGCGGCTGCTTCGAAGCCCAGTTCCCGCAGCGTTGCCGACGTGATCGGGCTGATGCTCGCCAGCCGCGACTTAGCCAGGCCGGGGCCGAACATGGCGGCCAGCGACCGGGCAATCGCCGAACTGGTGACCGTGACAAAGTCGATCTTCCCGGCGGCAAGCGCTGCGGCGACTTCAGGATCAGGCTTGCGCACATCCTCGCTTCGGTACACGACCACCTGCTCGACCAACCCGCCGGCGGCACGCAACTGCTCGGCGAGCACTTCGCGGCCGCGGCTCGCGCGGGCCAGCAGAAACCGTCGCCCGCGGGCCTCGCCGGCCAGGGCGGCGGCCAACGCCTCGGCTCGAAACTCTTCGGGCTGCACATCGGCGCGCAAGTGGTAATCGGCGAGCGCGTCGGCGGTGCCTGGCCCGATCGCCGCGAGCCGAACGCTTCCGAGCCGCCGCAGGTCGCCGCCGCTGTGTTCGAGCCGATCGAGCAGCATCCGCACTCCGTTGGCGCTGGAGAACACCAGCCAATCGTAATCGGCGATCTGCCCAAGCGCTCGATCGACCGGAGCCCAATCGTCGGGTGGAAGAATCTCGATCGCCGGCTGCGCGAGCACTTCGGCCCCCAGTCGCTCCAGCCGCGAACTCAACTCCACGGCCTGCCCTCGCGGCCGGGTCACCAGCACGCGCACGCCGTGCAGCGACCGGCGAACGAACCAGTTGATCGCCGCGTCGGCCGCGGAAGCCACCTCCCCGACGACTACAATCGCTGGCGGGCGCAATTTGCGACGCGCCACTTCGTCGGCCACGGTGCCGAGCGTGCAGCCGATCGTGAGCTGATCGGGCCAGGTGCAGCGGCGCACAATCACTGCTGGCGTATCGGCTGGCTTGCCCGCGGCGATAAGGCCACTGGTCCACTCTGCGGCGGTCGTCGTGCCCATGTAGAAGACCAGCGTTCCCGGGAATTGGGCGAGTGCGGCCAGCTCCGCCGACGAAGGAGGCTCGGAGTCGCTCTGGCGGCCGGTGACCAGCGCCACGGCGCTAGCGTGCTGCCGATCGGTGAGAGGAATGCCCGCGTAGCTGCCGGCGGCCAGCACAGCGGTGATGCCAGGCACGATTTCGATCGGCACGCCCGCCTCGACCAGGGCGGCGGCCTCGTCGGCCAGCCGGCCGAAGATCGCCGGGTCGCCCCCCTTGAGCCGCACGACGGTGCTTCCGGCCCAGGCTGCATCGATCAGCAGCCGGTTGATCTCATCCTGCGACAACAGCCGATCGCGTCCATGGCGGCCCAGGCACACGCGCCGCGCGGCGGAAGGTGCATGGTCGAGGATACGCGGGTTCACCAGATAGTCGTAAAGCACCTCATCGGCCTCGCCCAGGCACTCGACGCCGCGCAGCGTGATTAGTCCCGGGTCGCCGGGACCGGCGCCGACGAGATATACGCGCCCCGGACATATTTGCCGTTGGTTAGCCATGCGTGCGGATCACTTGACAGGCGATTGTCTTACGGTGCCGCGCTGTTAAACTTAGATGTTGGATCGGTGTTCTGTTTTTGCCTTCGCACGCGAGCCGAACATGGCCACCGCTGGATCGCCTGGCGACCAATCGAAACAACCCGCCCAAGCCAACAAGGGCGGCGCCGAGCCGCTCTCGCCGGCCAAGCGCCGACGCTTGCAAATGTGCTTTGAGCAAGGGGCAAAGGTCGCCGCAGCCGGGCAGTTCGACTACGCCACCGACATGTACACGCAATGCGTTGTCGGCGATCCTGCCAACCCGGTCTACGTGCGAAGCTTTCTCGCGAATCTCCAAAAAAAGTATAACAACAACCCGAAGAAGGTGGGCGCGATGGCGGGGCTGAAGACCGCCGGGTCGAAGGCCGCCATCAAAAAGTCGGTCGTGCAGAAGCACTGGCTGGCAGTCATCACCGGCGGCCTGGAGGTGTTGAAGGTCAACCCTTGGGATGCGGCGGCGCTGATCGACATCGGCAACGCATGCGAACAGTTGGAATTCGACGAATGCCAACTGGAGTTCTTGAAGGTGGCCTACGAAGGGAATACGACCGACGTGAACGTGAACCGGGTATATGCCCGGGCGCTCGGTCGACTGGGGCGGTTCGACGATGCACTCAACGCCTGGCAGCGCGTGAAAAACGTCAAGCCCGCCGACGAGGAAGCAACCCGGGCGATGAGCAATCTGTCGGTCGAGAAGACGATCCACAAGGGTGGCTACGAATCGGCCTCCACGACCAAGGACGTCCGCGCCGATAAGTTCGCCGACGATGACGAAGACACGCGTCTGTCGCCCGAGGAGCGCTTGCTGCGAGCGATCGAGAAAGACCCGGCCAACACGGCGCCGTACGTCGAGTTGAACGACATGTATCAGCGGCAGGAGCAGTTCGAGAAGGCCGAGACGATCCTGACCCGCGCGCTCGAAGCTTCCGGCGGCGACGTGCTGATCCGCGAACGGCTCGAGGACGTGCAACTGCGGCAGGCCAAGCAGCAGTTGATCGTCGCCGAGAAGAAAGCCCGCGAGGAGCGCACCGAGGAAGCGGTCAGTCTATACAAAAAGATGGCCGCAGAGCTGAACGGCACGGAAATCAAAATCTACACCAGCCGTTGCGATCGTTACCCCACGAACATCGGCTACAAGTACGAGCTAGCCCTGCGACTGAAGCGAGCCAAGAAATTCGGCGAGGCGATTAAGCTGTTCCAGGAGTGCCGCAGCGACCTGAAGCGCAAGGGGCTGGTGTACTTTTTCCTCGGCGAGTGCCTGGCCCAATTGAAGCAGTACAAGCTGGCGCTGAGCAACTTCGAGCTGGCTGCGAAGGAAATCTCCGAGCGCGAGATGGATCAGCGCAAGGAGGCGACCTACCTGGCCGCCAAGCTGGCAGTCTTTTTGAAGGATTACGACACGGCCGAGAAGCACTTTTCGTCGCTGGCGAGCATCGATTTCGGGTTCAAAGATGTCGCGCAATGGCTGGACAAGCTGCACAAGTTTCGCGAAGATGGCGGCGTCCTAACGCCTGAATAATTCGCATTTTCTCACGAACTCACGGAAGTCATGCCCAATACCAAGAGCGCCAAGAAACGCCTCAAGCAAAGCCTCGTTCGCCGTGCGCGGAACCGCGCCACTAAAAGTGCCCTGAAAACGCACATACGCCGGGTGCGCGAAGCGATGAAGGCCGGCGACGCCGAAAAGGCCGCCACCGAATTTCGCCTGGCGGTGGTCCATTTCGACAAGGCCGCCGGTCACGGTGTCATCCACGCCAACGCTGCCGCCCGGGTCAAGTCGCGCCTATCTGCGGCCCTCAAGGCAGCCAAGCATACGGCAAAGCCAGCGGCCGCGCCGAAGAAAAAGAGCGGAAAGTAAAGCCGCGTTTGGCGTCGTTCGTGCGCGCGTTGGTCAGTCGAATACGATCTTCGCCGCGTCGAACACCGGCCCTTCCACGCAGGTGCGGCGGTAATCCCAGCCGCCCGAGTCGTCGCGAACCTTCGCCACGCAACTGAAGCAGATGCCGATGCCGCAAGCCATCGGCGTTTCGAGCGACACTTCGCAGCGCACCCTTGCACGCGCAGCGATCTTGGCCGCCGCGTGCATCATCGGCTCCGGGCCGCAACAAACCGCCCGGCAATTACCGGCTTCGCCGGCCGACATCTCACCGAGCAAGCCGCGCAGCAAGTCGGTCGCAAAGCCCTTGTGCCCGCACGATCCGTCGTCGGTCGCGAGCCGAACATCGATCCCCAGCGATCTAAAGTCGTCGACCCCGGCAAGCAGGTCTTGCCTACGGGCACCGTAGCAGAGCACGACGCGCTTCGGTCGCTCGACCGGGCGCGGCGAGCGACCGTACGACCGCAGTCCAAGTGCCTCGCGCGCCAGCGCCAACATCGGCGTCTGGCCGATGCCGCCGGCGACCATGACCAGCGTTCCGCCCTGCTGCGGCGCGAAGCCGTTCCCCAGCGGACCCCAGACTTCGAGCAGCTCTCCAGCGCGATACTGCGCCAATCGTCCTGTCAATTTGCCCACCACCAGGTACACCACGTCGATTCCCACCGGCGCGCCCGAGGCGTCGAGCACCGTGTCGTACAGCGCCAGCGGTCGTCCCAGCAGCGGGTCGTTGCAGCCGGCGAGCCGCAACATGACGAACTGGCCTGGGACAATCTGCCGAGCGATCTCGGGGCAGCGGAAGCGAACGCGATATGTGTCGCGTGCCAGGCGGTCGTTGGCTTCGACGGCGACCACCCCCTGCCACACCATCACCGCGCCCCCGGCCGGCGACCATGAGAACCCTTGCGGCGCGCCGGCCGAGCGAGGCCGGCGGGAGCGGGTTTGGCGCCGGCAGGCTTCGGATGGCGCCGCGCGAGCTCCGCATCGCTCGATGAAACTTCGGCGGCGCGATCGATTCGAGGTGCTTTGGTGGTCGCCGCAACCTTGGGGCCGCGCTTCGGTCGGCGGCGCCGCTTGACGCGCGATTGCCCCGTGCCGCTCAGGTCGCGCAGCTCGTCGGCGGTGAGACGGCGCACTTCGCCCGGTTCCAGGTCCTTGAGCCGCAACGGGCCCAGGGCAACGCGCCGCAACCGCATGACTTTGTGCCCAACGCGAGCCAGCAGCCGGCGGATCTCGCGATTCTTTCCTTCAGCCAATACGATTTCGAGCACCGTGCTTTGCTTGTGCTCGTGGCGCACACGCACATTCTCGACGCGGGCAAATCCCTCAGCCAGGTGCACACCCGTGCGCAACGTTTCGAGCGCTTCGGGCGAGGGACGGCCGGCAACGAGCGCTTGGTACGTCTTCTCGACGCCGTAGCGCGGATGCGCGAGGCGCTGGGCCAGCTCTCCGTCGTTCGTGACCAGCATCAGCCCTTCGCTGGCCAAGTCGAGGCGTCCGACGGTGAACAGTCGCTCGTCAGTCGCCGGTATCAGGTCGACGACGCGCGGCCGGCCGGCCGGATCGTCGTTCGTCGAGACGACCCCGGCGGGCTTGTTGACCAGGTAATAAACATGCCGCTGCACTTTGAGCAACTCGCCGTCGAGGCGCACTTCCTGACGCTGCGGATCGACGCGCGTCCCCAGCTCGATCACCACGTGCCCGTCGACACTCACCCGGCCCGCGACGATCAACTGCTCGCAATCGCGTCGGCTGCCGACTCCTGCCGCCGCCATCACTTTCTGCAAGCGTTGGCGATCGTCGCCTTCGGCCGGCTTTTGATCGCGCGCGGCACGCTGCCCACCGCCACTCGACGGAAGTCCCGACTTATATTGCGAGCGCGAACGTTTGGAGCGCATGATTCAACTGTCGTCCCGGTCCAATAACCCAAACGACTGATGATACCGCGCGGCATACGGCCCGCGAAGAGGCGGCGTGATGCCAAAAGCAGCGCGAACAGCCGATTATTCGGCGGCGTCGCGCAGCGGAACGTAATCGGTGGCGTCGCGCGCGCCGGCCTGCTGCGGCTTGGTTTGGGCGCGCTTGACGTCGGACATGGGTCGGTCGAAATCACGCGGCCGAGTGTCGTTCATCGACACGTCCTGCATGTCGTTCTTTGGATAGGGATCCCAGTAGGCGTCGTCTTGGCGCTGATAATTAGCCGGCCCCGGATGAAACAACGGTCGGATACCGTACCGTTGGCAGCCGGCGGCGAACACGATGACAGCGCATGCGAACCAAGTGACGCGCATGACAAACAACCCAACGACGAACTGGAAGGCGCAAGAAGGGGTGCGGAGTATAGGTATTCGCCTCGAGTCACGGAAGGGCGGCTATTGCCGTGCGGCGCATGGGGGTGCTGACACCACGAGCGACGCTAGCACCGGGCGGCGCAGGTCACGGTCCCCAGGGCATCGGCATTCCGGCCAGGTAGCCCAAGGCAAACGTCAGCAAGAGGTAAAAGCTGTAGTGCAGCGTCCCAGTGCCGTAGTCAAAATCGAACGAGGCCAGTGCCACACCCCCGCCCACCAGCACAAACGGTGGCGCGATCACCAGGTAGCTGTAGCTGGATCGCGTGGCAGTTGGCGGGACGAAGTGATACACGCCCCACAGCGCTGCGTACGCCAGCGCGCAACACAGCGCGCGCAGCCACAGCGATCGACCGGTGAACGGCTCGAGTTCTTCGTCGCGCAGGATCGCGTAGCCGGCAATCACAATGGGCACCGAGACGATCAGCAGCGCCACGGTACGCAATGCCAACGTCGTGATTGAGTCGCCAGCAAGAAACGGCCCTGCGAACCAAGCGCCGGCAATGGCCGCCGCGATCGCGACGATGGTCAGCACGATGCGCCGCGCGGTGATGTTGGTTTCTTGGCGACGGATTGGCTTGGGAGTGAGATTGCGTCCCGCCTGAGATACAGTCGCGGTGGCTCCCCCCTTGGCAGGCGGTTCCTCCGGGGCGTGGATCGTGACGGCCTCCTGCTTGGGGACGGTGATAACCGCCTTGCACTTCGGGCAGGGGCCTTGCTTGCCGGCGAACTTGTCGCTGACGGTGAACGTGGCCTTGCAACCCGGGCAGGTGACCTGGATGGGCATGCGTCGACTCGGAGGCGTGCGGCCGCAACAACAGTGAGCCTCCTAGTGTTTGTCGTCGGTCAGGACTCGTCAAGCCGCAGTTCGCATCGGGAGCCCTAATCCGGCGCTCACTAGGGCGCGGGCGTACAATTGTTCAACGCCGTACCGGCAGCTACGATAGGTGTCGCCGCGTCGCCGCCCTTTCCGGTACGCACCGTGGCACGTCCGTTCGCCGCCCAACTCATCCAGGCGATCAACCGCGTATGTCCATCGCATTGCTTTGCCCCAACGGCCACAAGCTTGTTTGTCCCGAGTCGCAGGCGGGAAAGCGCGGCAAGTGTCCCCATTGCGGTGCGATTTTTCGCGTCCCGGATCTGACCGCCTCCGGCAAGCTGGCCAGCAACGGCGCACCCGATAGCGCGACGAATCCCGCTCCCGTGCCCGTTCCCGTCGGGGCGGCAGCCGCCGCGCCGGCAGCGGCGCCAGTGGTTGCCACAGCGGCTACGGAGAGCGCGCCCGAAGCGCCGGCGAACCCAATTCGTCCGTATCACGAAGGGGACGAGCTCGGCGATGGCGAGATCGCGTTCCTGTGCCCTAACGGCCACCACTTGTGCGGCCGGACGGAACTTGGCGGTCAACCCGGCGAGTGTCCCGAGTGCGGAGTCAAGTTTCTGGTGCCCACCGAGGCGGAGCTCGTCGAACCTGCCGAGGAGCCAAGCCACGCGAACCCTTTCTTGTTCGACCTCGGCGAGGCGCCGGCGAAAGTCGAGCGGCCGCGGCGCAATTCACGAGGCGAGTTTTTCGAGCGGCTTTGGGAGTATCGCAACCGCGGCGCGACGATCGAACTGTACCTCGACGGCGGCACGGTGCTCACGCCAGACGGCTACGCAGCCGGCTTGTCGAAACAGGACGAAGGCGTGTTCCTGGTACAGGAATCGGATGGCACGTATACGGTCGCAGTCGTTGCTTGGGAAACGATCACGCACATGGCTGTGCGCGGACTCGACGAAGTGCCGGAAGGGGTGTTCGACGTGCCGTAGCATGCCGCACGGCTGCGCAGCCCAAAGCGCCGCCGCGGCTACTCGTCTTCCATCAAGTCGGCTTCGCGAATCATGGCGAAGCCTTTGTTGGCGAGCGTCTCGAGGCCCATCTCGATGTTATCCACCATCAACGCTACTGCCGGCCGGCCGTGAGGACGCACGAGCAGCGGATACGCCTGGATGATGTTCACCTCGGCCTGTAACAATGCTGTGCAGACGCGCAGAAACGGCTGCGGGCCCTCGGGCAGCTCGACGCCGATAAGGTCGCTCTCGATCAGCGCCAGACCGGCACGTTCGAGAATTTCACGTCCCTGCTCAGGATGGCTGAGCAGAAAGCGGCAGAACGCGCACTCGGCCGAGTCGGCAATCGACAGGGCGACAATCTTCACCCGGCTCCCTTCGAACCGCCGAACCACTTCGAGCAGTTGCCCCACGCGGTTTTCCAGGAACACCGTGAACTGCCGGATCGACGGATAATCGCGGCCGCGCGAGGTGATGAAACCAGTCCCTGTTCCTTCGCCGATACTCATGCCCGGAACTATAGGGGAGCACCCGGCCATCGGTCAACGCTTTTCGCGCCGCCGCCTCACCGTCGGCGGGCGGGCGACGCGCCACGGCAACCCCGCCCTGTAAGCAGCGGTGTTTATGCTCTAAAATGCCGCCCCAGTCCGTAAGGCCCGGAGTCGGCACGGCATGCTCGAAGAACATGAAATCCAAATCCGCGTTCGGTATCAAGAGACCGACGCCATGGGGATTTTGCATCACACCAACTACCTGACCTATTTCGAAATGGGCCGCACCGAGCTACTGCGCGCCAACGGCATGAGCTATCGCGATGTCGAGGCGATGGGCGTGTTCATGGTCGTGGTGCGCATGGAGTGCAACTATCGCCGTCCGGCACGTTACGACGACCTGCTTACGCTGCGAACCCGCACGCGGCGCGTGACCGCCGCACGCATCGATCACGAATATCAACTGCTCCGCGGCGACGAACTGCTGTGCGAAGCCAACAGCACGCTGGCTTGCGTCGATCGGCAAGGGAGCGTGCAGCGTGTGCCGGATTGGATGCGGCGGGGACAGTGATCGGATCGCGCGTCACGGCAGGCCGTTGCTTGCCGATCGTGCCGGTTGTGCCGCTGGCAACGCGCGAGAGCGTCAGCTATGGTTAGCAGGGCATGCAAGGATGCCGCCGGACGCTGGATTCTGTTTTTTCGCCCGAGCTTCGCCATGCATCCCTGCGCCAGGTTTGTCGCTTTGCCGCTTTGCATAGTCGTTTCGTTGGTGGTGTATGCCGTCGGTCAGCCGCGCACGGCACCGGTCATTGGCCTTCGTCAGAATACACCGCGCGTCCACGCCTTCGTTGGCGCACGGATCGTTACCGCTCCAGGCAAAACGATCGATCGCGGCACCATCGTCGTTCGCGATGGGGTGATCACCGCTGTCGGCGCCGATGCTGAGATTCCCGCCGATGCGACCGTCTGGCACCTCGAAGGCAAGACGATCTACCCCGGCTTCATCGACGCGCTGACAGAACTGCCGAGCGATGGCTCTTCCGCGCCGAGAGTGGCTGCCGGCTACTGGAACAGCGAAGTGGTGCCGCAGTTCTCCGCCGCCGAGACGTACCGGCTCGACGCGTCGGCCAACGAAAAGTTTCGCAGCCAAGGGATTACGGCCCGCGTCGTCGCCCCGGCATCGCGGATCATCAAAGGCTCAAGCGCGCTGGTCACCACCGGCGATGATCCGCCGCAGCAATCGATCTTGCGTGATGAGGTGGCGTTGCACTTGAAGCTGACCACGCAACGGCGCATGGGGGGCGATTACCCCAATTCACCGATGGGCGCCTTGGCCCTGGTGCGACAGGCTTGCTACGACGCTCGCTGGTACGTCGACGCCTGGGAGGCGTACGACAAACACTCGTCGATGCCGCGCCCCGAGCAGAACGTCGCCCTCGAAATACTCGTGAAATACCTCAATGGCAAACGCCCTGTGGTGATCGATTCGTCCGATACGCTCTACTTCTTCCGGGCCGACCGGCTGGGGCGAGAATTCGGTTTGAACGTCATCGTCCGCGGTAGCGGCGAAGAGTACCAGCGGCTCGACGCGGTCGCCGACGCGAAGCGTCCGATCATCGTCCCGGTGAACTTCCCCAAGGCGCCGAACGTCAAAAATCCCGAAGCGGCCCTGAGCATCGCGCTCGACAAGCTGATGCATTGGGACGTCGCGCCCGAGAACGCGGGACGTCTCGACGAGCGCGGCGTGAAGATTGCCCTCAGCAGCATTGGCCTCAAAGACACGAGCGCGTTTCTGGCCGGCGTTCGTCAGGCAGTTCGTCACGGACTAAAGCCCGATGCCGCCTTGCGTGCGCTGACCACCACGCCTGCCGAACTGGCGGGGATTGCCGAGCGGCTCGGGACGCTCCAGCCGGGCAAGCTTGGTCACCTGGTTGTCGCCGACGGCGATCTGTTCGACAAGAAAACCAAGATCATCGAGACGTGGATCGACGGCCGGTGGTATCGCGTCAGCCCGGTTCCGAACGTCGACGTGCGCGGCACGTGGGAACTGCAAATCAAGCACCGCGACGGCGGCAGCGAAAGCGTGCGGCTCGAACTGACCGGTGAGCCGACGAAGCTGGCCGGCACCATTCACCGCGGCGAGAAGCAGGCGAAGCTGGCGAACGCGCAGCTCGAAGCATCGCAGTTGACCGTCAGTTTTCCGGGCAAGGCACTCGACTGGTCGGGCGTCGTGCAGCTCAGCGCCACGGTTGCCGGCGAGCCGGGGTTACAGACCCCGACAACCCAAGCCGGCGAGGCGGGCTCGCCTAGCCTCGACGGCACAGTGCTCTGGTCCGATGGGTCGTCGTCGCTTGTCACCGGTCGCCGTACGGCGCCGCCCAAGCCCGATGAAAAACGAGCTGACAAAGCTAAGAAGGAAGGCGACGACGATCGCGACGAAGCCACCGAGAAGAAACCGGCCGAAGGCTCCGAACCATCAAAGCCCCGCGATCCACAGAATCCCGAAGCGGTCGCCGACAAGCCGGAGGATCAACGCCCCGAAAACGAACCGCCTGGCGGCGCCGGCCCGGACGATGCCGCGACAAAAAAGAGCCTCGAATCAAAGCGGCCAACGCGCGCCCTTTATCCGGTCAACTATCCGCTCGGAGAGTTTGGCGTCGATAAGCTGCCTGAGCAGCAAACTGTCTTGTTTCGCGGCGCGACCGTTTGGACCTGTGCCGACGACGGCATCCTCGAACACGCCGACGTGTTGATCGAGAACGGGAAAATCAAGGCGGTCGGCCGCAAGCTCGACGCTCCAGAAAAGGCCACCATCGTCGACGCCCGCGGCAAGCACATCACGCCCGGCATCATCGACTGCCATTCGCACATCGCCACCGACGGCGGCGTGAACGAGGCCAGCCACTCGATCACCGCCGAAGTGCGCATCGGCGACTTCATCGATCCGTACGACATCAACATCTACCGTCAACTAGCCGGTGGCGTCACCGCGGCGAACATCCTGCACGGCTCTGCCAACACCATCGGCGGGCAAAATCAGGTCATCAGGTTCCGCTGGGGGGCCTTGCCGGAGGACGTAAAGTTTGCCGAGGCTCCGCCGGGCATCAAGTTCGCCTTGGGCGAAAACGTCAAGCAGAGCAACTGGCCCGGCGTCTCGCACACCCGCTATCCGCAAAGCCGCATGGGGGTCGAGGAATTGATGCGCGACGCGTTCCGCGCGGCCCGAGAGTATCGCGACGATTGGAATGCTTGGAAGAAACTGAATGCCAAGCAGCGGGCGGGGCGCCTGCCGCCGCGCCGCGATTTGCAGCTCGATGCCTTGGTCGAAGTGATCGAGAACCAGCGGCTCATCCATTGCCACTCCTATCGTCAGGACGAAATCCTGGCCACGATGCGCGTCTGCGAAGAATTCGGCATCCGCATCGGTACGTTCCAACACATCCTCGAAGGCTACAAGGTGGCCGACGCGATGGCCCGCCACGGTGTCGGCGGCTCGAGTTTCAGCGATTGGTGGGCGTACAAGTTCGAGGTGTACGATGCGATTCCCTACAACGGGGCGATGCTGCACAAAGCCGGAGTCGTGGTGTCGTTCAACTCCGACGATGCCGAGTTAGCCCGCCGGTTGAATCTCGAAGCCGGCAAGGCAATGAAATACGGCGGCGTGCCCTCGGCAGAGGCGTTGAAGTTCGTCACGCTCAACCCGGCTCGGCAACTGGGGATCGATAAGCACACCGGATCGCTCGAGCCGGGCAAGGATGCTGACATCGTGGTGTGGAGCGGCCCGCCGATGTCGACCCTTTCGCGCTGCGAGCAGACTTGGGTCGACGGCCGGCGCTGCTTCGACCGTTCGGACGACGCAGGACAGCGAAAGCAGGTCATCGAGCGCCGCGCGGCACTTGTGCAGCGGATTCTCGAATCGGGCGAGCCGACGGCAGGACCCGACGACGACAAGAAAGACCAATGGCCCCGCGACGACTTGTTCTGCCACGATCACGACGACGAGCACGACCACGGTGCCCGCCAATGAATAATCAACGAATAGAAGTCTTGTGTGCCGCCATCGCGTGTCTCTTCGCGGCGCACGCCGTCCACGCCAACGACGAAGTCCCGGGCGCGCGGCAAACGAAGCCAATCGCGCTGACCGGTGCGACGATCCACCCGGTGTCGTCGGCACCGATTGAAAACGGAACGATCGTTTTCGCTCGCGGCAAGATCGTGGCCGTGGGGCGCGATGTTGATGTTCCCGCTGGTGCCGAGCATATCGACGTGAAAGGGCAGCACGTCTATCCGGGGCTGTTCGATTCGCTCACGCCGCTGGGCCTGGTGGAGATTCCGTCGGTGCGCGGCACCGTGGATGAGGCCGAAACCGGGACGATTAACCCCAACATCCGTCCCGAGGTGGCGTTCAACCCGGACAGCGAGTTGATCCCCGTCACGCGATCCAATGGTGTCCTGCTGACGTTGGTCGCTCCCAGCGGTGGCTTGATCGCGGGAACCTCGGCCGTGATGCAGCTCGATGGCTGGACGGCCACGGAGATGACCGTCGCCACGCCTGTCGGCATGCACGTGTTCTGGCCGCGGATGGCTGCGATCCATACCTGGCGGCTTGAAGAGAGTGCCGAGGAACAGCTCGCCAGTCGCGACAAAGCTTTGGCCGGCATCCGCGGCGCGGTGTCCGAGGCACGTGCCTACTGGATCGCCAGGCAAGCCAGCGTCAGCGGCAAGAAACCCACACCCGATCACGACGACCGCTGGGAGGCGATGATCCCGGTGTTCGAGCGCCTTATGCCGGTCATCGTGCACGCCGACGAGATTCAGCAAATCACCTCGGCAATCGCCTGGACGCAGCACGAAGGGTTCAAGATGATCCTCGCCGGCGGCTACGACGCCCCGCGCGCCGTCGAGCTGCTGAAGAAGCACGACATCCCGGTGCTCGTGACCGGCACCTACCGTTTGCCGCAGCGCCGCGACGATCCGTACGACGCGCCATTCACGGTACCCGCTCGGCTGCACGAAGCGGGAGTGCGGTTCTGCCTCGCCGGCCAGGGGCGGATGGGCAACATCCGCAACCTCGCGTATCATGCCGGCACGGCCACCGCCTATGGCTTGCCAGCCGACGAAGCTCTCAAGGCGATCACAATCTACCCCGCCGAGCTGTTCGGAGTCGCCGATCGGATCGGCTCGCTCGCGGCCGGCAAGGACGCCACGCTGATCGTCACCACCGGCGATCCGTTGGAGATCCCCACACAAGTAACGCATGCCTGGGTGCAGGGTCGGCGGGTCGATCTGAACGACCGCCAAAAGCGCTTGTGGCACAAGTACGAAGAAAAATATCGTCGACAGGCAAAGGAATAGACAATGCGGAAGTGCGCGACGCACCATCATGCCTTCTCCCTCCGGGAGAAGGTGGCCGAAGGCCGGATGAGGGCGAGCTGGTTTCCGCGCTGTTGCCGCTTCTCCCTCACCCGGCGAGTCCGCCGCGGCGGACTCGCCACCCTCTCCCGATGGGAGAGGGGTTTTCTTGTTGTCGGGTTGCTTGTCGTTTCGTCATGGATGACCACGCTCATGGCTGCTGAACCAAATCGGTCGAATGTCGTCCTTGCGGTGCATGGCGGTATCGGGCTCGATAAGCCCGACATGACGCCGGAGCTGGAAGCCAAGCTCCGCCCGGCGCTCGAAGAGGCTTTGCGCCAGGGCCATGCCGCACTCGAGCGCGAAGGAGCCACGGCACTCGACGGCGTCGAAGCAGCGATCCGTGTGCTGGAAGATTCGCCGCTGTTCAACGCCGGCCGCGGAGCCGTGTTCACGCACGAGGGGCGCAACGAGCTCGATGCCTCGATCATGGAAGGCAAGACTCGCAAGGCCGGGGCAGTCGCCAGCGTGACGATCATCAAAAACCCGATCACCGCGGCCCGGGCGGTGATGGAACGCTCCAAGCACGTGCTGCTCGTGGGGCGCGGCGCTGAAGTGTTCGCCACCCGTGCGGGCCTCGAAATCGTCGATCCTTCGTACTTTTGGACCGAACCACGGTGGCGCGACATTCAGAAGCGCTGGGAGCAAGAAGCGGCCGGTCGCGGCGATCGCTCCGAGTACATCGCCCCGCCGCTGCCGAAATCGCAATACGGCACCGTCGGCGCCGTTGCGGTCGATCGCCAAAAAAACCTCGCTGCCGGCACGAGCACCGGCGGCATGACGAACAAGGCCTTCGGCCGTGTCGGTGACTCGCCGATTATCGGCGCCGGCACTTACGCGGATAACGACGGTGCTGCCGTGTCGTGCACCGGCCACGGCGAGTTTTTCATCCGCTGGTGCGTGGCGCACGAGGTGAACGCGCTCATCAAGCACCGCGGCATGAAGGTCGACGAGGCAGCCCGCGATGTAATCCAGCGGCAGCTCAAGCCCGCCGGCGGCGAAGGGGGGCTGATCGCGCTCGATCGGCAAGGCAACTTCAGTGCTGAGTTCAACACCTCGGGCATGTACCGAGGCTCGATTACGGGCGACGGCCGCGTGCACGTCGCGCTGTACGAAGATTGATAAGCCGCTCGCGGTTTCGCATGGAGGAACAAGTGCCGTTTGCTGCCGCCCTTTCTGAGTTGTCCGACACGCGCGCCGCAGCGGATGCCGTCGGCAGCGAGGTCGCCGAGCGCCTTGGCACCGCGCCCGACCTGGCCGTTTGCTTCGCGTCGCACGATCATGCGGCGGCACTAGAGGAATTGGCCGCCACCCTCAACGATCGGCTTCGGCCAGGAGTGCTTATTGGCTGCACGGGTGAGGCAATCGCCGGCGTCGGCCTCGAAGTGGAACGCTCGCCGGCCGTCTCGCTCTGGGCGGCGAGCTTGCCAGGCACCGAGATCGTGCCGATGCGTCTCGAATTCCAGCGCAGCCCCGATGGCGGCACGTTCGTCGGTTGGCCTGATAATCTACCGGCGGTTTGGCCAGTAGGCTCGGCGATGCTGCTGTTCGCCGAGCCGTTCACCTTTCCGGCCGATGCTCTGCTCGAACGGCTCGACGCCGATCAACCCGGGGTGCCCATCGTCGGCGGCATGGCCAGCGGCGGACATGGCCCCGGAGAAAACCGTGTCATCCTCGGGAAGCAGGTGCACGACTCGGGCGCCGTGGCAGTCGTGATCCACGGCCAGGCGAAGATCGCGACGATCGTCTCGCAGGGTTGCCGACCGATCGGCCGGCCATTGGTCATCACCCGAGCTGAACGGAACGTGATCTACGAACTCGGCGGTCGACCGGCGATGCTGCAACTGCAAGAGGTCTTCGATACCCTGCCGCCGAACGATCAGCAGCTTGTGCAGCGCGGTCTGCACGTGGGGCGCGTGATCAACGAATACCAGGAGCGTTTCTCTCGCGGCGACTTTCTGATCCGCAACTGCATCGGTGCCGACCGGGCCACCGGAGCGCTCGCCATCGGCGACTTCGTGCGCGCCGGCCAGACGGTGCAGTTCCACCTGCGCGACGCACAATCGGCCGACGAGGACTTGCGGGCCTTGCTGGCAACTGTCAAGCCCCCTGGCGACCCGGCTTCGGCCGGAGCGCTGCTGTTCACCTGCAACGGCCGCGGCACCAGGCTATTCGACGCGCCGCATCACGATGCCGCCGCAGTGTGCCAACGCCTCGGAGAAATTCCGTTGGCCGGCTTCTTTGCCCAAGGCGAGATCGGCCCCGTCGGCGGCAAAAACTTTCTGCACGGCTTCACGGCGAGCATCGCGCTCGTCAGCGGCGGCTGACCCCGCCCGACCACGAACCCTCGTTCGACGGCTTCTCCGACCCTTCGCCGGGCAGGGCGTCGGTCGAGCCAGGCAGCTCGATCTCCAAGGCGGTCGCAAACACCTGGTCCGCCGGAATGCGTTTGTCGGCCGGATAGATGCGCCCTTCCAGACTCAGCCGCGAACCGGGCAGCGCCCAGCGCAGCTCAGCAACGTCGAGCCGGACGGTTGCCTCGGGAGCCAATGTTCCGCGCACTGCCCGGATCGAGCCCGCTTTAATGACCAGCCACAAATGGTCGCGGCCTACCCGTACGATCTTTCCAAGAACCGTGCTCGGCACATCGGGAAGGACTTCGACGGCCTGCCGCTCGGCCTCGGCAGTACACAGGTCGAGCCGGTCGATCGGCTGCCTCAGTTGGCCGCCACGATCAACCGTGCCCGTGAATCGCACCACCATCTCACGACGCAGGACGGCCGGGCTCAGTGTCCCGCGCACCAGCAGCCGTGTCGCGTCAGGATGCACATGCACCGCAATGGGCTTCTCGGCCGAGTCGAACCAGGCGATCAACCCGCCGTCGCGCAGCTCGACGACCCGCCCATGCTCGTGAACCTCGTCGAGCGTGTCGATGTCGACCAGGTCGGCAGCCGTGTAGTAGTAATGATTCGTGCGGCACCAGCCCATTGCATAGTAGAGCTGGTCGTGCGGATGAATCTTGAGCGGCTTGTAGAACTTCGGCCAGCCGGTCACGGCACTGCGCGGGATCGCGTAGGGATCATCGAGCGGCGCCTGGCCGTAAGCCGCCGCGGCGGTAAGCAACACCAGCAAGGCTGACGCAGTGACGTGGTGCTTCATGGTGCGAAGCCGTAAGCATTGGACGAGCCCCGTCGCACGTCAACTATGGTGCGCCACTGGGCCGCTAGATACAACACAAGAAGGGGATAAATTCGTGCGAGGCGGCAATGCTGGCCTATCTGGTCATTCGTGAAGGCTCGAAGTGGAGCGACGTGTTCCGACTCTCCGCCGGCAAGACGGTGACCATCGGTCGCGCACCAGCCAACCAGATCATTCTCAAGGACGATCGCTGCAGCCGCTTTCATGCGGAGATCTTCTCGCGCGGCGACCAGTGGATCGTTCGCGATTTGCAAAGCCGCAACGGTACGCTCGTCGGTCAAGAGCCAGTGACCGACGAACGGCCGCTGGTGCCCGGCGACGTCGTGCGGATCGGCAACTCGCAGATGGCGTTCGTGCACGACCTGGCCCACGCGTTCGATAACTCAGGCACGGTGCCCAAGGCAATTGTGCTGGGGACCGAGGACGTCACGGCGACCGGTCCTGTCGAGGCCGAGCTGCAAGAACCGACGATGATCACCCATCGCACGGTGCAGACCAAGTATCTCGCGCCGGGAGACGATGGCGCGGAGCCCGGCACGCGCGAAGGAGCCGCCGCTGCCCGGTTATGCCGGCTGGCGTTCGAGTTGGCCAAGGCGCCCGATGCGGCGACGCTGGCCAAGGTGGCGCTCGACGGACTGTTCGAGGCGACGCAATGCGATGCCGGCGGGTTGCTCGTCGTGCGCGATCCAGCCGGCAAGGAACTCGGCGCGTCATCCGATCCAGCGTCACTGGCTGGCGAGCTGGAGCTGATTGCGTCGCGTAGCGACACGTCGTTTCCATATCATCGGGTGTCGCCGTTCTTGGCTGGCACCGTGCGCGGCAAAGGCGAAGCGGTGCTGGCTCGCAATGTGATGGACGACAGCATGCTCGGCAGCCGCGACAGCAAGGGGGAGATTCACGCCACCAGTGTGCTGTGCGCGCCGATGCGCCGCGGCAAACGCGTGGTGGGACTGATCCACTTGTACGCCACGCGCTACGATCGGGTGCCCGATCCCGACGACCTGGAGTTCACGCTAGCCGTGGCCGAGACGGTGGCCGTCGCGCTGCACAACCTGGCCCGCCGGCAGGAGCTGGCCGAGAACCTGAGCCAGATTCGCGACGAGAACCGGCAGCTCCGCGAGCGCCTGGGGGTGCAGAGCGAGATCGTCGGGGCGAGTCCCGTGATGGGGCGCGTGATGGAGGAGATTGCCCGCAGCGCGCCGACGCATGCCACGGTTCTGATCCGCGGCGAGAGCGGAGTCGGCAAGGAACTGGTCGCCCGCGCAGTCCATTTCTCTAGCCCGCGCCGCAAGGGGCCGTTCGTTTGTTTGAATTGCGCGGCACTTTCGGAATCGCTGCTCGAAAGCGAGCTGTTCGGCCACGAGCGCGGGGCGTTTACCGGCGCGCAGGCTCGCAAGATTGGCAAGTTCGAATCGGCGCACCAGGGGACGCTCATGCTCGACGAGATCGGCGAGATGAGCCCGAACATCCAGGCCAAGTTCTTGCGGGTGCTCGAAGGGCATCCGTTCGAGCGCGTCGGCGGCAGCGAGCCGGTGAAGGTCGACGTGCGCGTGATCGCCGCCACGAATCGCGACCTGGAAAAAGATGTCGCCGAGCAGCGATTTCGCCGCGATCTGTATTTCCGTTTGCACGTGCTGGAGATTATCGTGCCGCCCTTGCGTAAGCGGCCGGATGATATCGTCGAACTGGCCCATTACTTCTTCGACCGCTACACGCGCGAAACCGGACGCAAGCTGCGTGGCTACACGCCGCGGGCGCTCGAGCAGATGCAGCGCTACCGATGGCCCGGCAACGTGCGCGAGCTGAAAAACGTCGTCGAGCGCGCGATCGTCTTAGCCCAAGGCGATCACATCGACCTGGAAGACCTGATGCTCTCGAAGCTGCCGACCTCGGGCGAGACGGTCGATACGCCGTCGCTGCCGCCGGTCTTTTCGCCTTGCTCGCTCGATGAGGTCGAGCGCCGCCATATCCTGGCCACACTCAAGGCCACTCGCGGCAACAAAAGCCAGGCTGCCCAGATGCTCGGGATCGAGCGCTCAACGCTCGATCGCAAAATCCGGCGGTACAACCTGGCAGAATTCTCGCCTGGTCGCGGCGGGGCGTAAAAAGGCGCTCGCCCTTGTCGGGCGAGCGCCTGATGGTTCGGACAGATTGACAGATTCTGCCGGTCGTTTTACCGGCTTCCCAGCGCCTGCGGACCAGGGCTGGTGAGACCTTGGTTGATGAATTGCTGCACGGCGGCGGGACTTTGGGCCCCGACCAACGCGCGACGACTCCAACCCGCGGGTGTCTGATGGTACATGATGAGCTGCGGAATCGAGCCGCCTCCCATCAGTTGTTGGGCTAACGCACCTTCGCGATCGGTGTTAACCTGGGCAAACGCGACGCCGTCCAACCCCCCTTGCCGCTGGACCTGGGGCATCGTGGTCGATTTCATCACCTGGCAACCCGGGCACCATTCGGCACCGACGAGAATCACGATCGGCCGGCCAGTTTGATTCATGGCCTGGTACGCTTCGGCATACGACGCGGCACCAGCCGACGCAACCGAGGCTTGCAAAACCGTTGCAAGGGCGAGACTAATCACGGGCAAACTCTCCATCTTGAGGAACGGGAACGGATAAGCACTGTGCTTCACGGCGCGGTTCGCGTGCCATGATGCAGCGGGCTAGAAGGTCGTCGAACCGATGACGACATGCCGAGTTGGCAGACGGCGAGCGAAAGGTTTGCGTTCCATGCCATGCGGCGTCCCGGCCTCATCGATTCCCTGATGACCCTGGTTGCTCGTAATCAAGCCGCGCCCCAACGAAAGGGATCAGTCTACCGGCCGATCGCAGCGTTGCAACGAGAAAATGCGACGACTTTGCCAATTAGGAAGACTTTGCCGCCGTCAAGGAGGGTTTCGAGTCCGCCACGACCGCCGTGTGAATCATCGTTGGCTATAAGTGTATAAAATCTCGGTCCTTTGTGACGTTTCTCGATTGAGAACTGAAACTCGGTGCCGATATAATTCCGCCGGTTGCACATCTCACCGTGCTCGTTCGGCACAAAGCGGTTCAGCGGCTTGGTTTGGAAACGCGCTGGCGTTCAGTGCTGGCAGCGATCGACGACTTCCGAAGATTCACGGATCATGAAGCTCCGACTTGGTTTGGTTGGCTTAGGTCCCGCCTGGGAGATGCGCCATCGGCCGGCCTTGCGGACCCTGAGTGATCGTTTCGAAGTGCGGGCCGTCTGCGATCAGATTGCATTGCGGGCCGAGCAGGCGGCCCGCGAGTGGAACGCCGAGCCGGTCGACGGCTTCCGAGCGTTGGCACGCCGCAGCGACATCGACGCCGTCCTGATGCTGGCTCCGCAGTGGTATGGTCCGCTGCCGATTCTGGCCGCATGCGAGGCGGGGAAAGCGATCTACTGCGCCAGCAGCGTCGAGCTCGAGTTAGAGCAGGCTCGGCAGCTCAAAGACCGCGTCGCACAGTCGGGCGTGGCGTTCATGACCGAGTTTCCGCGTCGTCAGGCCGCGGCGACGTTGCGGCTCAAGGAATTGATCGTCACGCGGCTGGGCGCTCCGCGGCTGCTGTTCTGTCATCTGCGCGTGCCTGCCGAAACCGCCCCGGCCGCCGCCCGACTGGGTGGCACATCGCCGATGCACGACCTGGTCGAACTGGTCGATTGGTGTCGCTACGTCGTCGGCAGCGACCCTACCAGCGTGCTGGGCCTGCGACATCGGTCAGCGACCGATCCGTTGGAAGACGATTATCAGATGATGAGCCTCGACTTTTCAGACCAGTCGCAAGGGCCGGGCACCGGGGCTGTGGCTCAGATCAGTTGCGGCCGCTACATGCCCAGTACCTGGCAAGAAGCAGTGGCGTTCCGCCCGCCGGCGGCCCTGCAGGTTGCCTGCGAGCATGGCATCGCGTTCATCGACCTGCCGAGCACCTTGGTATGGTTCGACCGGGCCGGGCGGCATCAGGAATCGCTCGACAGCGAGCGACCCGTCGGCGAGCAATTGCTCAGCCAGTTTTACCGTTCGGTGACAAGTCTTGTGCACAATAGCGCCGGGCTGGACGACTCCTATCGCGCGCTGACCGTGGTGTTGCAAGCCCGCGCAAGCCACGCGCAATGCACGCGGCAGTTCCTCGAGTTCTGAACGCCGCCCGAAGCCCGCGGACAACCGTCTATGGGCCTGACTGCATACTGCGGCGCCTACGGTTTCTGCTCGAGCAGCCAATCCTCGAGCACGATGTGCGTGACGAATGGTGCTCGCAGCAAGGCCACGCGGCCCGGCAGCACCTTGGTCAACCAGGCCCGCGTGCCGATGCCACGCATCGTACTCATCCGCAGGCGCGTGAACCGTGTACCTCGGAACTGGCTGGTCACGTTGTCGCTCAGTCGCTTGAACGTTGCCGGAATCAGGTTCGGATCGGGCCCCACGTGCACCAACACCTCGATGCCGATCGAAAGCATTTCGTAAATCGAGTCCCACAAGCGTTGCGGCTCATCGAGCCAGCGGGTCAATAGCTCGCGGCTGTTGTAGTCGTTGTAGCTCATCTTGCCGGTGACCAGCGAGAGCACCGGCGGATGCGGCGCGCGGAAACCTCCTTGCATCGTGCTCATCATGGTCGCCGCGCGGTTAGGGACATTCCTTTCCCACAGCAACGGTGTGTGCAGCGGCGGCCATCGTCCACTGTTTTTGCGCAGTTGGACCGGAATCTTGAGCGCATCACTCATGCGCTCGCGGAACCGATCGAGCGTGCCGCGCTGCCCGATCAGCAGCACCGTGTTGGGTGAGAGATACGACGAGATCGCGATCGTCCCGTGCCCCTCGCTGGTGATTTGCAGGCAGAGCCGCTGCACCGCTTCGGTGTCGAGCACCGGTCCGCGCGAGAACAGCACACCCATCGTCGCGTCGCGGGCCAGGTCGGCACAGTCGCCGGCGAGGCTGCACAACGGCCGTAACACATCCTGCATTCGAAACACGCCGCCGGCGACCAGCGCCGTGATCTCGCCCAGGCTGTAGCCGACTCCCATGCGGGCCTGCGAGTAATCGACGCCGAAATACTCGCGCGCCAGCTCGAGCTGCGCCATCTCCATGGCAACGATCAGGCCGATGTCCTCGCCGAACGTGTCGATCGTGCTTTCGCGTTCGGCTCGCACCCGGCCGACCAGATCGACACGCTGTCCCATTGCGTCGGCACACAGTTCCGACGCCTCTCCCAGATACCGCGCAACCGTTGGGCCGTAGGTCGGATGGGCCAACAGCTCGGCGCTGCGCCCTAGGTTTGTGATGTTGTAGCCGCGGAACGCGAAGCCTGCCGCCACCAGGCGATCTTTAAGTTGAACGCTCATGCGCGGCGCTAGTCAGTGGCGCGGATGGAATGCGGCTCCGGCGAGGCTCACTTGCCATCATAACGGCGTGGCGAGCGAAGTCATTATGCATCCGGCCTGAAGCTTCGGCGTCTGCCGAGCCAGGCAGCCGCTGTGTATAACAGAATCGATACACCTAGCACGACCTCACCGGCGGCAACCCGATGACCGATGACCAGGCGCGCGATTTACGCGGCAAAATTGCCGTCGTTACCGGCTCGTCGAGCGGCATCGGGCGGGCGACGGCCCTGGAATTGGCGCGGGCCGGCGCGATGGTGATTGTCCACGCTCGGCAGTCCGCCGAAGACGCCGCATTTGTCGCCGACGAAATCCGCGCCTCGGGCTCCGAGGCCGAGGTCATCATGGCCGACCTGTCGGATGCCGACGCGAGAGAGACGTTTGTTGCTAAGGCATGGCGATGGCGCGGTGGCATCGACATTTGGGTCAACAATGCCGGCGCCGACGTGCTCACCGGCGATGCGGCCCGCTGGTCGGTCGAGCAAAAACTCGAAACGCTGTGGCGGGTCGATGTCGGCGCGACTCTGGCATGTTCGCGGCTTGTCGGAGTGCGCATGAAGCAGCGTGGCCACGGCGTGATCGTCAACACTGGTTGGGACCAGGCCGAACAAGGCATGGCCGGCGAGAGTGGCGAGATATTCGCCGCGACCAAGGGAGCCATCCACGCGTTCACACGCAGCCTCGCGCAATCTTTGGCCCCCGAAGTGCGCGTGAATTGCGTGGCGCCTGGCTGGATTCGCACCTCGTGGGGCGAGCACGCCTCGCAGGCCTGGCAAGATCGAGCCCGCCGCGAAAGCCTGCTTGCCCGTTGGGGCGCTGTCGAGGACGTGGCCCGCGCGACCCATTTCCTCGTCTCTCCGGCGGCCGAGTTTATCAACGGCCAGGTGCTGATGGTCAACGGTGGACTCAGGCGCTATTTGCCATGACGCGCGAGCATCTGCATTTCGTCACCGGCCGGCTTGCCGAGTTCGCGCTGACGAAAGTGCTGGAAGAACTCAAGCCGAAGGTCGATTGGGATTACTCGATCGGCGTGCTGGGAATCACGGTCGCCGCGCTGATGACGCCCGAGTGGATCGCTCGTAAGCTGCGAGTGCCGCCCGAAGCGACGCGAATCGTCGTGCCCGGTTATTGCCAGGGGGACTTGGCGCCGATCGCCGCAGGTACCGGCCTACCGGTCGATCGTGGTCCCAAGGATTTGCGTGATCTGCCGCGGTATTTCGGCCGAGCCGTCGAGCGGCCCGGCTACGGTGCATACGACATCGAAATCCTCGGCGAGATCAACTACGCGCCGCGGTTTTCGATCGAGCAGCTTTTGGCGCAAGCGGCTGACCTGCGAGCCGCCGGAGCCGACGTCATCGACGTCGGCTGCGATCCCGCGGCACGATGGACCGGCGCCGGCGACGCGGTGCAGGCACTCTGTGATGCCGGCTACCGCGTGTCGATCGACAGCCTCGACGTGCGCGAGATCGCCCCGGCAGTGCGCGCGGGGGCTGAACTCGTGCTGAGCGTCAATTCGACCAACCGCGCTGCCGCGCCCGATTGGGGCTGCGAGGTGGTCGTGGTTCCCGATGATCCGCACACGCTGGCTGGCATGGACGACACGATCGAGCATCTGGCGACGGTCGGTGTGCGGCTGCGCATCGATCCGATCCTCGAACCGATCGGCTTTGGCTTCGCACGCAGCCTGGGGCGATATCTGACCGTACGCGATCGCTATCCCGACGCCGAAATGATGATGGGCATTGGCAACCTAACCGAGCTGACCGATGCCGACAGCGCGAGCATCAACGTGCTGCTGCTGGGATTCTGCCAGGAGCTGGGCATTCGCAGCGTGCTCACGACGCAAGTAATCAATTGGGCTCGAACCTGCGTCAAGGAATGCGACCTTGGTCGTCGGCTGGTTCATTACGCCATTCACGAGCGCTCGCTGCCAAAACACGTCGAGCCGCGGCTGGTAATGCTCCGCGATCCACGCCAGTTGGAATTCGGGCCGCAGGGGCTCGACCGCCTGATGCATGAACTGAAAGACCCCAACTACCGATTGTTTGCCGAAGCCGGCGAGCTGCATATCATCGCCGCGGGGATGCATCTGCACGGCCGCAACGCGTTTGAGTTGTTCGATCAGCTCTGGGCTCGCGACGCCGATCGCCTCGATCCAAGCCACGCCTTCTATCTCGGCTACGAATTGGCCAAGGCGACCACCGCGCTAACGCTCGGCAAGCACTATCGGCAGGATCAAGCGCTCGACTGGGGATTCTTGACCGTACCCGAGCAGAGCCATCGTGAAGCGAAGCGGCGCGAAAGTCGTGGAGACGCGCCGTGAGCGAATCGATGGCTCCGTTGGTCGAAGAGCTCGTGCCGCCGCCGGAACCGGCCGAGCTGCTGACGAAATTCGTCCGCCTGCCACATTGCTTATTTCTCGACAGCGCGCGCCGCCACCCGACGCTGGGCCGCTACTCGTTTCTCGCCGCCGATCCATTCGATTATTTGGAGTCGCCGGCCGGTCAGCCCGATGCCTTGGCCGCGCTCGCCGGACGGATGCATGGTTGGCAGGCGCCAAGGCTCGCCGATTTGCCACCGTTCCAAGGAGGTGCGGCAGGCCTGTTGAGCTACGATCTCGGCCGACAGCTCGAGGCGGTCCCGAGCGCGCAATTCGACGAATTTGGCATCCCCGGCCTGGCCGTCGGCTTCTACGACGTGGTCGTCGCATTCGACCACCGCGAAAACCGTGCGTGGCTTATCTCCCACGGGCTGCCGGAGCGCGAGCCAGCGGCGCGACGCCGCCGAGCCGCCGAACGGCTGGCTCATTTCCGCAACGTGATCGGTTCAGCCGCCGGCGAGCCTGGCCCGTTACGACGATCCAACTCACAAACGCTCAACGCCGCGGATCTCGCGCCGCAGTTTCCGGCAAAGGCCATGGCTGGTCTGACGAGCAATTTGTCACGCGATGCCTATCTGAAGACCGTAGAACGTGCGATCGAGTACGTCCGCGCTGGCGACATCTTTCAGGTGAACCTGTCGCAGCGGCTGCTTCATCCAGCCCACCACGACTCACTGTCACTGTACCTCCGGCTGCGCGAGCGCAATCCCGCAACGTTCGCCAGTTATTTCGATCTCGGAGCATGGCAGATCGTGAGCGCGTCGCCTGAACGATTCCTGCAAGTGGTCAACGGCCATGTCGAGGCGCGTCCGATCAAGGGAACGCGGCCGCGCGCTGACCGCCCCGAGGCCGATCTGTTCGCCGGCGACGAGTTGCAAGCCAGCGAAAAAGACCGTGCCGAGAACGTGATGATCGTCGATTTGCTGCGCAACGATCTGTCGCGAGTGTGCCGGCCCGAGAGTGTGCGCGTCACGCAGCTTTGCGAGATCGAGCGGTACGAGTTCGTGCAACACCTGGTGTCGGCAGTGTGCGGCACGCTCGCCGAAGGGCGAGGGCCGATCGATCTGGTGCGCGCCGCGTTTCCCGGGGGCTCGATCACCGGCGCGCCGAAAGTCCGCGCGATGCAAATCATCTCCGAGCTCGAGCCGACTGCCCGCGGCGCGTATTGCGGCGCCCTGATGTATCTCGGTTTTGATGGCACGCTCGACTCGAGTATCCTGATAAGGACGATCACCGCAGGAGCCGGTTGGTGGCAAGCTCCGGTAGGCGGCGGGATCGTCGCCCAAAGCGATCCGCGTGCCGAGTGCGAGGAGACGTGGCACAAGGCCGAAGGCTTGATCCGTGCATTAAAATGACTTCCGAGTGATTCCCGCACCGCATGATTCTGCTGATCGACAACTACGATAGCTTCGTGTTCAACCTGGCGCGCTACTTCGAGCGCCTCGGCCAGGCGACGCACGTGGTGCGCAACGACGCGATCGACGCCGAGCGCGTCGCGCAGTGGAAGCCTGCTGCGATCGTGTTATCGCCAGGACCATGCACGCCGAACGAGGCGGGGTGCTCGCTCGATGTGGTGCGGCGGCTGCACCGCGAGATACCGATGCTCGGCGTCTGCCTGGGGCACCAGACCGTTGCGCAAGCTTTGGGCGGCCGGGTCGTGCGGGCAGCCGAGCCGATGCACGGACGCGCGTCGCCGGTGTTCCATGATCGCCGCGGCATCTTTACGGATTTGCCCAATCCGCTGGCCGCGGGACGTTACCATTCATTGGTCGTCGACCCCGCCACGTTGCCCGAGGCGCTAAGAGTCACGGCTCGCACCGCCGACGGTGTCGTGATGGCGATCGAGCATCGCGAGGCGCCGGTGGTTGGCGTGCAGTTCCATCCTGAATCGATTCTGACCGATCACGGCTACGAGTTGCTGGTAAACTTCCTACGGCTAGCGGCGGTGACGCCGCCGCAAGGTGAGTCAGAACATGTGCAGCGGTGCACAATCGCCCTGGAATGGCAGCGATCGCCCTCGGCCGACACTGCATGGCCCGCGGCACCGGTGACGTTTTGACCGCGCGTGAATGGGTGTTCGGGTGATCCTCGAAGGTATCATGACGACGCTTGGCTCCGATGGCAGGGTCAACATTGCGCCGATGGGGCCGATCGTGGATGCCGCGTTCGAGCGGCTTACGCTGCGCCCTTATCAAACATCGACCACCTACGCCAACCTGAAGCGCAGCGGGCAAGGCGTGTTCCATGTGACCGACAACGTGCTGTTGATTGCCCAGGCGGCCATCGGCGCGATCGAGCCGCAGCCCGAGACAATTGCCGCAGAGTCGATCGAGGGGCGGATTCTGGCCGATTGCTGCCGCTGGTACGCGCTGCGGGTCGAGAGCCTCGACGACCGGCAGCCGCGGACCGAAATCGTCGCCCGGGTGGTCGACCACGGTACACGGCGAGAGTTCTTCGGATTCAATCGAGCCAAGCATGCGGTGCTCGAAGCGGCGATTGTCGCCACCCGGCTCGAGTTCTTGTCGGCCGAGCAAATCCGCGCGGAGTTCGGCCGGCTCGCGCCATTGATCGATAAGACCGGCGGCGACCAAGAACATCAAGCGTTCCGCCTGCTCGACCGTCACGTGCGCGACGCGCTGGCGATTATGGAACTGAACCGCCCGACTCGATGAAGCTGGAAGTGGTGCATGCCTGAGCGTGTGGTGCGCGTTCGCGCTGCGAGCCGATTGCATTTCGGCATGTTCTCGTTCGGCCACCCGGCGGTGCGGCAGTTTGGCGGCGTCGGCGTGATGATCGCGCCGCCGGAGCTTGAACTGGCGGTCAGCGCCTCGCCGACAATCGAAATATTCGGACCGATGGCCGAGCGTGCACGGCTGGTCGTTCAGCAGCTCGAGCAACGGGGCTGGTTTCCCTCGTCAGAGCGGTGCCGCATCGAGATTGTCGCTGCCCCCGCCCCGCATGTCGGGCTCGGCAGCGGGACGCAGTTGGCGCTGGCCATCGCGACGGGGATCGACGCGCTGGTCGACAGTTCGCATTCGCTCGAAGCGACGGTCCGTGCTGTGGGTCGCGGAAGACGTTCGAGCATCGGGACGCACGGCTTCTTTTCCGGCGGCCTGGTGATCGACCCCGGGAAGTTGCAAGCGAACGAGATTCCTGAGCCGATTGTGCGCGTCGGGCTTCCGGAGGCGTGGCGATTCGTGCTGATGCGCTCGACCGACGCGGCCGGTTTGTCGGGCGAAGCGGAGCAACGCGCCTTCGGCGCCTTGCCAGCGGTGCCGATCGATCGCACGGCGCAGCTCTGCCAGCGAGCGCTGCTGGAGCTTGCCCCCGCGGCAGTCACGGCCGAATTTCCTGCGTTCAGCGAAGCGCTCGGCGCATTCGGCCGTCTGGCCGGCGAATGCTTTGCCAGCCAGCAAGGCGGACGATACGCTAGTGTCGCGGCTCTGCCGTTGCTCGACGCAGCCGAGCGGCTCGGCGTGCAGGGCGTGGCTCAAAGCTCCTGGGGGCCGACGGTCGCGGCGCTGCTGCCCGACGCTGCCAGCGCCGAGCACTTTGCCGCAGCCGTTGAAGGCAAAATCGGCCACGAGCGGGTGCTGACCGAGGTTGCAGCGCCGGTAAACCACGGGGCAACCGTCGAATGACGACGCCGAGTCGAATCTGGCAGCGGCTGGCGAAGTTGGCCCTCGTCATCGCGATTGCGTATGTTTTGGTGGTGATGAGCCTTCTCTTCCTGCAAACGGCGATGATCTTCCCCGGGGCGGGCTCGCAGGGAACTGCCGAGGCACGCGTCGAACCCGGCCCGGGCGCGGAACTGCTCACGCTCACCACCAGTGCCGGCGAGCGCGTAGCGGCATTGTTCGGCAAGGCGCTCACGGACGATGGCCAAGCCAACCCGGACGCCGACGCTCGCCCCACGTTGCTGTTCTTTTACGGCAACGGCATGTACCTCGGGGCGTCTGAGGACTTGTTCGAGTGGTTCCGCACGCTGGGCTTCAACGTGCTGATGCCCGACTACGTGGGCTACGGCATGAGCACCGGCCGACCGAGCGAACAAGGTTGCTACGACACTGCCAACGCTGCGTACGATTGGCTGGCGATGCGCACGAACTTCGATTCGCAGCGGGTCATTGTCGCTGGCTGGAGCTTGGGAGGGGCCGTGGCCATCGACCTGGCGGCGAGAATGCCGGTCGGCGGTCTGATGGTCCTCAGCAGTTTCACGAACCTGGTCGAGCTGGCGAAGGCGCACTATCCGTTTCTGCCGGTCAAGCAGTTCCTGAAGTACGGTTTCGACAGCGAGCAGAAAATCGCCAGCGTGAAGTGCCCGATCGTGATCGGCTACGGCGACCGCGATGATTTGGTGGCACCCGAGATGTCGCGGCGGCTGGCCAAGGCCGTGAAGACGGCGATCGAGCTGTTCGACGTCCCGGGGGCGGGGCACAACGACTTCTTCGAGCACGGCCAGCGGCAGATTGCCGAGCATTTGCAGGCGCTGGCGCGCCGACTGCCCAACTGATCGTCGGATTGCCTACACCATCGCGCGTTTGGCAATTAGCGCGTCGAGCTCGCTCTTCACGCGATCGAGAATCGCATCGTACGCAAACGCGCCGAGCTCTTCCTTGCCGCGCTTCAGGTTCACAAAGTTCGGCCCGCACCACAGGCCCAGATCGGCGTCGTCGGTTTCGCCGGGGCCGTTCACGCGGCAACCCATCACCGCAATCGTAAGTGCATGGTCCCGGGCATATGCGGTCAGCTCCTTGACCTGCTGGGCCAGCTCGATGAACGCCTCGTTCTCGACCCGCGAGCAACTCGGGCAACTGATGATGTTCAAAGTCGACAAGCCGTAATCGACCACGCTGCGCACGCGGCCGGCGGCAATGTCGTCGAGAATCTTGCGCCCAGCCGCAATCTCTTCGGGCTTGCGCGAGTTGGGGACCGTCAGCGAGACGCGAATCGTATCGCCGATGCCGCGGCTGATAAGCTGCTCGAAGGCGATCCGCGTCTTGATCACGCCATCCGGCGGCATGCCTGCTTCGGTCACACCCAAGTGCAGCGGTACGTCGGGGCGCTCGGCGGCGAAGCGGCGATTCACCTCAATCACCTTCGCCGGATCGGAATCCTTCAGCGACACGTTGTAACGCGTGAAGCCGATCGAATCCAACAGCTCGCAGTGCTCCCAGGCACTGGCCAACATCGGGGCGAGCGGATCGTCGTCGGCAAATTGTTCCTGCTTGGCCGGGTCGATCGAGCCGCAGTTCACGCCGACGCGCATCGCGCAATCGCACTCGCCGGCAACGTCGGCCAGGAACTTCACCTTGTCCTGCCACGGCTTTTGCCGCTCGTGGTGGTACAGGTGCCCCGGATTGTAGCGCAGCTTGTCGACATGCGGCGCCACCTGCGAGGCGAGCCGATAGTTCTCTTGCAGGTCGACCGACAGGTTGGCGTCGGTCTGGCGGCGGATTTCGGCCAGCGCCTCGGCATCGCGCGAGTTGTCGACGGCGATCCGCACGATGTCGGCTCCCGCGGCGGCCAGCGCGTTTACCTGCTCGACCGTGGCCGCCACGTCCTGCGTGTGCGTGGCGGTCATGCTCTGCACGGCGATCGGGTGACCGGCGCCGATCGTCACGCTGCCAATGCGAACCGCCCGAGTCGGATTGCGTTGAATATCCATCAATTTAGGCTCCGGGCTTCAGGCTACCGGCTGCGGGAGTAACGGGCAAGCCGAAGCCATGCTTCCCTGTAGTCCGTAGCCTGTAGTCCGTAGCCTTCCTGCTATCGAGCTTCGTGTCCCAGCGCTTTGTCGAGCGCTTCGACGAAGAAGAATTCGCCCCACATCACCGATTCGTCAACGCCGAGATTCTTTTTCGTGTGATAGACGCCGTGCTTGAGGATCGCTTCCCAGCCGGGCGTTTCCAGGGCCAGGTACTCGGGCGTGCATAGGGAATCGAGCATCGCGGTGGCGGTGTCGCGGTCGACCACCGCGCGACCTTCTTCGCTCGTTTGCAGCTCCAGGTCGAAGAGCGCGCTGGCGGCGATCGCGCCGGCCGAGCTGTCCTTTTGCGCTCCCCAAGGGGCCGGCTGCGATACGTCGGCATCGAAGTCCCAGTAGGGCACGTGGTCCTTCGGCAGATGCGAAATCCAGTAGTCGGCGTTGCACTCGGCGGTGTCGAGCAGCTCCTTCTCGCCGGTGACGCCGTAGGCCTGGCTGAAGCCGTACAACGACCAGGCCAGTCCGCGTGCCCAAGCGCTCTCGGCCGAAAGCCCCTGGTGGGTCGACTGCCGCAGGAACTCACCGGTTTGTGGATCGAAAATGCCTTCGTGCGCCATCGAGCCGTCGGGTCGCATCAGCCGATCGCGCGTGGTGCGGCAATGGGCCATGCCGATGCGGCGCAGGTCCTGGTCGTCGGTCTCGCGGGCCACCCACAGAATCAGCGGCACGTTCATCATGATGTCGACGAACAGCGATTCGGGGCCGATGAACGATCGCAGGTATTGGCCTCGTTCGTTAAATCGCTTGGCCAGTGTCCGGCCGGCGTCGATCAGCACGTCGCGCACCGCGGTGTCGCCCGACAGCTCGTACCAGGGGAGATAGCTGTTGAGAAAAATGAAGCCCAGGTCGTGCACTTCGCGATCGTGCTTGCGGTGCTCGAGCAGGCGGCAATAGCGTTCGGCCCGCTGGCGCCAAACCTCGTCGCCGGTGCGCTGATAAAACTTCCACATCATGCCGACCAGGAAGCCGCCGGTCCAATCGGTCCACAACTCGCCGGAGTGTTGCCAGCGGCCGTTGAGGGTGTAGATGGGAAAGTAATCCGGCGCGTGCTGCACCAGCGCATCGACTTGGCGGATGGCGAATTGGAAGGCTGCTTCGTAGCGCTCGCGGCGGGGATCGTGCATGGCGTGCGTCCACCGGTGGGCCTGATCGGCGATTGGAAAGCGACCGTTATCGTAAAGAGCGCCGCGCGACCTGGCCAGGGGTTCTGCACGGCCGTTGCGAGATGAGTTCAGACGCCGCGGGCTTCGCCGGCCGAAGGCGCTTCCGTCTTATCGTCGGTTGCCGTGCCGCTGGCCTGCCATTGCAACATCAGCACGCCCGACGTGCCGGCCAGGTCATGGACGACCTCGGGCACTTGCGTCGACCCGTGCTTACCATGCCACTGCAGCTCGTAGCCTAGCTTGCAGCGCTGTGTTCGCATCGACGCGGCCAGGCTCGCCGCGGCGATGCGAAATCCTGCGTCACGTAAACGGCGGCGCACTTCCTGATCGGTGGGACCATCGCTGGCCATGACCAACGCGAGCCGGGCGCGCAAATCTTCGCCGAGCATCTTTTCGACTCGTTTCAGCGCCCGAAGCACCACGAAGCCAATCGCCAAGGCCGTCCAGCCCAGCGCGATCTGACCTCCGCCGAAGCACAAGCCCATGACGGTCACAAACCACAGCGTCGCTGCCGTGGTCACGCCACGGACCATATTCCCCTTGCGTAGAATTGCACCAGCGCCGATGAAGCCCATGCCCGATAAAATGCCCAGCGGCAGACGCATCAGGTCGAGCACCACGAACGAATCGGAGGCCTTGCCGGTGGTCGGCATCAGCAGGTTCGCTTGGATCATCGAGATTGATGCGGCGAAGCAAACGAGCATCGTCGTCCGCAAACCGGCCGGTCGGCCGTGCTCGCTGCGATTCAGGCCGATCAGGCCGCTGGCGATGCCCGTACACACCAGCCGCCAGAAAATCTCGGACCATTCGACGGTCACTGGCATTAGGCGACCAACCCTTGCGTCTCGGGGAGTCGAGCGGCAACATGACGCTGCAATCGCCACGCTAACCGATTCCTAACGTACTTCGTCGCGGAGTCCTGTCCAGCCATGAAATCCCTCACCGAATACCTGACCTTCAACCTGCCGGAGCGGATGGGCTTCGAGAACATCACGCCCGAGGTCGAGCGCGTCGTCCGGACGAGCGGCATCCAGGAGGGGCTGGTGCTGGTCAAACCAATGCGTTTTCAGTCCCCTTTGGGCCGTCTGGCGGGCCATCGTCCTCGCCATCGAAGCGGTAGACTCGCTTGCTGCCAAATTTCGGAACGATCTCGCACCACACCGGCACTGTTGTCGGATATTTCTTGCCGGTCGGCTCGAACCAAACGTTGATCTGGTCGATCACCTGGCCCAAAGCCTCCGTTCGGCCCCGAAGCCCTTCGTCTTCTCGGATAGCAGCTTTGGCATTCGCAATAGCTGACAGCAGTTCTTTGGTTTGCTGCTCATTGTCGTCGCCCCTGCTGGTCAGGTGGTCAAGCATGTTCTCGGTCTTGCCCAAGTCCTGCTCGATGTCGAGCAGACGTTTCTGGTATTCCTTGAGCGTTCGTTTAGAGACATCATCGGGAAGCCGGACGAGTTCGTGAGCAGCACGCTTACGTTGTTCGTCGAAGTCCTCGAAGCGTGCTTTTAGGATCGTCTCGTTGTGCTCGAACAGAAGGTCATAAACCACCGACAGCCGAAATGGAGCTAGCTCGGGAGCGATGGCAATTCCCAGGTCGCTGCAATCCTGCATGGCAGCGTGAATCAGCTTCCCGAAGTCCTCTTGAGGTACAAAATCACTGGTCGGGAACCGCTCTCGAAGTTGCCGAAAGACTTTTTCGCCAGCGAATTCATGCACGAACTTCGCCATGCGAAGCGAGATGTCGAGATTGTCGTACAGGTATTGGCCAAGGTGGTCCTTGAGGCTGTCGAGAAGCAGCGTTTCGCCTGTGACTTGAACCTGACGCAACACGTTCACGGCCTCGCCGATCTCGTTCAGGTAGTCGATGACAATCCGCTCGATGATCTGTTGGTTGATGGCGTTACGAAGACAGCCGAATTTGTTACTCTTGTCCTGCTCGCCGGTTGGGCATGAGAACTGGTAGTAATTCGGTCGCTTCTGGCCACGCATTCGTTTGCCGCACCTGGCACAGCGGACGAACCCCGCCAGCCACAGGTCGGCGGTCTTTGGAGCACGACGCTGTGGAACATGGGCGTCGAGCTTCGCTTGCACTTTGTCCCAGACCTCCTTGGCAACGAGCGGTGGATAGACTTCGTGATCTGGAATCCACCACGCCGTTTTTGGTCGTTCACGTCGTCCTTTCGTGCAAATCACGGGACGAACCTGTTCACCATCGTCTTCGAGGAATTCTCCCTGTCCGAACTTGTTGCTCGCCGGTCGTCCGATGTACGCCGTGTTCCGCAGCATCGAGTAGATGTGCGATCCCAGCCAATATTCTTCTCGATAGTTCGGCTTTACCCTGCATCGGTTCAAGTGGTTGGAGATTCCGTAGGCACTGATCGCTTGTTTGGCGAACATCCCGAAGACGGTCTGGACGACCTCGACTCGTTTTTGATCGACACTCCACCCCAGCCGAAAGAATTGGTTGGCCTCCCGAGCCGGGAAGTTGCCTTTGCCATCGAATCGCTCAGTTCTTCCGTCTGCCCAGATTTTCAGTCGTTTGTAGTGCCCCTCGACTTGCACTCGCCACTGCTCGATGTTGGTTGCCCGGTCAAAACAGATCACGTCGAGTTCGTAAGGCACGTAGCCACCGTGATACTCGCCTGCCAGGGCCTTGGTACGTTTTCCTCGAATGACGTGTCGAGCCTTCGAGTGCTGCTCCTCCTTCGAGGCGTTCGCCTTCAATCCGCCCTGGAAAAAAGCTAGAGCATCGTCTGCCGTCAGCAACTCGTCATCCACCGTCCAAAGCTGACATCGGTGCTTCCGTAACTCATGGATCATGGCGGCGTAGTGCCACGGATCGGAGCCGCCAAAGCGGTATTGGTGGTCGATCACGATCCACCGAACTTGCGTGGAACGGACTGCGGCCATGAGCCGTTGAAACGCTGGGCGGTCATCGGGTCGGTGACGAGGCGTGTAGCCCTCGGCGTCCTCGAATCGGAAGTGGTGCGGAATCGAGAGTTCGTGCCGCTGGAGCCAGCGGGCAATCATGTCTCGCTGGCTTTGCACATCCTGCTTCGTCTCGTCATCCGAGATGCGGACGTACCATGAGCCGGGCAAAGTTTGAAGGAGCGAAGGGGAAGGTCGTTCCATGTTCTCGAATTCCGGAGGCGTGGTGTCGGCACGGGCATCGAAACAAATGTAGACAGCGAGGCAAGGCAGTTGGCCGACTACACTTGATAAGGCGGACGCCACTGCCGCATAGGACGACAAAAACGGCGATTTGTCAGAATTGTTCGACGGGCACGTTGCCTCTGACGAACGATTGCATGGCGTCGGGTTCAAGTCCGCACTTGCAGCAGGACGATGGCCCGTGCGAATTGCTTGGACTCGACAAGCTCCCGCATGACGGACGCCGTGAATGCGTCAATCGCCGAAGACTTTTCGTAGTCGTCGATCAAAAGTCCGAACGCAGCCGGGATGTCCTCGGGACGACAACTTCCAGAATTTTGTTCGAGCCAGCGTTCCAAATCGACTTTCAGAGCCGAGGCGACTTCCAGGAATTGCTTCGATTCCACCAGTTCGAGCAGTTTGCCTTTCCGGTTTATCAACGATTCGGCTCGCTCGATCATCGTCGTTAGGTAGGCGGAAAGTTCACGCCGTACCTTCTTGACCAAACCCAGATCGACTCTCATGCCTCGTTCCTCAAGCTGATTGCGGATTGGCGTCGGCGTTAATCCTTGCAGCAGAAGGCTTCTGATGAGTGTCGTTCTCGTCTTGGGAGGCTCGACCTGACTGGGGCCGGTCGATCCAAGCACGTTGAGTGGCTGCAATACCCTTCTGACGAGTGCAGGTGTCAACGCCGCTCGTTCGTCGGCAGTAAAAGCCTCTAACGTTCGACCGCCGATCACGCACTTACCATCAGCGTCCGGTCGAGCGGCGAGGTAGTCGGCCAAATTCGGATGAGCAAATTGCAAGGCTGAGAAAAACTTGGCGTCCAAGTATTCAGAAAACTTGGAGTCGGATTCAATCTCGCCATTCGGATCAGTTCGGCCCATGATCTCGGTCAGCAGATCATCGCCTAGGTCCACCAGCGACATCTGGAGTGGATCGCCACACTCATATCCGAGGTCGGCTGGTTCGATTCCCTTTTCTTTACTCGAATCCAACGAGCCGTGCCGGAGTTGGTCATCCTGAATTTGATTCTCAGCGAGGATGAACGCCGCCGTATTTCGCCAGTAGGACTCACGTTCTGCTTCACTGAGCTTCGCTAGCCAAGCCCCTTCCTCCTCGACGTTCTTCGTCAGGTCGGCTCGCTCAATTTCTTTGAGCGGCTTTTCCCAGCGTGGTGGATCGTCTTTCGACCAGCCTCCTTTCTCGGACCACACCCATCCGCAACGGAAGCGGTACAGGAACAAAGCAATCGTCAGATTCGGTCGCATCGCCGTTTCTCCGTCTGCACAGTCAGCGGCCCACCGAATATCAAAGGCGAACGCCGCTAGCCTCGTAGGACAGAAAAAGTTTTCCGAGGAATGAGCATTGAATGAACGGCCCCCCGACGGAGAGGGTACTGCTTTTTGGCTTTCGCCTTATTGGCGACGGCACTCAGCCGTGTCTGCTGCGAGACGCCGCTATTGCGTCGGCCATGTCGCTCTCGAAAGGAGACGCCATGAGTGCAGGTACGAACGTTGGGGTCGAGGAGATCATTGAAGCGTTGCGGCAGCGAGGCCGCATGAGGGTGTCGGAGTTGAATGCTGTCCAACCTGACATCGACAAACTTCACATCGCACTCGTTCGACTTCGGAACGATGGTTACGTGTCGCTGTTGCAAGACGACGTGGTGCTGAGACTCAGCAGCCAAGAACAAACCGATCTCGAACGCCTTGAAGTTGAGTTTGAGAAAGGGCAGCGAGACTCGATCACCGCCCTTCGTCAGATTAGAGAAGGGAAGTTGTACCGAGAGAGGTACAGCAACTTCGATGAATACATGGCCGGGCGATGGGGACGCACTCGCCAATGGGCAACTCAGCAGATCAACTGGCTTCGCAGGCTCCAACTGCTGGAGGAGCGTGGTAAGGGTTCTTACCAGTTGACAGTGGATGACGCCCAGGTGCTTGGTCCGCTCGAAGAAGAACCTGAGTGCTTTGTGAGGGCCATTGAGGAGGCAGACGACGAAGCTCGCCGCCTGGGAAAACGACGCAACAAGAAGATGCTCCAGGCAGCGGTCGAGCGGCAAACGGCATTCGTCAACCGCCGACAGCACTCGGGCTTTCCCGCAGACCTGAGCTACGAGGAGTTTCGGTCACTTGAACGACTTGGAACGAATCGGCGACTGCAACCGGACCTCTTGACCGAGGCTCGGCAAAAGTCCGAAGCGGAAAGCCGACCACTGGCCGATTGCCTGACGGAAGTATGTGGCACCGAACAGACATTCCCTTCCGACGAACGATTACTCGCAGTCGCACGAGGCGAAGTCCTCGATAACCTCGTGACGCCGCTTATTCAGCTCTCAGAGCAATGGCAGTCAGACAAGGAATTGGAGGAGCAGCGGAAGAAACTGCAACGCCTACTGGATGAGGTTGAAACGAAGCTCAAGCCGAAGTTGGTCAACACAGATGAATCGGACGACGAGGAAAAGGACGACGGCGAAGATGCCGAACCGGGGAAACCCGCCGACGAACGCCTATCCTACGAAGTTCGGCTGACCGGCGATTTTGCAGTGTGGGCTGCTGAGTGGAGCGGCATCGAGAGCGGGCAAGCCACGCTCGATGAAACCGAATTGCAGCAGATGCTCCAGGTATTTGCTGACTTGGTTGGCGACGGCGGCATTGGCTCCGAGTCGAGCATCACAGTCAAGCCCATCGAGTAACCACTTCATCCAGATTGTCATGCCCACGCCCTCGCAGTTGAGGGCGTGGGCCAGTCATACCAGAAAGGACAAGTCATGCCTTACGACGTTGAACGTATTGAAATCCTCGGAGGACTCCTCCGAATCGTGCAAGCTCGAAATGGGTCGTACCCTCTGTTCGTCGATGCCGCTAAACATCTGACTGCCGAGGCAGCAGGCCAAAAGCGATTGGCGGACCGATTGCTCAAAGTGCTTGAGTCGTCGCACTGCTTCGACAGCTACGATGCTGCGTTCGCCAAAGAGTTTGCTACCGAACTGTATCACCTGTTAACGGCGGTTGAAAATGGCGGCGCGGGGCGGTCGAAAGTGGTGGCGCTAGGTTAGTAAGGGGTCTCCGGTCGGTGTTGCGTGTCGCGGTAGCGATCCGATCCTTTAGCCGCCGGAACGTCGGCGACGTTTGGCGTC
>DATAXP010000007.1:0-44901 GCA_036272935.1 Pirellulales bacterium | reverse complement strand
CGACTTGCTCACGCAACATCTGCACTTCTTGCCGCAGTTGAGCACAGCCAGGACAATCGTTTCGAGATCGTTCCGCGTCCATGACCGCGGAGATTACCACCACTTCGCACAGGGCGCAAGTTCAAGTCGGTAATCAATTACTGTTCTTCTATATGGGATTCTTGGCGCCGATCGTGAAGGTTGCCATCGAGTTTCCACCGGTAGTGTACCAAGGGCTGGTGATCTACCTACTGATCGCGATCGGCTGGAAAGGGGGCGAGGAGTTAGCGGCCTTAGCTGAGCACGATCCGGCGATGTTGTATCGAGCCTTGGGATTTATGGTCGTTGGCTTCATCACGAACTTTACGATCGGTGTCGCGGCGTATGCGACGCTTCGCGCAATGACCAACCTACGGCGCGTCGATGCGGCAACGGTTGGCGCCTACTATGGCTCTGACTCGGCCGGGACGTTCGCGACCTGTCTTGGGGCACTCGGCATCATGCAGGCCACCGCTTTGACCTCGGCGCTTGCCGTCGCGGGCGTTTCACCGAGCCAACTGGGCTTCAAGGAAGTCGACTTAAGAAAGGTCGAAGGGGGGCTTGCCGATACGCCCACGCTTGATCATTGGCAACAAGAGGGCGTATCCGTCGAGCGCGTTCGGACCGCGGCTGAACTTAGCGCGCGCTATCGCGAAGCCTCGTTCATGCCGGTGATGTTGGCCGTGATGGAGATTCCCGGCTGCCTGGTGGGGCTGTTTCTCGTTTCTCGTCTGCGACGCGCCGGCATGGACTCGTTGGGGAACATGCCCGACGAGGCTGGATATCAATCGTCGTCATCGTTCGACATCGCGCCGCCTCCGATATCCCATTCGCATCGGCGGCATAAGAAACGGATCGCCGTTGAGGAACAGAATGGCGGCGAATTGAAGCCGGTAAGCATCTTCAGTGCCGAGCTGCTGCATGAAGTGTTCTTGAATTCAGGCATCTACCTGTTGTTCGGAGGGATCGCCGTCGGGTTCGTGGGGCAATTGCAAGGCCAGTCGGTCGTGGACAAGGACAATCCGGTCTTTGTCACGTTGTTCCACGGGCTGCTTTGCCTGTACCTCTTGGAAATGGGGATGACCGCGTCGCGCCGGCTTGGCGATCTGCACACGGCCGGGTGGAGGTTCATCGCCTTCGCCATCATCGCTCCCAATATCTTCGCGACGTTCGGCATGGTGGTGGCCCACATCTACGGACAGCTTGTCGGCGTCGAATTCTCGATCGGCACGTACACCGTCTTTGCAGTGCTATGCGCCGCTGCCTCGTATATCGCCGTGCCGGCCATTCAGAGGCTGGCCATTCCGGAGGCGAGCCCGACTCTGCCGTTGGCGGCGTCGTTGGGCCTGACCTTCTCTTACAACGTGACGATCGGCATCACCGTCTACAGCAAAATTGCCGAAGCGCTTTTCGCATACTGGCCCATCACGGTCGTCCACACTGCGTGAGGTACGCCATGAAAATGTATCGGTTAAGGTTCAAGGCGACCAATGGGCACGACGTTCGTCGCCACTTCGGACTGTCCCCCAGAAGGGTTCGATGGACGATGCGTGACTGGTGGCCACTCATAGGTTTGTTTGTCGTCGTGTTTTTTATCGTGGTCAGCTTTTTGAACCGCTGACGCGGTGAATGGAATGCCGTCATGCTTCCGCATCGCCGTTCCGCTGCACCACCCACATCCCAACGCGGTAGCTGGCCCTGGTGGGGTAGCGCCATCATTCTTGGAAGTGTCCTGCTTTACGTCGGGCTGGCGTGCGTGATCTTCAACCGTTTTCCGAGTTATTCGGCAATTGCCTGGACGCTCGTGCTGATGAGCGCCTATAGCCTCGGGTTTTGGGCCAAACTTCGGCGTTGAGTCGTGTTATCCAGTACCGACTGAACCTTCCGCGCGGTGAAGTTCGTCCAAATCGCCCTGCAAGTCCGCAGTTTGCGCATCGGCTTCGATTCCCTCGACATCTGCTGTTAGCCGGCGAGCTTGCTCGCGGAAGAAGCCGGCTTGCGACTCATATAGCTCCTCGATCTCGGCCAGATTTTTGCGGATCCATGCTTTGAGCTGACGATCGTAAAGCGCGACGGCGCTACGCACCTCAGGGCCCAACTGCGCCTCCAGGGTGCGATGCGCCGAGGCGGTAGCGAACTGTGGCGCTAGCCGCGACCACCACGGTAGCGCTTCGACGCGCCGCTCTGAGAAATACGCAGTGTCGGCCGACGGCAGTCCTCGCAGAGCAAATTGTTGAATCGGAGCGAGGTCCACTGGCGCGCCGGGCATCGCTTTCTGAAGCGCCGTCAGCGATTGTTCCAGCGAACGTTGCAGACCTTCGAGCAGTCCGTAGGCCGCGTGGCCGCGTTGGTCGAACGTCTGTTTGAGCGCATCAACAAATGCAGCGGCCGCTTGGCCATCGTCGCTTGGTCGCGTGGCGATGCCATGAGCCGCGGCGTCCAGCGTTTCAGCAGCGAGGGCCGTGTCGTTCGAAGCCCATGCTTGCAACATTGCCTTGGCCTGCTGTAACTCGCGATCGGAGCCTTCGAGCAGCGATTTGATTTGCGACGCGTTGCCCCCGACGTTGTCGCCGTGCGTATTTCCCTGTCGCTTCGCCAGTAGCGTTTCGAGAACTGCGATGACCGATTCTCGTACGACGGCGATCTTGCGATGCAACGAATCCTCAACCAACGCGCGCTGCTGGTCGAACAGAGGCTCGACTTCGCCGTCGAACCACTCCTGAAGCAACCGCTCGTCTGCGCCGACCGTGCTGACTGGACGGATTGCAAGGTCCGCCCCCAATTCACGCTTGACCTGCGTCTGGATGTATTCGACCATGCGCTGGCGATCGGCAGGTGAGAGCATGTCGGCCTTGCTGAGCAATACCTGCGCAGGAACGCCGGCATCGAACAGCAAACGCAGCACACTCAAGTCCTCCTGGTTCAACGTCTGCGATGCGTCGAGAAGCACGATTCCCAAATCGCAGCGCGGCAGGTAGGCCAAGGTTTGCGCCGCTCCGACGAGGGCCAACGAGCCAAGTCCCGGCGTATCGATCAGCACGACCCCTTCGCGCAGCCTTGGCGATGGAAGCCGCACGAGGATATCGGTCACATGCTTTTGATTGCCAGGATTGCGATCCTCAGAGGCATATTCGCTCAGTTCATGGATGGGTATTTCATGCGGCGCAACTTCGGCCAGCGACACGATCGCCGTCGCCCGTGGGCCGCGCACGATGCGTGTCGGAACCGCCGTGACGGGGGTGATTCCGACCGGCAGCACGTCCATGCCGGCGACGTGATTGAGCAACGACGACTTGCCAGAGCTTACTCGTCCAAACACGGCAATCTCGAATTCGGGCGATTCGAGCCGCTGGATCACTGAATCCAGTAAGGGTCGAAACTCGACCAAGCCCCAGCGCGACGTGATTCTGTCGAGCGCCTGGAGCGTCTCCGCGCCGGCGGGCATTGATTTCAGCCGGGCGAGGCGCTGCGCCATGTCCTGCTCGTGGCGCTGGCGCAGATAGGCCGCGACGCGATCGACCAGTCGATCCAATTCTTCCTGGACTTTCGTGACCTGTGCGCGCCCCTCATCCGAAAGCGTCCCATAGCCGCGCATTTTTTCGGGCCCCATTTCCGCGATGGCGACGCTGAGCATTGTCGCGCCGGTTTGCAATGCCCACCGCAAGCTCACCGGACGCGATTTCAAGGGAATGTCCTGCTCCTTCAAATAGGCGAGCATCGTCGTTCGGATGCGGGCGAAATAATCATGAACGACCTTGATCTCGGTCGGCGACAGGTCGGGGACATACTGCGATAACACCGAGGCCGATGAACTCTGCGCGATCAGAGCTTCCAGCTCCGACATCTCGCGGTGCATTTCGAGAAAGCTCGTGGCGACGACTTTTTGCTGCAATTCGTTGAACGCGGTCATTCGACTAAGTTCCTGGCGGGGATTGCCTTTTTCTTATGGCGGACGGCATGCCGCGTTCCAAAATTTGACCGGAACCCAGAGATTAAGTTTAATGGAGGAATAGCCAAGGGGATGGAGTCCCCCAAGTAACCGCCCTACGGGCTGATGACTCCTACCGAGCTGGAATAAGCTGCGGTAGGGGTTTCAAAAGACCTCGCCGCAAGTGCGAGGTTTTTTTGCGCGCCAACATAACGCCGCTGTCTGCTAGTGAAAATATCCAACAAGGCGAGGAGACTGCGCGAATGCGAATCCTTCTTCAAATCGTCTTGGTCGCGCTGGGATCGGCCGGTGGCGGCCTGACCCGCTGGGGTGTCGGAACCGCGGCCGCCAGGCTCCTGGGAACCAACCTTCCCTACGGCACGTTCTTCATCAATATTACTGGCAGCCTGTTTCTCGGCTGGATCTCGACCGTGCTCACAGAGCGGTTGTCGCTTGACGGCCACCCGTGGATACGGCCAGACGATTTGCGATTGATGATCGCAGTCGGTTTCGTCGGGTCGTACACCACGTTCTCGACCTTTGAGTGGGAAACCAATGGATTGATTCGCGACGGTGAAAGTCTGGCAGGAATGGGCTACATGATTGCGAGTGTTGTCTTGGGTTTGCTGGCTGTGCGGTTGGGCATCGTTCTAGCCTTGTCGAAATGAGTGAGACCCTCATGAAACTCGAAGGCGAACAAATACTGCTCCGCGTTTATCTGCGGAACACCGACAATCACGGCTGGAAGATCGCATCCGACGAAGTCGTCGTGCGCGCGAAGCAGGCTGGCTTGGCAGGTGCGACGCTACTCCGCGGCCGTTGTGGCTTGGACTTCACGGGGCAACTCCTTTGGCCACATCCTTGGTCACTCGTAGAGCACGTGCCGGTGATCGTCGAAATCGTCGATAGCGCGCTACTGATCGGTCCTTTTTTATCAACATTAGCCGAGATCATTCCCGATGGAGTTGTCACACTCGAACGAGCTCACGTGCTCGTCTATCGTCACAGCGCTGCAGGCGCGGCGAAAGCCCAAGGGCATTTGCAGGTGCCCGGACAAATCGCCGACCTATCCACCGTTCCCACCGCCGAAGAGGTGCCTATCATGAAGTTCAGCGAAGACGGCCAACTATTGCGCGTCTTTATCGGAGAGTCGGATGTGTGGCAGGGCGAACCGTTGTATCGTGCCATTGTGCTGAAAGCACACGAGCTAGGGCTGTCTGGCGCTACCGTGTTGCATGGCTCAATGGGCTTCGGGGCAGCCAGCCGAGTGCATACCGACCGCTTTCTCGATCTTTCGACAGACTTGCCGATCGTCGTCGAGATCGTCGAGAGCGCCCGTAGGATCGAGCTCCTGCTGCCATTCCTGGATGAATGCGTGCAGGAGGGAATGATCACGATCGAAAGCGTGCGCATCCTCAAGTACCGCGGCAACTTCGCCAAGGCGCCTTCCTGATGCATCACGCCACCGCTCAAAGCCGTCGAAGTCGCTGGCTGAATTCGACAGTGCTCGGTATCGGGTTAGCGAGCTTGTGTTCCGATGTCGGACACGAGATGGCGACTACCGCCATGCCTGCTTTATTGGCTACGCTCGGCGCGAGTTCCGCGCTATTGGGCTTCATTGAAGGATTGGCAGATGGGTTCTCAAGCCTCGCCAAATTGCTTTCGGGACTCTACAGCGACCGACTCCAGAGGCGCAAGCCATTAGCAGTGGCCGGTTACTTCGTCACCGCGAGTGGCATGGCCAGCTTTGCCTTGGCGACGCAATGGTGGCATGTACTGCTCGGGCGAGTCGGTGGCTGGTTGGGTCGGGGCGCACGTACGCCCGTGAGGAATGTTCTTCTGACCGAAGCGACGACGCCCGAAACCTACGGTCGCGCATTCGGGTTTGAGCGCGCGATGGACAGCGCCGGTGCAGTGATCGGCCCCCTTCTGTCTTTGGCGATCGCTGCGGCATTCGGGCTCCACTGGGTGTTCGCTTTGACGCTTATTCCTGGTTGCGCCGCGGCCATTCTGATTGCAATATTGGTCAAAGAAAAACCGCACGAGCCACAGCCTCACGTCCGATTTTTGGGAAGCATCCATTCGCTGCCGAAAGTGTTCAAGGAGTATCTCGTCGGCGTGGGCATCGCCGGGATCGGCGATTTCTCAAATACGCTGCTCATTCTTTGGGCCACCCAGGCATGGACACCTCATTATGGCGTCACGCATGCCGCACACCTCGCGATGATGTTCTACGTCCTTTACAACGTCATCTATACCGTCAGTTGTTACGCCAGCGGTGCGTTGGCCGACCGTCTCCCGAAGCATTGGGTGCTCGCGGTAGGATACAGCTTTGCGGTCGTTCCGGCAGTTGCGCTCATGCTGCCGGGCGATTCGTTCGTCAAATTCGCGATCGTGTTCGGTATCTCGGGACTGTACATGGGCGTTTGGGAAACTCTCGAAAACACCACGGCGGCGACTGTTCTGCCTCCTTCCTCGCGCGGCGTCGGCTTCGGCGTGCTCGCTACCGTGAATGGAGCGGGGGATTTCGTGTCCAGTACGCTTGTCGGATTGCTTTGGACCCTCTCACCGGTTGCCTCGATGACGTTCGTCATTCTCTGTTCGCTTACCGGAGCTGCCGTCATTGCACACACGGGCTTACGTCACGCGAGGATGGAAACATGAATGCCACGATTCAATTAGTTCGCGCCTCGGAGATCCTTGATTCTCGCGGCAACCCGACGATCCAAGTCAGAGTAGAACTTTCCGACGGTACAATCTCGACTGCCTCGGTTCCTTCCGGGGCTTCTACGGGCACGAAGGAAGCCGTCGAACTGCGCGACGGCGATTCTGCTCGCTACGGCGGCAAAGGAGTGCTCAAAGCCGTGGCGAACGTCAACGATGAGATAGGTCGTGTACTCGTGGGTCGCGACCCAACTCAGCACGCCGAGGTTGATCGCTTGATGATCGATCTTGACGGTACCCCGAACAAGGCACGACTCGGCGCTAACGCAATTCTCGGTGTTTCGATGGCTGCCGTTCGAGCTGCTGTGGCATCGAAGGGCGTCCCTTTGTACGAACATCTCGGCAGTGCGAACAGTTGCCGTCTCCCCGTCCCAATGTTCAACATTCTCAATGGCGGCAGACATGCCGATAACAGCATTGATCTGCAAGAATTCATGATCGCACCGGTGGGAGCGCCGTCGTTCGCCGAGGCCGTTCGGTACGGCGCTGAAACGTATCACGCGCTCAAAGCCATTCTCAAATCGAAAGGTTATGTTACCGCGGTAGGCGACGAAGGAGGCTTCGCGCCCAACCTAAAAGCCAACGTCGAAGCTGTCGAACTTATCATCCAGGCGATCGAGAGAGCCGGCTTTCGACCAGGAGTGGACATTGCGATAGCGCTCGATCCGGCGGCCAGCGAATTCTACGAGAATGGCAGCTACGTGTTCGCCAAGTCGGATCACAGCCGGCGATCATCCGACGAGATGATCAGTTTTTACGAAGACTGGATTCAGCGGTTCCCTATCTGCTTGATTGAAGACGGTCTGAGCGAAGAGGACTGGAAGGGCTGGAAGGCGCTCACCGACCGGCTTGGAGGCCAGATTCGACTCGTCGGCGACGATATTTTCTGTACCAACCCAGGCATCATTCGCCGCGCGATCCAAGAGGGAATCGCCAATGAAGCACTCATCAAGTTGAACCAGATAGGCACGGTGACAGAAACTTTAGAAGCGATCGCTGTGGCCCATGCCGCTGGATATGGGACGTTCGTCAGCCATCGTTCCGGCGAGACGGCCGACGATTTCATCGCCGACCTGGCTGTGGCCGCAGGGTCTGGCCAAATTAAGAGTGGAGCCCCTTGCCGAGGCGAGCGGCTCGCCAAATATAACCGTCTCATGCAGATCGAACGCGAGTTAGGCAGCCGGGCTATATATGCCGGCCGACAACCGTTCAACAGAAACAATGCACGACCGGACTAGCGAGCGGTCGGTTAGATTGTTTCAAAGAATTGCCATTGCTGAAGAAAATCGCGCATTTCCGGTTCGTCACGATTCATCCGTTCGAGGATGGCAACGGCCGCATCGCGCGAGCCATCGCGGATATCCACCAAGGGCGTAGCAAGTGTCTCGCTGTCCCACTTTAGCGTAGGCCAGCTCGGTTCGTGATGGATAAAACGGGACATAGTCTCCGCAGAACACCCGATTAATGCGCTTCCAAAGGCCCCAGTGCCCCGTTCATATTGGAAAAGCAGCGATTTTTGCGGCTTTTCCAATATGAACGGGGCAAGCCTGTCTCGAACGCCATGCCGCTAACGGCAGATCGAGCGCCACTGAGGTGACCATCCAGGGCTCGCCGATCTTTCCCGTTCGATCCGCACGCTTATTCACTCATTGGGCGACGAGACTGACGCCGAGTTTTGGCGGCTCACGCTTGGACCAATCCGCCGTCTCTCTTTTGCATTCTGCTCTACGCCATTGCCATTCGCTCTCGCCGCTGCGGCAGTTGGCATCGACTACACGAGCTGCAACTCACCCGGCCCTTGATGCCGAGGCCGACGATTCGAAGGGCCGAACTGATCGATCTTGACCGTGCCCTTCGGAAACTTCGCCAAGACCTGTAGCTCGCCGCCGAGGGCTTTGACGATTCTTTGCAGCGTCGAAATTTGAATATCCCGTTGCTTCTCCAGTTTCGACAGGCTCGGCTGTTTGATGCCAAGCGAAGCTGCTACCTCGCTCTGGCTCTTGCCAGTCAGTTCTCGCACCTCACTGAGCAGCAATTCCGCGATCAGTTCTTGGGTACGCTGAGCCGCCTTTGCCCGCGTTTTCTTGGTGGTCGTCCGCTTGACCAGTTCGTCAAATGACTTCGCCATAATACTTACCTCTTGCCCTTCTTCTTTGCTTTCAATGCCGCCAGGTGCGCATCGAACAATTCATCCGCCTTGGCGATCAGTTGCTTGTAGAACCGCTTTTGGTTGACACCCGACTTGTCGCCGGCAACCAGCAAGATGCCAGCACGCTCCGTATCGAACGCGAAGGCGACCCGCATCACTTTGTCCGCAGTGTCTGCTCGAAGCTCCTTCATGTTGGCGTGCTTCGAGCCGTTCAACGTATCCGCATGGGGCCGCGACAGTTTCGGTCCCAGGCGTTTCAGCAGACCCACCTTGGCGATGATTTCGGCTTGACCATCCTCGTCGAGTTCAGCAAACCATTCATCGAAGTTATCGGTCGTCGCAACGTGCCACATTAGACAATCATAGCTTATAGGCTATGTCCTGTCAATAGCTTTAAGGCTATGAAGCGATTCAAGCTCCGATAGTGCAATGCCGTAGAACTCCCGGTCGGCATCCGGCCATTCTTTCTCGCCAAGCATCCTGGATTGCCATTCGACACTGTCTGAAGATGCTTGTTCACCCATCCAATAGTCATCGCTCATTGCTTGCGGCGCTGGAGCGATCCAATCCACGCGAGCAGTCCAAAACCAAAGGGGCCCGGCTTCCGACGGCACTGCCCCGCTTCCTCGCCGGAGCCAACAAGAGTTCGGACAAAACGGACTTGCCCCGCAAGACGGCCCTTTGTTGGCCCAGGCTGCGGTGCCTCTGGTCGCACCCTTTGGTCTTGGCCCGGAAACGCTCCGCCGAATCAACATCGGCGCTTTATTTGCTCACTCATAAAGCCGCTGTCGACGCGGCATGACTAAGGAGCAACAGCGTATCGAAGCAGCCGCCCTCGTCGTCTGCGGCCACGTCGAATCCAAGCTCGCGATTCGGCCGATAGCCGTTACCGCGAATTTGGATGAAATTTGGTAACACTGTTGGCAATACCAAACGCACTCCGATAAAATACCGACGGCGGCGACTTCTTTCGGAAAACGCTGGAAAACAAGCCTTTTTTCGCCGGTTCCATGCCGAAGCAATGCCGTTGCCAATGAGGCCAGACTAGGTTGTGGATCTGGGGGTCGGGGGTTCAAGTCCCCTCAGCCACCCTCAAAGGGGCAGACTGTGGCTCATGACCCGGTCGGGGCTTTGAGCTTGTCGATCAAAAAGTCGACGATGTGGGGGTGCTTCACGTCGGGGGCGCCGGGGTAAACCAGCTCGCAGGGGACACCGAGCATTTGCAGCTTCTGCTGCAGGCCGACGCCGTAGTTGGCAGTGTGCGTCGGGTCTTTTTGCTCCTGCCCCATCGCGGGCGGAGCGTTGTATTCCAGGTAGATCGGCGGGTCGTCGGCACTGGCCAAGGCCCAGGGCGAGTACTCGGCAAGCCACGGCAGCAGCCGGGCTCGGGCGGCGAGGAACTTGTCGAACTGCCGGTCGCGCGTGTTCAGGTCGTTCGGGTCCGTGAAGCCGAAGGCATGACCGCCGTAGCGGCTGTTGGGGGTCCAGATTTTCAGTTGTTCGGGGTCGAGCGATGTCTGCGCACCATTGACCGCGGCGCACCACAGCCGCGTCGATTCCCGAGCGACCGGATCGGTGCTCGCGGGGTCGGCCAGGTCATCGTGCATGGCCAGCCATAGGCTCGAGCAGGCGCCGGCCGAGCCGCCTGACGCACCGACGCGCTGCTTGTCGAGGTTCCACTCGGCAGCTTTGCTGCGGACGAATTGCAATGCCCGGGCGGCATCGTCGAGCGGCCACTTCACCGGCGGCTCGACGCCGGCGAGCTGCGCCTGCCAGGTGAAGCGGTAGTTGATCGACACGATCGAGATGCCTTGCTTCAGGCAAGCGGCGATCCCACCGACGTTGCTCTTGTCGCCGCGCACCCACCCGCCCCCGTGAATGAAGAACACCACCGGCGTCGGTGTGTTTGAAGTGGCTTGATAGACGTCGAGCACTTGGCGCTCGTGCTCGCCATAAGCAACGTTGGCCAGCGTCGGCTTCGGCGCGGCGGTCGATGGCGCATCAGCAGCGCGCGAAAGAGTGCTGAGCGTGAGAACGACAACAATCGTCAGCGCCACAAATGATGATCGAAGCATGTTGAATCCTCATTTTGTACGAGAGACGTGGGTAGTTCGCCCACCGTAACTACGGGTTGTGAGGAACACAACACCACGCTTGTTGGTGGTTGCTTGACGCCACCATCTAGCTACTGTTTTGGCGACTTCAATCGTCGCTTGAACTCAGTTGCTCACGACTCGGCATCTTTGGCGAAGTTGTGCAGGTCGGCGAAGCGCGAGGAACAAATCGGAATGCGCCGGCGCGCGCGCAAATTATTTTCGACATTCTTGCGCACTGGCAGATAGACAGTTTTCAAACGGCTGCGATATTCGAGTCCAACGTTGCTCGTCGACTGCCGCGCGATGGGGAAGCGCTCGGCACGCGACTAATGATGGCAATCTTGACTCGTCACCATGGCGCCTCTGGAGGCAGGGAATCCTCGGACCCTGGCACACATGTCGATGCAAATTTTTAGTCTGACCGACGGCTCCGATCGCACGCTTCCCACGGCCGTTCAAGTTCTGCACGCCGAACGTGACATCTTCTTTCGGTTCTTCGACGACGTGCAGCAGCGACTGGAACGATCGCTTGATGAGGCGACCGTGCACCAAGCGCTCGACGAAGTGTTCCTGGCATTGAAAGAGAAGAAGCTCAACACTCCCGACGCCGAGTGGCAACCGTTCATCGCGCAATGCCGTCAACATCCACTCGCAGGATTGCTGCATCAAGACCCATTCACCTACCGGGCGTTCAGCAAGCCGCGCGGCTACGCCGGCGACGCGGTGATGATGGACTACATCTATGGCCGCGAGGAGCAATGGCCGTTGCCGCATGCTGACCCGCTGGGACAGGCGATCTTCGAGTACACCACGTCGGCGCCGGCCTCGGAAGGGGTGCGTGCCCGGCGGGCGTTCATCGCCGCCCGGATTGACCGCCTGGCCGAGGAACTCAATCGCCCGCACATTCTGGCCGTAGCGGCGGGACATCTGCGCGAGGTGTCGCTGTCGGCGGCGGTGCGGCGGCGGCGCACGGGTCGATTCGTCGCGCTCGATGCCGATCCGGAAAGCTCGGCCGAGGTGCGGCGGAGCTACAGCCGCTTCGGTGTGGAGACGCTGACCGCGTCGTTCCGCCGGCTGCTCACCGAATCGCACGGCTCGGGCGAGTTCGATTTCGTGTACTCGACGGGACTGTTCGACTACCTGAACCAGCGCGCCGGTCAGCGGCTGGTGACGAGCATGTTTCGCATGCTACGGCCGGGAGGCACGCTGCTGGTGGCGAACTTCCTGCCCGGCATTCGCGATATCGGGTACATGGAAACGTTCATGGATTGGCGGCTGGTATACCGCTCGCGCCGTGATATGGTCGAGCTGACCATGGACATTCCCGAGGAAGAGGTAAAGCAAGTCACCGTCTTCTCCGAAGAGTGCCGGAACATCGTGTTCCTGCAACTGACGCGAATGTAAGGGCGGTGGACGCCGGCTACAGGCGACGGGCTACAGGCTTCAGGGGTGTGGTGCAACGTCGTTTGGCGCGCCCGTAGCCTGTAGTCCGTAGCCCGAAGCCCTCCCGATTCCGTCGAGCACGGCGAACAATTCATCGGGCGAGATTGGCTTGGTCAAGAAGCCGTCCATGCCGGCTTCGAGGCAGCGGTCGCGGTAGCCGGCAATCGCATGGGCGGTCATGGCGATGATCGGCAAGTGGCCTCCCGTGACCGCTTCTCGGCTGCGGATCGCCAGGGTCGTTTCCAGGCCGTCCATTTCGGGCATTTCCAGGTCCATCAGCACTACGTCGACCGCTTCGCGTTCGAGCAGCTCCAGCGATTCGACGCCGTTCTCGGCCGTAAAGACCGTGTGCCCGCGCAATTCGAGCAGGCCAACGGCGACTTCGCGGTTGATGAAGCCGTCTTCGGCCAGCAACACGCGCAGCGTGGTCTTCGAGTTCACGGTGGTTTGCGCCGCGCCGCTGGCTTGAGACGGCTCGTCGCCGCACATCGCGGCACGCATCGTCGCCAGCAGTTCCGAGAGCCTGGCGGGCTTCGTGACGCAGGGCAGGTCGGGTACCTGATGCGGCTCGGCAGCAGCGGCGCGATCGATCGGCGGGACGAGCATGATCGTCGCCCGTGCCGCGAGCCCGGTGAGCGTTCGCAGTTCCGCGGCCAACGCCCAACCGTCGTGGCCGGCCACATCGGCATCGACGATCGCCAGGTCGTAGTGATGCGTTTCGCCCTCGTTGGCCGTGACCGCCGCAATTGCCGCCTCACAGCCATCGACCAGCACGGGCACCATGCCCAACTGCGACAGCGTTTCGCCAAGGTTTTCGCGGCTGAGCGGATGGTCGTCGACCACCAGCACGCGCAAACCGACAAGATCGCCCGCGGCGGCGAGTTGTTCCGATGCCGGTTCCGCGGCCGGATCGAACTCGGCAGTGAAGTGGAACGTCGTGCCGTGGCCGGGTTCGCTTTCGAGCCAGATGCGGCCGTGCATCAGCTCGACCAATTGGGCCGAGATCGCCAGGCCGAGTCCGGTGCCGCCGTACTTGCGCGTGGTCGAGCTGTCGGCCTGGCGGAACGATTCGAAGATGCACTGGTGCTTGTCGGCCGGGATGCCGATGCCGGTGTCGCGCACCGAGAAGTGCAGCATGCAACGAGCGGATCGCGGCGCGCGGCTATCGGGGGACGCGGAGGCTGCCAGCCGCACTTCGACGACGACCTCGCCGGTCGAGGTGAACTTGACGGCGTTGCCCAGCAGGTTGGTGAGCACCTGGCTCAAGCGTCCTGGGTCGCCGACAAGCGTGGCAGGCACGTCGCTGTCGATGCGATAGGCCAGCTCGAGTCCCTTGCCGAACGCGCTGCGGGCACGCAACTGCACGGCGGTCCCGACCGCTTCGCGCACGTCGAAGTCGACGCTTTCGAGCTCCATGCGCCCCGCTTCGATCTTCGAGAAGTCGAGCAGGTCGTTGATCAGGCCCAGCAACGAATCGGCCGATTGGCGGACCATCGTGAGATGGTTTCGCTGCTGCAGCGTGAGCGACGTGGCCAGGGCGAGTTCGGTCATGCCGATGATGCCGTTCATCGGCGTGCGAATTTCGTGGCTGACCGTGGCGAGGAAGCGGCTCTTCGCCTGGCTGGCGGCCTCGGCGGCGGCGGTCCGTTCGGCAACACGCGCCTCGAGTGTTTCGTTGAGCCGCTGCAATTGTTGGAAGCCGTCGGCATTCTCGAGCGCCGCGCCGGCAATCGTGGCGATGAAGTTGGCCAGCCGTCTCTCATCCTCGCCAAACAAATCGCGAACGTGCCGATGCACGACCCACAGGCAGGCGGCCGGCTGGCCACGGACAAACACCGGCACGCACAGCGACGAGGCCTGGGCGAACTCGTCGCTGCCGGCCGAAGACGTGTGCGGCGCCTCGGCGATCGACAGGGCGTGGCCCGCCTCGATGCTTGCTTGCGCCAGCAGTGGCACGGCTTCGCTGAGATCGTCGTCGATCGGCATCAGCGTGGTCGAGCCGTCAATGACCACCGGCACGAACACGCGGCATTGTTCGCCACGCAATAGTTGAATGGCTGCGGACTGCATCTCAGCGAAGATGGTTTCCGGCGACAGCGCCGACGCAATGCGGCGCCCCGCGTCGAGCACGGTGACGAACCGGTCGGCCAGCGATAGTGTCGCGGTCGTGGCGGTGCCGGCGGTCAGATCGGCTCCGACCGGTAGCAGCTCCAACTGACGCACCCGTGCTTCGGCCTCGGCCAAGCGTTGCTCCGCGCCGGCTCGTCCAAGTTCGAGTTCGAGCGTGTGATAGGCGACTCGCGACAGTGCCTCTTCGTAGGCTGCCGATTGTCGCTCGGCCACGGCGATCGATCGATCAAGCAGCCGTAACGCGCGGTGCGGCTTGCCGCTCATCGCCAGCAGCAAGGCTCGCTCGCGCAAGGCATGCGGCAGATCGTTGCGAAACCGCCGCGCGGCGCACAGGGCACGGCGGCTGTCGCGCTTGGCGCGTCGCAACCGTTCGCGGCGACGGCGCGGGACATAGCCCGTGTCGCTGTTCACTTGCATTCGCCGAGCGGTCGCCAGCCACGCCTGGTTCGGCGTGACGTAGCCGTTCACCACTCCCGCAGCCACCGCTAGCCGCATCGCCGAGGCAAACACGTTCGCCGCCTCGTCGGTGCGACCGTTGCCGAGCAGGTACACGCCTTGGGCGAGCATCACCTGCGCGGTGCCTTGGGCATCCTGGCGAGTGCGAGCCACCTCGGCCGCAAGTGCGGCTTCGGGGAGCGTTGCCAAACCCGAGCGAGCCCACACATCGAGGTTGATGCCCGAGGCCTGGTAATCGCCGAGCTTGATGCCCGATTCGTAGTTCCGGCGGGCGTGTTCGATCGCCTCGGGCAGCTTGCCCAACCGGTACAGTGCGGCCGCGACCTGGTAGCGCGCCGTGTGCATTTCCCAGAAATCGCCGGTGCGCTCGAGCAGGCGGATCGCTTCCAGCCCGCGTTCGACGCACTCGGCAAAGCGCGAGCCGACGTAGAGCACCACGCTGTAGTAATGCAGCGATTGTCCCTGCCCCCAGATGTCGCCGAACGAGCGGCGGATGTCGAGCGATTTCTGGGCGTAGGTGATGCCGCGACTAAAATAGGGCACCAGCGTCATGGCCGGCGCGTGCTCGGAATACGCCTGGGCCAATTCGAGCGTCGGCCGATAGCGCTCGGCGAGGTTCATGCCGCGCAGATGGGTCCACAGCACGTGAATCTTGCCGCGCACGAACCAGTAACCGTGGGCCAGCCGGCTGTGCAGCCGCCAGCAGAGCAAGTCCTCGGCCGTTGGCGGCTGCGTGCGGCGAGCCACGAATAGCGATGGAAGCGCGGTGTGCAGCACTTGCACGACCGCTTCCCAAATCAGCAGCAACAGGAACATCGGCGTGCGGCGGGGCACGAACCGGCCAAGCACGCGCAGCGCCTGCTCGAACCAGCGCGTCGCCCCAGCCATGTCGCCGCGTTTGAACGCCAGTTCGCCGAGCTTTCCCTGAATTTGCGCCTGCTCGATCGCTCCTTCGGCGAGCGGCACGGCGCGCTCGAACAGCTCGGCCGACGCGTCGTACTCGCCGCGCAGCATCAGCACGTCGCCCAGGCCTTCGAGGATGCGGAAACGCGTCTCATTGTCGGCGTGCTTCGCGCCGCGCTCGGCGATGCGGTAGTGCCGTTCGGCGCTTTCCAAGGCATGCTGCGAACGAGCCTGTTCGGCCGCGTCGACGGCGAAGCCGAGCGCCAACTCGCATTCGCCGGCCGAGTCGAAGTGATACGCCAGCTCGAATGCGTTGTAGGTGGGCAGCCCTTGCAGGTGCAGTGCCGCCCGGCGATGCCAATCGCGCCGCTCCTCGGGCGAGAGCCGATCGAGCACCGCGGCGCGCACCTTGTCGTGTACGAACACGCATCGCGCGCCGTCCGATCGTACCCACACCAGGTGCCGCTGCCGTGCCAGATCGAGAATCGGAATCAGCTCGAGCGAATCCTGCCCGGCAAGCTCGAGCACGGTCTGCAACTCAAATTCCTTGCCAAGCACCGCGCCGACCGTGAGAAATGTGATCACCGCCGGCGGAAGCAAGTCGATGCGATGCGACAAGAACGACCCTGCATGCTGCGACGACTGCAAGTTCTGCAATGCCGAGCGATCGAAACGCCATCCGCCTCCGTCGGGAAGCAGGGCGCCGCTTTCGACCATGCCGTGCAGGATCGCCGAGGCCATGAACGGACTGCCCGCCGCCAGTTGCGTGATCGTCCGCACCGCATCGGCCGGCAGGGGTCCGGCCATCGATTCCAGCAGCCGACACACGTCGTCGGGCTCGAACGGCCTGAGCCGCAGATGGCCATGCACCGGCAGCGACCGCAGGACATGGTCGTCCGGCACTTCCTCGCTACGCACCGCGATGACCAGCAATACGTGGCCGGGCGATTCTTGCGCGGCCTCGTTCATGCCGATCCACTGGGCCAGCAGGCGAGTCGCCTGCGGGTCGGCCCATTGGCAGTCGTCGAGAATGATGACGGCCGGGTGGTCGGGCGACCCCAGCGCGTTGAGGAACTGCGCCAAGCTTTGCAGCGTGCGCATTTCGCCGAAGGCTTCGGGGCCTAAAATCACCGAGGCGTGCCAGCCCAGTTTCTCGGCGAGCCGCGGCAGCGCGGCGTTCACGTCGTCCCACTGATCGCCCAGCCGGCTTTGAATGCGAGCGGCGACGTCGGGTCCGCTGGCGATCACTTCCTCCAACACGCCGTTGAGGCACTGGAACGGACGCTGGCCGACCTGGTTCGAGCTTTGCCCGCGCATCACCCAGAAGCCGCGCCGGCGGCAGCGTTGCGCCAGCTCGTCGAGCAACCGCGACTTGCCGCCGCCGGATTCCGCTTCGATCAGGATCGACGCACATTGCCCGCCCAGCACGCGCTGCACGTGCCGGTCGATCTCATCGAGCTCTTGCTTGCGGCCAACGAACGAACCGGCGGTGAGCGTGCGGCGGCGATCGTGCAGACCGACCACGAAATCGGGATCGGCTTCGCCACGGTCGAGCGCCTGGCAGATGGTTTCCAGATCGGCCAGCACCGCCGCAGCCGATTGGTATCGATCCCAGGGGTCTTTGCGCAGCAGCCGTTGGATCACTTCGTCCAAGGCGCGCGGCACCTCGAAACCCAACGAGCGCAAGTCGGGCACCGGCGTGGTCATGTGCTGTAGCAGCACTTCACCGGTCGTGGCGGCTTGAAACAGCGGTCGACCGGCAATCAGCTCGAACAGCACCGTTCCGGCCGAGTACAGGTCCGACACGTCGCCGACGTCGTGATCGATCGCGCCGGCCTGTTCGGGCGAGACGTACCGCGCCTTTTCGATCCATTGCGCGTCGCCGCGCCCGTCGTCGGCCAGGCTGCATGCCAGTCCGAAGTCGGTCAGCACCAGGCGCCCCGGCGCGGCTTCGGGCAGAATCAGGTTGGCCGGCTTCAGATTCCGGCACAGCACGCCGTGTTCGTGCAGCAGCTTCAGGGCCGCGAACAGCTCGCGGGCGATGCCCAGCGCTTGGTGTAGCGACGGTCTTGGCATCAGGGCCAGCGAGTTGCCGGCAACGTAGGGGCGGACCCAGTAGAACTCGCTGCCCTGCCGGCCGAAGTCCAGCAGCGGAGCGATCGACGGGCTGCTGATCTGAGCGACGATCGCCGCCTCGTGCACCAGCCGCATCTGCATCGTCGAATGCGTCGCGCCGCCGGCGAGCCGCACGACGACCGTCGTTGCCGTTGTCGGATCTTCGGCGAGGAAAGCGTCGCAGCCGGCTCCGGACTTCAGCGGACGCTCGAGGCGGTAGCGGCCGACGGCGCTCGGAGCTGCGCGCCCGGAACCTGCCGAGGCACGAGAGTTTGCGGGATGCGCCGTGGCCATGTCAGCCTGCCGTGGCGCAGGCCAGTTCTAGCTCGCAATCGTTCAGGCGGCGACGAATCGCCAGGAACGATTCTTCGCAAGTCAGAAAGGCATCGACGATGTCGGGATCGAAATGCTTGCCGCGCCCCTCGACGATAATCGACCGTGCGGTGTCGTGCCCGTAGGCGGGTTTGTACACGCGCGGCGACGTGAGCGCGTCGTACACGTCCGACAACGCCACGATGCGCCCGCACAGCGGAATGCTCTCGCCAGCCAGCCCATAAGGATATCCCGAGCCGTCGAACTTTTCGTGATGGCTGATCGCGATATCGCGGGCCATCTGCAAGAAGCGGGCGTTGGGATGAGCTTCGGCCGCTGCCGCCAGTGTCGCACCACCGATGATGGTGTGCGTCTTCATGATCTCGAACTCTTCCGGCGTCAGTGGGCCCGGCTTGAGAAGTACGCTGTCGGGAATGCCCACCTTTCCGATGTCGTGCAGCGGGCTGGTGAGGTACAGCATCTGGGCGAAATCGCCATCAACCTCGGCCTCGTACTTTTCGACCGTACACATGTGGCGGGCCAGCACTCGGCAGTACTCGCGAATCCGTTCCAGGTGCGCGCCGGTGTCGGGATCGCGGGCTTCGGCCAGCTTGGCGAGGCTGAAAATCACCACCTCGCGGCTCTCGAGCGCCAGGATGCGCTCGGCGACCCGCAGGCGCCCTTCCAGTTCGTAGGGATCGAACGGCTTGGCGATGAATTCGTCGGCGCCGGCGTTCAGGCTGTCGATCAGGTTGTGCTTTCCGGCGCGCGCCGTGAGCAGGATAAAGTACGTGTATCCGTTGGCGGCACGCTGCCGAATGGTGCGGCACAGATCGACGCCGTTGATCCCTGGCATCTCCCAGTCGGAGATCACCAACCGGTAGTCGCCGCTGCGCAGCATTTCGAGCGCTTGGATACCATCGGCCGCCGTGGCGACTTCGTGGCCAAAGTGCCGCAGCGCGTGGCTGAGCAACTCCAGCGCTTCCACATCATCCTCGACAATTAGCACGCGCACGGTAGAGGCTCCCGTTTAGTTCGTGGACTCGCTGGCTGCCGCCTGGCGCGACAGGGCGGCGAGCGCCGACACCTTGCACTGCGCGAACCGCGCGCCTTCCTCGTTCAACGCGGGCAACAGCACGACGACCCGGTCCAACTGCTTTTCGCGCGCTGCCATCTCCATCGCTTCCAACACCTGGCGCAGCTCCAATGCCGACACATTACCCGCCGCCCCTTTCAATTGGTGCGTCAGCCGCACCAATCGCGGTACGTCGCCGTCGTGCAGGCTGTTGACGATCTGTTCGACTTCGCTGTTGAAGCGCATTTCAAAGCTGGTCAATAGCCGCTGCGCCAAGGGGACGCAGCCCATGCAACGCCGCAGCAACTCGTCGAGCGCGAGCACTTGTGCCATCTCGTCGGCTGCGCTCGTCGCCGCGCGTGCAGAAGCCCCGAGTTCGTGTTTCGTCGTCATGCTCATCGCGAGCACCTCTTTTCTTTGCCACCGACGTGCGGCAGGTGCGGCGAGTCAATGGGGCGCGCCGGGGCCGCTTGTCAATCAAAAACCAACACGTCGCTTTGCCTTGGCGTCCTGCCCCATAACCGGCCCGCCAGATAAGTCCGGTCATTGCGGCGTCTGCCCTCGGCCACTGCATGCAAACGCTAGGTCAGCCCGAACGCGGGTCAAATCCTTACAGGCTGATGGGTTTTACTCTGCCCCCCGATCGCTGTAACGCCCCCCCGCCGGCGCGCACCATTGGATAACCTATGGTTAGCCGATAGGCCTATTTCCCGAAAAGAATCAGCCGCCGTGGATGGGAAGACCGGCATGATGCAGCCCCCCGATGCTTCAAATCTATTCACGGGTAGCCCGTCGACTGCTGCTGGGGAACCGGCAGGACGCGTCAACGACTTCATGCGTCGGCTGATCGCTAATGCGCAACAATACGACGGCCCGGAGCGTCGCGGCGAACCGCGCTACAACCTGGTCATGTCCGTGCCGACGCAACCGCTCAACGACGATTTCCAGGCCAGCGGCCAGCGGTTCATCGGCATCACGCGCAGCATTTCCGCCGGCGGCGTGGCCTTCTTCTACGTCAAACCGGTCGTCGAACGCTTCCTGGCGATGCAATTCACCGATCCCAGCGGCAGCACGATCACTGCCATCTTGCACGTGCTGCGTTGCGAGCAGCGCGGATCGCTGTACGAGATCGCCGGCAAGTTCATCGGCCAGTTGTAACTTGGCGGTCAGTGGCCAAACCGCCGGTGCGCCGCCCTACCTTGACGCACCCTACCGAAGATTGCCGACGTCTTTGCCCTGAAGTTCCTCGCCGAAACAACCGATACAGTGCGCCAAGTCGTCGCTTTCGTCTTAAGTCCGATCATCGGAACATCCGGCCCCGACAGGGACATTCCCCATGGCTCGCAGCTACCGAACTCAAGGCGGTTGGGAGTTTGCTAGCGTCGTGATTCAGTGCTTGGTGCGGGCCGCCGCGATTTTGATCGCGGTTGCTGCCATCGCCGACAACGTGCTTGCACAAGGCGTGTTCCTGCCGTCGATCGGACCGATCAACCAGTCGATCGGCGGCGCGGCAGTGGCTGCGCCGATCGATTCGTCCGGCGCGCTAGCATGGAACCCGGCGGCCATCAGCGGGTTGAAATCGAACGAGATGCAGTTCGGCGTCGGCCTGGTGATGCCGCAGGCCCAGTTGTCCTCGACGCTCGACCCGGGGTCAATTCTCGGCGTGTTGCCGACGACCACTCTTACCGGCTCGAACAAAAGCAACTCCGGATCGACCCCCGTCCCCGCAATCTCGTTAGTGCATCACGTCGGCGACACCGGCGTGTCGTTCGGCATCGGCGTGTTCGCCGTCGGCGGGTTCGGCGTGAACTATCCTTCGAGCACTACGAACCCGGTTCTGTTACCGCAGCCTGCCGGGCTGGGCCGCGTGTTCTCGCAGGCGTCGATCGTGCAGATCATTCCCACGGCTTCGTACGCGGTCACCGACAAATTGTCGATCGGCGTGGCGCCGGTCGTCGATATGGCGCAACTCTCGGCTGATCCGTTGTTTCTCGCCCCGCCCAACGCGGGAATTTACGGGCCGGGCAACGGCACGCTGATGTCGTGGGGCGGCGGTTTTCAAACCGGCGTGTATTACATCACCGACCACAACTGGCACTTCGGTGCCAGTTACAAGAGCCAGCAATGGATCGAGCCGTTCCGCTACAACTCGAACAATGCGGCTGGTTTTCCGGTATCGGCCAGCACGCAATTCAATCTGCCTTCGATCACGTCGATCGGTGCCGCCTACAACGGCTTTAATCGGTTGCTGCTCACCGGTGATGTGCGCTACTACGATTACGCGGGTGCCACCGGCTTCAATCAGTCGGGCTTCAACGCCAATGGTGCGGTCGCCGGCCTGGGTTGGCGAAGCGTCTGGAGTGTCGCCGTCGGCGGGCAATACGAGGCCACCCGCCGGCTCACTCTGCGCACCGGTTACACCTATGGCGACAACCCCATTCCCAACTCGCAGTCGATGTTCAACGTCGCCTCGGCACTGATTATCCAAAACTGGTACAGCGTCGGCGGGTCGTACCGCTTGGCGCAGAACGTGGCCTTCAACATTGCCTACAGCCACGGCTTTCAGAATCACATCACCGGGCCGATCGTGAATCCGGCGCTTGGCGGTGCTCTGCCCGGAACGTCGGTCACCAGCACCATCTCGGCCGACATCATCAACGCGGGCTTCTCGGTGCTGTATTAACCGGTCCGGTGACCGGCCGCGGCCTAGCTTCTCGGGCCCATTCGCGCGGCATAACTGATCCGTCGCGCGCAGATACTGCTATCATGCGCGACTGGACCGCAGCGAAATACGCTAGTTGCTCGCTGTTCGTTGACGCTGCCCCCCGGGTAAGCTATTCATCAGCATCGGTTTGTGCAACGTGCTGGTTGCGGTGCGATGAGGACGTCGTGAGCCCTGTAGCAATTGCCGTAACGTTGGTGGTGGAGTTCGTCATCGCGTCCGCGATGGGCGTGATTGCAACGCGTCGGCTCATGAAGCGCTACGCTGGCGCGGCGGAACCTCACGATACTGAACCCATCGAGCTTCAGGTCAAGTTGCACCAGGCGCTGACCGACGTGGCCCGCCTGCAAGACGAGCTGGTGCAGGCCGACGCCCATATCCGCGAGCAGACCGAGAAGATCGATATTCACCTGGCCGAGTCGCGGGTCGACCCACTCACCGGCCTGGCCAATCGTCGAGCACTCGACGACGAACTCTCACGCCGGCTGTCGGAAACCAAGCGCACGCGCCTTGCGTTCTGCATGATGCTCGTCGACCTCGACCACTTCAAGCGGATCAACGACACGCTGGGGCACGATGCCGGTGACTCGGTGCTCCGCCAAGCCGCCGAGGCGATGCGCAAGACAATGCGCGAAATGGACCTCGTGGCACGCTTCGGCGGCGAGGAATTTGCCATCGTGCTGCCAGCCACCGACTTGCTCTCGGGCACCTACGCCGCCGAGCGGCTGCGCAAGGCGATGGAGCAGGCCCTGATCGAAGTCGACGGCGATGCGCTAAAAGTCACCATCAGTGCGGGCATCGCCGAGATTCGGGCCGACGAAACTGTCACGATGCTCCTGCGGCGCGCCGATGCGGCACTGTACGCGGCAAAATCAGCGGGACGAAATACGTCGTTCTTGCACGATGGCCGAGACACCCGCCCAATCACAAGCTCCAAGCCCGCGGTCGCATTTGCCGTGTTTGGCGGCGCCGAGGAAAGCGCCCCCGGTGCCGACGGCAACGATGAACCGGCGTCGGGCGACTTGATGATGACCGCCCTGGGCTGAGCGACAACTCCATGATGCGCACCGGCCCGGATGCTGACGGCGCCGCTCCAGCCAACGTCGGTCGTCCTGCGCCCGAGCTCGACGCGATGACCCACTCCGGCCAGCGGGTCCGGTTGTCCGACTTCCGCGGCCATCACCCCGTGGTGCTGTACTTCTATCCTGCCGACGGTACGGCGATCTGCACTCAGCAAGCCTGCTCGTTCCGCGACGCCTACGACGACTTCACCGACGCCGGGGCGGTCGTGATCGGCGTCAGCGCCAATTCGCTCGATGAGCACCGCCAGTTCGCCCAGCAGCGAAAGCTGCCTTTTCTGCTGGTCAGCGACAGCGACGGCTCGATTGCCCGGGCCTATGGCGTGTCGCGATTGTTCGGTGTGTTGCCGGGACGCGTAACATTTGTCATTGATCGCAACGGAATTGTGCGGATGAAGTTCCGCTCGCTGCTGCGTGCTGCGGGGCATGTCAGCCGGGCTCTGGCCATGGTTCGCCAACTCGCTCGAGAATCGACAGGGGCCGCCCAGTGAGCGATCCTCGAGCCGCGCTGCTGGTCATCGGTCACGGCACTCGCGACGAAGTGGGGCAGCACGAGTTCCGCGCCGCCGTGGCGCTCGTTGCCGAGCGGCTGCCGGCGATGATCGTCGAGCACGCGTTTCTGGAGTTTTGCGCTCCGACGATTGCCGAAGGTCTGGCCCGCTGCGCCGCGCGCGGTGCTGAACGGGTCACCGCGCTGCCGCTGCTATTGTTCTCGGCGGGACACGCCAAGCACGACATTCCCGCCGCGCTGGCCAGCGCGGCCGCCGGCCACGCGGGATTAAAAGTTCGTCAGACGCCGACGCTCGACCATCATCCGGCCATCATCGATCTTTCCGTTCGCCGCTTCCGTGAGGCATTGGCCGTCGGAGCTGCGCTGTTGCCCGTCAACGACACGCTGCTTGTGCTGGTAGGCCGCGGCAGTCACGATGCCGAGGCGAACGCGGAGTTTGCACGCTATGCCGATACACTGGCCCGGCGGATTGGCGTGGGCCGGCTCGAAACGTGCTACCTGGCGATGGCCGAGCCGTCGTTGGCCGATGGACTCGCCGCCGCGCGGCGCCTACCATTTCGGCAGGTCGTGGTGCAGCCGCACCTGCTGTTTCGCGGCCGACTGCTCGATCGGCTTCGCGAGGCGGTGTGCGACTGCCGAACATCGGACGACCGGCGCCGTTGGATCGTGGCCGAGCCGCTAGGCCCCGCATCGCTGCTCGCCGACGCGATCGTCGACTTGGCGACCGTTGCGTGGGCCACTGCCGAGCGGGCGATCGCCGACGATCTGGCGACGAATGCTTGAAGAACTTGTTTACTCTCCCGCTTGGGCCATCCGGGCACATTAGCGTGGTGCCCGGAAAGCCAAACCGCTAGGATGTTGTTGCGATTCGGCGATCGGGGGTCGGGTCGTTGAAATAACCTTTTCGATACTCAGAACTTATGCGCTCCCAGGGCGACCTCCGTCGAAGGAATAAGGTTCATGACGCGTCTTCTCGTCTCTCGTCGGCTTCGGCGGGTTGCTGTGGCCAGTGTTCTGGTGGTGTTCACGGCCATCGCTTGGCGCGTGGGACGCGCCGAGCTCGAGCCCGATAGCAACGATCGCCAGGTGGCCTTGGCCGTCACGGCGCTGTTGCGCAGCGAACACCTCACCGGCCATCCGCTCGACAACGAGATCGCCGACCGCGCCCTGACGCTGTATCTCAAGACGCTCGACCCGCGCAAGCTGTACTTCTATCAGTCCGACGTCGACAGCTTCCGCGCCGAGCAAAACGACTTGGTGAAGGACATCCGCCGCGGCGACATCAAGCTCGGCTACCGCGTGTTCCGCACGTTCCTCGAACGGCTCGATGAACGGGTCAAGCTGGCCGACGAGTTCATCAACGCCAAGCACGATTTCACGGTCGACGAAGACATCGTGCGCGACCCGGAAACGTCGCATTATCCCAAGAGTCCGGCCGAGGCGCGCGAGCTGTGGCGGAAGAACATCAAGTTCGATCTGCTGGTGCTGAAGGCCGACGAAGTGACTGCGAAGGAAGAAAAAGCGAAGGGCAAGGCTGACAAGGACGATGCGGTGTTCAAGGAACCGCCGGTCGATCCCCGCGAGCGGCTCACGCGGCGGTATCACAGCATCGCCAAGCAGATGCACCAGACCAGCCACGACGACCTGCTGGAAATGTTCCTGACGTCGATCACCACCAGCTACGACCCGCACTCGACGTACATGTCCCCCAGCACGCTCGAGAACTTCGAGATCCAGATGCGGTTACAGCTCGACGGCATCGGCGCCCAGTTGCAGTGGCAGGACGGCTACACGGTCGTCAACAAGATCATCCCCGGCGGCGCTGCCGACAAGGACAAGCGGCTGAAGGAAAAGGACAAGGTAGTCGGCGTCGGCCAGGGGACAAGCGGCGAGGTGGTCGATGTGGTCGATATGAAGCTGTCGGACGTCGTGCAGTTGATCCGCGGCAAGCGCGGCACGGTGGTCCGGCTCGAAGTGATCCCCTTCGGCAAGGCCGAGCGCAAGGTGTACGACATCACGCGTGCCCAGATCGAGCTGCACGATAGTGAGGCCCGCAGCGAAATCGTCGAAGACACTCGCGACGGCCGGAAAATCAAGATCGGCGTGATCGATCTGCCCAGCTTCTACATGGATATGGAAGGGGCTCGCCGCAATGTGCCTGAGTTCAAGAGCACCACGCGCGATGTCTCGCGGCTGCTCAAGGATTTCAAGGATCAGCAAGTCGACGCGGTGATTATCGACCTGCGCCGCAACGGCGGCGGTTCGCTCACCGAGGCAATCAACCTCACTGGCCTGTTCATCGACGAAGGGCCGATCGTGCAGGTGAAGGACAAGGACAACCGCCGCCAGCAGTACAACGATCTGGAAAAAGGCACGAGCTGGGACGGCCCACTCGTCGTGCTAACTAGCAAGCTCAGCGCCAGCGCCAGCGAGATTTTTGCCGGCGCGATCCAGGACTATCAGCGCGGGCTGATCGTCGGCGACAAGCACACCCACGGCAAAGGAACGGTGCAAAGCCTGCTCAATCTCGGGCAGCAATTGTTTCAGATGCCGAACGCCCCGCCGCTGGGAGCGCTGAAGATCACCATGCAGCAGTTCTATCGCCCCAACGGCGACAGCACGCAGAACCGCGGCGTGAATGCCGACATCGCCTTGCCCTGGCTCACCAACGAGCTGGACATCGGCGAGTCGGATTTGGAGTATGCCCTGGCGTTCGACCGCATCGAGCCAGTGCGTTACGAGCGGCTGAACATGGTCGACAAGGGTACGATCGATCGGCTCGACCAGTTGTCGAAGCAGCGGCAGAAGAGTTCGACCGACTTCCAGAAGGTGCTGCGGAACATCGACCGCTATCACCAGCAGAAGGCCAAGAAAACCGTCACGCTCAACGAGAAGAGGTTCCTCGCCGAGCGGGCGGAGATCAACGCCGACAAGGAAACGGACGACGAGATCGAACACGCCACCGATCCAAACCGGCCGGTGTTCGACGCCAAGCAGTTTTACAACCGCGAGGCGGTGAACATCACGCTCGATTATCTGCAACAGATCAAGCTAGCACGGTTGAACTAATGTTTAGCCGGCTTGCAAGCAAGCCGCGCGGCGACCAAGGTCGCCGGCTAAACGACCCGCCTCAATTTCGCCGCCGCCGCGTGCCGATGGTTATTCGAGCACCGCGCCTTGGTGCATTCTCGGTCGCGCAGGGAAGCGCTTGCCATGTCGAACTCAGCGCGCTCGCCGGAACCATCGGCCGCCGAAGAGCAGCTCGTTTGGACGCCGCGCCAGCTTGTTTCGGGGCTGTTGCTGTCGGCCGCGGTGATCGTCGCCGGCAGCTTCGCCAGTTGCTCGACCGCCGAGAAAGTGCCAGCCACCGCCTCAGCGCCTGCCGAGACAACGGTCGCTGCGGGGCCGACGGATCCCGCCGGCTCGACCGACGCCGCGGCAACGCTCGATCACTGCGCTCGGCTGCTGGCGGCGGCCGACGAACTGTACGCCTCGACTCCCGCCGTTGAGGCGGTGTTCCACAAGCGCGAGCGCCTGGCCGGCGTGCTCGAAGAGCCGAACGTCATCCAGCTCAAGGTGCGACGCCAGCCGATGGCCGTCTACATGCGCTGGGACGCGCCCGACCAGGGGCGCGAAGCGATCTGGCGCGAGGACGCAGGCGACGGGCAGATTCACGTTCGCCCGGGCGGCTGGAAGGGACGCCTCATCCCCGTCGTGAAAGTCGATCCCCTCGGTGCGCGGGCCACCGCCGGAAGCCGGCGACCGATCAACACCACTGGCCCCTGGCACTTCACCAGCCGTCTCGTCGCGCTGGTCCAGGCCGAGCGCGATGCGAACCCGGGGCCACGGGTCACGCTCGACGAGGTGACGTTGCACGGCCAGCCTTGCCGACGGTTCACGCTGGTCCATGCGGTTCGCCAATCGGGCGGCGCCTTCCAGCGTGCGGTGCTGTATTTCGAGCTGGATCGCCAGCTACCGATCGGCTTCGAGCTGTACGCCTGGCCAGCCGATGCCGGCTCAAGCGAGCCGCAGCTCGAAGAATCGTACGCGTTTCAGAATCTCGAGCTGAAGCCGCGACTCGAAGACGCCGATTTCGTGACCGCCTCGAAGCCGCGCTCGCGCACGGTACGATAGCTCAGTCCATCGCCCGGGCTCCGGCGATGAGGTTGATGAACTCGGCGTTCGACTTGAACTTGCCGAGCTTGCTAGTGAGCTGCTCCATGGCGTCGACGTGGTGCATGCTCGACAGCGTACGCCGCAGCATGGTAACCGCGTGCAGCGTGTCGGGATCGAGCAGCTTTTCTTCGCGGCGCGTGCCCGACTGCGAAATATCGATGGAGGGAAACACGCGCCGATCGGCCAGCTTGCGATCGAGCACCAGCTCCATGTTGCCGGTGCCCTTGAACTCCTGGAAGATCAGCTCGTCCATGCGGCTGCCGGTGTCGATCAGCGCCGTGGCGACGACCGTCAGCGAGCCCCCTTCCTCGAAGGCTCGGGCGGTGGCGAATAGCTTTTTGGGAATGTCCATCGCCTTGATATCGACGCCGCCGCTCATCGTTCGGCCGGTGTTGCCGACCCACTTGTTGAACGCGCGGGCCATGCGGGTGATCGAGTCCATGAGCAGAAACACGTCGTGCCCCATCTCGACCAGGCGCTTGCAGCGCTCGACGACGAGTTGCGAGATGCGCACGTGGCTTTCGACGTCGCGATCGAGACTGCTGGCAATCACCTCGCCGTTGACGTTCCGCTTCATGTCCGTGACTTCTTCGGGACGCTCGTCGATCAGCATCACGAACAGCTTCAGCTCGGGATAGTTCGTGCTGATGGCGTGGCTGATCTGCTGCAGCAAGATGGTCTTGCCGGTGCGCGGGGGAGCGACGATCAGCGCTCGCTGCCCTTTGCCCAGCGGCGTGAGCAGGTCCATCACGCGCGGGCTAAGCGGCGTGGCACCGGTTTCCAGGCGCAGCCACTTCTCGGGATTGATCGCCGTGAGCTGGTCGAAGTTCTTGACCTGCGGATAGTCTTCGGGCTTCATGCCGTCGACATCGATGATCTCTTTGAGCCGCGGGCCTTCTTGCTTGCGATTCTGCTGCACCAGGCCGTTGAGCATCACCCCTTCGCGCAGGGCGAACTTTTCGATCATCGTGCCGGGGACGAACGGATCGCTGCGCTCGCGCGTGTAGTTGCTCTTCGGATCGCGCAGGAAGCCGTAGCCGTTGGGGTGCAGCTCGAGCACGCCGCAGGCAGGTTCTAGCGGCAGCGGCTCGCCGTTCTCTTGCAGCTCTTGCTCGGGTCCGCCACCGGGGGGCCGATCACCCTGATTGTTGAAATGACGGGGCCGATGCCGGCGATTGCCGAAGTGCTGCTGACCGTTCCCCTGGAAATAGCCACCTTGGCCGCCACGTCCGCGGCCGCGACCCCGTTTCTTCTTCGCCATACCCTCATCCTAACGAACGACTCTCACGGCCTAGACGCCCAGAACGACCGGGCTTGGAGAATGGCCATCGAGAGCAACAGGAAAAATACAAAAACAAGCGTCGTGACCGGCGGCGAGCAGTCGCGCCCGCCGCGCGGATCAAGCGATTCAAATTGGTAATAGCCCCATGGTCGGCCGCGCGACGCAGCCTTGGGCGACCCGCTGCGGGGTCATGTCCGGTTCACGCGCCGCACGCGGTTCAACCCCCGGCCATGGCTTCTTTGGCAAACAGAGCGGTGGCAGCTTACGTGCCACGCTCGGCGGGGCAAAGCTTGTCTCGGCGCATGTCCTACGAGCGCACGTCATGCACGAATCGCCTGCGCCGTATGGCAACGTCGCAAGCCCCCTCGAACGATTGGCACCAGACCAACACGCATTGCACGCAGCTTCAGCCGGTGGACGGCCGAAGGCCTCGAATCGAAGTTCAATTTTCGTGCATGGACGAAAATCGTGTCACGTGTCCAAGCCGGCAACAGAATCAACCAAGGGTGGCTGGCTCGAAGGCCGAGCCGCAAGCGCCGAAACCTTGGGTCTGCCGCAGCCCCCGTGACCGCAAGCGGGCAGTTGTCGTGCCCGAGCAGTATCGAAGGAAAACCAACCCGGCTGGTTCTTCTGAAAGAACTCGCGAGGTACAGCAACCTCGCCGAGCGATCTAGGAACCGAGCCAATACTCCCCGCCAACTGAATCCAATCGCGGGAAAGACCCGAACAAACTTCGTTCGGGTCGGAGCGCCTCAAATCAGGCAGCACGCTTTACTGCGCCAATCTTAACTAGGGGCAGGGGCGTGTCAAGGCGGGCTTTGAACAAATCGGCTGAAATCCAGTATTTAACCCATCCTAACACCCGGAGCCGCTGCAATCGTTGAAATCGCTACAACTCATCATTTTTACGCAATGCGACCGCCCTCGGTTTCCGATAAGTACGGTGCTCTGATCCTTTATGGGAAGGTGTGCCGTCATGCTATTGGCATCCAGGCAGGCGTTTGTCGTCGCCGTGGTGCTCGCGTCGCTTTCGGGCGGCTCGGCGTTGGCTCTCGAATGGCAATCGGACTTTGCCGCCGCTCAGAAGCTGGCGGCGCAAAGCAATCGTCTGCTGCTGGTGCACTTCGGCGCGCCGTGGTGCCAACCATGTATGCGCCTGGAACGGCAAGTGTTCAATCAGCCCGGTTTTGGCCAAGGGCTGGAGACGAGCTTTGTGCCGGTCAAACTGAACTATGACGAGCAGCGCGAGCTGGCGCATCAGCTGGGTGTGGAAGCCATTCCGATCGACGTGATCATGACGCCGCAAGGCCAGGTGATCCAGCGGATCCAAAGCCCACCGACGGGCGATGCCTACGTCGCCACGATGCAGCGCATTGCCGAGTATGCCGCCGTGGCAAACCATACGCCTCCGGCGGCGGCTGCCGCGACGACGGTCGCCGCTGTGGCTGTTGGTTCGGTACCGACGGGCGCCATGGAACAGCAGGTGCCACCGCAGCAGGCGATGCTTCAGCAAACAATGCAGCAACAGCCGATCCCCCAGCAACAGATCGCTGCACAGCAGGTCGCTGCTCAGCAAATCACCGGGCAACCGGCATCGCCTGTCGGCGATCGGTACGCGAGCATGGCTGCTTCGCCTGCCGTGCCCGCGCAACCAGCGGGCCCACCGCCGGCCGCACAGGCGGCAGCCAGCGCTGCCGCGCCGACTCACCCTGCCAGCCAGGCACAGCTTCCTCCGAACAGCCCAAGCCTGGGACTCGAAGGTTTCTGCCCGGTGATGTTGGTCGAACAACGCAAGTGGGTTGCCGGCGATGTGCTCTGGGGCGCGATCCATCACGGCCGCACCTATCTGTTTGCGAGTGCCGAGGCCCAGCAACGATTCCTTGCCAACCCCGAGCGATACAGCCCGGTGCAATCGGGTTACGACCCGGTGTTGGCGCTCGACGAAGGGCAAAGCGTCTCGGGAGATCGCCGCTACGGTGTGTTTTTCGCCGATCATATCTACCTGTTCCGCGACGAAGAGTCACTGAAGCGCTTTTCGCAGAACCCGAACCGTTACGCCGCCGAGATCATGCAAGCGATGCGGCAATCACCGTAGCCGTACCGCCGGATGACCAGTGGTCAGTGGCCAGCCGATGCAGAGAGTGTTCCAGGGAGCGATTGGTGTTGCGCGTTTGGCGCAGCGTCGCAACAGAAGCTGGCTACTGACTACTGGTGATCCGACGGTACGCTGTTCTCTGCCTTGTTTGCCCTCGCCGGGCACGTCTATAATGGCGGCCCCGTAACGAACCCGGCAGCCGTGGCTCGGCCGTGAGTTCGGATTCCATCATCTCAATCATCAGCGCCAAGGCAGACGGAGAGCAGCGTGGGAGTAAAGAAGACTGGCAAGGGCCGACGGAAGATCGGCCGCAAGAAGCGTCGCATGCGCGCTCGCATCCGTCATCGCAAGGGTTAGCGCCTCGCTTTCGTGGCGTAGAGTTGTTTAGCCGCATTCCGCCCAAGGCGGACGACGCGCGTCGCAAGCGACGCGGCTAAATTGTTGTTGTGCTCCGCATGAAGCCGCTCTCGATCAAGCATGCGCGCCGCCATTTCGAGGCCGCACGCGACGATCATGGTGTGCCGCACATCAAGGCCGACTCGTGGCTCGCGGCACTCTACGCCTTGGGGTACCTGCATGCCGTCGATCGGCCCACGCAGTTGCTGTTCGCGCGCGTGATCGCCTCGGGTGAGTCGGCCGACCTGATTGCCGATCGCCCCGCCCTGGTCGAAACCGACTTATTCTTTCGCCGCATCGGGCTGTACAAGCACCTCGATCGCGAAGTCAGTGCCCTGGACGACGAAACCTTCCGGCAGGTGACCGCCTACTGCGAAGGCGTAAACGACGGCCTGCACCAGGCGGGCCGCTCGCTGCCGATGTGGGCCACCGGCTTTCAGCCGCAGCCCTGGAACCAGCGCGCGGTGCTGTTGATCGGTAACCTGCTGAACTACAACGGCCTGGTCGTCAGCCAGCAAGAGAACGAGCGCCTGCTGTTGGAACTGGTGCAAAGCGGCGTGCGGCCCGAGCTGCTGGCCGAGCTGTTCGAGCCGTTGTTCGACGGCTGCGATTTCGAGCTGCTCAAGCAGATCAAGATCTCGAATCGGCTGTCGGACGAAGCGCTCGAGCTGATCACCGACCTGCCGCGCCTCGTGGGCAGCAACGCCTGGGCGGTCGCGCCGGGGCGCAGCGCCTCGGGGCACGCGCTGCTGGCCAGCGATCCGCACCTGGAAGTCAATCGCCTGCCGCCGATCTGGTACGAAGCGGTGCTCAACTTCGGCAACGAGTACGTGATGGGGGCGACGTTGCCCGGTTGCCCGATCTTTGCCGTCGGCCGCACGCGCCACCTGGCGTGGGGCGTCACGTACCTGAAGGCCGACACCTCCGATTTCTTCACCGAGGACTGCCGCCGCGCGCCGCCGGAAGCCGTATCGGCCGAATTGCCCGTCGACCCCGATGCGCCGGCCGAACCGGTCGCGCCGCCACACTGGCAGTACCGTCGCGGCCAGGAGTGGGTCGATTTTCAAGTGCGCCTCGAGCACGTGCGCGGCAAGAACGGCGCGAGCCGCACGCTGAACGTCTACGAGAACCCGCAAGGGACGATGGAGGTCGACCTGGCCGACGGGCCCGAGGGACTGTATCTATGCAGCGCCTGGACCGGCTCGAGCGAAGGGGTCGGCGAGTCGGTCGCCACCTGGCTTGAATTGGTCGGCTGCCACTCGACGCGCGATGCCATGGACACCGTCATCCGCTGTCCGCAGCCAACCCTGATGTGGGTCTTTGCCGATACCGCCGGTCACATCGGCCGACAGGCTTGCGGGTGGGTGCCGCGGCGCGCGGCGAACGTCTCCGGCGTGCTGCCAATTCCGGCCTGGGATCCGGCCAACCATTGGCAAGGGTGGCTAGGGCTCGACGAGTTGCCCAGCACCTTCGATCCGCCGGAAGGTTACGTCGCCAGCGCCAACGAGAACCCCGAGCCCCCCGGACGCCACCACCTTGTCACGCAGCCGTTGTCGAACTATCGCAAGCGGCGCATCGTGGCCCGGCTCGAAGCGATGCCGCAAGCCACGCTCGCCGACATGGAAAAGCTGCAATACGACGTTGTCAGCGTGCAGGCCGACGATCTGCTCAAGGTCTTCCTGCCGTGTCTCGAAGATGGCGAGCTGCGCCGACGGCTCGAGGCCTGGGACCGTAGTTACGACCCTGCCAGCCTCGAGGCGACGCTGTTTACGCGGCTGTATCGCAGCGTGCTGGTGGAGATTTTCGGCCAGGACACGGTTCATGGCGGCGGATTGGGCTGGCGGCGGATGGTGTACCTGGTGAGCCGCGTCGGCTTTTCGATGATGGTCGTGACGTGCGTCGACCGGCTGCTACAGAAAGAACATTCGCGCTGGTGGCAAGGACGCGATAAGGGGGCGCTCATCCGCCGCGCTGCCGAACGAGTGCTCGACGCTCCCGAACAAAGCTGGGCCGTGTTCAACGCGTTCCGCTTCACCAACCGGTTCTTCGAGAGCCAGTTCGTCGGCCGGGCGCTCGGCTTCCATACCAGCGAGCTGCCGATGCGCGGCTGCCACGCCACGCCGTTCCAGGGGCACTTGCTGCGCTCGGCGAAGCGCGAAACGACGTTCGCTCCGTCGTACCATTTCGTGACCGACCTGGGGACCAACGAGGCCCACACGAACCTGCCAGGCGGCCCGAGCGAAAGCTGGCTGTCGCGTTGGTACAAGAACGACATCCCGCTCTGGCTCGACGGTCGCTACAAACTGCTGGCCGCCGCGGACCACAAGCCCGCGACATAACAACGAATCACCAGCCGGACGCGCCACAACATTGTGCAAGTGCTGGCATAGCACGATGGCCCAAACGGTGAACTGTTAGAGCGCTTTCCAGCTAGCTGTAGCGGCGAGGTCGGGTGCCATGCTCACGCTTGCGTGAGCATGTCCACGACGCGCGTGGACATGGCACCCCGCGTCGAGGTGGATGCCACAATGTCCCTGGCAGGTGTGTCGGGCTGATAGAATCCCGATCACTCGTTGGCCACATTGGTCACCTGTTCAGGAGCGGGGCCTTGCACGAGCACCTGGCGATTCTCGCCGCGGAGCATGTTGTTGTGCAATGCGATGCCTCGCGCGGCAGCGGTGTCGACGCGGATTGCGGCGATCTGCTCGGCGGTGGTTGTGATCAGGTTGTCGGCCACGATGTAGTTTTCGGTCGACGATTTGCTCGGATCGTACGGATCGCCGTTGATCGTGATGTTCGCGTTCCAGATGTGCGTCGGCTTGGTGCCGTTGGGCTTGCGGCCATTGGTGTCGAACACGTTGCCGGTGACGATCAGCCCCACGCAGTTCGGCGCCCACAATCCTTCGCGGCCGCTGGCGGCAATCACGTTGCCTTTGAGGATGCAATTGCGGCTGCCGCGCTCGATGGTCGCCCCGCGCGAGCCGTTGTCGCGGATCACGTTGCCCGTGGCGACCACGTCGTCGCACGTCTCGATGAAGTAGCCGCCCATCTGCGCGCCGTACACCTTGTTGTCGACGAACTGTCCCTGCTTGCAGCGATAGAAATGAGTGCCGTCGGAACGTGACCGCTCGAATCGGCAGCCGGCCACCAGCCAATCGTTCACGTAGTAGAAGCAGATCGAACCCTGGTCGTCGCGCTTGCTCCCTTTCTCGGGCCCGGGTTTCGCGCTTACGTAGTCGCCGTACTTGTTGCAGCAGTGATCGACCACGGTGTCGGTCACCCAAACGTCGCGGGCCGGTGCGTCGGCCATGGCGAACAGGCCGATGCCGTTGCTCGACAGGTCGTGGATGTTCATATCGCGGATGCGGATGTTCTCGGCGGAGCCGGAGAGGTAGATGCCGCGGATGTTCACGCCGTCGGCCCAGGTATCGTTGCGGCCGACGATCTCGCCACCGAGGAACTGCACACTTTTGAGGTTCTCTCCCAAGAAAGCCTGGCCATCCTTCGAGGCCTTTTCATCGAGCACGAACGCCGCTCCGTACATCGAAAGCGTCATCCGCGACTTGATCCGCAAGCCTGCTTCGTCGAGCCGGTAGACCATCGGCGGAAACACAAGCGTTCCGCCCGGGCCGACTGCGTCGATCGCCTTTTGCAGTTGCTCCTGGTAACTCACGCTGCCGTCAGTCACGTAGTTCGCCGGCAGGAAATCGGCCACGGAAACGATGCCGGACTTGCCCGGCTCGGCGGCGGCCGGACCGACCAGCGAAAGGACAATAACGACGACGGTAAGTGCGCGCATGGCGTGATTCCCTCGGAAAACTTCGAGTTTCGATCCCGCGAGCCTAATCGACCACCTGCGGCATGTCACGAGTCTGCCGGCGACACGTTGGAGAGCCGCAAGTTCGCCATGTGCACTAATGAAACAATGGTCTCGACTGTGGAAGGCGATTCCTATCGCCGAATTCGGCGCAATCTCATGCCAAGGTCGGCGAAAGGATTCGCCTCCCACAAGGATTCGCCCCCCACAAGGATTCGCCTCTCACAAAAAGTGCCGCCCCCACGATTCTCAACGCAAGCTGCCGCAGTGTGCGTTGAAGTCCGGCTCGTGGGGCGTGGCCTGCTTTCGCCGTGGAGCGCGCCGCCGCCGAGCGGTAAGCTCTCGTGTCATGCACACCTTGCCGGCAGCGCGAGTGACACGACTGGCTCAGACCAAAAAACTCGGCGCCGCGTCCGAAAGCTTTGCGGCGCGAAATCCGCGTTCTATAATGCACCGCAACGCACTCGCCGCCCTCTGTCTCGCCGCCGCCCGCAGAGGGTTTACCGCATGACCGCTGAATCGCCCACCGACCTCGAAAGCTCCGATATCCTTGCGCTGCCCGGTCGGCAGACGCTCGACATGGGCACCGTGCGCGCGCTCAGCCGCCGCGACGATGTGCGTGGGTTGGTACGCTTCGCCGGCCACCTGGCGTGCATGGCGTGCACCGGCATGCTGGTCTGGCTGGCGCTGGGCTACGGTTGGCTACTGGCGATTCCGGCCATGATGTTGCACGGGTTCACGATCGTCACGATGTTCGCCCCGATGCACGAGTGCGTCCACAAGACCGCGTTCAAGTCGCCGCGGCTCAACGACATCGCCGGCTGGATTGCCGGCGCCTTGTGCTTCTACAACTTCACCTACTACCGCCGCTACCACACCTGGCACCATCGCTATACGCAGGACCACCAGCGCGATCCCGAACTGTCGACCCCCAAGCCGCGCAATGTGTTCGACTACGTGCTGCACGTCAGCGGCCTGCCGTTCTGGTTCAGTAAGCCGATGGAGCTGTTGGGGCTGGCCGCAGGACGCACCGAGCAGTATCCGTTCATCCCGACCGAGCAACGCCGGCCGATCGTCCGTTCCGCGCAAATGCAATTGGGGCTGTACGCGGCACTGGCCATCATGTCGATCGTGCTGCGTTCGACGGCCGTGCTGTATTACTGGTTCCTGCCGGCGCTATTGGCCCAGCCGCTGCTGCGCGCGATCCTGATTGTCGAGCACACCGGTTGCACCATGGACGACAACGGCCTGACGAACACGCGCACCACGCTGGCCAGTTGGCCGGTGCGTTTCCTGATGTGGAACATGCCGTACCACGCCGAGCACCACCTGTACCCGTCGATCCCGTTCTTCTGCCTCCCCGATGCGCATCGCCACCTGCGGCAGAGATTTAGCCACGTTTCGCCCAGCTATCCCACGGCGAACGCCGAGGTGGTACGCACGCTCGGCAACGATCCCATGAACTCGTGACGGCACGCCAGCCCGATGTCGTCCCACGAGACTTTCGAGCTTGCCGACTTCAAGCTGCAACGCGGCCTGACGCTGCCGCGCGCCGTGCTGGCCTATCGAACCTACGGCCAGCTCAACGCCGCGCGCTCCAACGCGATCCTCTACCCCACGTCGTACGCGGCGCAACATAGCGATATCGACTGGCTCGTTGTCCCGGGGCGCATCCTCGATCCCGAGCGATGGTTCATCATCATCCCGAACATGTTCGGCAATGGTTTGTCGAGCTCGCCGAGCAATCTGCCCGAACCGCTGGGCGGGCGTTACCTCGATCTGTTCACTCACGTCGACAACGTGGCTGCCCAGCGCCGGCTGCTGGAAGAGCGCTTCGGCATCGAGCGCTTGGCGATGGTGTACGGCTGGTCGATGGGGGCGCAACAGGCGCTGCACTGGGGAGCGTTGTGGCCCGAGCGCATCGAGCGAATCGTGGCGATCTGCGGCTCGGCCAAGACCTCGCCGCACAACCTGGTGTTCCTCGAAGGCATTCGCGCTGCACTCACGGCCGACCCGACCTGGCGGGGCGATCATTTCGTCGCCCGGCCTGAAACGGGGCTGCGAGCCATGGCACGCGTCTACGCTGGTTGGGCCCTGTCGCAAGCGTTCTATCGCGATGGCGTTTACCGCACCTTGGGCTACCAGTCGCTCGAAGATTACCTGGTCCGCGATTGGGAAGGGAGCTTCCTGCGCCGCGATGCCGGCAATCTCGTCTCGATGATCAACACCTGGCGGCGCTGCGACATCAGCGATAACGACGTGTACCGTGGCGATCTGGATCGGGCGCTCGGGGCGATCACCGCGCGCACGCTGATCATGCCCGGCAGCCATGATCTGTATTTCACCGCGCACGACGCTGAACTCGACGCCCGCCGCATCCCCAACGCCAAGTATTTGCCGATCCCGAGCATTTGGGGACATCGTGCCGGCAATCCGATGAAGAACCTGGCCGACGAACGCTTCATCGCCGCCGCCGTCGAGAGCCTACTGAGAGAATGACACCGATGACTGCCGATCTGGAAAGCCTGGCCCGTGAGCGCGGCATCAAGTACTTTTTGATCTCGTTTTCGGATCTCGCTGGCACGGCGCGGGCGAAGCTCGTCCCCGCCTCGGCGATCGCCGACATGCAGCGCGATGGTGCCGGCTTCGCCGGGTTCGCCGCGTGGTTGGACATGACGCCGGCTGATCCCGATATCCTGGCGGTCCCCGATTCGTCGAGCGTCATCCAGTTGCCATGGAAGCCCGAGGTCGCCTGGGTCGCCGCCGACCTGCGCATCGATGGCCACCCGTTGGCCCAAGCCCCTCGCAGCGTGCTGCGCGCGGCGATGCGACGCGCAACCGAGGCGGGCTACGAGTTGCGGACCGGCGTCGAGTGCGAGTTCTTCATTCTCTCGGCCGATGGCCGCGAGATTGCCGACGTCGCCGACCGGCAAACGAAGCCGTGCTACGACCAGCACGCGCTGATGCGGCGCTACGATCTAATTGCCGAGATTTGCGATGCGATGCATCAACTCGGCTGGGGGCCGTATCAGAACGATCACGAGGACGCCAACGGCCAGTTCGAGATGAATTGGCAGTATGCCGACGCGCTGACCACGGCCGACCGCCACACCTTCTTCAAGTACATGGTCCGCACGCTTGCCGAGCAGCGCGGGCTGCGCGCCACATTCATGCCCAAGCCATTCTCGCATCTCACCGGCAACGGCTGCCACGTGCATGTGTCGCTGTGGGACACGCGCGGCACGAATCTGTTTGCCGACCCAGCAGGCAAGCAGGACTTGTCGCCGCTGGCGGCTCATTTTCTGGGTGGCGTGATGCACTCGGCCGCGGCCCTGTGCGCGTTCACCAATCCGGCAGTCAATTCGTACCGGCGGATCAACGCCCCGACCACCACTTCCGGCGCCACTTGGAGCCCGAACACAATCACCTACGGCGGGAACAACCGCACGCACATGGTCCGCATCCCCGCGCCGGGGCGCTTCGAGCTGCGGCTACCCGACGGCGCGGCGAACCCCTATCTGCTGCCGGCGGCGATCCTGATTGTTGGACTGGACGGGATTGCTCACGGCCGATCGCCTGGGGCGCGGCACGACGAAAACATGTACGAGGCATCGGGCAGCGTGGACGCTGCCGCTAAGCTGCCCGAGAATCTGGCCGACGCGCTGGATGCGTTTGAAAAGTCCGTGGTGCTAACCGAGGGGCTGGGGTCACGCTTCACCGAAGCGTATCTGAAGCACAAGCGCGCCGAGTGGCGCAGCTACCTGGGGCACGTTTCGCCGTGGGAAACCGAGCACACGCTCGACTGCTGAGCGAAGACGCTACTTTTCAACGCGCCGTCCAGCCTCCGTCGACTACCAGCATGCTGCCGGTCATGTAGCTGGAGGCGTCGCTGGCCAGAAAGATCGCTGAGCCTTGGATCTCTTCCAGTCGGCCCCAGCGACCGAGGGCGGTGGCGCCGATGATGAACTTCTTGGCGTCTTCGCTGTCGGCGATCGGCTCGTTCATCGGCGTCAAGAACGGACCGGGGCAGATGGCATTGCAGGTGACATTCCAGGGGGCCAGCTCGATGGCCAATGCCTTGGTCATTTGCGTCACCGCCCCTTTGCTCGCGCAGTACGGCGTGCGATTGCCCAAGCCCACCAGTCCTAGCGTGCTCGATAGGTTGATGATGCGCCCGCAGCCTTGCTGCTTCATGTGCGGAACCACCGCGCGTGTCATCAGCCACAAGCCGTTCACGTTCGTTTGTTGCACGGCCAAGAATTGTTCGTACGACAGCTCGTCGATCGCGCCGCGGATGTTGATGCCGGCGTTGTTCACCAGGATGTCGATCCGTCCCAGTTCCGACATCGCCCGATCGACGATCGAAGTAATCGCCGCCGGATCAGCCACATCGGCCGCCATACCAACCGCGCGACGGTTGTATTGATTGCGAATCTCGTCGGCCGCCGTCGCTGCCTCCTCGGCATGACGGCTGACGACGAGCACGTCGGCCCCGGCAGAAGCGAGCCCCTGGGCCATTGCCAGCCCCAAACCCTTCGAGCCGCCCGTGACGATTGCCGCGCGGCCCGTCAAATCGAATTGCTTGATTCCTGGTAGCATCTCCAAGCTTTCTGGGTAGGAAATGGACGGTTGCATTGATTGCCGATTCACCATATCGTCGGGCGTCGGGGGAGTCCAAGTTTATGTCGCGCACCGGCGATGCATCGCCACAGAGTGTCCATCACATCGGGATCACGGTGTCGGACATTGCGTGGTCGATCGAGTTCTATCGCGACGTGCTGGGATTGACGCTTGTTGCCAGGCGCACGGTCGATGCCGAGTACGTCGGCGCCCAGACCGGCTCTCCCGGGGTGCAGTTGGCCGTGGCATCGTTACGGCCAGGCAACGCCCCCGACGGGCCCTCGATCGAGTTAGCCCAGTACGTGAATTCCCCCGGCGCCGCGGCCGACACGGCGACGAGCCGCCCCGGCAACGGCCATCTGTGTTTCGTGGTCGACGACCTGCCGAGCGCGTACGAGTCGTTGCTAGAGCGCGGCGTGAAGTTCCGATCGGCGCCGGTGGCGATCACGGCCGGGCCGAACCAAGGGGGCTGGGCCGTTTACCTGGCGGACCCCGATGGATTCGTGATCGAACTGTGTCAACGTCCGCGAAGTGCTTGATCGGAGCGCATGCGATGAAGCGGCAGAATTGGTTTCGGCGTGGCGCGGTGGATACACGCGTTATTCGTTCTAAGAACCAGCGTAGGCGAAGTCGCGCGCTGACATTCGAGGTGCTCGAAGGGCGCCGCGTGCTCAGCGCCAGCGTGATGACGCCCGACTTTATAACGGCCGGCAGCGCCATGGCCAGCCCCGACGATGGCATCTCCAACCTTGTTTTACCCACCGCCCTGGTTCACGCCTACGACATCGATCAGATCAAGTTCTCGGGGGGCGTCGTCGGCAATGGTACGGGACAGACGGTCGCGATTGTCGATGCGTACGACGATCCGAACATCGCCAGCGACCTGCACAATTTCGATCAGTATTTCGGGTTGTCCGATCCAAATCTGCTGAAAGTCTCGCAGACCGGCAGCACGACGCAGTTGCCCGGTACCGATCCCGCCGGCCTCGGCAATAGTTGGGCCGTCGAGATTTCGCTCGACGTCGAGTATGTCCACACGATCGCGCCGGGAGCGAACATCCTGCTGGTCGAGGCGAACAGCGACTATGACGACGATCTCTACGCCGCCGTTCAATATGCAGCGAACTACTCGGGCGTTTCGGTGGTGAGCATGAGCTGGGGCGCCGGAGAGGGTGCCAGCGAGACGAGCTACGACGGCGATTTCGTAACGCCCAACGGTCACACGGGCATCACCTTCGTCGCCGCGACCGGTGACTCCGGATCGCCAGGCGGATACCCCGCTGACTCGCCCAACGTGCTCGCCGTCGGCGGCACCTCGCTGCAGGTTAGCGGCGACAATTACGTTTATGAGAACGCGTGGTCGGGCAGCGGCGGCGGATTCAGCTCTTACGAATCGGAGCCGAGTTACCAGCTCGGCGTGCAGAACACCGGCGCTCGCAGCATCCCCGACGTTTCGTTCGATGCTGACCCGAAGACCGGCGTAGCCGTCTACGATTCGTGGGATTACGGCAGCGCAACGCCCTGGGAACAGATTGGCGGCACCAGCCTTGCCGCGCCGTGCTGGGCTGGCATCATCGCGATCGCCAACCAGGGACGATCCATCGCCGGCGAAAGCACGCTCGACGGCGCTTCGCAAACGTTGCCGTATCTTTACAGCCTCGAAAACTCTTTCCGCGATATTACCTCGGGAAGCAACGGTGACTACAGCGCCGGAGTAGGCTACGACGAAGTCACCGGCCTGGGCACTCCGATTGCCAACGCCGTCGTCGCGGGATTGGTTGCGGGGCCGACCAACCAGCCGCCGACGGTCAACAATCTCGATGAGGTGATCGATTACTCGGTCGGCAGCGGACCGACATTGATCGCCGGCGACGCGATTGTGGTTGCCGGGGCCAACGGCCTGGCCAGCTCGCAGCTCAGCGTTTCGATCGGCTCGGCGACGAGCAGCGACGTGTTGACGATCCTCGCCGGGGGCGGCGTCACCGTTAACGGCAGTCAGTTGTTCTACAACGGCACACTGATCGGCACGTTCAGTGGCGGCTCTGGTACCGCGCCCTTGGTCATCCAGTTTAATGCTTCGGCGACGACTGCCGCCGTCCAGGCGGTGGTTGGTGATGTCGCGTTCTCCGACACGAGTTCGCCGGCGACCGGCTACGATCGCACGGCAAGCTTCAGCTTGACCGATAGTAAGGGGAACACCTGGGCGGCCGATACCGAAACCATCCACGTCTATGTCCAGCCACCGACGTTCGGCAACTTCCATTCGGCCGTAAACTACCATGCCGGCAGCGGACCGTCGCTGATCGCTTCCGGCACCACCGTGACCGCCGGTTACTATGGTCTGGCAAATTCCAAACTCACGGTCAGCCTTGCCTCAGCCGGCGGCGCCGACGTCCTGACCATTCTTGCCGGCAACGGCGTGACCATCAGCGGCAGCCAGTTGTTCTACAACAGCACGGCGATCGGCTACTTCACGGCCGGCGCTGGCTCGTCGCCGCTGGTCGTGCAGTTCAACGCCTCGGTCACGCAGCCCGCGGTGCAAGCGGTCGTCGACGACGTCGCCTTCTACAACACCAACGCTTCGCCAAGTATTTTTGATCGCACGGCCACTTTCACGCTCGCCGACAGCAACGGAAACGCGAGCCCGCTGACGAAGACGATTCATTTCGTCACCTCGGCTCCGCTGGTGGTGATCACGGCCAGCGATGCCGCGTCACACAACGGCGTGTCATTGCGCGACGCGGTCAAGACCGCCAGCATCGACGCCCTGAACGGTATTTCCGACACGATCACGTTCGCCTCGAACCTTGCCGGTCAGACGATCATCCTGCAGCAGGGCCTCTTGGAGCTCGGTGCGCAAGGCGCGGGCAGCGGCGTAATCACGATCAACGGCGCTGGCGCGATCACCTTAAGTGGCCACGGCACCAGCGAGCTGTTCCAAATCGACAGCGGCGTCACCGCAAGCATTATGGGCCTGACGCTCACCGCCGGTTCCGCTTCCTACGGCGGCGCGATCTTCAATAACGGGACACTCACGCTGAGCGGGACGACCGTCTCCAATAGCACTGCCTCGAACTACGGTGGCGGCATCCTCAACAACTCAGGCGCCGTCTTGACGGTTGCCAACTCCGTATTCTCAAACGACTCCGCTCAATACGCCGGAGCAATCCTTTCGTTCGCCGGCGCGACGTTGACAATCAGCAACTCGACCTTCACGTCGAATACCGCGACCGAGGCGGCCGGCGCAATCTATGCCCAGGGAGCGACGACGATCACCGGTTCGACATTCTCGAGCAACTCGGCAGGCGATGCCGGCGGCATCTACCTCGACACGTCGACCTTCACCATCAGCAACTCCACCTTCAGCGGCAATTCGGCCATTGACGACGGCGGCGCGATCGACATGTGGCAGGCCACCGCGACGCTTGCTGCCGACACGATCTCCGGTAACTCGGCCACCTACGGCGGTGGACTCTATAACGAGGTGACCGGTCTGCTGACACTCGTCGATACGATTGTCGCCGGCAATACGGTCAGCGCTGCCGATCCGGATGTCGGCGCCGCGGTCCAGTCCGGCAGCAGCTACAACCTGATCGGCAACGGCTCTGGCATGACCGGCATCAGCAACGGCACCAACGGCAATTTGGTCGGCACGAGCACCAGCCCGATCAACCCGCTGCTCAACGCGTTGGGCAACTACGGCGGTACGACCCCAACCATGTCGCTCCAGTCGGGCAGCCCGGCCATCAACGCCGGCGGAGCGGTCACGGCGCTCGCCACGAGTGTCACCACCACCGCCACATCGTTGTCCAGCAGCGTATTCGCCAACTTCGCCGCGATCGCCAGCACGTCGGGCACATATCTCATCCAAATCGACAGCGAAGAGATTCTCATCACCGGCTACAACGCATCAAACCAGACCGTCACGGTGGTGCGCGGCTACAACGGCACCACGGCGACGGCTCACGGTGCGGGGGCCGGCGCGATCTTACCGCTCGACCAGATCGGCGACGCGCGTATCGGCGCGGCCGACATCGGCGCCGACGAGTTTCACGGCGTCGCGGCAACGATCGGCAACTTTGGGGGCACAGTCAACTACTCTGCCGGAAGTCAGGCGGTCACGTTAGCCGGCTCGGCAACCGTCACGGCTGGAGAGTACGGTCCGGCCAGCGCGAAGCTGACCGTCTCCGTCGGCAGTGCCGGCGGCGCCGACGTGGTGACGGTCGTCGCCGGCGGCGGCGTGACGATCTCCGGCAATACGCTCAGCTACAACGGCACGGCGATCGGCACGTTCACCGCGGGCGCGGGCTCGTCGCCGCTGGTCGTGCAGTTCAATGCTTCGGTTATCGTTGCCGACGTGCAAGCGGTTGTTGACGACGTAGCGTTCTACAACACCGCCACTTCGCCGAGCATTTACGATCGCACAGTGAGCTTCACGCTCACTGACAACAAAGGGAACGCATCGACTCCGGCAACGAAGACGGTCCACTTCGTCGATAACCCACCGACGATCGGAAGCCTTGGCGGCACCGTGAACTACACAGCCGGCAACGGCGCGACGCTGTTGGCCTCGGCCGCTACGGTGACGGCCGGCAGCCTGGGAGTGTCGGATGCCAAGCTCACGGTGAGCATCGGCAACGCCGGCGGCGCCGACGTGGTGACGGTCGTCGCGGGAAGTGGCATCACGATCTCCGGCAGCACGCTCAGCTACAATGGCACCGCGGTGGCAACGTTCAGCGCCGGCGCAGGCTCCTCGCCGCTGGTGGTGCAGTTCTATGCTTCGGCCACCGTGCCTGCTGTCCAGGCGGTGATCGACCAGGTGGCGTTCTACAACACCAATGCTTCGCCGACGAT
>DATAXP010000006.1:0-114859 GCA_036272935.1 Pirellulales bacterium | reverse complement strand
CAAGGCGATTGTTAGCCGCGAGCGCAAGCGAGCGGTGTTGGACGGTGCCCCGTCGGGTGCGCACAAAACCCCTCGCTCGCGCTCGGGGCTAAGAGCTCACCGTTTTGGCCATCGCGTTATGCCAGCAGTTGCATAATGTTGGGGGTATTCGACTTGGCACGCTAAAAACCGCCCGCGCTCGTTGCCGCTGAGATCGGGAGAATATATCGTGGGTGATCTACTCGCGTATCACCTCACTTGGACAACGTACGGCAGCTGGTTACCCGGCGATGGTCGAGGTTGGGTCCACGCGAAACAATCCGGCACTCAGCATCCCAATGAGCATCGGCAACACTTTGCTCGCGTGCGATTGAAAACCTCACCCATGCGGTTAGATGAGGCCGATCGTCGAGCAGTCCATGTCACAATCGTATCGCATTGTGGCTTTCGACGTTGGACGCTGCATGCCCTCAATGTCCGCACCAACCACGTGCATCTCGTCGTATCGGCGGCCATCGATCCGGATGAGGCGATCTCGCAATTTAAGGCTTGGTGCTCGCGTTCGCTCAACGAACTGCATCGTTCATCGCGTCGATGGTGGACTCGCGGCGGTAGCACGCGGTACATTTTCGATCAACAATATCTAGAAGCCGCGATTCGTTACGTGATCGAGGCACAATGATCCCGAGCGCACAACAGCTTCGAGCGCAAACGAGGGGTCTTGCGGTTCGCACGCTGAACACCGCTCGCTCGCGCTCGCGGCTGAGACAACGCACTCGCGATATTACGCTTGAAGAAAGGACAAACACCATGAGACTCGTTGCCCTGGCACTCATTCTGTTTCAAATGGCCGGAGCGCTCCGCGCCGAGGACGCACCGAAGCACGGAGCGCGGATTTTGTTTCTCACCTACAGCGGCGGGTTCAAGCATGGCTCGGTCAATCGCAAGGATGGCGCGCCGCTGGCTCCGGCCGAGTTGGCAATGACCAACCTCGGTGTGTCGAGCAACGTGTTTCGCGTCGACTGCACGCAGGACCCGACGGCCGCGATCTCGAAAGAGAACCTGCAGAACTACGACATCGTGATGTTCTACACCACGGGCCCAAGGGCAAAGTGGCCGGTCAGCGACGAGGCATTCGATTACTTCTTGCAGGATTGGTTGAAGCAGAAAGGGCACGGCTTCATCGGCGTCCATTCGGCGGCCGACACGCTGGGCGATTACCAACCGTACTGGGACATGCTCGGCGGCACGTTCAACGGCCATCCCTGGGGCTCGGGCGACACGGTGACCATCACGGTCCACGATCAGCAGCATCCGCTGAGCAAGCCTTGGGGCGAAGAGTTCACCATCACCGACGAGATTTACCGCTTCAAGAACTGGCAGCCCGAGAAGGTTCACGTGCTGATGAGCCTGAACATGGCCAAGACCGCCAAGAAGGCGGACTACCATGTGCCGGTCGCCTGGGTGAAGAACTACGGCGACGGCCGCGTGATGCACATGAGCCTGGGGCACCGCGAAGACGTGTGGGAGAACCCGATCTACATGGCTTCGCTGCTCGGGGGTGTGAAATGGATTCTGGGCATGGAACCCGGCGACGCCACGCCGAACCCCGAGCTGTCGAGCGCTCAAGAGGCCAAGGCGAAGGCCGATTTTGCAGCCTCGGGCCAAGAATTTCCTGCCGGCACGAAACCGCCGGTGAAAGCACCCGCGAAAGGCAAGTAGTTGGCCGCGTCGCTTGCGACGCGCTTCGCCTTAGGCACTGCGCAAGCAAACGACCCGCAAGCGGCGCGAGCGGGCCAAGCCCAGATACACCTCGTCGGCGTAGATCGTCGGGCATCCTTCGGCGTCGACGTCGTCAGCGCGCCCCTCGGCGCCGACCAACGACAAGCCGTCACCCCTGGCTGACACGGCGTCGTTGGCCATCGGGTCGGCCAGCGGGCTCGAGGGAAATTCTTGCGGCATCGAAACATCCTTGCTGTGGTCTGCTCCATGAATCGGCCAATGACTAGCACAAACTGAGACAAAATGTCGCGACGTTAAAGTTCAGAGAGAAGAATCACGACTTAGGCGCGGTCGTGAGTATGCGAATTCTGCGCCAGCGGCACGATCGCGAATTGCCGCACGATCGTGTCGCCTCGCCCGCCGCAATGTACGGCTAAGGCCATCCGATGGTTCGCCGTCGGCGAGAATTGAAAGAATTGCCAATTCTCAGGAACATCCGACAAGCGCGGATCGAATGAGATCCGCACGGCATCGCTCGGCGAAAGATCGAACGAGAAATGGCCCAACGGTATGGCCAGGCCCATGCCGCGCGCCTTGATGTACGCCTCTTTGAGCGTCCAGTAATCGAAGAACGCATCGCGTTGCCGCTCGGCAGGCAGCGCCAGCAGATCGGCAACTTCGGCCACTGAAAAGAATCGCTGGGCCAGGTGAATCCCCCCAGTTGCACGGCCGCAAAACTCGACATCGATGCCGACCTCGCGTCCCCAGGCCACGGCGCAGGCCGCTAGCCCTTCGGTGTGCGAAAGGTTGAAGCACAGCGGAACATCGATCGTTCCCGGTTTGATCGCGGGCCTGCCGTACTGGTTGGTGATGAATCGCCAGTAGCGCGGGCCAATCGTTGCGTAGCGTGATAGCGTCGATCGGACCAGCGCTCGGCCGATCAAGAATTGCCGGCGTGCGCGCTCCACGCGGTAGCGGTCGTGACGCGCTAGCTCTTCGTCGTCGAGCAGCCCGCGGTAGCGCTCCAGCAGCGGCTCGTCGATGGGAACGCCGCCGGCTTTCGGATCATCGATCGTGTACCAAACGTGCACTTCGCCGCGGCTCAACGCCTCCGCCGCCAAAGCGCCCACCAGCGGCTCGTCACTCGGTCGAGACATAACATTTCAGCGAATGGTCGACGAGCAGGGTCGTGCCATCGGGCCCTGGCGCCGGGCCGTCGAGATCGGGGTACACGTCGTCGGGGCTCGCCGCGCCGGTATCGAGAAACAGCCGCCAGCCGATAGTTCGTGCGACGGCGGGTAAACGGAACGTACGCTCAAGCGTTCCGCCGTGGAGGATGATCATCACGTGGCGTGGCACGTCGCGAGTGTTATTGCCTGTTCGGTCGGCTCCGAACAGGCACACGAGGCTGTGATGATTGTCGCCCCAATGGACCGCGTTGCCTTCGGCATCGTACCAGCTCACATCAGGAATGGTGTTGCCCGGTGAGATTTGCCCGGTGAGAAACGTCGTGCGCCGCACGGTCGGCTGACACTTGCGGAACTCGATCAGCGCGCGGCAGAACAGCACCAGGTCGGCATTCTTCTCGACCAGGTCCCAATCGAACCACGAGATGGCGTTGTCCTGGCAGTAGGCGTTGTTGTTTCCCCGCTGCGTTCGCCGGCATTCGTCGCCCGAGAGGATCATCGGCACGCCTTCGCTCAGTAGCAGCGTGGCGAGCATGTTCTTCACTTGCCGCGATCGTAGCCGGTTGACAGCCCGCCGGCGCGTCGGCCCTTCGTAGCCGTAGTTGCAACTGTAATTGTTGTTGTCGCCGTCGCGATTCTGTTCGCCGTTGGCCTCGTTGTGCTTCTGCTCGTACGTCACCAGGTCGTTGAGCGGAAAACCGTCGTGGCTGGTGACAAAGTTAATGCTGTGATACGGCCGGCGACCACTGGACTGGTACAAATCGCTGGAACCAGCCAGGCGCGTCGCCAGCGCGCCGAGTTGGTGCCCGTCGCCGCGCCAGAACCGACGCACGTCGTCGCGGTAGCGGCCGTTCCACTCGGCCCAGCGCAGGTTGGCGAAGCTGCCCACCTGGTAAGCCCCGGCGGCATCCCACGCTTCAGCAATGATCTTCGTGTCGGAGAGGAGCGGATCTTCGGCGATCTGTTCGATCAGCGGAGTGTTGGGCATCAGCTCACCGTCGCGATCGCGGCTGAGAATCGACGCCAGATCGAAGCGAAAGCCGTCGACGTGGTAGTTCAGCACCCAGTGCCGCAGGCAAAGGAAGATCATCTCACGCACGATCGGGTGGTTGCCGTTGATCGTGTTGCCGCAACCCGAGTAGTTTTTGTAATGGGCGCCGCCGCTGGCGAGCATGTAGTAAATGCGGTTCTCGAGCCCCTTGAAGCCGAACGTCGGGCCGAGTTCGTTGCCTTCGGCGGTGTGGTTGAACACCACGTCGAGAATGACTTCGATCCCCGCCTGGTGCAGCGCGCGGACCATCTGCTTAAACTCGACCACCTGGGCGCCGGGAACGCTGCTGGCGGCGTAGCCACGATGCGGCGAAAAGAAAGCGATCGGATCGTAGCCCCAGTAGTTGGCGTGCGCCTCTTGCTTGCCGGTCCAGTGGTTCGTGGGAAACTCGTGAATCGGCATCAACTCGACGGCCGTCACGCCCAGCGATCGTAGGTAGGGAATCTGCTCGATCACACCCAGGTACGTGCCGGGCGACTCGACGCCGCTCGTGGGTGAACGTGTGAAGCCGCGCACGTGCATCTCGTAGATCACGCTTTCGGACAGGCTGCGCTTCAGATGCCGATCGCCTTGCCAATCGAACGTGTCGTCGACCACGACGCATTTCGGTGGCCGGACGATGCCGTCATCGGCAGGCAGAAAGTCCCCCGTCAGCGCCCGCGCGTACGGATCGATCAGCCGTGCCCGGCTATCGAAGCGTTGGCCAATCTGCGGGGCGAATGGGCCATCGGCCTGGAAGTGGTACAACTGCCCCGGCCCGATCCCAGGGACGAAAACGCTCCAGATGTCCCCCCAGCGGTCGAGTTCCGGGTGGAACTGCACGATCTCGGCCGGCTCGGGATCGGTCGCATTGTCGTACAGCAGCACGCGCATGCCGGTGGCCGAGCGGCTGAAGATGACGAACTGCACCCCGCCATCCTGTACGATCGTGCCAAATGGCAGAGGATGGGTGAATTGTAACGACGGGTGCAGCAGCGGCATGGAGGGAACTCAGGACGCGGGGGGGCCGGCAACTCTCGAAAACATAGCACGTTGCGCCGGATTTGTTTAGCCGGTCGCCGTAGCGACCGCGCGGCGACCAAGGTCGCCGGCCAAGCCCGCCCCATGCCTTAGTCGCCGAACACCTCGTGGCAGGCATCGCAGCTTTTCTGCACCCGCGTGCTCGCCGAGGCGGCGGCCGTCTTGTCGCCAGAGCGGATTGCCGCGGCCAGTTCTGAGCAGGCATCGCGCATCTCGTCGGACATCGTGTACCACTGCGGCAGCAGCTTTTCGTCCTTCACTTCGTGCGTGTCGAAGACGATCGCCTGGCCGACGGCCGCCATCACGGTTGCCGCCCGGGCGTTCTCGTCAGTCTTGCGCGGATCGAGGCGGCGGATCGAATTGCGCAGCTTGGTGTTCAGCCCTGCCACTTGCTCCATCACCCGTCCCAACGATGCAACCTTCTCCCAGTTCGGCGCATTTGCCCCTGGCGGGTTGCCGGCCAGCACGTCGCGAAGCAACGCGACAGATTTCTTGGCGTCGGTCAGGTCCTTCGCCTTGGCCAGCGCCTGAGCCGGAGGAATCATGGCGGCCGCGTTCGCCAGCTCGTGCTCGCCGTCGTGCTTGCTGAGCACCAAGGCCACGATGATCAGCGTGTTCGAGTCGCGTTTGATCTTGTCGACATTGTCGGCGAACGCTTTTTCGTCGGCCGTTTCCTGGTCGAGATCGTTGATGTACTGCTTCGCCGCCGCCACCAGGTCTGGCGCGACGATCTTGCCGGCCATCGAGGGCACCGCGAGCGGATCGCCGAGCCCTCGGTTCGCCGCGCCCAGCAGATATGCTCCCAGAACGGCAATACAAATTGACCAGCTTGCGCGGCGTGCCACAACGACGACCTCCGGTTCGATGCGATCCCAGCGGGGCGGAAGCCCCAGTGTCGTTGCCGGACGCTGCGAAATCAAGGCGTTCGCACGTCGCTAACTGCCGCAACGGTTGCACGTTCGGCAGCGCGCCCCATAGAATCGGCACCTTAGTTGGTCGACCCTTGGAACAATCCGCGTGGCCACGGCAAAGCGAATCCCTATCGTTGGCATCGGCGACGACGGCCTGGAAGGGCTGACGATCGCGGCGCGCCAGCTCGTCGAGCAGGCCGAAGTGCTGGTCGGCGCCGAGCATCTGCTTGCCCTGGTGCCACGGTCGCGGGCCGAGCGCGTCGTCGTGGGAGCCGACCTGGAAGATGTCGTGACCCGCATCGCCGCCTCTCCGTCGGCGCGCACGGTGGTGCTCGTCAGTGGCGACCCGTTGTTTTACGGTCTGGCCCGTTTTCTTTGCGATCGCCTGGGCAAGGACCGTTTCGAGGTCGTGCCGCACGTCAGCAGCATGCAGTTGGCGTTCGCCCGGGTGAAGGAGAGCTGGGAAGACGCGTACCTGACGAACCTCGCCAGCCATCCGCTGGAAACCGTGCTCGACCGCGTGCGCATCGCGACGAAAGTTGGCCTGTTCACCACCGAGGCGGTGCCGCCGTCCACCGTCGCCCGGGAACTACTGCGCCGCAAGGTCGATTACTACTCGGCCTACGTTTGCGAGAATCTCGGCTCGCCCGATGAGCGAGTTACGCAAGGCGATCTGGCCGACATCGCCACGCAAGAATTCGCGCCGCTGAACGTGATGATCCTGATCCGCAAGCCCGGCGCACCCGACCGACCCAGCGATTCGATCGGTCGCCGCCTGTTCGGCAACCGCGACGATGCCTTCCTGCAATCGAAGCCAAAGAAAGGGCTGCTCACGCCTGCCGAGGTTCGCTCGATGGCGCTGGCCGAGATGGACCTGGGACCAAGCAGCACCGTTTGGGACATCGGCGCCGGGAGCGGATCGGTGGCGATCGAGGCGGCGCAGATCGCCCACGGCGGCACAACCTACGCCATCGAAATGGACGGCGAGGATCACGCCCTCATCCGCTCCAATGCCGAGCGCTTCGGCGTGACGAACCTGGTGCCGGTGCTGGGCCGGGCACCTGAGGCTTGGGAACCATTGCCCGCCCCCGACGCGGTATTCGTCGGCGGCAGCGGCCGCGACGTGAGCCGGTTGGTCGAACTGGCCTACGATCGCCTGCGGCAAGGTGGGCGGCTGGTGGCCAGCGTTGGCGCGCTCGAAAGCCTGGCCGAAGTGCACACGGCGCTGTCGCGCCGGCAGCCGGATGTGAACCTGTGGATGATCAACGTCGCCCGCGGCACCCATCAACTCGAACGCGTGCGATTCGAGGCGGTGAACCCCACGTTCCTGGTTTCGGTCGTTAAACCAACAGGCGAGCGGGGCGTGTCAACGCCCCGGTAGGGCTGAACCATGCACCGCGCACACCTTATCGGGGCCATGACTGGCCCTGCTCGCCATTAGCACCGCCATGAGCGAATCAAGCCAGCTCGACGTGATGGCCGTCGGGGCGCATCCCGATGATGTCGAGATCGCCTGTGGGGGGACGCTCGCAAAGCTGGTGCGACAAGGCTATCGAGTCGGCATCGTCGATCTGACCGACGGCGAGCCGACGCCACTGTCGCCGGGGCCTGACGTGCGGCTGGCCGAGGCGCAACGCGCGGCTGAGAAGCTCGGCATCCACACGCGCGTCCATCTGGAGCTGCCCAATCGCCGGCTGTTCGACACGTTCGAAGCGCGCGTGGCCCTCGCGGCGCAGTTTCGCAAGCATCGCCCGAAGCTGGTGCTGGGATTCGGCGAGAAAACGCCGTTGGCCTCGCCCGATCATTGGCAGGCGATGCAGATCACCGACGCCGCGGTGTTCTACGCCCGGCTGACGAAATGGGACGAGCACTTTCCTGATCTGCCGGTGCATACGATCCCCGCGCAGATGTATTTCACGCTCTGCTTTGCGTCGCTTGAATTGCCTTCGGCCGCCGGCCACCTGGTTGTCGACATCAGCGACACACTGGAAACGAAGCTCGCGGCGGTGCGTTGCTACGAAACGCAGTTTCCGGCGGCCAAGGCTCACGTTCTCGAGCGGGTGCGCGCCATTGCGTTGCACCATGGCAGCGCGGCGGGCTTCACGGCCGGCGAACTGCTGCTTAGTCCGCGCACGCTGGGCACGAACGACCTGATGCGCACGATCTTTCCTTGAATGCCGACTCGCGATGAGATTTGCCTCCGCGCAATGGCTCAGGCCGACGTGCCGCTGGGGATGCGGTTGAGCGGCGAGGCCGGTTGGAATCAGACGCCGGACGATTGGCAGCGACTGCTCGCATTGGCCGGCGACGGGGCATGGGTCGCCGAGTGCGGCGGCACGCCGGTCGGCACGACCTTGATTTGCCGATTTGGAACCGTCGCCTGGGTGGCGATGGTGCTGGTTGACGAGACGTTCCGCGGTCGAGGCATCGGGCGCGCGCTGGTCGAGCGAGCCATCGCCTTCGCCGATGCAGGCGGCGTGACAAGCCTGTGGCTGGATGCGACCGAGGCGGGGCGCGGCCTGTACGAAGCCCTGCTTTGTGGCGGTCCCGAGAGGTGCATGGCTGAAAAGGGCTTGAAAACGTAGAATTCCGCTGCGGGCCACCGCAGGGGCCGATTCTTCACCGCCGCGCGGCAGCAAGCGGCTTGCACGCCAGAGGCAATGGAATGACTCGCAAATCTCTTGCTTCCCAGCAGATGACGCCGCACTTGGTCGAAGACGTCGAGGTGCAGGGGCACATTCTCGACAGCCTGATCCTGCCCAAAATCCTCGACATCATCACCGGCTCCGGCGGTTCGTTCCGCATCAAGCGGATGACGGTCGGCCAGGCGCGCGAAGACCCCAGCTATGCGCTGGTCGAGGTGCAAGCACCCGACGAGGAGCTGCTCGGCAAAATCCTGGCGCTGATCCATGATCACGGTGCCGTCCCAGTTTCCGCGGGAGATTGCCGGCTGATCGAGGCCGACCTGCCCGGCGCGTTTCCCGAGGCGTTCTACAGCACGACGAACCATCGCACGATGGTGCGGCTCGACGGCCGTTGGATCGAAGTGCTCGACCAGGAGATGGACTGCGGCATCGTGGTTGATCGCGCTCGGCACACGGCGCGCTGCGTGGCGATGACCGACGTGGGCGTCGGCGATCTGATCGTGGTCGGTCATCTGGGCGTGCGCGTGGTGCCCGAAGGGCTCACGGCCGAGCGGCAGATGTTCGAGTTCATGGCCAGCAGCGTCTCAACCGAAAAGCCCAAAGGGGTGGCGATCCGTGAGATCGCGCGCGAGCTGTTGCGCTGCCGGGCCGAAGGGGGCAAGACACTCGTCGTCGGCGGGCCGGCCATCGTGCACACCGGGTCGGGCGAGCACCTATGCAAGCTGATCCGCGGCGGCTACGTGAACCGCCTGTTCGCCGGCAACGCGCTGGCAACGCACGACATCGAGCAGGCGCTGTTCGGCACCAGCCTGGGCGTGCGGCTCGATGAAGGGATTTCGGTCGAAGCTGGTCACGAGCACCATCTGCGGGCGATCAACCGCATCCGCCGGCTCGGCGGTATCCGTAAAGCGGTCGAGAGCGGAGCGCTAACCTCCGGCATCATGTACGAGTGCGTGAAGAACGGTACCGAGTTCCTGCTGGCCGGCAGTATTCGCGATGACGGTCCGCTGCCGGAAGTGATCACCGATACGCTCGAAGCACAGCGGCAGATGCGCGCCGCCATCCGCGATGTGTCGTTCTGCCTGATGATCGCCACGACGCTGCACTCGATTGCCGTGGGTAACCTGTTACCCGCCTGGGTGCGCGTGGTGTGCGTCGACATCAACCCGTCGACGGTCATCAAGTTGAACGACCGCGGCACGGCACAGACGATCGGCCTGGTGACCGATGTCGAGCCGTTCTTGCGGGCGCTGGTGCAGGACGTGAAGGAATTGAGTGCGACGCAGTGATTCTTGCCGCAATGTAAATTATGCCGACATCGCAGCCGCAGATCCTGATGTGTCCGCCAGAGCACTACGGCATTGAGTACGAAATCAATCCGTGGATGAACCGCTCCCAGCAGGCCGATCGCGAGCGAGCGATCGAGCAGTGGCAGGCACTACGATCGCGGCTCGAAGAACTGGGTGCGCAGGTGTCCCTGCTCGATCCTGTGCCGGGACTGCCCGACCTGGTGTTCACCGCGAACGCCGCGCTGATCTACGGCAGCGTGGCGGTCCTGTCGCATTTTCGCCATACGCAACGACAAGGCGAGGAACCGTACGACGCCGCGTGGTTCGAATCGCATGGTTTCGAGGTGCGGCGCGTGCCCAACGAAGTGTTCTTTGAAGGAGCGGGGGATGCCTTGTTCTGTGGCGACACATTGTTCGCCGGTTATCGCATCCGCAGCGACGCCAAGGGGCATCAGCGCATCGGCACGATGATCGGTTGTCGGGTGATTCCGCTGGAGTTGGTGAATCACTACTACTATCACCTCGACACGTGCTTCTGCCCATTGGAGCCCGGCATGGCGATTTACTTCCCAGCGGCGTTCGATGCTTACGGCCAGCGCGTGCTTGCCGAGCTGGTGCCGAAGCTGATTCCGGTCGCGGAAAATGAGGCGCAGCGGTTCGCCTGCAACGCGGTGGTCGTCGGGCGGTCGGTGGTCACGAACATCGGCTGCCACGATTTGCACGCCCGGCTACGCGAGCACGGCTACACGCCGTACGAGACGCCGCTCGATGAGTTCGTCAAAGCGGGCGGCAGCGCCAAATGCCTGACGCTGCGCCTCGATGGTGAGGAGGCCGCTGCATGGAGGGCTACAGGCTCCGGGCTCCAGACTCCGGCAAGCAAAACACCTCGGGCTCTGTAGGCCGATCACCTGTAGCCTGTAGTCCGTAGCCCGACGCCCGCCCCTTACCGGTGCTGATCAAGCATGAACGAGTTGTTGTCGGCGACGTTGAACAACGGACGGTACGGTCCGTTGTGGGTGCCCCTGGCGAAGCGGGCTGGGTAGAACGCCAGGCTCATCATCAGGCCCCACGACTGGGCGACACCGTTGGCCTGACCACCTTCGGTCGGAATGATGTAGTTGAATCCGCCCCAGAAATCGACGCGATTCGACAGCGGCATGCGGAAATCGGCACCGACGATCGGGTTGGTCGTGGTCGTGGTGAAGCCGTCGTAGACGTTCGAGGCGAAACCACCCCAAACGCGCCCCTGCGCACCGTTGGCCATCGTGCGACGGTAGAAGAAGTTGTTCATGTTCATCGGCAGCACCGTAATCGTCTGGTTGAAGATCCCATTGGTGAACTGGTTGGTGCGGTTGCTGCTCGTGCCCCAGTAGCCAAACTCGTGGCCGTTGTTGAACAGGTGGCTCAACTCGTACCGCATCTGGCCGAGGTTCGAGTTGACGTAGTAGTTGTCGTGCAGGAAGTCGAACACCACGCCACCCTGGAAGCCCTGGCCGTAGTAGGCACGGTGGAACAAGCCGCCGGTCACGAACGTCTGCTGGCGGATGCCAGTGCCGAGGAACGGGTTGCCTCCCAGATCGCTTTGGATGTACTGCATACCGAGCTGGTAGCCGAGCCCTTTACGGTGCCACAGCGAGTCGCCGACGTTGATCCCTTCGTGGAAGCCGAAGTTACCGGCGTTCGCCGCATCGAGCGGGCCGGTGAAGCCCTGCGTGCCGAGCAGCAGCGACAACTCGTTGAGCATCGACAGCCACGAGCAAGGATGGAAGCGCTCGCAGGCCATCACGTCGTAGCCGCACACGCCGTCGCAGCCGTACATGTCGCAGCCGTCGCACGGTGCGCCGTCGCAATCGGGAGTGCCACACGAACCGCCGGCGCAGGCGCCGTCGAACTGCGGCGGGGCGAAGTCGTTTTGCATCGGCTGGGCGTAGCCGTCGGGAATCATCGGCCCGGCGCCGTTGTAAACCGGCGGAGCCATCGGCATGCCGCCGGCATTGGGATACGGGCTCATCGCTCCGGGCATACCGCTACTGGGATACGGACTGCCTTGCATCGGCATCTGCGGGGCGATCGTCCCGGGAACCTGACCCGCGCTGATCGAATCGGGCTGCGGCTGCGAGACAATTTCGTCTTCCACGAACGGCAACGTCCGCGTGCGCGCCACCGAGCGCGTCGGGGCGTTCATCGGACGCGGCGCGCCGGGACGACGCTGCCAATCGGGCATCGTGTAGTCAGCACGTGCCATTCGAGCCGTCGGCATTTGCCGCGGCGCGAATTGCGGACCCTGCGGAGCCAGGGTCCCGTAGCTGGCATCGGCCTGCGCATCGATCGATCCTGCGGGCGAGGCTATCGCCGCCGAAGCCATGCTCTGGCGAGCCGGCCGCCATTCGGCCACTTGTTGAGCTTCCAGCGGCAAGGCTCCCAGCGCCAGCCATGCCAGCGACTTGCGTCCTACCATCCGGACTCTTCGAGCGAGGGCATTCATCGTCGTCACCTCGGGTTGCGACACTCCGGCACCGGCAAACGGCGGCACACGGCTTTTCCCGACGTGACTATCGGAACCTGCGGGACCGGAACTTTCGTCAAAGTCGACAAAACCGGAAATGTTCTTGCAGAGCGCCCGAATTAACAGGCGCTGATTAGCAGGCACCGGCGAGTGCTTGCCGCAGGTCGTCGCGCAGGTCGTCGAATGCTTCGAGCCCCACGCTCAGTCGCACCAGCCCGTCGCCGATGCCGTTGGCAGCACGCGCCGCGGCGTCGTAGCTAGCGTGCGACATGCTGGCAGGATGTTCGACGAGCGATTCGACCGCCCCCAAGCTCACCGCGAGCTGAAATAACTTGGTCGACTCCGTCACTCGCCGGGCGGCATCGAGCCCGCCAGCGACTTCGAAGCTGAGCATCGCGCCGAACCCGCCGTGCATTTGCCGCCGCGCGATCTCGTGCCCCGGATGGCTTGGCAAGCCAGGGTAAAGTACCCGGGTCACTCGCGGCTGCTCGCATAACCACTCGGCCAGGCGCTGCGCCGTGCGGCATTGCTCGTGGACGCGCAGCTCCAGAGTCTTCAGGCCTCGCGAACAAAGGAACGCTTCCAGCGGCCCCATCACCGCCCCGGTCGCATTCTGCAAGAAGGCTAGGCCCTCGTGCATCTCTTGCGTCGCCGACACCAGCACGCCGCCCAGCACGTCGCTGTGCCCGCCGAGGTATTTGGTCGCCGAGTGCATCACGACATCGGCACCCAGCTCGATGGGCCGCGTGAGCACCGGCGAGGCGAACGTGTTGTCGACCGCCACGAGGATCGCATGCCGCCGGGCGATCTCGGCGCACGCTGCGATGTCGGTCAGCGACATGAGTGGATTGCCGGGAGTTTCGAGCCACAGCAAACGCGTCTTGGGCGTGATTGCCGCCGCGACGGCTGCGGGATCACGCGTATCGACCATCGACACGTCGATCCCCGAACGGTTGATCACCTTGTGCATCAGCCGATAGGTGCCGCCGTAGATATCGGTGCCGACGAGAATGTGGCTGCCCTGCGTCAGCAGCATGGTGACGCAGTGCGTCGCCGCCATGCCCGACGAGAACGCCAATGCCCCGTAACCCCCTTCGAGCGACGCGATCGTGGTCTCGAAGGCCCGGCGCGTGGGATTCGCGGTGCGCGAATAGTCGAACGTGCCCCACACGCCCGCGCCCGGCTGCACGAACGTCGTGGCCAGATGGATCGGCGGAATCACCGCTCCGGTCTGCGGGTCGCGATCCTGGCCGACGTGAATGGCACGCGTGCGAAAGTGCATGGGGAGACTATAAGGAAATGCTCAAGGTCATTGCTCTAGCGCTTGCTTCAAATCCGCCACCAGGTCTTCGGTATTCTCGATGCCGCACGACAGGCGGATCATGTTATCGGGAATGCCGAAACGGCGGCGGTCCTCGGGGGGCATTTCGAAGTAGCTCATCACCATCGGCTGCTCGATCAGCGACTCCACGCCGCCGAGACTCGGGCCGATCCGCGGCAGCCGCACCGCATCGACGACGCGCGCCGTGCTTTGCCAGTCGGCATCCTTCACCAGAAACGTCACCAGCCCGCCGAAGCCGCGCATCGTTCGCCGGGCAACCTCGTGGTACGGATGGCTTGGCAGCCCGGGATAGTAGACGCGCTCGATCCGCGGATGACCGGCGAGGAACTCGGCCACGACCAGACCGTTTTGGTTGTGCCGCTGCATGCGCAGCTCGAAAGTCTTGAGTCCGCGCAGCAATAGGAAGATGTTCTGCGGCGAATTGATCAGCCCCATAATACCGCGCAGCTTGCGGACCGGCTCGAGCTTGTCGGCCGTGCCGACCAGGCAACCGGCGAGCAGGTCGTTGTGACCGGCCAGGTATTTCGTCGCCGAGTGCAGCACGTAATCGACCCCCGCGGCCAGCGGTCGCACGTTGTACGGCGTCCCCAGGGTCGCATCGATTAGCGTCTCGACGCCTTGCCGACGGCCGACGGCGACGAAGCGCTCCAGATCTACCACGCTCAGATGCGGGTTCGTCGGCGATTCGCTCACTAGCAGCTTGGTGTGTGGCGTGATGGCCGCTTCCATGGCTTCATAATCGCATGCCGGAACCTGCCGCGTGACGACGCCGAATCGTGCGAGGTGCTTCGAGCAGAACTCGCGGCTGCGGTGGTAACACTCATCGAAGAACACCACCTCGTCGCCGGCGTTGAGCTTGGCCATCAGCAGGCCGACGATCGCCGACATGCCGGTGGTGAACAACAGCGCCGCCTCGCCCCCTTCGAGCGCGGCGAGCTTCCGCTCGGCGACCTTCTCGCTAGGGTTGCCGTAGCGACCGTACTCTTCACGAGGCAGCTTGCGCTCGATGAAATCGATCACCGACTGCGTATCGGCGAAGGTGTACGTGGAGGCGCAGAAGATGGCGTCGGTAATGGCGTCGCCGTGCTTCTGTCGATCTTCGCCGCCGTGGACCGCAAGGGTTGAAAGCCGTGGCGCGGCGTTGGACTGGTCGCTCATAATGCAATCCCGTTGAACCGAAGGACGAACCGCTACGCAAACGGGATTGCTCGACCAACAAAAAAACCGCGATCGGACCAAACGTCGATGGTCCGCGCGGCTCGCTTGGGTCAAGTTGAGTCGCCCTTCAGCCGGTGATAGCTGAACTGGCGCTGGCACTTTAGCAGGTGTTGGCTGCAAGCGGCCGCAAATCCCATGTGCCGTCCATCGTAGCGGTTGGGTGGTCGGTCCACAAGTGCCGTGGCCGCAGTCGACCGACCTTGACCCTTCGCGGCGGGCAGGACGATAATCCGCGGCCCCTTTTTCGATTCGTGAACTACGGACATTTCCGCGATGGCTTTCGCTACCTTGTTCCGTCGTGCGGCAATGCTGGTTGGTTGCCTCGCATTGGCCGGCTGCCAATCGCCCTATTACGCCGACAAGGGTGCTGCGGTCGGCGGCCTCGGCGGAGCGGGCGTCGGTGCATTGGCCGGCGCGGCCTCGGGGCATCCGGTGGCCGGGGCGCTCATCGGAGCTGGCGCCGGAGCGGTCGGCGGCGGACTGGTCGGCGCCGGCATGGACCAGATCGAAGCCCGCAACCGGGCCCAGATCGCCGCACAGATGGGACGCCAGTTGTCGCCCGGCGGAGTGCAGGTGAACGACGTGCTGGCGATGTCGCGCTCGGGAGTCGACGAAGAGCTGATCGTCAATCACGTCCGAGCCAACGGCATGGCGCAGCCGCTGCAAGCTGGGGACATCATCGTTTTGCAGCAGAACTGCGTCTCGAAGAACGTGATCACCGCGATGCAAAGTTCGCCGCCGCACATGACGGCTGCACCAGCGCTCGTCGCCCCGGCTTACTACTATCCGCCGCCGCCAGCGTACTACTATCCACCTCCCGTGCCGGCCGTGGGATTTGCCGTTGGCAGTTGACGTGCTGGCCGCGCTCCACGCAAGATGGACGCGCGTCGCAAGCGACGCGGCTAAATATGACACCTTCTACCGCGCGTCGTCGTCATCCTCCGTACGTGATCCTGGCCATCGGCGCGCTCGCCATGCTCGGCGCGTGGTTCGGCTTGCAGTTCGACCACGCCAAGCAGTTTCTCGCCACCAGCTCGGCCGCCGGTGCGACTGTGCTGGCGTTGACGTTGCGTTGGCTATTCTTCTCGGGCCTTGATCGCAGCGCCCGCAACCGTTGGTTGATGGCGATCGCGGCCACCGTGGCGGCCTTCTTCAGCCTGGTGAAGCTCGAAGGATGCAGCGGCAACAATCATCCGGTGCTCGCCTGGCGTTGGGTACCGCGCCGTGAGCCGACTCTGCCGCCGCCACTGCCGGCCGAGCAAACGACGCCGGTCGACTTGTCGCCAACGACGCCCGACGATTCACCGCAGTTCCTTGGCCCGCAGCGCGATGCCCACGTGAACGAGGTGCACCTGGCGCGCGATTGGTCGACGCATCCGCCGCGCGAGCTGTGGCGACGAGCGGTCGGTGCCGGCTGGTCGTCGTTCGCCGTGGTGGGCGATTACGCGGTCACGCAGGAACAGCGCGGCAACGACGAGCTGGTAGTCTGTTACCGCAAGCTCACCGGCGAAGTGTGCTGGACGCACGCCGACCCCGGCAGCTTCGAATCGGTGATCGGCGGCAACGGTCCCCGCGCTACGCCGACGATCCACAGCGGTCGCGTCTACACGATGGGGGCCAAGGGGCGTTTGAACTGTCTCGATGGGGCGACCGGCAAGCCGATCTGGAGCCATGCGCTGCTCGACGAACACGCCGCCGACTTCGCTCAGGTATTTCCCGAGTGGGGCAAAAGCTGCTCGCCGCTAATCGTTGAAAACCTGGTGATCGTCAGCCGCGGCTTGCCCGACGGCCACTCGTTGGAAGCGTACGATGCCGAAACCGGCAAACTAGTGTGGCACGCTGGCGACGCGCTCTCGGCATACGATTCACCGGTGCTGACGACCATCGACGGCGTGCCGCAAATCGTGATCGTCAATCGCGAGAGTGTCGACGCTCATGACCCCAAAACTGGCGAGCACCTGTGGAGCTACGAGTGGAAAGGGGGCGAGCCGAAAGTTCCGCAGCCGGTGCCGATCGAGCCGAACAAGCTGCTGATCGCCGCGGGCTACGGCCTCGGCGCGAAGTTGTTGAAGATCGGCCACGCACCGGGCGTCTGGACTATTCAAGAGTTGTGGAGCAAGCGGTACCTGAAACCGAAGTTCACGAACGTCATCGTGCGCGACGGGGTGGCGTACGGCCTCGACGACGGCTCGGCGTTGACGTGCATCGATTTGGCGACCGGCAATCGGCGCTGGCGCGGCGGGCGCTACGGCCACGGACAGATTCTCCAGGCGTTCGATCTGTTGATCGTGCAGGCCGAAAGCGGCGAAGTGGTGCTGGTCGACGCCAAGCCCGAAGGCGCCACCGAGCTGGGGCACATCACCGCGCTCGCCGAAAAAACCTGGAACGAGCCGACGCTCGCCGGCCGCTACCTGCTCGTGCGCAACGACCGCGAGGCGGCCTGTTACGAACTCCCCGTGGCCAAGTAAAACCCGTCGTTTAGCCGGCTCGCTTGCGCTGCCGCGTTTCCCGCTGACTTGTCGCCGCGGCGCATTGCCGGTACCTTCGCGGCATGCGTCGCCAGGTCCTGTTCGCCACCGCGCTTCTCTTCGCCTGCTCGGCCCGGGCCGAAGATTGGCCGGTCTGGCGAGGACCGCATCACGATTGTATCAGCCGCGAAACCGATTGGATAAACGATTGGGACTCTGCCGGGCCGCCGGTCGCGTGGCGGGCGAATGTCGGCACGGGGCTCAGCTCGGTTAGCATCGCCGCGGGAAAGCTGTTCACCGCGGGTCATCGCGACGGCCAAGACACGATCTACTGCCTCGAAGCTCAGACCGGCAAGCTGCTCTGGCAACATGCTTATCCGGCGCCGCTGGTCGACAACCTGCACGAAGGAGGCCCAGCCGCCACACCGACCGTTGACGGTCGGCACGTGTACACGCTCAGCAAGGACGGCCAGCTATTCTGCCTCGCGGTCGACACCGGCGCGATCGTTTGGCAGCAGAACATCGGCACTTTGGCCGACGTGGCGATGCCCGAGTGGGGCTTCTCGTGTTCGCCGCTTGTGGTTGGCGAGAAGCTGATTGTCGATGCCGGTGCGACGCTGGCGCTCGACAAGCATTCCGGCAAGCTGCTCTGGAAGACGGCCAAGTATCTTCCCGGCTACGGTTCCCCCGCACCTTGCACTTTCGACGGCGCCCTGTGCGTGGCGGTGCTCAACAACGACGCTTTGATCGTTGTTCGCTGCGACGATGGAGCCCTCGTTGCGTCGCATCCGTGGTCGACCGATTACCTCACCAGTTCCACGACGCCGATCGTCGCCGGCGACACCGTGTTCATCTCGACCGGCTACGGCCGTGGTTGCGCGTTGCTGCGGCGCGCCGACCAGCGCTTCGACGTGGTGTACAAGAACCGGAACATGGCCAACCACATGGCCACCTGCATTCTGTGGAACGACCATCTTTACGGTTTCGACGGCAATAGCCACAACGCTCGGATCGTCAAGCTATCGTGCCTTGATTACGCCACCGGCGAAATCCGCTGGTCGCACCGCGGCCTGGGTTGCGGATCGTTGGCCGCTGCTGCCGATGGCCGCCTGATCGTGCTCAGCGATGACGGCCAGTTAGTAATCGTCGCCGCCGATCCGGCCGAGTACCGCGAGCTAGCGTGGGCGCGCGTGCTCGAAGGTCGCTGCTGGACCGTGCCTGTGCTCGCCCACGGACGCATTTATTGCCGCAACGCCACAGGCGACCTGGTCTGCGTCGACGTGCGCCCAGGCGCGGCACGGTGAAAGGTGGCGATGCACGCACTCGTCACCGGCGCCGGCGGCTTTCTCGGCCTGTACATCGTCGAGCAGCTTGTGGCGCGTGGCGATCGGGTACGCGCCTTCGTCCGGCGACCGAGCCCGGCGCTCGAAGCGCTCGGCGTGGAGATTGTCGTTGGCGACATTCGCGATGCCGAAGCAGTGTCCCGCGCGTGCCAAAAAACTGACGTGGTGTTTCACACGGCCGCGATTGCCGGCATTTGGGGGCCGTGGCAGCGGTACTATCAAACGAACACCGTGGGCACCAGCTACGTGATCGACGCCTGCCGGCGGCAGAACGTCGGCCGGCTCGTCTTCACAAGCAGCCCCAGCGTGACGTTCGACGGCAGCGATCAGTGCGGCGTCGATGAAACCGCCGACTATCCGACTCATTGGCTGGCGCATTATCCGCACAGCAAGGCGATGGCCGAGCAAGAAGTGCTCGCGGCACACGATGAACGCGGCTTGCTCACCTGCTCGCTGCGGCCGCATCTGATCTGGGGACCGCGCGACGGGCATCTGGTGCCACGGCTGATTGCGCGTGCCCGTGCCGGCCGGCTGCGGCGCGTGGGCAACGGCGAGAACCTGATCGACATGATCTACGTCGACAATGCCGCGGCGGCCCATCTGGCGGCGGCTGATGCGCTCATGCCAGGTTCGCCCGTCGGTGGCCGCGCCTATTTTCTCAGCCAAGGCGAGCCGGTGAACTGTTGGCAGTGGATCGACGAGTTGTTGGCACTCGCCAAGCTCCCGCCAGTGCGGCGATCGATCCCGCTACGTGCCGGCTATGCGCTCGGCGGAGCCCTGGAGATTGCCTACTCGCTGGCGCGCATCGATCGCGAGCCGCCAATGACGCGCTTCCTGGCTACGCAGCTCGGCCGGCACCATTGGTTCAACATCGACCGAGCCCGCGCCGACTTCGGCTACGCTCCGAAAATCTCGACCGCGGAAGGCATGCAGCGGTTGAAACAGGCCATGGGAAGCGCCTCGTAGACCGCTGGTCGTGGTAGAATTAAGCCGGTCGGCCAGCGCAGTGAGAGCTCAAAGATGTCAACTACTCAAGTTCCCAATCTACGTTTGCTTTACGAGCGCGATGAAACGGCATGGCTCGAAGCCATGGCTGCCTTGGCCGCCAGTGGTCAGTATGCCGACATGGACTTTGAACATCTAAGCGAGTACCTGGCCGCTATGGTCAAGCGCGATCAGCGAGAGCTTTTTAGCCGCCTGGTAGTGCTCCTGTCGCATCTACTGAAGTGTGAATACCAGCCGGAGCATCGATCGGGTTCGTGGCGACGGACGATCCTCGAACAGCAGCGAGAACTGCGGCAGCTTTTCGAGAGTGGCACGCTGCGAAAGCACGCGTTGGCCGTTTTCGCCGACGCCTACGCGGACGCGCGGAAAGAGGCGGCCGCGGAAACCGGATTGGCGCGGACGGCTTTTCCGGAGCAGTCGCCTTGGAGCTTGGACCGCGCGCTCGAGTACGACGACGGCGCCAACGCAAGCCAATGATGCTGCGGTCCCTGGCAGGCAGCTTGTGAACCGCTGTCGTGCGGGCTAGCATGGGACGTCGCGCGCCAGCTTGCCTTCGTTCCCGCCTACCACGACCAGGATTTCATGCACGCTTCGCCTACCGGTCCGTCGCGGCTCACCACCACGCAATGGCTGATCTGCGTGATCGCTTCGATCGGCTTCGCGTTCGACATCTACGAGTTGCTGATGCTGCCGCTGGTGTTGCCGCCGGCGATTCCGGAACTGACCGGCACCGCGCCGGGTTCGCCCGAGTTCCTCGCCTGGGTCGGCCGGATGTTCTACATCCCGGCCTTCGTCGGCGGCATCTTCGGCCTGCTCGGCGGATACCTGACCGACCGACTTGGACGCCGCCGCGTGCTCACCTGGAGCATTTTGCTGTACGCCTTCTCGGCCTTTGCCGCCGGGTACTCAACGAGCATCTGGATGCTGTTGGCGCTGCGCTGCACAACGTTCATCGGCGTGTGCGTCGAGTTTGTCGCCGCGGTGGCGTGGCTGGCCGAGTTGTTTCCCGACCCGCACCAGCGCGAGCGCGTGCTGGGTTACACGCAGGCATTCTCGTCGATCGGCGGACTGCTGGTCGCGGTGGCGAACGGGCTGGCGGTGAACTACGCGGCGAACTTCCCGGGCATCGCCATTCCCGAGTGGCTGATGACCAGCGATCGCGTGCTCGAGGCCCATGCTGCGTGGCGGTACACGTTGATGTCGGGCCTGATCCCGGCGATCCCGCTGATCGTCATTCGGCCGTTCCTCCCTGAGTCGCCGGCGTGGCAGGCCAAGAAAGAGGCTGGCACCTTGAAGCGGCCGTCGATCGCGCAGTTGTTCTCTCCCGAGCTGCGCCGCACGACGATCGTCACCACGCTAATGTTCGCGTGCAGCTACGGCGCGGCGTTCGGCGCCATCCAACAGATGCCGCAGATCGTCGGCGGCCTGGCCGATGTGAAGGAAAAGCTTGCCGGTAAGCCGGTTCCTGTTCAGAAGCAGACGACGCAGAAGATCGCCTCGGAATACACCAAGGTGCAAGAGATCGGCGGGCTGCTGGGGCGGTTCCTATTGGCGATCCTGGCGGTGCGCATTGTCAGCCGCCGGGCGCTACTGCGCGTGTTCCAGTGGCCCGGCACGATCATCATGCCGCTGATCTTCTGGTACTTCCTCGCAGTCGAGAATCGCACGTTCTTCACGCTCAATTTGGAGTCGATCTACCTCGGCCATCTGCCGATCACCACCATGTCGCTGGGCGTGGGGCTATGCGGCCTGCTGACCGTCGCGCAGTTCAGCTTCTGGGGGAACTATTTGCCGCGAGTGTACCCGATGCACTTGCGCGGCACCGGCGAGAGTTTCGCAGCCAACATCGGCGGCCGGATGATCGGCACCTCGTTCGCCGCGGTGACGAGCTACCTGGCCACGCTGGATGCGATTCCTGGTGCCGCGGGGCCGGAGCGCGTCGCGCATTCGGCAGCGTTGGTAGCGCTGTTTGTCTACGTCGTGGGGAGCATTCTTTCGTTCTTCCTTCCCGAACCGTCGAGCGCTGCGCTCGAGGAAGATTGAGCTATGGCGGTCACGTCGCGCGATGTGGTGCAGGACCCGCTCGATACGGCGATGCGTAGCGGCGCTCCGGACGAAGGTGGTCGCGGCAAATGGCTAGCCCTGGCCGCCGCGCTGTTGGGCTGGATGTTCGACGGCGCCGAGATGGGCGTGTTCTCGCTCGTGGGCCGCCCGGCAATCAAAGACCTGATGGCCAACGCCACCGAGGGAGAGATCGGCCTGTGGTTCAACGTCATCATGGCCGGGTTTCTCGTCGGTGCGGCGACCGGAGGCGTGCTGTTCGGTTGGCTAGGTGATCGCATTGGGCGAGTGCGGGCGATGACACTTAGCGTGTTGGTGTATGCCCTGTTCACCGGCCTGTGCGGGTTCGCGGGGCAGGCGTGGCAGATCGGCACGCTGCGGTTCATCGCCGCCCTGGGGATGGGTGGCGAATGGTCGCTGGGCGTGGCGCTGGTGATGGAGGTGTGGCCAAACCGCTCGCGGGCGTTCATGGCCGGCTTGATCGGGGCGGCGGCAAACGTCGGTTACATGATGGTAGGCTTCATCGGCATGGCCCTGCTGGAGGTGCTGGCAAATCTCGACCAAGGGCTGCGGGCGATTCATCTTCCTGACTCCTGGGTCGATATGCTCGTGGCCAACAGCGGCTGGCGATTGATGATGATCATGGGGACTGCGCCGGCGCTGCTGACGTTTCTGATTCGCATCTTCGTCCCAGAATCAGAGAAATGGGAGCACGAAAAGGAAAAAGGGTCCACGTCGAACTGGGCGACGCAAGACCTTCTGGCCGTGCTCGTCGGCGTGATCGGGCCGGTAATGATCGTGTACCTATGGGCGTTCGACAAAACCGGCTCGTTGGTGCATTCGACCGCGCTGCGAGTGACAGGAACGCTTGTCGGCCTGGCGATCGCGATCGTCGGATATACCTACCCCGTGCTGAGATTCTTCCAGCGCCAGGCCGCGAGTGATCCGACGCAAGCGAACTGGGGGCCGACGTTCGGACGGATGCTGCTCGGGGCTTGCCTCAGCGGCGTGGCGCTATTGGGTACCTGGGGATCGACGCAGCAGGCGCCAAGCTGGATGGACAAGAAAACCGAGGCGACGTGGCAGGCCGAGCGGCAACGGCTTACTGACGGCGGCCAACACGAACAGGCGGCGGCGCTCGAGCGCCCCAAGGCCAAGGAACACACACTGGTGTGGTTGTCGCTGGGGGCGATTGTCGGCACGATGCTCGCCGCGTTGATGGGCGACTGGTTCGGCCGCCGCATGGCGTACTTCGTGCTCTGCGTCCTATCGCTGGCAACCGTGTGGTGGATGTTCCTGGGAGGGCATGAATTCGGCGGCAACTTCTTGTTCTGCTCGTTCGTTGCCGGGGCGACCACCGCGTCGTTTTACGGTTGGCTGCCGCTGTATCTGCCTGAGCTATTCCGCACCAGCGTTCGCGCCACGGGACAAGGCTTCGCGTTCAACTTCGGCCGCATCCTGGCGGCGATCGGCGTGCTGCAAGTGGGCAATATGCTGAACCTGTTCAAGAAGGATTTGGTGCTCGGTAGCTGGACGCTGGAGCACGGCCATCCGCTGGCCTGCTCGACGATCGCGCTGGTGTACGTTATCGGCATGGTGCTGATCTGGTTCGCACCCGAGACGCGCGGCAAGCCGTTGCCGGAATAGGCTACGCCGCACGCGAAATGTTTTTCTCAGAGCGTGCTGCAACCTCGCGCTCGGCGGCGAGCTGGACCGCCTCCGTGCGGTCGCGGCGCGAATGCGGGCCGGCCAGGATCGTCGACGGCTGCGACGATTCTTCCTCTTCGTCCTTGCGGTTCCACGACATCCACGCCAGCAGCGCCGGCAGCATCACCAGCGACGTAAACAAGCAGCAGGTGATGCCGATCGTCAGGATGCGACCCAGGCTTTGCAGGCCGCGATGCGTGGCAATCATCATCGCGCCGAAGCCGACGATCGTCGTCAGCGAATCGACCAGCACTGCCACGGCCGTTGACGGCGACATGTGAAACCGGCCGCGCTGCTCGCGGTAGTCGTGGATGATGTGTACGCCGTAGTCGACACCAATGCCCAGGATCAGCGGCAACGCGATCATGTTCGCCGGGTTCAGCGGCATGTTCAGCAGCCCCATGATGCCAAACATTTGCAGCACACCGAGCGCCAACGGCAGCGAAGCCAACAGCGCGTAGCGCCAATTGCGGAAGTCGATCCACAACAGCGTCAGCACGATCACCAACGCGTAGAGCGCCGAGATTTCGTAGCTGTGCTTCATCTCGTGCGACGCCTCGAACGCCTGTAGTGGGTTGCCGGTGGCGCGCGGATCGACGCTCCGCACGTCGCGCACGAACTTGCTCAACGAGTCCATGTCCCAGATGTTGCCGCGGCCGAAAATCTTGAGCAGGTGTTTGTCGTGCTGGCCAACGAAGCGGTTTACCAGGCTCGCGGGCAGGTCGGTGAGTTTCGGCGGCTCGGGGTCGGCCATGCCGCGCAGCGCGTACAGCCGGCTGAGCAAGTCGCCGGCCATTTGTTGCTGAAACTGCGACAGCGCGCCGTAGCAGTCACTGAGCGGCAGTCGCCGCATGGCGTCGCGCACTTGTTCGATCCGTCGGGCGCTCGTGGCGTAGTGATTGTTCACAAAAAACGCTTCGAGCTGCGCCAGCGACCGGCCCAATTCCTCGGGGCGATCAACCGGAATCAATGGTGGACGCTCGGGCAACGCGGCCAGCCGCTGCTGGATGCGAGCGATAATCGGCTGCTTCACCTCATGATCGGCCGGCAGCAGCGAAACAATCTCTTCGGTGCGCTCGATGCTGCCGAGCTTCAGCAGTTGCTCCTTGCGCGCGAGCAGCTCCTCGCGGCTGTCGGCGATCGACACCGCGTACCACACGCTCTGGTTGCACTCCGTGAGCAGCCGCTGCTCGAGCTCGACGCTTTCCAGACCGTCGGCTTGCAGATTGAGCAGGTTATGGTCGTACCACAGGTGCGTGACACCCACGGCCAGCAGCGCGGTGCAAGTCATGGTCACGAACAACACGCGGCGCGGCATCGCCAAGAGCGGCTCGATCCAGGTATGTACGGCCAACGGCTCGGGCATTCGCAGGCCGACCTTGCGGCGATCCATCAGCACCACTGCGGCCGGCAGCACCAACAGCTCGGCGGCGCAGCAGATCAACACGCCCGCGCCGGCGATGATGCCCAGCTCGGCCACGCCGGTGAAGCTCGTCAAGCCGGCGGCGAAAAACGCCACGGCCGTGGTCAACGCCCCGGTGAGGATCGCAGGCCCAACGCCGCGGCTGGTCGCCACCAGCGCATCCTTGGGATCGCGGTAGTCGCCGGCAATCTGAATGTAGCGCGCGATGTAGTGGATGCCGTAATCGATGCCGATGCCGATCAGCGTCGACGTGAACGACACGCTGAGGATGTTCAGATGGCCGATCGTGACGGTCACAAAGCCGAACGACCATGCCATGCCCAGCAGCAGCACGACGTTGGCCATGATCGCATGGCGCAGCCCGCCGAAGCCGGCGATGAACAGAATCGCCACAGCGACGAACGAGATCAGGCTGGCCCAGAACATCGACGATTGGCTGGAGCGCATCTCGTCGTTTTCCATCACCGGCAGGCCGGTCAGTCCGATGCGCGTGCCGGGGTGGGCCGCTTCGATCTTCGCGGTCAGGTCGCGCAAGGCATCAAGCGCCTCGCTGCAGCGGGCAAAGCCGTCGTCGCCGCGGCTGAGGCGCAGCAGTACAAAGCCCAGCCGCCCTTCGTTCGTAAGCAGGTACTCACTGCTTAGTTCACTGAGCGTCGCGAACGATTGCGGCATGCCGGGCCACGGCGATTGATAAGGCTTTCCTTTGCTCAACGAGGCAAATAGGCTGTCGGTCAGCCGATCAACGTCGTGTCGCGCCGTGGCGAACTCGGGCGAATCGGAAGCGCTGGAAAGCATCTGCAAGCGAGCCGCCATGCCCAACGCCAGGTTGCCGAGCTTGAGCCGCGCCCAGTTCCCTTCGATAATCGGCGACGCTTCGCCCAGGAACCGCTCGACGCCGCGCAGCTCGTCGGGCGATAGGTAGTGCAGCCCCTTGGCGCGAATCTTGTTCAGATCGACACCGTGCAGCACCGCATGGAACAGCCGATCCTCGCGCGCCAGTTGCGAGGCGATCTCTTGCAGCACCGGCACGACCTTGTCGCGCCCGGGGCCTTCGACCACGACGACCGCATCGTCCTCGTCGCCGAACTCGTTGATGTAGTCGATCCACAGCCGGTTGTAGTCGCTGTTCGGGTCCAGCAAATCGAGCCGGCTGGTACGGTAACCCAGCTTGGCATGCGTCAGACCAATGCAAACCAACCCCAGGCCCACGGCCAGCGCGATCGCCGCCACGGGGAAGCGCAACGCCAGACGCGTTGCCAGCATCAACGGGGCGGCCAGGTACGAAGTCTTAGCCGGCGCGGTGTGATCCGCTGACATACGAGGCACTATTGAGAAACCCTGTAGAGAAACGCTGCAAGGAAGTCCATTTCCCGCACCCCCACCCAGCGCAAGCACCGGCGGCGAAGAGGGGCGGCATTCTACTGAGGTGCCCAGCACGGAACAAGACGAACCACGGCGTTCGACGCGGACGGCTAAAACTCGCCGGCAAAAGCCTTTGCGGTCGTCCGCCGGCCGGTCGTCGCTTGCCGCTTCGCATCCGGCGGCGCGCTTGCACGCCCAGCTAGCGGCTGCGCACAATGACGCGGCTCGGGCGGCTTCTCTTGCTATCGTGCACTGCCACGGCTGGTCGCGCTCCTCGATGCTTGCCAAACTCAAGACCTTCTCGTTGCTGGGCATCGACGCGCTGCCGGTCGAAGTCGAGGTCGATGTCTCCGAGGCCTCGCTGCCGAAGACGATTCTCGTCGGTCTGCCCGAAGCGGCGGTGAAGGAATGCACGCATCGCGTCGAGCGGGCCTTGGTGAACTCGGGTTTCCAGCGGCCGCAGAACCGCGTGGTGATCAACCTGGCACCGGCCGACCTGCCGAAGCAGGCGGCGTCGTTCGATCTGCCGATCACGCTCGGCCTGCTAGCTGCCAGCGGACAGTTGGCGATCGAACGGTTTACCGAATATGCAGTCGTCGGCGAGTTGGCACTCGACGGCACAGCGCGCCCCACGCGCGGCGCGCTGTCGATCTCCATAGCCGCCGCCAAACAAGAAGGGCTGCGCGGGCTGATCGTTCCGTCGGCCAGCGCGGCCGAGGCCGCCGTGGTCGAAGGGGTCGAGGTGATCGCGGTCGCCAGCCTCACGCAAGCGGTCGGCTTCCTCTCGGGTGAGATCGAGATCGAACCGACCCCGCCGCGGCTCGACGAATGGTTCACCACGCTCGGCAAGTACGATATCGATTTCGCCGACGTGCGCGGCCAGGAATTGGCCAAGCGCGCGATCGCCATCGCCGCCGCAGGTTCACATAATTTGCTGATGGTGGGCCCGCCGGGCTCGGGCAAGACGATGCTCGCTCGCCGCCTGCCGACGATCCTGCCCGAATTGACTGGACCGGAATCGATCGAGACGACGCGCATCTACAGCGCGATGGGGCTGTTGCCCGCGGGACAGCCGTTGATGGCGATCCGTCCGTTTCGCAGCCCTCATCACACGATCAGCGATGCCGGCCTGGTTGGCGGCGGCTCGACGCCCACGCCCGGCGAAATCTCGCTCGCGCACAACGGCGTTTTGTTCCTTGACGAGTTGCCGGAGTTCCATCGCCGCACGCTCGAAGTGCTGCGGCAGCCGTTGGAATCGGGCGATGTGACAATCTCCCGCGCCCTGGCGAGCACCACCTTCCCGGCGAACATCATGCTCATCGCCGCGCTGAACCCATGCCCTTGCGGCTACCGCAACGATCCCCGCCGCGAGTGCCACTGCACGGTTCCGCAGATTGAAAAATACATGGCCAAAATTTCAGGCCCGCTGCTCGACCGCATCGACTTGCACCTGGAAGTGCCGGCCGTGGCGTTCAAGGATCTGGCGAAGGCGACGCCCGGCACCAGCAGCGCCGATATCCGCGTTCACGTGATCGCCGCACGCCAACGCCAGCGCGATCGTTTCAAGGGAACCAAGACTCGCTTCAACGCCCACATGGGCCCGCGGCAAATTCGCGCCCACTGCGCACTCGATGACGAGGGGACCGCGATTCTCCGTGCCGGCATGAACGAACTAGGCCTCTCGGCACGCGCTCACGACAAAATCCTGCGCGTCGCCCGCACGATCGCCGACCTGGAACCGAGCGACCGCATCACCGCCGCCCACCTCAGCGAAGCCATCAACTACCGCATGCTCGACCGCAGCTTTTGGACGTGAAACGTCGCCGTCGATTGGGCCGTCAGGCATTGAACCGCAGAGGGCGCAGAGGACGCGGAGGGATTTGATCAAGACAACCACGGATGACACGGATATCACGGATGCCGACGGTCGTTTCTATCAGTGCTATCCGTGTGATCCGTGGTCTTGCCGAATCGGTCGGGGGCCACATTTGCTCTGCGATCACTCTGCGTCCTCTGCGCTCTCTGCGGTGCTATTCCGCTTGCGCTTGCATATCGCCGGCGAGCGAGGGGTTATTTGGTTGAACGGCGTATCGCACGAAATCGCGTGGTACGCACAAGACCCCTCGCTGGCGCTCGGGGCTGTGATCTCGTGAATGCGACCGTTCTTCGATGCGCTCTAGCACGAGATCGACGGTCACACCCAAGGCATGACGCGTTGAAACAAGCCGCCGGCGACGAGGGATTGCAAGTATCGGCATGCCCGGTCGTCGGTGACTGTTTTGGCGAAGGTGACTGCGACGAAGTTGCAGCCGTAGCGCTTGAACCAGCCGCCGCCGGTGATTTCGGCGATCACAAACAGAAAGCGTTTGCCGTCGTTAGCGTCTCGCAGAATATCGGCCGCGGTGTCATCGGGGACGTGGCCGATTTGCTGGCCGTTTTGGCGCGAGAGGACGATCGCATGGTTGCTGTGCTTGTTCTCGGGGTCGTGGAATGCCCAAAGGCGTTCGCCTTGAGTACACGTTTTGATGACGGCTTGCCGGCCCTTGAAAGTGACGCCGGCGACGCGCTGATGAAAGTGACCGCAGCCGTGCCATTTGTCGGTCGGCAACGGCATCGGCAGACGCGGTGGGAGCTTGATCGTCGGCACTTCCACCAGGTTGCCGACGCGTGCGGAGCGATTGACGTCGCTGAGCGCGTTGGTGGCCGTGGTGACGATGGCGCCGGTTACCTTCGACACGTCGTTGATCGTTTGCATCGCATCATCCCTGGAATTCATCCGCCGCGCTGACGATTGGTCAGCGGCTATACGGGGGGGCGGAGATTGTACGGATCGGGAAACCCCGTGTCATCGTCGAATTGGCGGGGGAAAAAGCGAAAAACGGCCGCGTGTGTGCCACTGGCTTCGCCAGTGCCGACCACCACCGGATCACTGGCAGAGCCAGTGCCACCCGACACGATGCGAGAACGCACACCCCAAAAACATCGGCAGCCCGGGTCGCCGTAGGGGAGCGGCGAGTCCGGGCTGCCAACCTAATCCATACGCAAGTGGTAGGGGGCGGATTACGAACTCTTGCGTAGGACAACAAACCGGTTGCCCATCTCGGTGCGGATCAGCAGCAGCACGCCGCTGTCGACCGATTGGTCCTTCATGGCGGCCTTGAACTGCTCGACGTTCTCGACCGACTTGTTGCCGACCTTCAGGATCATCGCTCCTTCGCGCAGCCCCGCCTCGGCGGCCACGCTATCGGACTCGACATCGCTGACCACCACGCCCTTGTGGTTGGCGAAGCCCAGCTTCTCGGCCTGCTCGGCCGTGACGTCGGTGACTTCGATTCCCAGGTCGCTGTTGTGGTAGCCGGCCTTGCTCGAGTCTTCGTCGCGCCGGCGGTTGTTCGCCGCCGTGCGACCGAAGTTCTGCGGCAGTGCCTCGACGTGCACGGTGAGCGTTACGGGCTTGCCGTCGCGCAACACCTTCACGCTCTGCTTCGAATCGGGGGCCGACTGCTCGACCAGCTCTTGCAGGTCGCGCGGATTGTGGATTGGCTTGCCGGCAAACTCGACGACCACGTCGCCTTCCTTGAACCCGGCGGCGATGGCCGGCGAGTTGGGGAAGATCTCCGACACGAGCACGCCCTTGCCGCGTTCGACGCCGAACTTCTCGGCCAGCTCGTTGTTGAGCATCTCGATGCCCACGCCCAGGTAGGCGCGGCGGACGCTGCCGGTGCTCACCAACTGCTGCGTGACCCACTTGGCCAGGTTCACCGGAATGGCGAAGCCCACGCCCTGGTATCCGCCGCTATTGCTGGCGATGGCCGTGTTGATGCCAACCACTTCGCCCTTGAGGTTCACCAGCGGACCACCGGAGTTGCCGGGGTTGATGGCGGCATCGGTTTGCAGGTAGCGGGTGCGTTGACCGGCCCGCAGATCGCGGCCCTTGCCGCTGATGATACCGGCGCTGACAGTCTGATCGAGCCCGAACGGATTGCCGACGGCGATCACCCAGTCGCCGATTTCCATTGCATCGGAGTTGCCCAGCTTGGCGGCCGGAAGCGTGCCGGCCCCCTTGATGCGCACCACGGCCAGATCGGTCTCTGGATCGGTCTTGATGTCGTTGGCTGTAAACTCGCGGCCGTCGGCCAGGCGGACAGTAACTTCGTCGGCCCCTTCGACCACGTGATTGTTCGTGAGGATCACGCCCGAGGGATCGATGATCACGCCCGAGCCGGTGCCGGCACTGCGGCGCGGCGTCGCATGGTCGCCGCCGTTGAAATTCGGACCAAACGGCGAGTTCTCGTCGTTGAAGAAATCTTCGAACGGGGTGCCCTTGAACGGGTTCTCGCGCGGCACGCGCTTCGGATTCTCGTTGCGCGCGGCGCGAGGCTTGATGTGCGTTTCGATCGTGACGACCGTCGGCAGAATCGTGTTCGCCGCTTGCCGGAAAGCGTTCGACAAGCCGTTGGCCTGTTCGACGTTTGCCGGGCCGGTCATACGGGTGTTGTCGGTCGGCGCTTGCGCCCAGGCCAGCGGCGCGGGAATGGCGTGCGGAGCGACGATCGCGGCGCCGCCTACGAGCGCGGCGATCGCAACGGCCGCAACCGCCTTTCGCTTCCAAAGAGCGAACTGGTGTAACATCTCGAATCTCCTCAATGAGAAAGGTTGAATCGGTCCGGTGACGGAGCGGGTTCCGGTTTAAAGCTGAGCGAGTCGTGGCGGGTGCCGCAAGGTTCGTCGCTGCGGCCCGCCCCGAGTGAGTGCCTCGGATTCCAAGAGGAGGTTACCGCGGCCGGCATCTTCTTGCACAGTCATCTTCTTGGCCCGGCAACGACTGTTCCGCGGCGGCGAAACCTTTCAACTTGGTAAGTCGCCCCCTGCTTAACCATGGTGAGATGTTTGACAAAAGAACAGCCTGTATTTAGGGTTACAGTAACACCCGCGCCCAAGGCAAGAACCCGTACTCTCGGGGGAACGCAGCGCATGGCCGAAGCCGGCAACTACCACCAGGCTTCCGAAGGACCAGCCGACGCTTCCGCGCCGACCGAGTCGGCATCGCTTCGCACCGAGCAAGCCACGCAAGGCGTTGCGGCGGAGCTTTGCGAACAGAACATCGTCGAGCCGTACGAACCGCACATCGAAGAGTGCGAGCAGCGGATCGGCTACACCTTTCACAGCCGGGCATTTCTGCGCTCGGCGCTGACGCATGCCTCGGGAGCTCAGCACCGGTTGCTGTCGAACGAGCGGCTGGAGTTTCTGGGCGACGCGATCCTGGGCGCGGTCGTGTGCGATCTGCTATTCCAGCGATTCCCGAACTACCTGGAAGGCGATCTGACGCGAATCAAGTCGATCGTCGTTAGCCGGCAAACGTGCGCAAAGCTGAGCGAAGCGCTCGGGCTCGAGGAGTTCCTGGTGCTGGGCAAGGGGATGACCACCAGCCCTAACGTGCCGCCGTCGCTGCTGGCCGACGTGTTCGAATCGCTGGTGGCGGCGATCTACCTCGACGGCGGTTACGACGCGGCCACGAAATTCATCGAAACACACGTCACCCCCGAGGTCGAGTTGGCCGCCGGCGGCGAACACGGCGCCAATTTCAAATCGTTGCTGCAGCACCTCGCTCAGCGCCAGTACGGCACGACGCCGACCTACCAACTGCTCGACGAAAAGGGCCCCGACCACAGCAAATGCTTCAAGGTGGCGGCACAGATTGGCCACACGCGCTACCAAGCCGCCTGGGGTCGCAACAAAAAGGAAGCCGAGCAACGCGCGGCTTGCAATGCGCTCAACGAGCTAAAAGGCGAGCCGGCGCCGTTTCCATCGGATTGAGCGGCCCTCGTTGGGGCCGGTCTCCCGACCGCGTCACTGCCAAATGGCATGGTCGGGAGACCATGCCATAACGGGGCCGCGCAGCGCTCTTGGCCACGACGGGCATGCTCCGTTATGCTGGTCGTCTGGAGGATGTGGGCATTTTTGAAAGGAGTAATCATGCAAGTTTCTCTCGCCCGGGCGTTCGGGGCTGTGGTCATGTTGTTCGCTAGCGCGACGGCGCTGGTTCAGGCTGCCGAGCCGCTGCCGCGCGTATTGCTGAAGACCACCAAGGGGGACGTGGTCGTCGAGCTGTATGAAGACGAGGCGCCGAACACGGTCGCTAACTTCATCAACCTGGTCGAGAAAAAGTTCTACGATGGGACGAAATTTCATCGCGTGATCGACGGGTTCATGGCCCAGGGTGGCGATCCGGAAGGGACCGGCCGCGGCGGCCCCGGCTACACCATCCCCTGCGAGTGCAACAAGTCGAACGCCCACCGTCACGAGCGCGGCTCGCTGAGCATGGCCCACAAAGGGCGCGACACCGGCGGCTCGCAGTTCTTCATCACGTTCCGTGCCACGCCCCATCTCGATAGCGTACACACAGTGTTCGGCAAGGTCATCCAAGGTATGGACGTGGTCGACAAGTTCGAGCGCTCCGACAACCCGTATGTCGAGCCGGATAAGATCATCGAGGCGCGCGTGCTGCAAAAGCGCAACCATCCCTACGAGCCCCACAAGATCGCCGAGCGGTAGCGATCGCGCACCGCGCGGTATGCCGCCACAGGAAAGTATGCCTCTTGGATTCATCAAGCGCCTGGTCTCGGAGAAGCACTTTGGATTCATCACTCCCGGCGCCGATGAGCCCGACGTTTATTTCCACGCCTCGGCGGTCGAGGCCGACGGATTCGATCGGCTGAGGCCGGGGCAACCGGTCGAGTACGACTTGGACGATGACCCGGAGCGTCGCGGCCAGGGGCTACGCGCCCGCGCGGTGCGGCGCTGCCGCAGCGACCAAATCGTCCCGGCCGGGCCATTGGCCCCGCTGCGCCGCCATCCTCGCGCGCGGCGGCGCAAGCCGTCATGGCGCGGCGACGGAAAACAATAGGTGTTCTAAGTCGGCGTGCATCACCAGCTCAGGAGCCGGCGTCATGCCCAGCTGCCGGGCCACGCCCTGCGACGGCGCGTTCTCGGGGCGTACCAGCGCGATCACGCGCCTCGAACGTAGTTCGCAAAGCGCGTATTCGCGCACGGCTAGCGCCGCTTCGGTGGCAAAGCCTTGCCGCCAGAACGCGCGATGGATGATGTAGCCGATCTCGCGCTCCTCGACGCCGGCGACCATCTGCGTCGCCAAGCCGACTTGCCCGACCGGCTCGCCGGTGTTTCGCGCGGCGGCAAGCCAGCGGCCGAAGCCGTCGAGCCGGTACCGCTCAAATTGCCGGCGAATCCACGCCTCAGCCTCATCGCGGGTGCACGGCTTCGGATAGTACCGCATCACCTCCGGGTCGCCGAGCATGGCCGCCATGAAATCGAGATCGCCGAGCGTCATTTCTCGGAGCAACAGCCGTCTGGTCGTGAGTATGGTTTTCATTCGATCGCGAAGCCCAACTGCCGGGCCAGTGACGTAGAATAAGAAAGCGGAGGCCGACATCGCAACGACGGGGGCGCCGGTGGTCGAGTTTCTTATCGGATTGATCGCGATCGCGTTGCTGTTCGGCCTGCCGATCGCGGTGGTCGGTACGCTGGTCAGCGTCTCGCGGCGGCTCGACGACTTGTCGCGATCGCTGACTCGCGAAATGTCGGTGCTGCGGCAAGCGTTGCGCGACCAGACGGACCACCTCGAAGCGGTGTTCGTCGAGGAAGCACCCGACGACGAAACCGCAGTTGCCGTCGAACCGCGAGTCGTCGAGCCCGCACCAACTCCCACACCGCCGCCACCAGCGATCGAGCCGGTTGCCGAGCCGACTCCGCCCGAGCCAATCGCTTCCGAGCCGATTGTCGACGCCGCCGTCGTCGACGCCGCCGTTGTCGAGGAACCATCGGCCATCGAAGAGCCGGCGGCAGGCGTCCCGGCGGCAGGCGTCCCGGCGACAGGCGTCCCGGCGACAGGCGTCCCGGCGACAGAACCGGAATCGTTCGCCGTCGCTGAGCCAGAACCGGCGAGCGTCGCCCAGCGTTACGCCCAGTTGCAGCAGCTCCGCTCCGCCGCGCATGCAACAGACGCCGAGATCGACGAGGCACCCGCACCCAGCCGCTTCGAGCAAGCATCGCAGGAAGTCGTCACGCGCATTTGGAACTGGATCGTCGTCGGCAGCGAGCACCGTCCGACGGGCGTGTCGATGGAGTACGCGATCGCCAGTACATGGCTGCTGCGCGTGGGGATCGTGATCCTGGTGATGGCGATGGGCTTCTTCGTGAAGTACTCGGTCGAGCGCGACCTGATCGGTCCGCATGCCCGCGTCGGCATCACCATCCTGGCCGGCGTGGCGATGATCACGGTCGGCATCCGCATGCTCGGCAAGCAGTACCACGTGATGGGGCAAGGGCTGATCGGCGGCGGCATCGCGACGTTGTACTTCGCAGTGTTTGCCGCGTACCACTTTTACAAGCTGCTGCCGATGACACCGGCCTTTGGGCTGATGATTGTGATCACGGTCTTCAGCGGCGCACTGGCGGTGCGCGTCAACTCGATGCTGATTGCCGTACTCGGCATTCTCGGCGGCTACGGTACACCGGTGATGCTGTCGACCGGCGAAGTCAATTTCGTCGGCTTGTTCACGTACATGCTGATCCTTGCCTGCGGCGTGCTCGGCGTCAGCTACAAGAAGAACTGGCGGCTGCTGAGCTACCTGAGCTTTTGTTGCACCTACGTGCTGTTTCTTAGTTCGATGACCGCCTATGAGCCGCGCTATTTCTGGCAGGTGATGCCGTTCCTGGCAGCGTTCTTCGTGGTCTTTTCATCGGCGACGTTCTTGTTCCAGATGGTCAATCGCAAGCCCTCGACGCTGCTCGAAGCGCTCGCCTTGCTTATCAACGCCGGGACGTTCTACGCGATCAGCCACGTACTGGTCCATCATCGGTACGATAGCCGGTGGGTTGCCGTCGTGACGCTGGCCTTGGCGGCGTTCTATGTGGCACATGTCTGGTATTTCCTGCTGCGCAGGGCGCGCGATCGCGATTTGCTGTTCTGCTTCATAGGACTGGCTGCGTTTTTCCTGGCCATCACGATTCCGTTGGTCATTTCGCGCGAATGGATCACCGTGAGCTGGGCGATCCAGGCCGCCGTGATGTTGTGGATCGCCGGCAAGCTGAACAGCGTATTCCTGCGGCACGTGGCGTATCTGCTGTACGCCATCGTCGTCGGCCGGATGCTGTTCTACGATCTGCCGGTGCAGTACGGCCCGGCGTCGCGCGCCGCCGACGAACCGTTAGCCGTCGGCGATTACCTATGGCGGCTGGCACAGCGAATGGTGCTGTTCGGCACGCCGATCGGCTCGTTGGCCTTGGGCGTGTGGCTGCTCGGCGCCTCGTCACGCACCGCGGGCGGTCCCATCGACCGCGACAATGATATGACGCCGTGGCTGCGCGAGCGGTGGGCGATGGGCGTCGGCGCCGTCGCGGCATTGTTGGTGCTGTTTATCTATCTGCAACTCGAGGTGAGCCGTTCGCTCGGCCACTTCTTCGTTCCGTTGCGGCTGCCGGCGCTTACCATCCTTTGGGTTGCGTTGGGGGCCTTGATCCTGCGCGGCTATCATCGAACCCGCGAACCGGTCTACGTACAGTTGCTCGGCGTCTGCGGCGCGATCGTGATCGCCAAACTGTTGCTGTTCGACGTGGCGAGCTGGCACTTGACTGATTGGACCTACGATCCGCTGGGCGAATACTCGCTGCTCGAAGCCAGCATGCGGCTGCTTGACTTTGGAGTGGTCGTGGCGTTGCTCGCCGGCGGCGCTCGCCTCCTGAGCGGCGAGACCGACTCGCGCAGCTTCGGCATTCTCGCCGGCGTCACGGCATTGGCTCTGCTGTTCGTGTACCTCTCGCTGGAAACGAACACGGTGCTGGCCCATTTCATCCCCGGCATGCAAGTCGGCGGAGTTTCGATCCTTTGGTCGTTGTTCGCCATCGGCTGCTTGTTGCCCGGCATCTGGAGGAACATCCCTTGGCTGCGGTACATTGCTCTGGGACTGTTCGCCGTGGTCTGCGCCAAGGTGTTCCTGTCCGACCTGGCCCGGCTCGATCCGATCTACCGCATCATCGCGTTCCTGATCTTGGGCTTGTTGGTGTTGTCGGGCTCGTTCATCTATCTGAAGTATCAGAACCGGTTCGGCGCGGGACTCGAATCCTCTGCTCCTGAAGAAACTTGACCGACGGAGCGAGTTACTGATGGTCACCGCAAAGCGCGCCTTGCTGATCTTGGCTTCGCTGCTGGTTGCCTCGCGTGCAGCAGTTGCAGAACTTTCGCCGCTGCGCTACTGGAAGGCGATCGACCGCGCAAGCCCCACGGCCGACGAGATCGTGGCCTTTCGAATCGACACTGACATTTACGCCCAAACGCGAGACTGCCTGCCTGACCTGCGCGTGATCGACGATGCCGACGTCGAGACGCCGTACCAGGTCGAGCCGGCCTCGGAATACCAGCCGGAGACGACCCGGTTGACGTTCGCCCTGGACTTGGTGACGCTCACGGTCGACGGCGGCAGCATCGAACTGCACGTGCGGCGGCCCGAGAATTCGCCCAAGGGGGCTATCGACGGTGTCACCCTCGTCACGCAGCAGAAAAACTTCGAACGGCTTGTCGACGTCGACGAATCGGTCGACGGTGAGCAGTGGGCGTTGCTGGTCAGGGGTGCGCTGATCTTCGATTACGCGCAGTTCATGGACGTCAGCAATCGTGAGATCAAGCTGCCGAGCACCAATGCACAGCATCTGAAGATCACCATCCACGACGCGATCGGCGAAAAGGAATTGGTCTTCAAAGAGCTGCGGCGCACGTTCCGCGAAGGGGCCGAGATCGAACGTGCGGAAAAGAAGACGGTCGTCCGCGACCCGATCCGCATCGACAAGATCCAAGCCTGGCACGACGAGACGAAGCCGAAAGTTCGCCAAGCGCTCGATCAGACCTACACGCTCACCGGTTTCACCACGACACAGATTCCCGATAAGAAGCAAACCGTCGTCACGATCCCGACCGAGCGGCAGCCGCTCACCAGCTTGGCGATCGAATCGAGCAGCCGCAATTATTCACGCCGTGTGAGCGTCGAGGCGCCGACCGCGCATCACGGCTCGTCACGTTGGCAAGCCGTGGGCGAAGCGAGAATCTCCAGCTTCGATTTTCGCGACTATCACCACGCACAAGACACCATCCGCTTCGGCCAGCGCCGCGCCGAAAGCTACCATCTGGTGATCGACAATCAGGACAATCCACCGCTGGCGATCACGAAGATCCGCGGAGAGGGGCCGGCGCTACAGGTGGTATTTCTCGCTCAGCCCGAGCGGCGCTACCGCGTGTACTACGGCTCCGACGATGCCGAGCCCGCGCGGTACGAAACCGCAACGGTGCTCGCGGCCTTGCGCGACGAGAATTTTCACCCGGTCGACGTGCACCTCGGTCCGCAGCAGGACAACACCGCGTACATTGTCGAAATGAACCGACTGGCCGGCCACCTGCTCGACAACTGGTGGTTCCTGGGCAGCGTGATCGTGGTGATGGTCGCGGCCCTGGGCTGGAGCCTGCTGCGCGCCGGCCGGAAGGTCGGGAACCTTACAGATGATTCGCAGTCGCCTTAATACCGATAAATATCGGGCTTGTACGGGCCTTCGGCCGGCACGCCGAGGTAATCGGACTGCGCTTTCGTGAGCTTGGTCAGTTTTACGCCGAGCTTGTCGATGTGCAGCCGGGCCACTTCTTCGTCGAGCTTCTTGGGCAGCGTGTGCACGCCAACCGGGAACTTGTCGGTCTCGGTCCACAGCGCCAGTTGCGCCATCACCTGGTTGGTGAACGACGTGCTCATCACGAACGACGGATGGCCGGTCGCGCAGCCCAGGTTCACCAGCCGCCCCTCGGCCAGCACGAGGATGCTCTTGCCATTGGCGAACGTGTAGCGATCGACCTGCGGCTTGATCTCGAGCTTCTTCACTCCCTTGCCCAACTGGCCGTTGAGCCAGGCCATATCGATCTCCAGATCAAAGTGGCCGATGTTGCAAACGATCGCGTCGTTGGGCATCGCCTTCATGTGCTCGCCCAGGATGATGTCGCGATTGCCGGTCGCCGTGACGAAAATGTTGCCGCGCCCTGCGGCCTGCTCCATGGTCGTCACTTCGTAGCCTTCCATCGCCGCCTGAAGGGCGTTGATCGGATCGATCTCGGTGACGATCACCCGCGCGCCCAGCGAACGCATCGAATGGGCGCATCCCTTGCCTACGTCGCCGTAGCCGGCCACCACCACCATCTTGCCCGCCACCATCACGTCGGTGGCGCGCTTGATGCCGTCGGCTAGCGATTCGCGGCAGCCGTACAGGTTGTCGAACTTGCTCTTGGTCACCGAGTCGTTCACGTTGATCGCCGGCACCCGCAGCTCGCCGCGCTCGTGCATCTGGTACAGGCGGTGAACGCCGGTGGTCGTCTCTTCGCTGAGGCCGCGGATGCCGCCGAGCAGTTCAGGATACTTGTGGTGGACCATGGCCGTCAGGTCGCCGCCGTCGTCGAGAATCATGTTCAGCGGCTCACCCGACGGGAAGTGCAGCGTCTGTTCGATGCACCAGTCGAACTCTTCGTTGGTCATCCCCTTCCAGGCGTACACCGGGAAGCCCGCCTCGGCGATCGCGGCGGCGGCGTGATCCTGCGTCGAGAAGATATTGCAACTGCTCCAGGTGACCTCGGCCCCCAGGTGCTTGAGCGTCTCGATGAGCACCGCGGTCTGGATGGTCATGTGCAGGCAGCCGGCCACGCGGGCCCCGGCCAGCGGCTTGGTCTTGCCGTACTTTTCTCTCAACGCCATGAGGCCGGGCATCTCGTTCTCGGCCAGCATGATTTCCTTGCGACCCCACGCGGCCAGCGACATATCGGCGACTTTGTACGGCAGCTTCGTTTCGACTTGTGCCACGCTCGGGAGCTCCTATTGCGATGAGTTTCCAGCAGCGGTTGATGATAGGGCGACGTTCAAAATGTGGCAAGTGCGATGCCCCTTGGGTGACCCTTGGGTGCCATGCCCACGTGCCGCCGTGGGCATGCTCACGCGGCGTGAGCATGGCACCCAATGGTTCCTTTAGTTCTCTGAGGATCATTAGTAATTGATGCACACGCCTCGGCGGCGCAGCTCGTCCACGTAGCTGGCCGTGTCGGTGTACTGCACGGCATCGAATCCCGCGGCCCGGGCACCGGCCACGTTCGCGGGGAGGTCGTCGACATAAAACACCTCGTGCGGCTCGACGCCGGCCTCGGCCGCCGCGATGCGGAAGATTTCGGGCTCGGGCTTCATCGCGCGATGCTCGAAGCTGAGGATCGTGCGCTCGAACATCCCCGGCACCAGCGCGTATCGCCCCGCCGTGATGAACCGCCAGTGCAGATCGCTGGTGTTCGAGAGCAGTCCCAGCCGATAACCGGCCAGCGACAAGGCGGCGACGACCGCCTGCATCGAGTAGTTCACCTCGAAGATATCGGAGCCCGCGAGGCAGAGCGCTTCGAAGTCCGGTCGGCATGCGAAGCCGTCGCACAGCGCAGTGTAAAAGTCTTGCGTGGTCAGCGTGCCGGCGTCGAGCCGGTGGTTCATCCCGCCATCGAACACCGTCGCCCACATCCGCTCAGCAGTCGTGTCGCACACGGCGGCCATCTGCTCGGCCGCGCGGCGATGGCTGAAGTTCAGCAGTACGTTGCCCAAGTCGAAGTACAAGAACTTCGGCTTGCGCGTTGCAGGTTCGTTCGTGACGTTGCTCATGCTGAAAAGCATAATCGGCTGCCGTCGATTGTAAAAAGGCCACTAACGCGCTATTCTGAACGCCACCATTCGACCGACTTGTCACGGATCCTCGCATGAGCATTGTCGACGTCTTCGTTCCCGCGTATCGCGCCAACCGCAGGCGCACGCTCGGGCTGCTCGAGCAGCTCGAGCAACAACCCGATCCAACGGCAGTGTTCGGCTGGCGACCGGGAGCCGGCCGGGCGCACATCGCCTGGCAGTTGATGCACATTGGGGTCACTGAAGAACTGTTCGCGAGCGAACGACTCGCCCCGCAGAAGCCGGGCGAGTTCACCGAGTTGTGGCCGCGTTTTCGCGGCGGCAGCACGCCGGACGACGACATCCCCTCGGCCGTGCAAATCCGCCGTGTGCTGGAACGTTCACGCCAGCGGCTTCTCGAAACCTTGCACGACTATGGCGACGACCGTCTCGGCGAAATCCCCCCATCCTTAGCGGTTCGCCAACTCACGATGCTCGACGTCCTGCACATCCTCGGCTGGCACGAAGGGCACCATCAGGGACAGGCCCACATCACGTTCAATCTATGGAAGCATTGTCGGTAGTAGTCCGTGGTCGGTTGTCAGTTGTCAGTTGCTTGCGAAAATAGATGGCCTACCACACGAAGCAACGGGCAACGGACCACTGACAACGGACAAACATGCTCCCCACCAATCTGCACGACTTGCGCGCTAGCGGCTGGCAATCGAAGACCGTCAAGCGCGAGATTCGCGATAACTTCCTGCGGATGCTTACCGCGGGGGACGAGCTTTTTCCCGGCATCGTCGGCTACGAGAACACCGTCATTCCCGAGGTCAACCTGGCGCTGATCGCCGAGCACGACATGCTCTTTCTCGGCGAAAAGGGGCAGGCCAAGAGCCGGCTGATGCGCTCGCTGGTCCGGTTTCTCGATGCCGAAATACCGTACCTGGCCCTGCCCGACGTGCCGGTGCACGACGATCCTTACCGGCCGATTAGCCGCGCCGGAAAACAATTCGTCGCCGAGCACGAGGAGCGCGACGTGCCGATCGCCTGGTGGCGGCGCGAAGATCGCTACGCCGAGCGCCTGGCGCCGGGTACTAAGTTCGCCGACATCATCGGCGAGATCGATCCGGCGAAGCTGGCCGGCGGCACCAGCATGTCGGCCGAGGAGGCGCTGCACTTCGGCCTCATCCCGCGCATGCACCGCGGCATCTTCGCCATGAACGAACTGCCCGAGCTCGACGAGCTGGTGCAAGTCGGCCTGTTCAACATCCTTGAAGAGCGCGACGTGCAAATCCGCGGCTACCCGGTGAAGTTCGATCTCGACGTGCTGATCCTGTTCTCGGCGAACCCAACCACCTACAACCGCTCGGGCAAGGTGATCCCGCAGCTCAAGGATCGCATCGGCTCGGTAATCCACACACACTACCCGGTCGAGCGCGAGCTGGGCATCCAGATCGTCGAGCAGGAGGCTGGTATCGACCTCAACGGCGAATTCCCGGTCGCTGTGCCGTACTTCATGCGCGAGATCGTCGAGGAGATGACCATCGCGGCGCGCAAGAGCAAATTCATCGATCATCAATCGGGCGTGAGCGCGCGATTCTCGATCGCTAACTTCCGCACCATGATTGCCGCGGCCCGCCAACGTGCCGCCCGGCTCGGCGAGCGGCCCGCGGTGCCGCGCGTCAGCGACCTGGGGCACTTGTACTCGTCATCGCTCGGCAAGCTCGAGCTCGACATGATGGGCAGCCACCAGATGTCGGAGCGACAGGTGCTCGACGCCATCCTGGCCGAGGCGATCCGCACCGTGTTCGAGGAGTACGTCGAGCGGAACGGGCTGGAAGAGATCGCCAAGATTTTCAGCGAAGGCGTGAAGATCGAGGTCGGCGATATGCTCCCTTCGTCGGCGTACGTCGACCGTCTGAAGCGCGTGCCGCCGGCGTGGGAAAAGGCGTTCGAGGTCAACGCCGCCAGCGACCCGGCGATGCGCGCCGCCTGCGTCGAGTTCGTGCTCGCTGGGCTGTATGCCACGGATCGGATTTCGCGAGCCCAGCGCCACGGACGGATCGTGTATGAAGTCAACTGACGCGCCGTCGGCATCGCTGGCCCGGGGGGCCGGCTGGACGTTGCTGGTCGCGGCGACCGCCGTCGTCGTGGCGCTTACGCTGGCGGCCGCGGTCGCCCGTTACAATTGGGTGCTCGAACTGGCCACGCATTTCCGCGCCCATTACGCAGCGGCGCTCGGCCTGGCGGCACCCATATTCCTGCTCGGCCGACGATTTGCGATCGCCGCGATCGCCGGGGCACTCGCGGCGTGGAACTTCTGGTACGTGGCGCCGTTGTATTTCGCGTCGACCAGCGACGGTCGTCCGGTGGCGACTCGGCCGATTCATATTGTCTCTGCCAACGTGTTCCGCTGGTCGACCGATCATCTGCCGGCGGTGCACTATCTTCGCGACAATGGTGCCGACCTGGTGCTGCTGATCGAAATCACACCCGAGTGGGCCGAATCGCTCGAGGCGCTGCGCAGCCGTTACCCGACGATGCACGTCTTCGCGCGCGAGGACAGTTTTGGCCTGGCGCTGTTGAGCCGCGTGCCGCTCGATGCGGTCGAGGTCGAGGAATCATCTTCGGGCGTGCCGCTGGTCATCGCGCGGCTTACGATCGACGGGCGACCGTTGGCGGTCATCGGCGCCCATCCGCCGCCGCCGATTAGCGCATCGGCCGCGCAAAGGCGCAACGAGGCGCTGGTGCACCTGGCCACGGTCGTTCGCCGGCAATCGGGGCCACGGATCGTGGCCGGCGACCTGAACATCACCAGTTGGTCGCCGTACTTTCAGGATCTGGTGCGTGAGACGAGGCTGATCGACAGCCGCCTGGGACGCGGCATCCAGCCGACCTGGCAATTCGATTTCCCCTTCATAGCCCCGCCGGCACTACGGCTGCCGATCGATCACTGCCTGGTATCCGAGGATATCACGATCATCGACCGCCATGTCGGGCCGTTCATCGAATCCGACCATCTGCCGATCGAAGTGCGATTCACCATTCACGGCCAGAAAGGGAGAGGTGGGGATGAAACGCGGTGAGGGGATGCGGAAGGTAAACGGTCAGTTGCCGAAGTCCTTGGCCATGAGGTCCACAAACCCTATCGCGTTTTGTGGCGACCTCTTCTGGATCCAGCGGCCGGAGCTGGATTGGTTGAGCTGTCTCTCGGAAGACAAGACTCGAGTATGAATCGTATGCCGCCACTACGGGCCGCGACGCAAGCAGACGGAGGCGATGGCGGACTCGTAGTCTTTTCGCTTGGAGGTCGATCGGCGGAATTTGAGCTTCGGCGCCTCTTTCGGCGATGGCACGCTCGTTGTCGAGGATCAAGTCGACGACTTCAAGGTATAGTCCAAGGCGCAGCTCGTCCCGGCGGTTTCGACGTTCACGCCGCTCAGTAAGGCTCTGCGTAACGTACACGAGTATTCCGCCGGTCAAAGGACCAAGAACAGCGCTCCATAACTCAAGTTTTGTCATCGTTAGAAGCGGCTTTCGGAAAGTGGCCCGCAATGTTCTTCCGATTTCAGCAGGATCATGTTTGGTCCGGTATCGCGCTGCCGAGCCGTTGGCGACTTGCTCATCCCCATCTCGCTTGGTATCTCCGCATCTCCCTTTCCGGGGCCGTTAAGCGTCCTGCACGCCGCAGCGGCCGGATTCGACGATGAAGCTTTTGCGCGTGACGAGCGGGGCGCCGGGTTTGGTGATGTCTTCGACGACGCGATAGTGGCTCGTCCAGCGCTCCGGAGTGACTTCGCACGAAACGTAGCCGCGCTCGCGGTTGTAGAACCTGACGAACGGGTTCTCGGCGAGCACGCCTTCGGTGTCCTTGCCGGTCTGTGAACCGTTGCCGCCGGAGCTGATGCTCGTGCCGACGAACTCGGTGGCGACGATCGGCGACTTGGCGTCGCCGGGGCCGACTTGCAGATCGTTCACCCAATTCGAATGGATGTCGCCGGTGATGACCACCGGGTTCGATGGACGATGATCGGCGAAATAGCGCAGCATGCGCTGGCGGTTCGCTTCGTAGCCGGGCCATTGATCCATGCTGTAGCCGACTTCGTCCCCCGGCTTGCGATCGACCCGGGCCATCATCACCCCTTGGGCCAGCACGTTCCAGCGCGCCGGTGACGCGCTGAGTGTCGCGTACAGCCATTGCTCCTGCTTGTCACCGAGCAGCGTCGCCTTGGGATCGAGCGCTTCGGGAGGCGGGGGGACGTTCTTGCCGCCGCCGGGCTGATCGGTGCGGTATTGCCGTTCGTCGAGGATCGCGAACTGAGCGAGGCATCCGAAGCTGGCCCGACGGTAGAGCAGCATCTCGGGGCCCATCGGCACCTGCGCGCGGCGGAGCGGCATGTGCTCGTAGTAGGCCTGGTAGGCCCGGGCTCGCCGCGAGAGGAACAGCTTGGGATCGACGCCGGCCTCTTCGGAAACGTCATTCGAGTAGTCGTTGTCGAACTCGTGGTCGTCCCACGTCACCAGCCACGGGCAAATGGCGTGAGCCGCCCGCAGATGCTCGTCGGTCTTGTACTGGGCGTGCCGGTTGCGGTACTCGTCGAGTGTGATGCACTCGGGGCCGACGTGTTTGCGGACAAGTTTTTCCTTGGCGCCATACTCGTAGATGTAATCGCCGAGGTGCACGATCAGGTCCAGTTCCTCGCGGGCCATGTGCTCGTAGGCAGTGAACAGGCCTTGCTCGTAGTGCTGACACGACGCGAACGCGAAGCGCAGCCGCTGAGGCACGTCATCGGCCGGGGGCGCGGTGCGGGCGCGGCCGATGGGGCTCGTCTCGCCGGAGGCTGAGAATTGGTACCAGTACCAGCGGCCCGGCTCGAGGCCGTCGACTTCGACATGTACGCTATGAGCCAGCTCGGGCGCGGCGATCGCGGTGCCGCGGGCGACGATCTGCTTGAAACGCTCGTCGAGCGATACATGCCAATCGACTTCGACATTCTCGCTAGGCATGCCGCCGCCAGTAAGCGGCTCGGGGGCCAGGCGCGTCCAGATCACGAACCCTTCGGGCACAGGATCGCCCGAAGCGACACCGAGCTGGAACGGATAATCTTTCAGCGCAATCCGCCGCCGTGCGAGGGCACTCTGCGGCGCCGCCAACTGTGGCCAAGCGGCGAATGCGCCGCCGGCAACCAGAAACTCCCGCCGGCTCCACGAGCGGCCCGGGACGAAGATCCTCGTTGTCATTGATCCCTCTTTTCGCTTGTGTCAGCCGCGCGATGAGTACTTTCCCACGCGATTTGTCGCCATGGATTGCCAGTCTTACCCAGTGTGTTGCTCTTTTGTAACAAATCAAAATTACGCAGCTGGAGCAATTCTCGATTCATGCGATAACCAACAAGGGGAGTGACGAGCCGCACCGCCGCCAGTTTAAGGGATGCCATTTGGTTGCGCAAGAATGTTTGTCGGGAAACGTGCTGGAAGCCACCCGCAACGAAGCGCGCCGTTCGCTCGCGCTACCCAAGTCCGTCGACTCGGCCGTGATCCGTTGGGACTACGTTGCGTCGATCGTCGTCATCCATCTGCTGGCGATGTGCGTGCTGATTCCGTGGCTGTTTAGCTGGACCGGGCTCGCGGCGATGGTGCTGGGCGTCAACGTCTTCGGGCAGCTTGGCGTGCCTATCGGCTACCATCGCCTGCTCACGCACCGCAGCTTTCGTGTGCCGCAGTGGCTCGAACGGACGTTTGTCGTCATAGCGCTGTGTTGCGCTCAGGATACGCCGGCGCGTTGGGTGAGCTGGCACCGCAAACATCATCAACATTCCGATGAGCAGGACGATCCGCACAGCCCCTTGGTGACATTTTTCTGGTCGCATGTGGGTTGGCTGTTTGTCGACAACCACGAAACCTTGCGCGTCGCCGCTTACGACAAATACGCGCGCGACATTTTGCGCGATCCGTTCTACATGTACCTCGAAAAGCATCGGTCGATCGCCCCGTTGATCTACCTCGGACATGGGCTGCTGTTCTTCCTGGCCGGCCTGACCATCGGCTGGGCCGCAACTGGCCAAGCGATCGCCGGGCTGCAATTCGGGCTGAGCTTGCTGGTGTGGGGCGTGTTGCTGCGGACGGTGTATGTTTGGCACATTACCTGGGCGGTCAACTCGCTGACCCACATGTTCGGCTATCGCAATTTCGCCACCGACGACGACAGCCGCAACAATTGGTTCGTCGCGTTCATCACCGGCGGCGAAGGCTGGCACAACAACCATCACCACGATCCGACCAGCGCTTCGGTGCAGCGGCGCTGGTACGAGTTCGATTTGAACTATTACTTTATTCGAGCCTTGAAGTGGGCGGGGCTCGCCAGCGACGTCGTTCTGCCGAAACACCTGCGGGCTCACGCGTCGGCAAGCGTGGCGACTGCCGCTGCCGGGGGCGACGCCTAGCCCGCCGCGAGAATGCCACCCCGACATTGCCACCCGGTCAAGCCAGCGGCGACTAAAGCAGCGCCTCGAACTGTTCGCGACTGATCTCAGCGTCTCGCAGGATCGCTCGCAGCAAGCCCGGGCCGATCGTTTCGCCCGCATGGACAGGAACGAGGGTCGTTCGGCCATCGGAGTGGCGCAGAAAATGGTGACTGCCGCGAATCCGTACGACGTCGAAGCCTGCTTTCGCTAGGGCCGCAATGAGCTGTTTGCCACGTAGCGCCGGCAGCTTGGTCATCGCTCAACCACGATCCGCTGGATGCCGACGAACGTAGTCGCTGGGGCATCCGCACCTTCGACCTCTAAGCACAAATCGACCGCCTCACGAATGCGCTTCATTAGGGTGTCAAGCGACTTGGCCTGTGTATGGCAGCCACGCAATTCGGGAACAGTGCCGACGAAAACACCTTCTTCATCCTGTTCGATAATCACGCTGAATTCGCGCTGCATGGGTCGCTGCTCCGAGTATCGAAAAGCGAGAACGCCTTCCTGGCCATTCTACCTGGCCGCGACCGGGAAGCGGTCTTGCAGCGCCTGCACGGTCATTTCTTCTTCGCGCAGGTCTTCCATGGCCAGCACGCAGGCGTCGGCGGCGGGGATGGTGGTGATGCACGGCACACCGTGACTGACGGCGGCGGCGCGGATGCGTCCTTCGTCGGTCCGGGCTCCCTTGCCGCTGGGGGTGTTGATGATCAGTTGCACTTCGCCATTGATCAGGAAGTCGAGCAGGTTCGGATGCCCTTCCTGCAACTTCTTCAGCTCGCGCACCGGGATACCTGCTTTGCGCAGCACGCCGGCGGTCCCTTCGGTCGCCAGGAGCCTGAAGCCCAGGTCGACCAGGTGCTGACCAAGGCGGCAGGCGTGTTTCTTCGTCGGCCCTGACAGGCTGATGAAGATGTTGCCGCTCGTCGGCAGCACCACGCCGGCGGCAAGCTGGCTCTTGGCGAACGCGATGCTGAACCGATCGCTGATCCCCATCACCTCGCCGGTCGATTTCATCTCGGGGCCCAGTACGATGTCGACGCCGGTGAACTTCACGAACGGGAAGACGCTCTCCTTGACCGAAACATGGCTGGGGATCGGATCGCTGTCGATCCCCTGCTCGGCCAGCGATACGCCGACCATCACCTTCGCCGCCACCTTGGCCAGCGGCAGGCCGGTCGCCTTCGAGACGAACGGCGCGGTGCGGCTGGCGCGCGGGTTCACTTCGAGCACGTACACCGTGTCGCGGCCGTCCTCTTTCTTGACGGCGAACTGGATGTTCATCAGGCCGCGAACCTGGAGTTGCCGGGCCAGCTTCACCGTGGCTTCGTGAATCTCGGCGACGACCGCCGGCGGCAGGCTATACGGCGGCAGGGCACACGCCGAGTCGCCCGAGTGTACGCCCGCCTCTTCAATGTGCTCCATCACGCCGGCGACGATGCAGCGATCGGCATCGGCCACGGCGTCGACGTCCACCTCGACGGCATCTTCCAAAAACCGGTCGATGAGCACCGGCTGCCCCTGGGCCACCACGAACGCCTCGGCCACGAACCGCTCGAGCTGTGCCGAGTCGTAGCAGATTTCCATCGCACGGCCGCCGAGCACGAAGCTGGGGCGCACGAGCGCGGGAAAGCCAATCTTCTCGGCCTCGCGGTGGGCCTCGTCCATCGTGCGGGCAATGCCGTTGGCCGGCTGCTTGAGCCGCAGGCGATGCAGGAGCTGCTGGAACTTCTCGCGGTCCTCGGCTTCTTCGATCCGTTCGACGCTGGTGCCGATGATCGGCACGTCGGCATCGGCCAGACCGCGAGCCAGGTTCAACGGCGTTTGTCCGCCGAACTGCACGATCACGCCGTCAGGTTCGACCGCGTCGACGATGTTCAACACGTCCTCGGTCGTGAGCGGTTCGAAGAACAGCAGGTCGCTGGTGTCGTAGTCCGTGCTCACCGTCTCGGGATTGCTGTTGACCATCACGCTTTCGATCCCGAGCTGGCGCAGTGCGAGGCTGGCGTGGCAGCAGCAATAATCGAACTCGATCCCCTGGCCAATACGGTTCGGCCCACCGCCGAGGATCATCACGCGCTTGCCGCCCGCGGGCTTCGGCGGCACCTCGTCTTCGTCCTCGTACGTCGAATAGTAGTACGGCGTGTAGGCCCGGAACTCGGCGGCGCAGGTGTCGACGCTCTTGAACGTCACGGTGATGCCGCGGCGCTTGCGGTCGGCACGGACCAGCGACTCGCAGGTGTTCCAGAGGGTGGCCAACTGACGGTCGGAGAAGCCGAATTGCTTGGCCCGGCGGAGCAGTGCGTCGCTGCACTCCTCAAGCCCACCAATGCCGCGCAGCGCCAGTTCCATCTCGACGATTTGCAGCAAGTTGTCGAGGAACCACGGATCGATCGCGGTGATGGCATAAATCTCGTCGACCGTCATGCCGCTTTTGAGCGCGTAGCGCAAGTGCCACACGCGGTCGGGTCCGGGCGTGGCGAGCTTGGAGCGAATCGTCTCGCGCGAAGGTTGCTGGTCGGTCCCCCATAGGTCTTTTCCATCGCAGCCGAAGCCGAAGCTGCCAACCTCCAGGCCGCGCAGCGCCTTCTGGAACGATTCCTTGAACGTGCGGCCGATGGCCATCGTTTCGCCGACGCTTTTCATCTGCGTGGTGAGCGTGCTGTCGGCCTCGGGAAACTTCTCGAAGGCGAAGCGTGGGATTTTCGTCACCACGTAGTCGATCGTCGGCTCGAAGCAGGCGCGCGTTTCGCGGGTGATGTCGTTGGCCAACTCGTGCAGGCGATAGCCGACCGCCAGCTTGGCGGCGATCTTGGCGATCGGGAAGCCGGTGGCCTTACTGGCCAGGGCGCTCGAGCGGCTGACGCGGGGGTTCATCTCGATGACGATCATCCGTCCGGTCTGGGGATCGATGGCGAACTGGATGTTCGAGCCGCCGGTTTCGACGCCGATCTCGCGGATCACGGCCAGCGAGGCGTCGCGCATCCGCTGGTATTCCTTGTCGGTGAGCGTTTGCGCGGGGGCCACAGTGATCGAGTCGCCGGTGTGTACGCCCATCGGGTCGAAGTTCTCGATCGAGCAGATGATGACAACGTTGTCGTCGACGTCGCGCATCACCTCCATCTCGTACTCTTTCCAGCCCAAGATCGACTCTTCGAGCAGCACCTGGTTGACCGGCGAGAATTCGAGACCGCGGCCGACCATGAAATCGAACTCGTCGCGATTGAAAGCGATGCCCGAACCGCTGCCGCCGAGCGTGAAGCTAGGACGGATGACGCACGGCAGACCGATTTCCTGCATCGCCTCGCGGGCCTCGGCCATGGTGTTCACCGTGCGGCCATGGCACACCTCGAGACCGATCTTTTCCATCGCCGCCTTAAACAGCGCGCGGTCTTCGGCCTTGGCGATCACGTCGGGGCGAGCGCCGATCATCTCGACGCCATACTTCTCGAGCACGCCGTGCTTAGCCAGATCCATGCCCAGGTTGAGCCCGGTTTGGCCACCGAGCGTCGGCAACACGGCATCGGGGCGTTCGGCCTCGATCACTTTGGCAATCATCTGCCAGGTTAGCGGCTCGATGTAGGTCCGATCGGCCGTGGCCGGATCGGTCATGATCGTGGCCGGGTTCGAGTTGATCAGGACGACTTCGTAGCCTTCCTCGCGGAGGGCTTTGCAGGCCTGGGTGCCTGAATAATCGAACTCGCAAGCTTGGCCGATGACGATCGGCCCGGAACCGATGAGCAGAATCTTGTGCAGATCATCACGACGCGGCACGGGCTGGGGCACCTCGCAACTGCGGTGTACGACCCCGGGGGCGGGCGCGGCTCCCGCACGGCGCGAGGAGGTCGACAAGCACGCTGGGTCTAAAATCCCACGATGTTACCACGTAGCTCGCGCTGGCTTCAAGCACCCGACTTGCGTGTCGCGAGCCTGACCACGCCGGGTGGGGTTATCCCCCCATAGTACATTTTGCTCTGAACTTCGTTACAATGTCGTCATGAGTCTGAACCGCAAGTGGCAGAGGCGTTGGGAAGACTTGAAAGACGCCCTTGGCGCGGCGGGCATGCTGCTGCTGGCGGTGTTGATTTTGGGGCTGCTCGGGCTGCTGTTCCTCTGGCCCGAAGAAGGGGCGATGTGAGGCGCATGTTAGCGCGATTTTCCAACATGCTTGATGCTGCGCGCGAAAGCGAGTACGCATAAAGCGTTTGCCGGCGCGTGCGATTGTCTGGGTCAATTCATTCGCGGCTGGGAGCCAGCGTCATGGACACGGTGCTCATCGTCGATGATTCGGCTGTCGATCGATTGCTCGCTGGCAGGCTATTGGAGAAAAGTCCCGATCTGAAAGTATTGTTTGCCGCCGACGGCAGCGAGGCACTTTCGAGCATTGCCTCCGAACGGCCGGCGATCGTCGTTACCGATTTGCAGATGCCGGTGATGAACGGGCTGCAATTGGTCGAGACGATCCGCAACAAGTATCCGCTGGTTCCCGTCATCCTCATGACGGCGCACGGTAGCGAGGACGTCGCGGTGCAGGCGCTGCTCTCAGGAGCGGCCAGCTACGTGCCGAAGGGGGAATTGGCCCGTTACCTGCTGGAAACCGTGCTCGGCGTCTTGAACGTCGCGCGGAACAACCAACAGCATCGGCGGTTGATGGACAACTTGGACGAACGGCGATTGTCGTTCGTGCTCGACAACGACACGACGCTGATCTCGCCGCTGGTCGACCAGGTGCAAGACATGCTGGCCACGATGAACGCCGTGGACGACGCGGCGCGCGTGCAGGTGGGCGTGGCGCTGGAAGAGGCGCTGTGCAACGCCGTCTATCACGGCAATCTGGAACTTAGCCCCGACGACATCGAAGAATCGCGCGCCAGCCTGCTCGAGCCGAATGCGCGGGATCCCGTGGCCGAGCGCCGCGCGCAGGCACCGTATTGCGATCGCAAGCTGTTCTTCGAGGTCGCGGTGGGGCAAAACGAAGTGCGTTTCGTGATCCGCGACAGCGGCCGAGGTTTCAACGCCGCCAACGCTCCCGATCCGCACGATCCAGCCACGCTGCACTTAGAACGAGGGCGTGGATTAGTGCTTATTCGTACGCTCATGGACGACGTTTCACGAGATGCTAGCGGCAACGAACTGCGCTTGCTTAAGCGCCGTCGGCAGAAACGCGCCGCGGAGACAGCAGCGTAGTCCCCAAAGGCTTGTCAAAGCCTTCGGGAACTCGCCGCCGATTCTCGTCCCTTTAGTACCACGAGTAGCCGTACGGGCGATAGCCGTAGCCATAGTACGGTCCACCGCGATACCCGCGCACGCCATAGCGGCCGTTGTTGTAACCTAGCGGGGCTCCGTACGGCCGCGCGACGCCCCAGCCACGCCACGGAGCAATCACGCCGACGGGTTGAACGCGAAACTGCGAAATGTCATCGGCACGAATCGTGGGCGTCAAGGGCAGCAGCGAACTCGCCGCGACAGCAAGGCCTGTTAGCATGCGTTTCATTTCATTTCCTCCAAGAAACCTGTGGCCCCGGCAGCCAAATAATGCACTTTTAATGCCAACTGAGTGCATCGAATGGGGGCTGAGCGCCCAATGAGCGTCCTCCCAGAGAGAGGCGCCCAAGCAATCCCTGCGCCTCCGCAGGCCGCGGCTTCTAAGTCGACGGTCCAAAGCTGACCCGCAGTTGTTACTTCCGATCGCTCGCGGCCGGTCCGGCCGCGCCGGCGTGGGCCGCTTCGCGCTTTTCCAGCATGTCCAGTTCATCAGAAATCGCCTGTACGCGATCTTCGAGTGCTTTCATCTGGCCACGCATCTGCGTTGTCGCAATGCCGACTCCTGCCTCCGCCACATCCTGCAAGCGCGGCGTGAGCGGAAGCATCGCCGGAAACGCCTTGCCATTCCGCGACACGATCAGGTCGACATGCGCGCCCATCGGCAGAATGCCGAGCAGGCTCATCATCTGCGCTGACGTGTAAACGGCGGTGCCATTGACCGACTGCACAATGTCCCCCGGCACCAAGCTCGCCGCGGCGGCTGGGCTGTTCACCGAAACACTGCCAACGACGACGGTGTTCGGCGACACATCGCGAAGCACCAAGCCTAGCAGCGTCTCCTGGGCAGCCATTGCTCCGATATCGCCTTGTGGGGCCGACGAGGCCGTTGCCGCCCCTGCTGCGGCGGTGTCGGAACTGAAAATCTCAATGGCCATTGGATTGCCATTGCGGCTGAGTTGAAGCGGTACCCCCGCGCCGGCCTGTTTCCGGTTGGAGACACCCGTCGCGAACACAACAAGCTTATCGATCGGAGCTGCTGGATGGCCGGCCATCGACACGAGCAAATCACCGTTCACGACACCCGCCTTTGCCGCGGGTGACAGCGGCGACACACGATCGATAACCACCACGTGGTTCGGATCCTCGTGCAAGAACATACCGAACAAGTTCACTTCGGTTGCCGGAGTGGCGACCGCGTTCGTCTCGCCGAAGCCAGGGGCACCGGGCCCGATCAGCAGGGAAATCGAAGTATCGTAACGCGTGCCCGATCGCCGCAAGCTGAGCGTCACCGCGTCGGTGCCCGTGATGCTCAAAAGCCGCGACGCTGCATCGGCGACGCTGCCGACCGGAGCACGTGCAATGTTCATTACTTCGTCGCCTTTCGACAGGCCAGCTTTGGCGGCGGGGCTATCCGGGCGCACGCCGTCAACGATGATGTTGTTCGCGGCGGTGGCTACCAGGCGCAGTCCAAAGCGCTGCCACAACGTCTCGGCCGACGCTGGTGGTGCCGGGGTCGCGGGCTTGGCGGCAACGGCCGGCTGCTGGCCGGGACGCACCCGACCGATCGCTCGCTGCACACCGTCGGGTTGATCGGTCACCGCTTGGGCCAGCGCCGACTCGCCTCGCAAGATCAACAGTCCCAGCAGACCGAGCGTCGCGCAGAAAAAGGCCGTGTGCGGCAATGAGCGAGTCATGATCGTGGCTCCCAACAGCGGACGGAACAACAGCCGTTAAGGCTGCCATTGTGCATCTGCCGTGCCGGAAGCCGACGAAGCGACTAGCCGCATCGAACTGTTGCCAGATGATGGCTCGATCGCGGAGGCGATGTCTGCCGTTTGTTGTGGGAAGCGATTCCTATCGCCGACTTGGGGGCGGTCGGCAAAAGGATTCGCCTCCTTCGCCTCCCACATTCAATCGGCTATTTGCCGCGAGTCGCCGCGCGGACCTTGGGACGCGACGGCAAGACAATCGTGCCGACATCCAAGATTTCATCTTCGGCGCTGGCCGGCGTCACACTGCTCGAATCTTCTTGCTCGTCGTACACGCAGTCTTCGAGCAGATCGCCGTTCTTGTCCCACCAAGTCCATTCGCCGACCTGCTGCCCCAGGGTGTACGAACCCTGGATGTATCGTTTGCCGTTGTCGTACCACCACGACCACATGCCGTGCTGCTTGCCCTGTTGATACTCCCCTGCGATGGCGCGCTGGCCGTTGGGATGCCACCACACGAACGTCCCGCTCGGGCGATCGTTGGCGTAGGTTCCCTCCAGGGCCTTCTGGCCGTTGCGGTAGTACGAGGTCCACAAGCCGTGGCGAACGTCGGCGCCTTGGCGCTCGACGATCGTCGTCCGGTGCACGCACGACCACCAATCATCCTCACAACGGATCGTCTCGGCGGCGAGCACGTAGTGGGCATCGGTCTTCTTCAGGCCCGGCTCGAACCACTCGGTCTGCATGTCCTCGCGACGGCCTTGCACGTAATTCTCCTGCGCGACCGGCGAGCCGTCGCTGGCCCATTCGCTGAACGTGCCGTGCAACTGCCCATGATCGTAGAACACTTCGCGCCACTTGCAGCCGTCGGGGAAGTACCAAATGCACGAGCCGTGTCGCCGGCCGTGATCGTACGACCACGAGGCCATCATCCGCTGCTGCGCATCGACGATCGTCCACGTGCCGTGCAACTGATCGTCGACGAACGTGGCAGTCGAGACGAACGGGCCTTCGAACATTTTGCCCCACTTGCCCGAGAGCGCGTCGGCCTCGCCGGCGACGTAGAATCGTTCCCACGCCCCTTGGCGTTGGCCGAAGCGGTATTGGCCGTGCCCCATCAGCCGGCCGTCTTCGGCGAACATCGACCAAGGGCCTTCGTTGGTGAAATTCCCTTCGGGACTCAGCACCACGCGGCGCTCGATCTTGATGGTGCGGTTCGGCCAGCGTTCGCGGACCAACTCGCCGTTCGGGTCTTCGAGCTTCGCCGAGCTTTCGTCGGCCAGCGGCAAGGCCACCGTCGCCGGCGGCGTCAGCTCGATCGGCTCTAGTTCGTCGGCCTGCGCCGGCGCTGCGATCAGTCCACCCACGACCACGGCAACCGCCCAACCCCGTCGGCCGCCGCGTGATTGCTGGAAGTAACCCATGACCGGCGCGCTCCTTCTCGACTGCCTCGGAAGACTGCCTTGAACCTTGCTGGAGCCGGGGCGTTACAACCCCTTCGCTCCGAGAAAAACATCGACTCGGCATAATCCGCTTTTCGATGCTTTTTGGTTAGTCGCCTACTTGTTTCCCAGATTGCCTAGCTTCCGGGCCCGCGATCGGCGAACCGGTCCGGCTGAAGGTGAAAATCGATCACCAGCGGCAGATGGTCAGAAGCTTCGCGGGCAGCGGCATTGCGCACCACGCGTGCCTCGGTCACCGCCACGCCCCGGACGAACGACTTATCGAGCGATCCCATCGGCAGATACGCTGGGAACGAGCGAAACCGCGATGGCGGACTGGTGACCTGCTGGAACCGGTGCCGCATCAGCCCGGTGCGGAACAACGTGTTCCGCCAATCGTTGAAGTCGCCGATCAGCAGCGTCGGCAGCGCGTCGGCCTCGGCAAAAAGATGATGGCCCAGCAGGTGCTCAACCTGCCAGTGTCGTTCGCGCTCAGCAAGGCCCAGGTGGCAGTTCACCAGCCACAGCGGCCCCTCGGGCGTGGCGATCACCACGAGCTGCGCGCCGCGCGGCTTCCGCCGCTGATACCGCAGCGAGAGGTGATGCTGCGACTGGAACTCCCATCGCGACAGAATCAGGTTGCCGTAGCCGCCGCGCTTCACGGCGAAGTTCAACTGGTAGGTGCTCGCGACGGATCGAAAATGCTCGGTCAGCAGCCGCGGCTGGTCGTCGAGCTTCGAACGTGGCACGTGCCGGTCGACTTCCTGCAGGCAGATCAGGTCGGGATTCTCATGCTCAATCACCGCCACCACGCGCTCCAGCCGATAGCGCCGATCGCGCCCGCCGATGCCTTTGTGAATGTTGTAGCTAAGAATACGCATGAAGATGTCAGGCGATGAGCAATTAGCGGTTAGCAATGAGTCGGCTCATTGCTAACTGCTAATTGCTAATTGCTGCCCGCTCATAAATACGGCGAAAACAACCTCGCCACGCCGTCGCGCAGGCGAATCGGCAGCGGTCGAGCGTCCATGTCGGCCAGCGTCATTTGTTTCGCTCCGCGCAGCTTGTCGGCGACGAGCTGTTCCATTTGCTGGTGCAGATTGGAATCGTAGCATTCGACGTCGAATTCGAAATTGAGCCGCAGGCTGCGGGCGTCCCAGTTCCCCGATCCCATCAGAGTCCACACGTCGTCGACCAGCATCAGCTTCGTGTGATCGAACGGCGGCCGCGTGAGCCACACGCGGCAACCGTATTCCAGCACCTGCCACAACTGTGCGTCGCAGGCCCATTGCACCGTCTTCAGGTTGTTGACCTGTGGCAGCAGAATATCGATTTCGACCCCGCGCAGCCGGGCGACCCCCAGCGCCGTAATGAGCGAACTGTCAGGCAGAAAATACGGCGTGACAATCTTCACCGCTCGGCGCGCACAGGCCAGTGCCCCCAGCAGCGACAGCCGCAACTTGTCGCGGTCCTCGTCGGGTCCCGCGGCGATACCGCGGGCCAGCACTTCGCCGCACGGCTCGACCTCGAGCCGCCACAAGTCGCCGGTCAGGTGCTCGTGGGTTGTGAATTCCCAATCGTCGGCAAACACGCGGGCCAGGTGATCGATGATCGGCCCCCCGACCTTGAAGTGCAGATCCATCATGGCGTGGCAGTTGGTGGGATCATGCGTCTCGCCGCCGCACTCGCGGATGTTCATCCCGCCGGTGAAGCCCAACTGCCCGTCGATCACCATGATCTTGCGGTGACTGCGCAGGTTCGAGTACGGCAGAAACACCGGCACCAATGCGGGCAAGAACCGTGCCGCGGGCACCTTGTTGCGATGCAACCGCCACAGGATCGGCGGCAGCTTGTAGCGCGAACCGATGTCGTCGACCAGCACGCGCACCTGCACGCCCCGCCGCACCGCCTCTTCCAGGGCCGTGGCGAAGCGGTCCCCGACGGCGTCGCTGTTGAAGATGTAGGTCGACAGCGCGATCGACTTTTCCGCCTTGCCGATCGCCTCGAGCATCGCCGGATATGCCCGGCTACCGTGAACCAGCGGTGTGATCCGGTTGCCGCACAACAACGGTAGTTGCGTCACCTCGCCGATCATGTGCGACAGGTTGCGCAAGTGTCGCCAGTCGTGCCCCAGCTTTTCTTCCAGCCATTGGGCAGTACACACGCGCGACGAGGCACGCGGCGGCACGAACGCCGGGTCGCCGCGCAGCGAACGCGCCTTGCGGCGGATGCGGTTGATGCCGAACATCGCGTACAGCGTCGCCCCGACCAGCGGCGCCAACCAGATCAGCCCCACCCAGCCGATGGCCGAGCGGCTATCGCGCTTATTGAGGATCGCGTGCCCGGCCGTGAAGCATTGCAGGCCGATGGTGATGACCGCGGCAATGTGCGGCCAATAGCTATGGAAGAAGACGGTCCATTCGTCGGCAACGGTCGACATGGTCTACAAGCATAGCACGCACTGCACCACGAGCCGCGACCGTGAGGGAGCGGTTTCGGCGGTCCGCTCCCTCACGGTCGCGGCTCGTAGCGCATTCATCGGCCGCGTACCTTGAGCATCCCCGCCACTCCCGGGATCAGCCGTGCGGCGTTCTCGTGATATACTTTCCGCAGCACGTCGTCCGGCAAGTCGATGCCGTAGATGTGCCAGAATCCCTGGGGCGGGAAGGGATTCTCAGCGTACGGAAAGTACTCGTCGAGCGTCTCGAGGAATCGCCAATAAGGCAGCAGCCGGCCGCGCTCACGGGGCCCGTCGGTGCCGAACATGATCCGATCGGCGTACTTCAGGAAGAACCGTCGCGCCGTGAGCGGCTGACGGCCCAGCTCGTTAATCCGCGAGGCGATCTCGACGTTCAGGTTCGGATACGTGTCGAGCCAATACCCTACGGTCGCCAGGTCCTCGGGATTGTCGGCCAGGTGGGCGCCGATAAACATCGTCCGTGGATGCCGCTGCATCACCCGGTTGAACGCCGCGAACAGCTCGTCGCGCTTCGGGTAGTCCTTGCCATAGAAGCTCCAATCGGGATGCCGGTGCAGTTCTTCCCAGCGCTCGTTCGTCTCGTCGACCGGCTCGAAGAACGCCGCCGGATCGCCGACGTGGATCAGCACCGGCAGTCCCAAGCTCCCGCAGGCCTGCCAGATCGGTTCCCACCGTTCATCGTCGATCCGCACCAGTGTGCCATCGGGGTTGCGATAGCGCAACCCGAAATCCTTGAAGATTTTCAGCCCGCTGCACCTGGCACTCTTTGCCTCGGCCAACGCCCGTGTCATCCGGCGGCCGAAATCCTCGCGTTGCATCGCCCAGGTGCTCCAGTCATCGGTCTTGCCATCTCCCTGCCAATCGATGTTCGCGAAGATCACGAAGCGATCGCGGTACTTGGTCCACAGGTACTTCTGGTGCTCGGCCAATGCTTCGCCCAGGCCGCCGTCGAGGCTCACGCACCCCGCGATGTTCTGCTCGTCCATCAACTTCACGAAAGTGTCGAGCGCCTCGGGCGAATGGTGAAACCTGATCCGTGGATGCACGTGTACGTCGATCACCGGGAACTTCGCGCGTTCCAACAGGTGCTCCTCGACACGCAACATCGACTTGGGCCGGAACTGATCGAGCGCCAAGTTGCGTCCTTCGCGGCCATCGAGTGGCTCGGCTGCGGCCAATGGCGCGGCAAGCACCATGATCGCCAGAATCGACCATCCGCTGTGAAATCGCCGTGTCGTCATAAACACTCGCTGCAAGTGAAAAGAAAGCGTCGATCAATTATAACGGCGGCATGACCGAGCAGACCTGCACCCGCGCTGCCGAGGCGATCCGCGCCGGCAAACTCCGACCGATCGACCTGGTCGAGCATTGCCTCGAGCGGATCGAGCGCTTTGATGCACAGGTCCACGCCTGGGTGCTGGTCGATGCGGAGGATGCACGTCGCGAGGCGGCAAAGCTTGGCGATGAACTGAGCCGCGGCTTCGATCGGGGACCGTTGCACGGCATTCCAATCGGCATCAAGGACATCATCGACGTGGCGCCGTGGCCGACCCGCGCCGGCTCGCCGTTGCGCGCTGACCATCGAGCGGCCCGTGATGCGGAACTGGTGGCGCGCTTGCGCCGCGCGGGGGCGATTATCCTCGGCAAGACGGTGACCACCGAGTTCGCTTGGGTCGATCCTCCGCCGACGCGCAATCCTTGGAATCTCGACCGAACGCCCGGCGGATCGAGCAGCGGATCGGCCGCGGCCGTTGCGATGGGGATGTGCCTGGCCGCGGTCGGCTCGCAGACCGGCGGCTCGATCACGCGACCAGCCAGCTATTGCGGCGTCGCGGGGTGCAAGCCGGCGCACGGCACGGTGAGCGTGGCGGGAGTGTTCCCCTTCGCGCCCACGCTCGATCATCCCGGCCCCGTCGCCCGCACGGTCGACGATCTGCGGCTGATGCTCGCCGCAATGGTCGAGCAGCCGTGGAGCCCGTCGCCGGCCGAGGCCGGTCCACCGAGGTTAGCCAGCGGCTTCCCGCACTTCGCCGGCAATCCAGGTCAGTTCCCCGAGTTGACCTCGGTGATTCTAGCGATGAGGGCACAGCTTGGCCGCATCACCGGCTCGGCGCGCAGCGCGATGCTGATGATCCCCGAGACCTTCGACACCGTGGTCGCCATGCACCGGCGGATCATGGCCTACGAAGCGGGGCAAACGCACCGCGAGAAGTTCCCCAGCCGCCGCGCCGAGTACGGCCCGAAGATTGCCGCCCTGCTCGAAGAAGGCCTGGCGATCACCGTAGCCGAATACGACGCGGCGCTCGCGCATCGCGCGGAGTTTCGTGATGCGCTGCTCGATGTGCTCGAGCGCGTCGACGCGGTGGTGACCGTTGCCACTCCCGGCCCCGCGCCGGGGCCCGAAACCACCGGCGATCCGCGGTTCAACTCACCGTGGAGCTACGCGGGGGTGCCGACGGTTTCGTTTCCCGCGGCGCTGGCGGTCGACGGTATGCCGTTGGCGCTGCAACTCGTCGGCCATCCGGACCGGATGGACCGCCTGTTCGCGGCCGCGCGCTGGTGCGAAGAGCGCATCGCGTTCAAGGCGAGGCCGCCACTTGCCGTATAGCCGGCGAACTTGTTCGCCGCGTTTTGCCGGCGCGGCGGGCAAGCCCGCCGGCTAAACGAGAATTACCTCACGCCGCCACGAGCGACGCCAGCACCTTGCGCGTTCCTTTGAACGTGCGGCGGCCGTGCATCGTCACGTAGTTGTCGACCAGGGCCACGTCGCCGGCCTGCCACGGGACGTCGAACGTGAACTCGTCGGCCAGGCGGATCGCGGTGGCTACGGCGTCCTTGTCCAACGGCGTGCCGTCGCCGAACGTGATCGCCTTCGACGGATCGTTACGCACGTCCTTCCAGCCCCGGTAGGCGGCGATGAGCTGGTTGAAGAACGATCGCCGCCCCGGGGCGATGTCGTACACCGCCTGCAACACGGGAGTCGTGGCGCGCAGGCAGCCGTCGTCGAGCCACGTCCAACTGTAGCCCAAGTCTTTGAGGCGTTTTTCGGCCTGTTCGCGCGTGGTGCTCTTGAGCGTGCTCTGCCAACTGCGGCCCATGCCGCTGGTCGGATCGTTTTCGCCAGGCATCACGTTCGAGTATTGCAGTCCCTTGGTCACGCAGTTGCGGGCGAACTCGGGGCACTGCTTCTCCAGCTCTTTCCACAGCAGATCGCTGCGGCACAGCGGCGTCGCGCCACCTTCCTCGGCCGCCTTCTCGCAGAAGAAGAACAGCTTGCTGGGATATAGCGGCGTCTGCGCCATCTCGTGATGGAAGTAGATGCTCACGTCCGGCGGAGCCTCGTTGGCCGTGAACACGCGCGGCGTCTTGTTCACGCGCACCGCATTGGAGAGCGAATCTTCGTAGGCGAAGTTCTCGAGCCCGAACGCCTGGATGAACTGGTCGAAGTCGTCGTGTGTCCGCAGCGGAAAGCCACGGAACAGCACCGTGCCGGATTTCATCGCTTGCTCGCACAGCTCGGCGCTGCGCGGTGTGATCCACGCACAAGCCGCTTCGAGCGAGATGCCGGGCGTTTGGCACACCAGCACCAGCGGGAACGGCGTGCCGTCGTAGGTCTTCTGGCCGGGAAGCGAAACCGGGGTCACTTTCACGTCGGTCGTCAGCATGGGTAAAAACTCCGTTATCGAGATCAATCACTCGTAGATCGGAAAGAACGTGTGGAACGCCGCCTCGCAGAACACCCCGGGGTCGTTGAACCGGCGGTGCTGGTCGAGTCCGCTGATCGCCTGCATCTCGTCGGCCGAGAGCTCGAAATCGAACAGCGCCAGGTTCTCGGCCAACCGCGCGGGGTTCGACGTCTTGGGAATGATGGCCGTGCCGCGCTGCACGCCCCACCGCAGCACAATCTGCGCCGGAGTTTTGCGATGCTTCGCCGCCGCGTCGCGCACCACGGGCTGCTCGAGCACCGAGTCGCCTCGGCCGGCCATCCCCAGCGACACGTAGCTCAACGCCCCCAGCGGCGAGAAGCCGGTGACGACAATGTTCTCCTCGCGGCAGAACCGCAGCAGTTTCTCCTGCGCGAGATACGGATGCAGCTCGACCTGCAACACCGCAGGCCGCACCGCGCAGGCGTTCAGCAGATCGCGCAGCAGCGACACGCCGTAATTGCACACGCCGATATTCTTCACCAACCCGGCGCTGACCAGCTCTTCCATCGCCTGCCAGGTTTCCAGCAGCGGCACCCGCGCTGCCTTCATGCCTTCGGCCGGCTTGTCGGGATCGAAAAACCAGCCAGGCGGATAGCGGCGCTCGAACGGCACATATTCAAGCGCGATCGGAAAGTGGATCAGGTACAGGTCGAGGTAATCGAGCCCCAGGTCGCGCAAGCTACGCTCGCAGGCGGGGCGGACATGCTCGGCGGCGTGATACGTGTTCCACAGTTTCGACGTGACCCACAAGTCGCCGCGTCGCACCTCGCCGGTGCTTAGTGCCGCGCGCAGGCCTTCGCCCACCTCGCGTTCGTTGCCGTAGTCGCAAGCGCAGTCGAGATGGCGATAGCCGGCCCGCAGCGCCTCGCGCACGATCCCCGGCACCGCCGGCTTATCGATCTTCCACATGCCGAGGCCCACGGCGGGCATTGCGGCACCGGTGGATAGTTTGAAGGTGTTATTCATAAAGGTTTCCCAAATCATCCGAACAAGTAATGTCCCCCGAGCACCAGCAGCGTGATGTACACCCCGGTGCGCAACTGTTGCTGCGAGACGTATTTCAACAGGCGGTTGCCGACCACGATCGCCGCGAGCATCGGCACGACGCCCCAGGCCACGGCAGTCCACGTGGCGCGATCGACCTCGGCACTGGCCAGCAGCAACGCCACGCGAATGATGCTGCTACTCATGAACACGGCGCTGATCGTCGCCACATGTTGCTCCTTGGTCCACGGCCGGCCGAAGATGTACGCCACCAATGGCGGGCCGCCGATGTTGAACGCGCCGGTGAGCGCGCCGCTGGCCAGCCCCACGCCCCAGCCGGTCCAGTTCGGCAGCCGCACCGCGTAGCGGGCTGTGATCACAATCTCGAACAGCACGATCAAGCAGATCGCCAGCCCCAGCAGCCGCATCACCAATCCCTGCGGTAACGCCGTCAGCAACATGAATCCCAGCGGCACGCCGACCATCGAGCCGATCCACAAATGGCCGACACTCGACCATTGCACGTGCCGCAACGTTACGCCGAGCATCGTCAAGCAGCCGGCAATCCCCGTGAGCGTTACGACCGCCTGGGCTTCTTGCAGGCCGAGCACCATCGGCAACAGTCCCATCGCGATCAGGCCGAAGCCGAACCCCGTCAGTCCCTGGATGAACCCAGCCAGCGACAGCGCGCCGGCGGCCAGCACGAGCGATTGCGTCGTGAGCGATTCCATCGCGATCGACATCACGTTGTCCCCCGCGCTGCGGTGCGGTGTGGCTTCCAATGCTGAAACGCCAGTGCCGCAGCGCCACGCGCTCCGGCAAACGCACCGAGCGTCGAACGTGCCACGCGGCTCCACAACTCGGGGCCGCCATAGCCGAGCGCCGCCTGCTCAAGGGCAGCAAAGTACGTTTCACTTTCGACCAACGGACTGGCGATCACCACGCGCTGCGGATCGAGCAGCGAGGCCAGTTGATGCACGATCCAGGCGTGAACCCGTGCCGCACGCTCGACCCGTGGTCGGGCATCGCCGTCGGCGAGCAAATCGGCAACGCTCGGCGACTCGTTCCCTTTCCCGCGCCCGTATTCGTTCAACAGCGCTGTAAGCGACGCGACATCTTCGATCGTGCAGGGTTTATCCGCGTCGGTAAGATGCTCTGGGCACGTCCAGCGGCCAATTTCGCCGGCGAGATTGCTGGCTCCGTGCAGCAGCCGGCCTTCGACGATCACGCCGGTACCGATACCCGAGCGAACCCCCAGACACACCAAGTTTCGCAGGCCGCGACCGTGGCCGCACCACAGCTCGGCCATCGCCATCAGTCGCAGGTTGTTCTCGACGAACACCGGCAGCTTGAACCACTCGGCGATGCGCGGCCCCACCGGCACGTCGCGCCAATCGCGGATGAAATGGTAGTAGCGCGACACGCCGCGCTCGGGATCGGTCGGCCCGGGCACCCCCAGGCCGATGCCGCGCACATCGCTGCGGCGCGTGCCGGCCAGCTCGACAATGCACTCTTCGATCGTCGTCAGCACGCGTTCGGTGGTTGCCCGGGCCGGAATCGTGCGGCGCAGTTCGCGCAGTGGTTGCTGCGCAAAGTCGACGCTCGTGGCGAGCACCTGCCGGGCATCGAAGTCGACGCCGATAAATCGGCCCCCTTTCGGATTCAACTCGATAACCACCGGCGGCCGGCCAAGCCCCGCTGTCGTGCGAGTCGACTCAACGAGATAGCCTTCCTCGATCAGCCGATCGACGTAGATGCCCGCCGTCGACGGCACCAGCTTCAGTTCGCGCGCGAGCTCGACCCGGCTCAATCCGCCACCGGCCAACACGGCGCGCACCAGGGCCGATTCGAGGTTGGCGACCGCCTGCGGTTTTTTGATGATCTTGGGCATCGGCGAAGTACGCTATTCGGGCAACGGCTTGCCCTTGGTCTCGGGCATGAAAAAGATCACGACCAGGCCCAACAGGAAGAACAGGCTCAACCCGCTCACCGCCGCGCGCAGATCGACGCCGGGCCGGCTCTTCACCCAGGCGCTCAAGGCGATGAACGCCGCGGCCGACAGGCGTCCCCCGTTAAAGCACACGCCGGTGCCGGTGGCCCGCAGGTGATTGGGAAACAGTTCTGGAAAATAAATGGCGTAACCCGCGTGGATACCGAGCGTGAAGAACCCGAACAACGGCAAGATCGCGAGCATCTGCCCATAGGTCTGCGGGGCGTAGCACGTCGCCGGCACGATGAGCACCGCGCCGATGTGCATCAGCGCGAACGCGCCGCGACGCCCCAAGCGCTCGGCCAACGGGCCGAAGGCCAACAGGCCGAGGAACCCACCGACCGACTGCACCCAGCCGTAGGCAAACGTCGCCTTGTGCGAGGCTTCGTCGGCCGACACGCCGTCGCGCACCAGCAGATCGTGCGTCAGGTCCTGGCCGGCAATCGTCACGGCCCAGAACATCCCCAGGCCCACGGTGGCCAGCAGCATGCCCAGGATCGCGGACTTCGCCCAACGCGGCGTACCGAACAGGTCGCGGAAGCTTCCCATCTGCTTGTGTTCGTGCTCGGCCGTGGTCCAGGTCTTTGGCTCCTCGACACTGGTGCGCACCCACAGCACCAGCAGCGCCGGTGCGACGCCGATCAGATAGGCGTACCGCCACTCGCTTGCCACCAGCATGCCTGCCGCGGCGGCCAGCCATGTTCCCAGCACGCTTGTGGAGTGAAAGATTCCCGAAGCGTGGGCCCGTGCTTTGGGCGGAAAGACTTCGCTGACCAGCGACGCGGCCACCGCCCACTCACCGCCAACTCCCAATGCCACCAGGAACCGCAGCACCGCGATCTGCCACAATTCCGTAGCGAAGAACGTCAGGCCCGAGAACAGCGAATAGCACAGAATCGTGACCGCCATCGTCGGCTTGCGGCCGAAGCGGTCGGCCAGCGAGCCGAACGCGATCCCGCCGACCGTGCCGCCCACCAGGAACGGAAACAGGAACATATCACCCCAGAAGCGCGCGTCGGCCGGGTCGCTGCTCGTGAGCAGTTCCTTGAGCATGCGGCCGCGTGTGATGTTGAACACCTGCCCTTCGAAGGTGTCAAACACCCAACCGGCCGAGGCGATCGCCAGCACCAGCCATTGATAGGCGGTAACGCCGGAGTACCAGGGGCCGGCAGCACTGGCAGAGCCAGTGGCACCCGTGTCGTTCGTCATTCGTGTTTCGTCATTCATTCGTCATTCGAACTTCGACATTCGTCATTTGAAATACACCGGCTGATTCGTGTCGATCGACTTCTGCGCCTCCAGGCACATGCGGGCGCTCCAGCGGCCGTCCTCGCCGGTGCAAGCCAGCGGTGTGCCGTCACGAACGGCGCGGACCATCGAGCCAATCTCGTCGACCAGCTCGTACACTTCGCCGCTGCGCTTGGCGATCGGAATGTCGACGACCTTTTCCCCTTCGAGCCGTTGCAGCGAGAAGGTCGGCTCGAAGGTGCGGTCCATCGCGCCGCTCCAACGAGCCCACAACGCGCCGCCCGTGCCGGTGAGCTTGGCCGTTTGATGATGCTCCCAACCGGCGAGCGTTTGCGAGATCACCGCGTAGCGGCCGCGCGGGAAGGTGACGATGGCGGAGAAATTATCGTGCAGCTCGGGATGATCGGCCCGCTTGCCGTTGGCCGCTGCGTACACGCTCACCGGCTCGCCGACGCTCGACAGATACCAACGGGCCAGATCGAAGAAGTGAATCGGTTCCTCGAGCACCCAGTTGCCCACGCGATTGATGTCGTACCGCCAGCCGCCGGCCCCCAGCCGATACGGCTTCCGCCACAGCTCGACCAGGGCGTACAGGGGCTCGCCGATCGCTCCGGCGTCGACGAGTTCTTTCACCTTGCCCCACAGCGAGGACAGCCGCAGTTCGTGCCCCACGGCCAGCAGCTTCCCTTGGTTCCGCGCCAGATCGACCAGTGCCGCGCAATGCTCGACCGACAGGGCCATCGGCTTCTCGAGCAGCAAGTGCCGCCGCGATTCGAGCACCGCGCGGGCCACCTCGTAGTGCAGATCGCTCGGCAGCACCACGTCGACGACATCGACATCGGCCTTGGCCAGCAGGTCGCGGTAGTCGGCGAAAATCGCGACGCCGGGATGATCCTTGCGGGCCTGCTCTTGGCTGGCCGGCGAACGGGCGCAGATCGCCGCGAGCTTCGCCCCACGGTTCTCGTGGATCGCCCGGGCATGATGGCTCCCCCAGGCACCGTAGCCGATGAGTCCGAATCGAATGTCCGACATGGCAAATCCTCGAAACTCGCCGCTCGCCTAGATGCAGTATTCCAACACGTCGACCGGCACCGGCGCGGGCCACGCCTCTTGTGGTGCCTTGGCCTCGCATGCCTCGAGCAGCAGTTGGGCGACGCGCAGCGCCTGGCCGCGCAACTCCGGCACGGCAATCGTTTCCCACAAGGTGCCGTGCAGCAATGGTCCCATCGCGTACAAAAACTCCGATCGCTCACCGCGGCCGTCGATCACCGTAAAATCGGCATCGGCCCGTAGGCCCATGTCCATCTCGTCGGCGGCGATCATGCCGTTGGCCAGCAGGTTGCGGAACAGCGGCACGCTCGAAGCCGAAAAACTCCGCGATGGCCCCGTGCAGTTCACCACCACGCCCGCCAGAAGCGATTCCACCTGCGCACCATCGTGCACAACCACGCGCAGCCGATCGCCGACGGGTTCCAGGTGATCGATTGTCCCGGAAATCACGCGCAGCTTGCCACTCTCGATGGCGTGCGTGATGCGCTGGTGAATCTGCTGGGCGATGCGGTGACGGATCACGTTCCACTGGGCAGCATAACGGCGGCAGAACTCATGTTTCTCGTCGAGCGAAAAACCCTGCCAGATGCGCTGCGTATGCGGACGCAGCTTGTCGACGACAATCGCCGGGTTCTGGCCGCGCTCGCGCAGCCGCGCGTAGTGCTCTTCCAGCAAAGCGGCGATCTGCGGCAGCCGCATGGTCGCAATGTCGGCCGGCGGAAAATCGGGATACTCGATCCCCTTGAAATGCGATCGCGGCAGCAGGCCGTGACGCGAAACGGCCGTGATCTGTCCCCGCCAATCGCTGGCGAGCAACGTGAGCACGGCGTCGACCGTCGTTAGGCCGGTCCCCAGGAGCACCACGTCTTGCGAACGATCGGCCAGTTGCTGCTGCCAGCCTTCCCAAGGCGTGGCGAAGTAGCCAGGATGCCGGGCCACCGCCGGGTCGCTCATCGGCAACGTGCCGGGAGGTTGGTTGCCGGTGGCCAGCAGCACCTTATCGGCCACAATCTCGTCGCCATCGGCAAGCACGACCGCTACGCGCTGGCCGCGCTGCACCACGTCAACCGCTTCGGCATGACGCTCTTCGATTTGCATGCCCCCGGCGCCATCCAATGGATGTTCATGCCAGGCCAGCAAGCTGCGCAAGTAGTCGCCGTACACGCGGCGCGGGATGAACGTCTCACGCAGCTCGGCCTCGGGCACGTTGGCGTACTCGTGCCGGGTGCGCAGCCACTCGACGAAATGATTTGGATGATCCGCCAAGGCCGACATGTTGCGAGCAGCGACATTGAGCAGATGCTCGGCCTGCATGGTGCTGTAGGCGACGCCGCGACCGGTGGGGAAGCGATCGTTGACGATCACCACGCGCAGCGGACCGGAGTGGAAGCGGGCGAGATTCACGGCGGTGATCGCTCCGCAGAAACCGCCGCCGATAATCGCAATCGTTTTCACAGGCTGTTTCCGAATCGCCTTGACTTCCCCAGCGACGGCCGTCATCATTATTTCGTTTTCAAAATAAGTCAAGCGAAATCTTTTGCTGATTCAGTTGCATCGGAGGACACAACCAGTGGCATCGCTCGGCCTGTTGGCGTTCGGCGCGGCGGTGGGGCTGCTCAGCGGCGTGCTGGGCATCGGCGGCGGCATCGTGCTGGTGCCGGGGTTGATGATGCTGTTCAACTTCAACCAGCGTGAGGCGCAGGGCACCAGCTTGGCGGTGCTCAGCCTGCCGGTGGCCGTGGCAGCGGCGGTGATCTACTACCGCAACGGGTACGTACACGTGCCGGTGATGGCGTACGTGGCCGGGGGTTTTATCTTTGGCGCGTTCTGCGGGGCGAACCTGGTGCCGTACGTGCCGGTCCACGTAATGCGTCCGGCGTTCGGATTGTTGTTGCTGTATGTGGGTTTCGTGTTCGTGCTCGATATCCGCTCCGAGCGTCCCGCGGCAGCGCTGCCCGCGGCGGTGGCCACGGCGCTAGCGATGCTGCTGGCCCGGGTGATGCATCGCCGGCTGCGTCCCCATGCACTGCCGAAACCGCCATCGACCGACACGGAATACCATATATGATGTCCGCATTCGCTGTACGGCCTGGAGTGCGCTGGAGAACTGCAAAGTCGAATTTGGGTGCCTGGGGCTGAGTCCGCGAAGCCCCAGGCGGCGACAACTGGGGCATCGCTTCGCTCTGCCCCAGCCACCCGTAATCGGCGATTCTCGCGACTTTGCAGTTCTCCTGCACCGGTGCGATCTATGTCTTTGTCTTCGCCATCGAGCGTTGCTCAATCGACCGTTGCCCCGCCGCGCGCCTCGCGGCGTGAAATCTTCGCCTGGGCGCTGTACGACTGGGCCAACAGCGGTTACTCGACGCTGTCGATCACGCTGCTGATGAGCTACATGACGGGCGTGCTCAACCACCAGTGGGGCGCGCGCTACGGCGAGTTGGCCTGGGGCTGGGGCTTGGGCGTGACGATGTTCGTGGCGGCCTTGCTGTCGCCGGTGCTGGGCGCCGTCGCCGATGCACAAGCCAACAAGCGCGGGTGGCTGGCCGTGACTGCCTTGGCCGGTGCGGCGGCGAGTTGTTTGATGTTCCTGGCCACGCCCGATCGGCCGACGCTGCTATTCGTGCTGTTCCTGGTGGCGAACCTGGGCATGGAACTATCGCAGGGCTTCTACAACGCCTTCCTGCCCGAGTTGGCCGATGAGCATTCGATGGGGCGCGTCAGCTCTTGGGGCTTCGCGCTGGGATACCTCGGCGGCGGCCTCGTGCTGCTGGCGTTCTTGATGCTCTACAAATTCGCGCCCAAGTTCGGCCTTCCCGACGACGATCCCACCAGCCTGGTGCCGCGCCTCGGGCTATTGATGATGGGCGCCTGGTGGGCAGTATTCACGTTGCCGGCGATCATCGTGCTGCGCGATCGCGGCACGCCGCGCAGCGACTCTTCGCTGGTGGCGGCCGCCCGGCGCGCCGTGGGCGAAGTGCGCGGCACGCTGACGAACTTGCGACGCTACCGCGTGCTGGTGATCTTCCTGCTCGGATTCTTGGTATTCAACGACGGCGTGCAGACCGTGATCAGCCAGGCCGGCGTGTTCGCCAAGGATGTGCTGTCGATGGATGCCGGCGAGCTGGCGCTGGTCGTGTTGATGATCCAGTTCATCGCGCTGCCCGGTGCAATCGTCGTCGGCTGGATCGGCGACCGTATCGGGCAAATGCACGCGTTGCACTTGTGCCTGGCGGTGTGGACGGTGCTGCTCGTGGCTTCGTTCTTCGTGAACACGACGGCGCAATTCTGGATCATGTCGGCCGTGGCGGCGCTGGTGCTGGGCGGCACACAGTCGGTAAGCCGCACGATCATGGGGCTGATGACCCCCGAGGCACACACCGGGGAGTTCTTTGGCTTCTTCAACCTTTCGGGCAAGGCAACCAGCATGTTCGGTCCGGTGGTCTACAGCACGGTGTTCTTCACGACGCACAGCGCGCACCTGGCGATCGCGAGCCTGCTGCTATTTCTCGTCGTCGGTTGGGCAATCGTGAGTCGCGTGGACGTGAATGCCGGTCGCCGCGAGGCGCTCAAGGGCGAGCGCCCGTCAGTCTAGTTTAGCCGCGGGGCTTGCCCCGCGCGTTGTAAGCGCGTCGCAAGCGACGCGGCTAAATGGCGCCCCGCTCGCCAGCTTTCTCGAGCACGAAGCGGAACAACTGCCCGGTGACGTCGTCGAAATACTTCCATGCTGCCGGAAAGAAGACGAGCCAACGGTTGTACGTAGCCACGCCGACCAGCTCGATCGCGCGCTGGCGATTGGCCGCCAGCCGGTCGAACCACGCGCGCAGCGTGTCGCGGTAATCGTGCACGCTGAGGTGCGTGATGCGGAAGCCTGCCGCCTCGAACGCCTGGCGATGAAAACGAAGCGACGAGTTGACGGCACCGGGGAAGAAAATCTGGCTGATCACCGCCGAGGCCGGCAGCGGATCGCATAACCGGCAGAAGAAGTGTTGCACCAGCCGACCGGCCGGCTTCAGCGCGCGATGCAACTTGGCCAGCAGCAGCGGCACCTCGTGCGGGCGCACATGCTCCCAGGCGCCGATGGAATAAATCTTGTCGAAATATGCTTCGGGATACTCCGCGGTGACGAAGTTTTTGAACTCCACCTGGAACTGGTGGTGTGCCGCGTTGTACTCGACCTGCTTTTCCGACAACGTGTAGCCGTGCAGGTTCTGCTTGTCGCCGGTGGCCTGGTAGATGCGCTTGAGCATCGATCCCCAGCCGCAGCCAAGCTCGAGAATTTTTTCGCCCGGCCGGGGGTCGATCAACCGTAACAGAAAATCGGCCTTCTTGCGCTGCGCCTCCTCGAGCGTCTCGTTGCCGAGCACGAAATCGGCACACGAGTAGAACATGAACTCGCGGTCGAGGAACAGCTCGTAAAATTCGTTCGAGACGTCATAGTGCGCGGCGATCCCCAGCCGCGCATCCTGGCGCAGCTTGTGGCGCAGCAGCCATCGTCGCACCGCTGGCGGCGGATAATTCTTCGCCACCCAGTCGACCGGTCCCGCGACCTTGCGCGTCACTAACCGCCAGGTCCGCTCGGCATCCAGCGGTACGGGTGAGCGCACCAGGTAGTTCAGTACCCCATAGCTTGGACCGTAGACCACTGCGTCGCCGATGAGCGCCAGATTGCGGGAAATGCTTGAGCGTTGCATGGAGAGTCGTTCCGGTGCATGGTGAGAAGGTCGGTCAGACCCTACGATAGTAATTCGTCGGCACATGCACGTGTGATTCTCGTTTGCCTGCACTCATTGCCCATGGAAACCATCGACGTCGGCCAACAGGCGTGTCGTCAGTTTGAGGCCGATTGGCGCCGCGGTGCCGCGCGGCCGCTCGAAGAGTATCTGCCGCCGGAGGGCGATCCGTGGCGGGCGGCGGCCATTGCGTCCTTGGTTGAAGCGGAATTGCACTTGTTGGCCGAGCAGTCCGACTCGGCCGATGCAAACCTTCCAGAGCTATTACGGCAGCGAGTCGAGCAGTTCTCCGAGTTGAATCGCCGGCCGACGGTGCTGCACTTGCTGCGCACCATCTACCAGGCGCGCACACAGGCTGGAAAAAGCACCGGCCTGCGACAGTACATTTCGCAGTTCCCGCAGTGGGAGTTTCGCGAGGCCGAGATCATCGATGCTCACGCAACCGAGGCGTTCGCCGGCGCCGACACGATCACCGACGCGCCCGTGCCGGCCGGCACGCGCTCGCCGCGCTACACTGTAGGCAGGCTGCACGCGCAAGGGGGCCTGGGCCAGGTGTGGGTCGCGCACGATCGCGACCTGCATCGCGATGTGGCACTCAAGCAGTTGCAGCCGCGTTGGGCCGATCATGGCGACGCACGCCAGCGGTTCCTTAAGGAAGCGCAGATCACCGGGCAGCTCGAACACCCGAACATCGTGCCGGTCTACGAGCTGGGCCACACGACCGACGACGGCACGCCGTTCTACACGATGCGCTTCGTGCGCGGCCGCACGCTGTCGGCGGCAATCGTCGAGTATCACCAGCATTGCCGCGCCGGGGTCGCGAATCCGCTCGAGCGGCAGAACCTGCTGCAAACGTTTATCGCCGTGGGCAATGCCCTCGCCTACGCCCACGCGCGCGGCGTGGTGCATCGCGATCTGAAGCCCGAGAACGTGGTGCTCGGCGAATTCGGCGAAGTACTGGTGCTCGATTGGGGGCTGGCCAAAGTTCGCGAGGAGCCCGACGTGTTGGCCGAGGTGACTGTCGGCGACGAGGCGGCCCAGCAGATGACGCAGGCCGGGCACGTGCTCGGCACGCCGGCCTACATGGCCCCCGAGCAGGCGCGGGGCCGGATCGATCAAATCGACGCGCGGACCGATATTTACGGCCTGGGATCGATCCTGTTCGAACTGCTTACCGACCGGCCTCCGCACCAAGGTGCGACCACGCAGGAAGTGCTCGAATCGATCCTGTCGGGGCCGATGCCCCGCGCTCGCGCTGCCGAGCCAACCGTCCCGCCGGCGCTCGATGCGATCTGCGCGCATAGCATGGCGCCGGAGCGCAGCGATCGCTACCCGAGCGCTGCCGAGCTGGTCGGCGACGTGCAGCGCTGGCTGGCCGACGAGCCGATCTCCGTCTACCGCGAGCCGCTGCCGGCACGCATGGCGCGCTGGGTGCGCAAACATCGATCGAGTGCCCTGGCCGCGGCGGCAGCGCTGGTACTGATCACCGTGGTATCGGTCGTGGCGCTGATCGTGGTGCGGCAGCAGCAACAAGTTGCCGAGATGGCGCGCGAGCACGAAGCCGAGCAACGCCACCGGGCCGAAGCGGGGCTCATTTCGGCACAGGATACCGTCGATCGCATCCTCGCGCGCGTCAGCAGCGAGCGCCTGGCCCCGCTAGCCAAGAACGACCTGATGCGCCGCGAGATGCTCGACGTGGCCATGATGTTCTGCCAGCAGTTGCTCACCGAGAACCCGACCGATCCCGGCGTGCGCTGGCGCACGGGCCGCGCCCATCGGCAGGTGGCCGGCATCTACCAGGTGTTCGATCAGCCGCAGGACGCCGAGAAGGAATACGCGCTGGCGATCGAGATGCTCGAACCGCTGGCGGGGGAGTTCCCGGCGAAGCTCGATTACCAGCGCGACCTGGGCGGCTCGCACAACAACTACGGCAACCTGCTCGAAGCGCTCGGGCGCACCGCCGATGCCGAGTCGGCGTTTCGCAAGGCGATCGCCGGCTTCGAACGCATCGCGGGACTCGACCCGGGCGAGGCCGATTATCGCCTGCAAGCGGCGATCGCGCACAACAACCTCGGCAACCTGCTGCAGGCGACGCGCCGGTTCGACGAGGCCGAGGCCGAGCAGCGCGCGGCATTGACACTGCAGGAAATGCTCGCGCGCACTTCGCCCCCGATACGCGAGTACCGGCAATCGCTAGCCGCGACGCACAATAATCTCGGCATTTTGTATCGCGCCACTGGCCGGGTCGCCGATGCCGAGCAGGCGTACGCCGACGCGCTGCGGCTGTTCTCACAGATCAGCGGCGAAATGCCTGAGAACCCCGAATACGCCCTGCAAGTGGCGATGGCTGCCAACAATCTCGCCGCGGCGCAGGCGGCCCAGGGGAAACAAGCGCCGGCCGAGAAGAGTTACACCGAGGCGGCCGAGCGGTTCGAGAAACTCGTCGCCGAGTTCCCAACGATGCACGACTACCGGTTCAAGCTCGCCGCCTGCCTGACGAACGAAGCGTTGTTCCTGGCGGCGATCGGCAAGCCGGCTCAGGCGCAAGCCGCGCTGACCAGCGCCTTGCAATGGTACGACAAGCCGGGGCCGCAGGCACCGATGGCGGATCGCGCGATCACCCTGTACACGCTGGGAACGCTGGAGCTCGACGCCGGCCATCTCGACGAAGCGGCACGCCGGCTCGACCAGTCGATCGAGCTGCGACGGTCGTTGTTTCGCGACAATCCGCAAAGCGTCGGCACGCGCATGGGGCTGGCCCTGTCGCTGCAATCGGCTGGCGAGCTAAGCCTGAAAAAGGGAAACCTGCCGGCAGCGAAGCGCCTGTTCCAGGAAGCGATCGAGACGCAGCAGCCCGTCGCGGCGATGGCAAGTGCCTCATGGAGCGCCCGTGCACTGCGGCGGAACCTGTGCTTCGCGCTGGTCGATATTGACCTGCGGCTCGGCGAGGGAAAGGAAGCAACCGCCAAAGCAATGACGTTATCGCAGGCGCTCGTCGATCCACCGGCCGAAGCGATCCGCACCGCCGAACTGCTCGCCCAGTGCATCCAGCAGGCCGCGGCAGCGAACGTCGAGGGCTTTGATCGCGAAGAGGTTGGCCGCCGCGCGTTCGAGTTGCTGCGAAAAGCCGGGGCAGATCGAAAGACGCTTGCCTCGCCGTCGCTCACGCCGCTCAACGATCTGCCTGAATTCCAGAAGCTGCGGCAGGATCACGAAAGCACGAAACAGTAAAAACACGAAACGCAGACGCTGACTCTCTCGTTTGTCTTTCCGTTTCCTTCTTTCGCCTTTCGTGTTTTCGTGATCTTCCGCTGTTAGTGTTTCCCGTACCGTTCTTTCGCCGCGCGCTCGAACGCCCCTTGGGCCTCTTTGCCGTCGCCGAAGAAGCCGGCGGCCTGGATCAGGTACACGGTGATCAGCCCCGTGTCGCCGTGATACGCCGAGTGCGTGCCGTAGGCGCCGCCGTGGCCGAAGCCGCCGGCCGGATCGGTTGCGAAGCCGAAGCCATATGGAGTCTTCACGTCGTCGCCGGTCTGCTTGTGCGTCATCGTGCTCACCGCCTCGGGCGACAGGTACTTTCGTCCCTCAAACGCGCCGCCACCCGCGAGCATCTGGTAATAGCGCGTCATGTCGTGCGCCGTCGAAAACAGTCCGCCGGCGGGCATCGGCTGTCGCGTGCGATCGTCCAACGGGTACTGCAACTGCCCGATCGTGGTTTCTTCCAGCCCGTCCTTCGCGGCGTTCGGCTTGTACGGCTTCGCGAGCCGCCGGAGCCGTTCTCCCTCGGGCCAGAACGTGGTGTCGTTCATTCCCAACGGCTTGAACAGCCGCTCGTCGAGAAACTTTTCGTACGGCATGCCGCTGGCCACCTCGACGATCCGCCCGGCGGTGTTGATCCCGGCGTTCGAGTACTTGTAGTCCTGCGTGGGCTCGTAATCGAGCGGCGTCATCGGATAGCTCAGCACGCGCGCTGCCAGCGGATACAGGTCCAGCGTCGGCTGCTCCAGAGCGCTTTTGAATGGCAGACCGCTGGTGTGCGACAGCACGTGCCGCACCAGGATCTGGTGCTTCGGCCGCCGCAGTAGTTGGTGATCGTTGTCTTTCTCGACAGAGAGCCAGACTTCTTTGAACTCGGGCAGATACTTTTCCACCGGATCATCGACGTTCACTTTCCCGTCGTCGACCAGCATCATCAGCGCCGTGCCGGTGATCGGCTTCGACTGCGAGGCGATCCAGAACAGCGCGTCGGCCGTCATCCGTTGGCCGGCGGCGATGTCGGCGTAGCCAACCGCGTCGGTCGCCAGGACCTTGTCTTTGTCGGCCACCACGGTGACGATGCCGGCCAGCTCGTGGCGATCGACATACGGCTGCAACACGTCGGCCATGCCGGCGGAGTCGCCCGCCTGCGAAACCGAGACGACGAACAGGAACAGAACAAACGGCGCGAAGCGCAAGTGGCGGGTCATCGTGATTCCTTGAGATGCTCGTCGGCGAACGTGAGATATTGCTGCCAATCGTAATCGGTCACGTCGTGTTTGCCAGGGCGGATGTGATAGCCGACGGTGCTCACTACGGGTTGCAACAAGCTGGGCATTTCCTCTGCCGCGAGGCCGTCGGTCTCTAGCAGCCGGTAGACGGGTGAGGCGAACTTGCACGCCAGAAACTCGCCGCGCGGGTCGGCCCAGCGATCTTCCTCGGCACTGGCCACGTGCACCGGCCGCGGCGCGATGAGCGCGATCAACTCGTGCTGGTCGACGGGAAGCCGCTCTTCGTGATCGTCGTACTGGCGGAAGTTCTTGCAGAACCAGTGCGGGAACGACTTGTTAATGATCGCGACCGATTCGCCGAACCGCCGTTTCGAGAGCGCCGCTCCGCCGCAGCCCGAATCGTTGCTCACCACCAGCGCGAAGCGTGGATCGGTCGCTCCGGCCCAGAGCGACGTCTTGCCGAGCCGCGAGTGGCCGATCACCGCAATCCGCCGGCTGTCGATGTCTCGATCCGTTTCGAGATAGTCCGCAATCCGGCTCAACCCCCAGGCCCAAGCGGCAATCGACCCCCAGGCATCGTCGCCTCGTGGCCCATCGGGATACAGCGCGTGGACGCCGTTCGTGAAACCATCGTCGAAGTCGGGATCGATCTCGCCGTAATAGGCCATGGCAAGCGCGTAGCCGCGGCGAACAATCAGCTCCGCCGGCCATCGGCTCGCGGCGCTGCCGCGCGACGCCTCGGTCGCGCGATGATCGACGACCGTGGCGTCATCTTTCTTCGTCGACCGCACCCAGGCTGTGGTCATCACGATGGCCGGATCGGCGTGGATCGTCTGATTGCCGCCGAAGTTCAGCCCCAGGAACACCGGCACCGGCCCCGGCGCGTTGTTCGGCACGTACATGAGCACGTTGACGCGCACCGCGCGCTCGGCAGGACCGATCACGACAGCCACCTGCTTGCGTGTCGCCAGGCCGCCAAGGGCGTGCGAATCGCTCTCGATCGGCTCGAAGCGTAGTTTCGCAGGCTTGGGCGGCGATTTGCCGTACACCTGCGTCCGGAAGAATTGCAGCAACTCCGACCGCCGCTCGTCGTGCCACATTGCGGCGTTCGTCACCGGCCGACCGTCGGCCATCACCAGCGGATCGGGGAGCGTGTAGGCCGGAACCTTCGCCTCGTCGTAATTCGCCGGTTCCGGCTCGGCTGCATCAATGGCATTGGCCATCATCAAACATCCCACGGCGATCGCCTGGCGTGCGCAACGCATCATTCACGGTGCCTTCAGCGACGTGATCCAGAACAACGGTTTGTCCGCTTCGTCCACGCGCAGCTCATACTTCAGCCCGGCGGCGAACAGCGATTTCCGCAGCGCCAAGGCGTACATCGATTTTTTCCCTGGTAGCGAGACGTGCTTTGTCGCCGGATCGATTTCGAACCGAGCCAGTGCCACGCGATCGTACACGACCGGCGCCTTCACACGCCCGGCGATCGCCGCCACCACCTGCGAAGCCGGGATGTCATCGATCTCGATATTGACCAACTCCACCATGTCGGGCAACAGTTCGCGCTCGTCTTGCTGCGGCGGCCAGCCGATCGGCCAACTTTCCGACGCCCCGCGGGCCGGCGACACCAGGTACTCCGGCCGCCGCTGCTCGGTGAGCCGGGGCACGAACACCAGCCCCACCGGCCGTAGGATCGCCGCGATCGCGGTTCCCAACGCCACACCTTGCAGTTCGTCCCCAATCGGCCCGGCCGCCGCCAGTGCGGCGCGCACTTCGTTATCGGCCAACAGCGGATAGCCGACCTTCGTGGCAAGTTTTTCGATCACGGCGCGCGTCGGCTCACCGGCGGTCGTCATCTCGACTGGCTTCGCCAGGTCGGCCTTCACCAGCGCGAGCTTCTCCGGCGGCAGACCGAACAATGGCCGCGGCGCGCCTCCGGCCCTCTCGATGCCTTCCGTGCGCAATCGCTCGAGCCAAGTCTTAATCCCCGCCTGGTCGTGCATCGCAAATCGGCCGCCGGGGACGATCATCTGGTTGGCGCCGGTCAGCCGTCCGTAAACCCGGTAGGCCGGCGAGACCTCGGTGCCGCGGTTGGTGATCTCGATCTTGTCGACCGGCGAGGCGGGGCGAATTTGCAGGCTCTCGACCCTCAGGCCCGTCAGCAGCTTGTACCACTCGTTCACCGAAGTGGCCGGAAAGTCTGCCTCCGTTGCCAGGATCAACTCGACTCGCGACGCCGCGAGAACCGGCGCAGCCGCGAGCCACGTAGAAATCATAGCGAGCGCGAATCGACGAATGCGAGGCATGCCACAACTATAGAACATTGACTCGTGTTGCACGATGCGCGCGTTTGTGCAGAATGGCAACTAACAACGAGGAACTAGCAACTTTACGATGCCGCGTCCCGTCACGCTATTCACCGGCCAGTGGGCCGATCTAACGCTCGACACGCTCGCCCGCAAGGCAGCGGAGTTCGGCTATCAAGGCCTGGAACTTGCCTGCTGGGGCGATCACTTCGATGTCGCGCAGGCGCTGGCCGACGACGGCTACTGCGCCGGCCGCCGCGACCTGCTCGAAAGCCACGGCCTGCAGGTTCACGCCATCAGCACGCACCTGGTTGGTCAGGCAGTGCTCGACCGGATCGACGCGCGGCACAAGGCAATCCTGCCCGCGCACGTGTGGGGGGACGGCGAACCGGCGGGAGTCAATGCCCGCGCCGCCGAGGAGCTGAAGAACACCGCGCGTGCCGCGCAGCGCCTCGGCGTCGAGGTGGTCAACGGATTCACCGGCTCGAGTATTTGGCATCTGCTGTACTCGTTTCCGCCGATGCCCGAGGAGATGATCGATGCAGGCTTCACGCTCTTGGCCGAGCGGTTCAACCCGATTCTCGATGTGTTCGCCGAGTGCGGCGTGCGGTTCGCGCTCGAGGTGCATCCGACCGAGATCGCGTTCGATCTGTACTCAGCCCAGCGGTCGCTCGAAGCGCTCGGCCGCCGTGAGGAGTTCGGGTTCAATTTCGATCCCAGCCATCTGCTGTGGCAGGGGGTCGACCCGGTCGAGTTCCTGCGCGCCTTTCCGGCCCGCATCTATCATGTGCATGTGAAAGATGCCGTGGTGACGCTCAACGGCCGCAGCGGTATTCTTGGCAGTCATCTGAACTTCGGCGATCCGCGCCGCGGCTGGGATTTCAGGTCTCCGGGACGCGGCGGCGTGAATTTCGAAGAGATCATCCGGGCACTCAACGCGATTGGGTATGACGGGCCGCTGTCGGTCGAGTGGGAAGATCCGGGCATGGACCGCGAAGCGGGGGCCCGCGAGGCTTGCGAGTTCGTCAAACGCCTCGATTTCCCCGCCAGCGGCCGCGCCTTCGACGCGGCCTTCGAGAAGAAATAGGGCCGCTCCTTATCGCTTGGCGGCTCACGTCACGTGGATCGTCTTCGTGGCCACGTTCGACGCTACGCCCTTGCTGTCGGTGAGCGTGAAGTTGATCGTCCGATCGTAGACGCTCATCGAGGAGTTGGTGTTGTAGTACGCCACGTCGTCGAGCACCGCCTGCACGGCGGCGGTGGTCGCACTGGCATTGAACTGCACCACCAGCGGTGTCGAGCCGCTGCCGGCGGCGAACGTGGCGATCACCGTGCCGTTATAGAGCAACTGGGTGCCGTTGATCGTGATCCCGCCACCGGCCACCACCGTCACGCGGTCGGCGCTGCCGGCGTTGGAGCCGAGCCCGACACTCAGCTTCGCCGCCGCCAGGCCGTTGGTGCCGGCAGTCACCGTGGCGCCGCTGGCCACGACCGTTGCTCCGGCACCGGGCGCGTAGTTCACCGTGCCGCTGATCCCGCCGAGCACCGGCGGGGCGGCGACGAAGTGGATCGTTTTGCTCACGGCGCTGGAGCTGGTGTTCGAGCTGTCGGTAATGGTGAAACTTGCCGTGCGGTCGAAGATGCTCGCACTGGCATTCGTATTGTAGAACGCCACATCATCGAGCACCGCCTGCACGGCGGCGGTCGTGGCCGAGATGTAGAACTGCACGATCAAGGGGCTTGCCCCGGCGCCGGCCTGGAACACGCCGATCGACGTGCCGTTGTAGAGGATCGTCGTCTTGTTGAGCGTAACGCCGTTGCCGGCAAGAATCGTCAACGTATCGGCACTGCCCGAGGAGCCGGTAAGCGCCACCTTCAACACCGCATCGCCCAAGGTGTTGCTGCCAGCCGTGACCGTGGCACCCGATGCAACGAGCGTCGCCGGGCTGCCGACCGTGTAGTTCACGGTGCCGCCAAGGTTGTTGATTGCCGGCGGCACGAGTTGCAGCGTGGTGGTGGCTTGCGCTCCGCTGGGCGTCGTCTGCACGTTGCCTGACAGGTCGGTGGCCACGCTGTAGAAGCTATAGGTATGGCCGAACTGACCGGTGAAGATGGCGGCCGGCGCGGTGGTCGCCGTCTGCCAGACGGTGTAAGCGCCTCCGTTGTCGGAAACATAGACCGTATAACTGGCGACATTGGGTCCGTCCGAGGCGCGATGGCCCGACCAGGTGACCAGGAAGGAATTGGCGTACGCGATCGCCGGCAGCGGGGCGACGGTGCTGAATAGCGGCTGGTACTCGAACGCGCCGATGTCGGGCGAGGCGTCGCGCGGGCTACCGTTCTGATCGGCGGCCCAATAGATATAAGCCCCGGCGCTGTGGCCGGCAGCCGCCGTGCCATTGACGCCGCGAACGACCGTGAGGGTGTTGGTCGATACGTTCACGTTCGTGACCTGCATGATCTCGTTGTCGACGCGAATCAAGTAATTGGCCAGACCGGTGGCAGCGGCGAACACTTGTGGCGCAACCACGGTGATTGTGGTGCTGGCGCTATCCGTGATCGCGGAGAGGTTAGCCACGTTGCCGCCGGCGTTGCGCGCGGGGCTGCTGGAGAGCAGCGGCATCGTTTCCGTGGCGCCACCGTCGTAGCCGAGCCCTTGCAGGCGCGGATTGATCGGGCTAGCGCTCGTGCCGACTTTGTTGCCGTTCGTGCCGTTGGTGATGCCGGTCATGCCGGTGCCGTCGCCGACCAGGTTGTTGGTGCTCGTCGATTGCACGGCGCCGTCAATGTCGGGGACGTTAACCCCGGCCGTGTTGCCGGCTACGATCGTGCTCAGCAGCGCGAGCGTGCCGCCGTCGCTGTAGATGCCGCCGCCATAGGAGGCCGTATTTCCGGCGAAGGTGGAGTTGCTAACCGAGAACGCGCCGCCGAAGTTGTGGATGCCGCCGCCATAGGAGGCCGTATTTCCGGCGAAGGTGGAGTTGCTAACCGTCGCCGTGCCGCTGTCGTTGTAGATGCCGCCGCCGGAGTTGCCCGAATTTCCGGAGAAGGTGGAGTTGCTGACCGTCAGCGTGCTGCTGTTGTAGATGCCGCCGCCGACGCCGCCGTCGCCCGAATTTCCGGAAAAAGTGGAATTGTCGATGGTCATCGTGCCTGAGTTGTAAATGGCCCCGCCGGCCGCTGATTGGTTTTGCGAAAACGTGCAGTTGGTGATGGCCAGCACGCCCAGGTTGTAGATGTCCGCGCCACCGTATCCTTGCGCTTCAACATTGCTGTTGGCCATCGCCAGGCCCAACATCGCGGCGGTGACGCCGGCATCGACCTGAAAGACGCGGCTGCCAGTGGCGGCAGTCAGCGTGATCTGGCCCGCGCCGTTGATCGTGACAACGCCTGTGCCGGCGCCGGCCAACTCCAGTTGCCCCTGGGCCAGCGTGATCGTTTCGCCGCTCAAGGCAGGTGCGAACGTGATCGTGTCCGAGACGCCGTTGGCGGCATCGGCCTCGGCCAGTGCAATCGCATCGCGCAGCGAGACGCCCGAGTGCGCCGCGGCGTCGGAAAGGGTAGTCACCACTTGTGAGCCATAGGGGACGGCATTCGCTTCGTACGCGCCGATGTCCGGCGCCCCGACGCGGGCCCGGCCGTTCTGATCCAGCGGCAGGAGAACCGCGGAGCCGATGGCGTGACCGGCGGCCGTGGTGCCGTTGTAGCCTCGCGTGACGGTCAGCGTGTTCGTCGAGAGGTTGACATTGGTCACGAGCAACTGCTCGCTGTCGATCTGGATCACGTAGCTCCCCGCGGTGCTGGCGATGGCCGACGCCAAGGCGACGGAGAGCGTGGTAGTTCCCGTCCCCGCCAGGGCGGTCAGATGCGTGGGCGCGGCTCCGGCGTCGATCGCCGGGCTGCCAGAAAAGATCGCCATCGTCTCGGTCGGACCACCGTAGTAATCGAGCGGCCCCAGCTTCGGATCGATCGGGCTGGCTGTAGTGCCGACCTGGTTGCCGCCGCTGCCGTTGGTGATGCCGCTCAGGCCGGTGCCGTCGCCGATCAGGTTGTTCGTGCTCGCCGACTGCACGACGCCGGCGACGTCGGGATCGGCCGTGCCTGCGCTGTTGCGGGCCACGAGCGTGTCGAGCAACGTCAGCGTGCCGGTGCTATGGATGCCCCCGCCATTACCGGCAGTAACTGCATTTCCCGAGACGGTGGAGTTGCTGATCGTCAGCGTGCCGTCGCTGTTGATCCCACCGCCGCCGTTGGCTGCCGAGTTGGCATAGAACGTGGAGTTACTAACCGTGACGATGCCCGTGCTGCTATTGGCGATGCCGCCGCCATAGGTGCCGGAGTTTGCGACGAACGTAGAATTGACGGCCGAGAGGCTGCCGTCGTTGGCGATACCGCCGCCGTTGCCGCCCCCGCCCGAGCCGGTCGTGGCGTTCCCCGAGAAGGTGTCAGAGCTGATCGTGAGCATGCCGGCGCTATGCAAGCCCGCGCCGTACTGCGCGCTGCCGGCCGTGATGGTCAGTCCGATGAGTTGCGCGGTCACGCCGCTGTCGACCTCGAAGATGCGGCTGGCGTGGTTGCCGCTGAGGGTGATCTGGTTGCCGCCGTTGATCGTGATCACGCCCGCGCCGACGCCGCCGAGGCCCAGCTCGAGTTCCCCTTGGGCTAGCGTGATCGTCTGGCCGTTGAGGCTGGAATTAAACGTGATCGTGTCGCTGGTGCCGGCCTTGGCGTCGGCATTGGCGGTGGCGACTGCGTCGCGCAGCGATACGCCCGAGTGCGATACCGCATCGCTGGCGGTGGTGACGACGATGCTTGTGAGCAGCCGGCGGCCTTCGAGCGGCTCGAACCCCAGGCTGCGGAAGCGCCGGCGGCCATCGCCTGGCTGCCGGCTCGATGAAACGCTTGTCCGACGCCCCCGCCGGCGCAGTAACCCCATGGCCTGCCCCCTTCGATGGATGGTCCCCGTGCCCGAACAGTCCGGTAGAACCGCAGGATAATCGTGATAAACCACCGCCACAACAGAATTGTGCCGGCGCGGTGAGGAACTCGGCGGGCGGAGGATCACGAAAACACGAAAGGGCGAAAGCACGGAGCAGCGGCAAGCGTTCGCTGGACAGGCTAATTCTTCAACTCAGTAACCGCGGCGGTTTGGAATGCGATGCGCATCTCCGAGCCGTCCGAGTTCGGCATCCCAGCGCGCTGGATGAGCATGATGAAGATGGCGTGGCGCTTGGGATCGACCCAGGCCTGGGTGCCGAAGGCGCCGCCGTGACCGTAGCTGCCTGGTGAGAGCATGGCGGTGGGGCCTTGCGGTTCGCGAACGATGCCCCAACCGAGGCCCCACGCGGAGCCAGCCACGAAGCCGCTCTTGATGTCACCGGTCTGGATCGACGTCATTTGCTTGGCGGCCTCGGCCGAGACGATCCGCTTGCCGTCGAGCTCGCCGCCGTTCAGGACCATTTGTAGAAAGCGGTAATAGTCGCCGGCGGTCGAAACCAGGCCGCCCGACGGATTCGGCGCGTGGCGAACGGCGGGCTCGGCGTTGATGAAGAACGGCGGCTTGGCCGGCTCGAGTTGCTTTGATTCTTTGTCGACCGCGTAGATCGTCGCCAGCCGTTGGCGTTGCTCGGCCGAGGGATAGAACGTCGTGTCGTTCATCCCCAGCGGTCGGCAGATGCGGTCGTCGACGAACGCGTCGAACGTTTGTCCCGACACCACCTCGACCACACGCCCTGCGACCGACAGGCCGAAGCCGTATTTCCATTGCGATCCAGGCTCGAACTGCAAGGGTTGCCGTGCCACCGCCTCAGCCACCTCGGTAAGCGTCTTCTGCTGGACTTCCGGTGGCGGGTTGGCGATGCCGGAAGTGTGCGTGAGCAGATCGCGCAGCGTGATCGGCCGCGACGGCGTGGCGCCGCCAGCGAGCGCCACTGATTTGAACTCAGGAAGATACTTCTTCACCGGATCGAGAACCGACAGCTTCCCTTCGTCTTGCAGGATCATCACCGAGGCGGTGGTAATCGGCTTGGTCATCGAGGCGATCCAGAACAGCGTGTCGGGACGCATCGGCCGATCGCCGGCGAGGTCGGCCCGGCCCACCGCGTCGAGGCTGACGATCTTGCCGTCCTGGGCCACAAGCGTTACCGCGCCGGCAATCACGTGATCGTCGACGAACTTGACTAGCGCGCGGCCGGCAGCGCTCGAAGGCTCGGCGGCCTGAAGTAGTTGGCAGGCCACCAGGGAAACGATCACGGCAAACGTCGACAAGCAGATTCGCATGGCGCGGCTCCGGCGATGGAAGTTCGTGGAGCCGGTATTATGCCGTGCTGCCGAAGCCGATCGCAACGCGCCGAGAGCGTAGTGCTACTTCGCCGCGGCCATCATCGGGAACATTTCGCGGACCATCGTGATGGCGGCCGGGCCGACCAGGATCACGAAGATGCCCGGGAAAATGAAGATCACCAGCGGGAAGATCAGCTTCACCGCGGTCTTGGCGGCCTTTTCCTCGGCCATCTGCCGGCGGCGAGTGCGCATCGAATCGCTCTGCACGCGCAGCGCTTGGGCGATCGACGAGCCGAACTTGTCGGCCTGGATCAGAATCGACGCCAGGGCGCGCAGATCGTCGACGCCCGAGCGGACGCCCAGCTCGTGGAGCACGTCGGAGCGCGAACGGCCCATCTGCAACTGGAAATTGGAGAGGCCGAACTCATCGGCGATCACGCGATACGTCTTCTTCATCTCTTCCGACACTTTGCGCATGGCCTGGTCGAGGCCCAGCCCCGCCTCGACGCACACCACCATCAGATCGAGCGCGTCGGGCAGGCCGAGAAACACCTGTTCCTTGCGGCCTTTGGCGATGAACCAGAGCACGATGTCGGGGATGTAAAACAAGACGCCGGCAAAGCCGACGGCGCTCATCAAGCCCCGCTGGTTGAACGACGACAGCGCGACGACCGTCACGCCGCTGAGCATCAGGCCGAGCAGCAGGCCGGCGAGTTTCAGGCCGAGAAAGATCGATGGGGCCGCTTCGCCGCGAAATCCGCCGACCGAGAGCCGCAGCTTCAGCTTATTGGCTTCGAGCTCGGTTTTCGGCTGCAACGGCTTGGCGAATGCCGGCGACGCCTTGGCCAGCACGCGCGTCACAGCGTCGGATCGCTTGACGGCATTGTCTTCTTCCAGCCGCTTGCGGCGCAGGTTCGGGTTGCGAATCTCGTCGAGCCGCTCGACGGCGCGCGGGCGCGACGACGACATCCAGCTCAACAGCCACCAGGCGCCGGCGGCAATCATGCCGAACACGGCGTAGGGGACAATCTTCACGAAATCGATAGCCAGCGTGTTCACGGCCGATTCACACCTTGATGTTGATGATCTTGCGAATCACCAGGGCGCCGAAAATCTGCATGATCACCGCGCCGACGAGCATCTTGGTGCCCATCGGATCGTTGAACAGCATCATGATGTAGCCAGGGTTGAGCCGGAACACGACGACGAACAGCACCGGCGGCAGCGCCAGCAGCACAATGCCCGAGAGCCGGCCTTCGCCGGTGAGCGCCTGCACCTGGCCGTAAATCTTAAAGCGTTCGCGGACGATGTAGCCGATCTTGTCGAGAATCTCGGCCAGGTCGCCGCCGGTGGTGCGTTGCAGGATCACGGCGGTTGAGAAGAACTTCAGGTCGAGGTTCGGTACGCGCTCGGTCAGGCCTTCGAGCGCTTCTTCCATCGCCAGACCGAGGTTTTGCTCCTCGAACACGCGGCCGAACTCGACGCAGATCGGCTCGTTCATTTCTTTCTGAACCAGGTCGAACCCGGCGGCAAGGCTGTGGCCGGCACGCAAGGCGCGCGAGATCAAATCGAGCGCGTCGGGCAATTGGACGGCGAACGCCTTGAGTCGGCGCTTGCGCTTCCACAACAGCCACATGAGCGGCACGGCGGCCAACATGCCGGCGGCCAACGGCAGCAGCAGGACATTCAGCCCGGCAATTCCCGCCAGCAGCACGCCCGCCACGGCCAATCCGCCGGTGATCATGCCGAACTGCGACGGGGTGATTGAGGTGTCGGCCTGCTGGAACAGAAGCTTCGACTTGCCGAACCGCTCGAGGATCGCTTCGACGATGCCCGGTGCCGCATCGAGCGGCTGCATCAGCAGGCTTTTCGAGGCTTCCTTAGTCGTGCGTGCCGGTCCGTTGCCGGTGAGCACCTGCAGCCGGTCTTCGATCTTCGTGTCCGAATCGCTGCGCAAGAACGACGTCGCGGCCGCGATCAACGCGGTCACGGCTACGAACACGGCGATGGAGACGATCAGGGGACTCATGGTGGGTGGGGGGATGGGGGCTAGGGGTTGAGGGCTAGTAGTTGCCTAGCCCCTCGTCCCCAGTCCCTAGCCCCCTGCTTAGCATTGCATCATCACGCGTTGGCGGAAGGCGCTGGCGGGCAGGCGGACGCCGGCCGATTCGAGCCGGTCCATGAACTTCGGCCGAATGCCGGTCGATTCGAACCGGCCATACGCCTTGCCGTTCTCATCGATCCCCTCCTGGATGTAGCGATAGATGTCTTGCATGACGATCGTCTCTTGCTCCATGCCGAGGATTTCGGTGATGTAGGTGATCTTGCGCGGACCGCCTTGCAGACGGCTGGCCTGGATGATCAGGTTCACGGCGCTGGCGATTTGTTGCCGCATGGCCTTGAGCGGCAGTTCGAAGCCGGTCATGGTGATCATCGTCTCCATACGGGCCAGGGCATCGCGCGGCGTGTTGGCGTGAAGGGTGGTCATCGAGCCTTCGTGGCCGGTGTTCATGGCCTGAAGCATGTCGAGCGTTTCCGGACCGCGGCATTCGCCGATGACGATCCGTTCCGGACGCATACGCAGGGCGTTGCGCACCAGGTCGGTGGCGGTGATCGCACCTTTGCCTTCGATGTTCGCGGGGCGCGTTTCCAGCCGCACCACGTGGTCCTGCTGCAATTGCAATTCCGCCGCGTCCTCGATCGTCACGATGCGGTCCGAATTCGAGATGAAGCTCGAAAGCGTGTTGAGCAGCGTCGTCTTACCCGAACCGGTGCCGCCGGAGATGACCACGTTCAGCCGCGCCTTGATCGCCCCCTCGAGCAGCATCACCATCTCGGGTGTGAAGGCCTTGTAGTTCAGCAGGTCTTCGAGCTTCAGCGGGTTGGAGCCGAAGCGGCGAATGGAAACCGCGGCGCCGTCGAGCGACAACGGCGGAATGATGGCGTTCACACGGGAGCCGTCGGCCAGACGGGCGTCGACCATCGGGCAGACTTCGTCGACGCGCCGGCCGACCTTCGACACGATGCGGTCGATGATCTGCAGCAAGTGGCCGTTGTCACGGAACGTGACGTTCGTCTTTTCCATCTTGCCGCGACGTTCGACATACACGTTCTTCGGCCCATTGATCAGAATATCGCTGATCGTCGGGTCCTTGAGCAGCAGCTCCAAGGGACCGAGGCCGAACGTCTCGTCGAGCACCTCTTCGACCAGCCGTTCGCGCTCGGCGCGATTGAGCAACGTGTCTTCGGCGTCGCTGAGATGCTCGACCACGAAACGGATTTCGCGGCGGAGCACGTCGCCTTCCAGGTCGCCGATCCGCGCGAGGTCGAGCTTGTCGACCAGCTTGCTATGGATGCGGCGCTTGAGTTCTTCGAAATCGGTATCGGCCGACTTGTCGCCAGGACGACCGATCGTGGGCATCGACTTTGCCATTCCCATTGAATACACCCAGAAAGTTCCGCGGCGCCGATCGAGGCCTGCGACGGCATCGACGCGCTGCGCATGATGTTCCCCCAAGCCGCGGTGAACCGCGTAAACAAACTTAGGTCACAAAAAGCAACGAGCCGCGGCACGTGGGAGGCAAATCCATTTGCCGACCGTTCGGCGAAAGGATTCGCCTCCCACAACAACGTCTCACGTGACGCTGTTACTTGCGGCTCGAGAACAGGCCGAACAGGCCGGTCTTGCCGGTCTTGGCGGCTTTCGGATCGTCGTCGGCCGAGAGTCCGGTCTTGCCGGACGAAAGCTGGTCGGCCAACTGGATCATCGCCTGGGTAATCAACGCCTTGGGCGCCTGCTCGATCAACGGCACGCCGTTGTTGCGCACCTCGACCATCGTGCGATAGTCGTTCGGCAACTGGCAGAAGATTTCCCGTCCAATGGTGTCTTGCGCCTTCTTGAGGCTGATCGTGCCGTCGTTCAGACCGACGCGATTGCAAACGATCTTCACCTTGTCGATCACGTCCTTCATCTCGCCGAACGACATCATCAGCCGCACCACGTTCCGCAGGCACGGCAGGTCGAGCTGCGTGACGAGCAGGACATGGTTGGCCATCTGCAAGGCCATCAAGTCGAGCGCACTGTAGCCCTTCGACAGGTCGAGCACCAGGTGGGTGAACGACGCCTTCAGCAGGCCGATCACGCGCTGCAAGTCGTCGACCGTAATCAGGGCCATGTCTTCCATCTGCACGGGCCGCGGCAGCAGGAACAGGCCCGACGAATGTTTCGTCAGCGAGCGCTTGAGCAGCGTGAAGTCGAGCCGCGACACGTTCTGTGCCACGTCGACCAACGAGTAGTCGGGAATCGTGTCGAGGAACACGTCGGCATCGCCCAGGCACAGGTCGAGGTCGACAAGCACGACGGAATTCTTCTGATCGCGGGCCAGGATGCAGCCCAGGTTCACGGCCAGGCTGGTGGTGCCGACGCCACCGGTCGCGCCGCACACGGCAATCACGCTGCAACCGCGCGTCTTCGTTTCGCCGCGGCCGAAGCGCCGCTCGGCGATACGCCCCAGGGCGTCGATCAAATCCTGCAGCCGCACCGGCTGGGTGAGGAACTCTTTCGCGCCGGCGCGCATCGCCCGCAGGATCTGTTTGCCGTCGGTCGAGGCGCTGACGACCAGGATGTTGCACTCGGGGCTCGACTCGTTGAGCCGGGCCACCAGGTCGAGCGCCTTTTCGGGATCGCTGTCGAGCGCGACCAGGCCGATGTCGGGATGCGTTTGATCGACGACGTCGGCAAAGAACTCGTAGCGCGAGCACTCGGCGTCGAGCCAGACCGTGTCCATGCCCAACAACATGCTCTTCAGCGCATCGCGCGAAGCGTCGTTAGGATCGACAACAGCCAGGCGTAGCACGTTGCTCATGGTGACAGGACTCGGAAAACAGCCGTGACCGCTTGCCGAGTAGAGACTCCAAGTTCGCCCGAGACACCCGCTTGGCGTCCCAGTGACGCCGCGGAACGCTTTTTTCTCCCTGATTACTTTAGGTCATCGTAGCCAACGGAACCGTATAAACCAGGAAGAGCCGGACGCTTGAATGCCGCGCCAGGCTGCGCGGCGGGCGCAACCGGGACGGTGGCACTCGATGGTCCTGCGGCCTGTGACGATGGCGCCGTGTAGCGCGGCGATGCCGGGTTTGACGAGTAGCGCGGCGCCGAAGCCATGCGTGTCGGCTCGTAACCGGGCGCGCCGCGGGTGGCGGGAGCTTCGGTGGCTGCCGGTTCGGATGAAAAGTTCATCCGCAACGGGCCTTGCGCGCCATCGCGTTGGCGGATATTGCGAGACTCGCTCGGCACAGCGCCGGCCGGCGGCAGCGTGACCGCCTGGGCGCGATTGCTGCTCGCGGCCGGTTGTGCCGTGCGGGACGATGTTGCCGGTGGCGACGCGCCAATCGGGCCGGTGCTCACCACCGCTTGCGGCCAAGTGATTCCGAGTGGGCCTCGCGATGCCGACGCTTGCAAGTCCGTGCCTGGCGCTTGCGGCGGGGCGAGCGTCGGCTGCGGATCGATCGGCGCTTGCGGTGCAGGCGTCGCCGGCTGCGGACCGCCGGGCGGCGGAAGGATGGTGGGCAGCGGCGTCTCGACAGGCTGCGACGTTGCCTGCGGCCTCACGACGGGCACCGATGCCGGTGACTGCGTCGTGAGCGTCGGCTGCGGCGAGACGCTTGTTGACGCGGCGGCGGATGGCGCGGCCGACGACTGGCGCGTGATCGGCCGGGTCATGGGCATGGCGGCCGATTCCAAGCGCGGCTGCGGCATCGGCGGCGGCGGGGCCGAGGCACCGGCCGGAGGCGCCGTTGGGCCAGGAACGACCGGTTCCGGAGCGGGCGCTGCCGCCGGAGCATTGTCGTCGGCACCCGGGGGCAACACGTCGCCGGGCATCATCTCGGGCGGGCACAGCTTCGGCACTTCGATGTGACCCTTGAAATACAGTTGGGCATCGGTCGGAGCCGTCGTCTGGAGGCCGGGACCGCAGACCGGAACCTCTTGCGGGTCCATCGCCTCGACCAGTTGTGGCGTCACAAAGATCAGCAATTCGACTTCGTTCATCGTCGAGCTGACGTGGCTGAACAGCGGACCGACGTACGGCAGATCGCTAATGTACGGCAAGCCGCGGCGCTGCGCTTCCTCGCGATACTGCACCAGGCCGGCGATCGCCAGCGTCTGGCCGGGGCGCATCTCGACGCCGGTATCGGCCGAGCGCATGGTGAGGGCGGGCACCGTGGTGCCGTTGATCGTGATGCCGACCGAGCTGTCGAGCTCGCTGACCAGCGGGCGCACTTCCAGCCGGATACGGCCGTTGCCCAGGACGATCGGCACAAAATCGACCTGCGTGCCGTAGTTCTTGTACTGGATCGAAATGGTGCCAAGGCTTTGCGGAACCTGAATCGGAAACTGACCGCCGGACTCGAACGATGCCGGGCGGCCGCTGGTGGTGACCAGCACCGGTTCGGCCAGAATCTTGGCCAGGTCGTCCTGCCGCAGTGCTTCGAGAAACGCGCCGAACGCCTGCGCCGTGTTGATCAGGCCGAACGAAAAGTTCTGCTGGCCGGTGGTCGCCAGCGCACCGGGCACCTGCGAAACGCCGGTGGCGGCGCCGGTGAGCGGATCGGTGATGACCTGGTTCGTCGGCAGCAGTCCGTTGGGGCGGAGCACGCCCGAGGGATTGCTGGCCAGGAAGCTGCCGTTGCTGTTCGACAGCTCGGTGAAGTCGATGCCGAGCTGGCGCAGCTTCGTGCGTGACACTTCCATCAGCTTCACTTTCAGCATCACCTGCTGAACGCCGCCGACGCGGATGTCGTCGATCACCTGGGCGAAGTACTGCTGGGCGATCGAGATAATCAGGCTCACGTCGCGCTGGTCGTCGACGTAGCCCTTGATCAGCACCGCATTCGGTAGCGGAGTGACCTTCAGTGCCGCGTTCGGGAATTGCGAGGCGAGCCGAGCGCTGAGATCGCGGGCGTCGGCTTCGACAAGCACTTCGATCGTGTAGATTTCCTTCGATTCGGTCCACAGGTTGATCTGCGTGACTCCGGCCTTCTTGGCGTAGACCTGCAATTGCGTGGGGCTGAGCGGCGTGAGATCGAGAATCTCGGGGTTGTTCACCTGCGCCTGCGGCACGCGTTGGTCGAGCGTGAGAATGCGGCTCGAATTGGCGACCATGTTCAGTTGCTCGTTCGGCGACTGAACACGATGGATCACCGGCTGCGGGCCGATCTGCTGGCCTCGCGCCAGTGCCGGCGGCAGCCACATGCTTGCTGCCAGGACAATTCCCGCAAGGACGCGCTGCCCCCGCGATAAGCTCTCGATTGGCGTCGTCAACATCCGTGACCTTCCCTGGTTCTACGGGCCAATTAAGTTGTCGTTCCTTGACTTCTACACGGCAACTTCTGCTCGGCGACTTCTGCTCGGCCGCTGCGTTGCCAGCCATCGCCTCAGGCGTTACCTGCACTACGGACTGGCAGTGCTCGTCTCCTGCGCGTCGTCGGTGTGTACCGACTGATCCTCGCCGGTCGGAACCGACCCGGCGGGGACGCCGCTGGTGACGGCCATCATGTCCAACGGCACGCCGTCTTCGAACTCGATCTGCCGCGGCGTCGGTCCTTCAAACAGCAACAGCTTCCAATGATCTTTCTGCGGCGGCGCCAGAGCCGCTTCCGGCTGGCTGCGCTGCTGCGTGATCATGCTCAGCACATTGTTCGAATTCGATCCGCCCGACGCATTGGGTTCGACGTACGACGGACTCTCGCTGCTCGACTTGCCGAACAATTGGCCGGGCGTGGCACCCGAGGTGTCGGCGGTGGCGTCATCGTCGCTGTTGCGCATTACCAGCCGCACCGTGCCCATCTCGGTCGCCAGCGTCACCAGCTCGGCCTGCGGCGGCGTGACGACCAATGAAATGGTCTTAGCCGCCACCGATTGTTCGCCATCGCCATCGCGGCGGAAGACGTCGTCGACCGCGAAGATCTTGACGTTTTGCAGGAACGTCTGGGTCGAGGTTTTCAGGATGCCCATCGAGGCGTTCTCGCGCACGTGTACCAGCACGTCAACGCGATCGCCCGGCTTGATCAGTCCCGCCACGCCACTCACGGCGTCAACGCGCACCGGCACGATGCGGAAACCCTTCGGCACCAGCGTGGTCACGTCGTCGCCGGTTTCTCCCTTGCCCAGCAGCCAGCCGTCGACAATCGGCATGCCCGGCAGAATGCGTTGCCGAGCACGGCGATCTTTCAGTTCGTCGAGGCTGGTGATCGCGCCCGGCGGCAGCTTGCCCTTCGGGTAATCCTCGAGCGTCACCAGATCGGGCTTGATCGTGTCCCCCAGGTTGATCGGCTGCTTGGCCAGGAACACCGAGACCATGTCGCCGGAGGGCGCGGCCGCCACGTCGCGGGCCGACATCATCTGGTTGATCCCGATCGAAGCCACCAGGCCGCAACCCAAAGCGACCACCAGCAGCAGCATGGATTTAGGACGCATGATCAAACCTCGCCTTGTGCCTCACGGTCCGCGTTGCGTTCGTTATCCAACGCATGCACGGCGCACGGAGCAAAACTGGTACGACCCTTCAAAGTGATTGGCTTTTCCTTGCCGGTTTCTTGATGTCGATTGCTACTCGCGGCAGAGCTGCCGCAGCCGACAAACTTTCGGCCATCGATAAGAACTACGCAGACGTTAAAGTTTCACACGCTAGCGGGGCGGGCGGACAGGCTATGGGCTCCAGGCTTCGGGCGCTCCAGCGGCAACCCTGTAGCCCGTAGTCCGTAGCCCGACCCCACATCCGCTACGCCAGCATCCCCATCCAAGCAAAGTACATAATTGTTCCGATGGCGATTGGAATGCCGTACGGCAGCAGCATCATTGACGGCTTCCGCGCGGCGGCAATCTCGGCAAGCTGGTTGGGATCGCGGATCGCCACCACCTCGTTGACGATCGTCATGAATTGATCGCGGTGCTTCGGCCAGGCCCGGCGATACAGCACCATGCCGACGGCAATCACACCGCCGAGGATCGCCGACCAGCAGAAGGCATAGAAGGTCGTCTCGGAGCCGACCCAAGCGCCGACGCCGGCCAGCAGCTTGACGTCGCCCGCGCCCATGCCGCCGATCGCGTACGCCGGCAGCAGCAGCGCCAGCCCGACGGCGGTGGCGACCATGCTGTACCACAATCCTTCCCAGCCGCCGGCATACCAGCCGAACGCCCAGCCGGCGACGATCATCGGAAACGTGATCCAGTTGGGTACCTTCAGCTTCCAGCCATCAATGACCGCCGCGACGATCAGCACCACCGTCACCAGCCAGAAGTGCCAATGTTCGTGCATCCCGCGGCCCAGTTCCAAGTGAGTCATGGGTCGATTCCTATCTCGTCCTTACCGGACAATTCGACGTGTTTCTATTGAGGGAAGTACGCTTCGTGGATCGTTCCGTGATGGCGCATCAGCCACGCGGACCAAGGAAAAAGTGGAACAACACTCCCACGACCGTGATGACGGTCATGACAAGCTGCTCGACTCCCACGAAGGATTCGAAAGGCAATACCGGATTCATGGCTGCATGCTCAAAAAGGGGTTGGTGGCGCGCAAGCGCATCGCCATCCACCGCAAATATAGGTCAAGAACGCCGCACATTTTGCCCAACCGGACGAGTCCATTCAGGCACGGTCGCATCTGCCGTCGCTTCGCCGAAAAGTGTTCCGGTTGTTCCGCCGGTAACGCTTATGCCGCCCGATGGTATGTTGCCAAAAAACAACCTATCGTTACCGCGGTCGTGCCATCGCTCTGGCACGCGCTGACCGAGCCAACTGCGATCCGTCATGATTCTCTACGCTGTCGCGATCTTTCTGAGCGCGTTCCTGTTGTTCCAGGTTCAGCCCCTCATCGGCCGGTTCATCTTGCCGTGGTTCGGCGGCACGCCCGCGGTCTGGACGACCTGCATGCTGCTGTTCCAGTTGCTGCTGCTGGCCGGATACGCCTACGCGCACGCGCTGGCAACATGGCTGCGGGCGCGCCGACAAGCGGCCCTGCACCTGGTGCTATTGGCCGTGTCGGTGGCGATGCTGCCAATCATCCCCAACGAATCGTGGCGGCCGCTCGACGATCGCTACCCAGTGCTGCGCATCCTGGCGTTGCTCACCTGCACAATCGGCGCACCGTACTTGCTCCTCTCGTCGACCGGTCCGCTGCTCCAGCATTGGTTCAGTGGCATCTGGCCCGGCCGGTCGCCGTATCGGCTGTATGCGTTGTCGAATGTCGGTTCGCTGCTTGCGCTGGTGACCTATCCGTTCGTGTTCGAACCTTCACTGACGCTCGGCGTGCAGGCGTATTGGTGGTCGGCCGCCTACCTGGCTTTTGTGGGCGGCTGTGCTTGCTGCGCGGTGCAACTGATGCGTTCGTCGACCGCGGCGGACACCGCCTGGGATGCCGCCCGCGCCACCGGTACCGAAGCGAAACTCCCCGCGAGCGCCGAACAGCAACGCACACGGGAGCCGGTCGTCTATTGGTTCGCGCTGTCGGCCGTCGGCTCGACGATGCTGTTGGCCACAACGAACCAGGTTTGTCAGGAAGTGGCCGTGGTGCCGTTCTTGTGGATCTTGCCGCTGGCACTGTACCTGCTGACGTTCATCATCTGTTTCGACAGTCCGCAGTGGTATCGCCGCGGCATTTTCGGCCCGCTGCTGGCCGGCAGCATCGTCGCGGCATGTTACGTCCTCGAAGAGGGGCCGGTCGCTTCGCTTTGGCAGCAGCTCGGCGCTTACTCCGCGGCGCTGTTCGCCGGCTGCATGACGTGCCATGGCGAGTTGGTCGCCTCGCGCCCGAATCCTCGCCGGTTGACGCTGTTCTACCTGACAATCGCCGCCGGTGGTGCAGCAGGCGGGCTGTTCGTCGCGGTCATCGCGCCGGCGGTCTTCAAGGGCTATTGGGAATACCACGTCGCGCTGGTTGGTTGCGCACTGGCGGCGATCGTCGGCTATGGCCGCGACCGTCGCAGCCCCTTGTACGGTGGCCGGCCGCTGATCGTGTGGCTCGCCATCTACTCGGGCGTTGTCGTGTTGTGCGTGTACCTGGTCAAGCACGCGTGGAGCGTCGATGCCGACGCGATCGAAAGCGATCGCAACTTCTACGGTGTGGTGCGCGTGCGTGATCGCAGCGACGAGCAAGGTCGCAGTTTGCGCGAATTGGTGCACGGCCGTATTTTGCACGGCCTGCAATATCTCGATGGCCCACTGACTGACGAGCCGGTGTCGTACTACAGCCGTTCGAGCGGCATCGGCCTGGCGATCGAGCATCATCCCCGCCGCGCCGTTGCTGAGAGCGACGATCCACCGTTCCGCATCGGCGTCGTGGGACTCGGCGCCGGGACGCTGGCGGCGTACGGCGAGCCGGGCGATCGCATCACGTTTTACGAGATCAATCCGGTGGTGGAGCGCCTGGCCCGAAAGTATTTCACGTACCTCAGCCACGCGAAGGCGCCGGTCGAGATTATCCTCGGCGACGCCCGCACCCAGATGCAGCATCAACTGCGCGAGAACCGCCCTCAGCAGTTCGACGTGCTGGCGATCGACGCGTTTTCCAGCGACGCGATTCCGATGCACCTGCTGACGCTCGAAGCCTTCGAGCTATACCGCGCCCACTTGCGCGACGATGGGCTGCTGGTGCTGCACGTTTCGAGCAACCACCTGGACCTGAACCCCGTGGTGCTCGGGCTGGCCGAGCGGTTAGGCTGCGACGCGGTGCGCATCGTAGCCGAGGATGATCGCACGCAGGGCCAGTATGAATCGGAATGGTTGGTGGTGACGACCAATCGCGATTTTCTGACGACGCCCGCCGTGATCTCGGCAATGTTGCCGTGGCCCGACGACGTGCGGCCGATCGTCTGGACCGACGATTTCGGCAGCCTGTGGCAGGTGCTAGGGAAGCCGGAAGAGTTGTCGAGCGACGATTAGTTTAGCCGGCGGACTTGTCCGCCGCGCGCCGATTGACACGGCGAGCAAGCTCGCCGGCTAAACGTTCGCGTGGAATGGCGACCCTCCGCGCATAAAAAAACTTCCCTCGGCGCTCGACGAAACGTCGAACACCGAGGGAAGCCGGATGAACCGTCGGCGTCGCCGAGCGGCCGCGATGAAGCGACCGCCGGAGCGACGCGCCGGTTAGCTGGAGGCGGATTGCAACTGGGTGGCGACCTTCTGGAACGTGGTGTTCGCGTTGGTGCCGATCGACTGGATCGCAGCCAAGCACACGATCACGATCAAGGCCAGCATCACCGCGTACTCGACAGCCGTGGGGCCGTCTTCCGACTTCAGAAAGTACTTAATCTTCTTCGCGACGGTCAACATGGGACGCATCTCCGTTTTCAGTGACAGCTCTGGTCGATGGTGTAAAATCGAGAACAGTGGACTGTCCAGGTGAAAGGGAACTTATCAGGTTGTCGGCGACCGTCGTGCGCCGCCGGCAGCCACGCTGCCAACGACCTGCGTTGCACGGAATCGGCTCCGACTCACAAAATTCAAAGCACCTCTCGCATCCCGCCAGTCTTCGAGCTGCGTCCGGCGGCACGTGAAGTGCCGCCGGCGAGCCGCCCGATACGACCATCGCCCGACCGAACCGCCTTGCGGCAGCCGATCGTCGACATCCTTCGGCAGTCAGGCTGCCTGCTTGGCGTCGCCGCCGAACAGGACCTTGACGTTGCGTCCCGGCCTCGCGACCGGTTTGCCCTTTCGAGGATGTGGAGGCCTTTGCGAATGCCCGCCGCGCGCAACACGATCATCGAAAAACCGGCAAGGGTTAACGACGGACGAGTCGCGATACCACGTGCCCGCGGGCTGATTTGCAGTCACCGGCCCGCGGCGGCTCACATCGGAGTGATGCTTTGCCTTCGCAATGGAAACCTAGGTCGGTTCCCCCCTGTGTCAAATTCTTGAGTGTAAATTTTTCAAAAAAGTCGGCACAGCTTACCAACGTGCTCTTCGGTCCCGCGCGCCAACCACACCTCGCGAAAAATCGTTACCAGTGGTCTAATGCGCACAGGGGCGTTGCACGCGCGGCATACCATTAGATAGATGACCTGGATCGACACGACGATCGACGAGCTGGCTGCGGCCGAAGCATGGTCGTACCGCGCCGGCGCCACACCGGCCACCGAGCCAACCGCGCTGGCCGCACTGACATTGGGCGTGCACGGCCGCACGGAAGCCGCCGAGCGCGCGTCGCGCTGGCTGGTTGAGTATCAGAATGTCGACGGATCGTTGGGGATCAATGCCGACCAGGATGCCCCGCATTGGCCCACCAGCCTGGCAGTGCTCGCCTGGTGCGCTGCCGACGCGGCCGCGAACGGTTCGCCTCGCTATTCCGAGAACATCGCCCGCGCCACGCGCTGGATCGATTCCGTCGGCGGCAAGCCTGCCGAGCGCACCGCCGACCTGGGGCACGATACCACGCTCATCGGCTGGCCGTGGGTCGAAGGGACGCATTCGTGGATGGAGCCAACCGCCTGGTGCGTGCTGGCGCTCAAAGCCTCGGGGCAAGGCGAACATCCGCGCACGCGTGAAGCGGTCCGGTTGCTCATCGATCGTCTGCTCCCCGAAGGGGGCGCGAATTACGGCAACACCTGGGTGCTCGGTCAACTGCTGCGTCCGCATCTCGAGCCGACCGGCGTGGCACTGTTGGCCTTGGCAGGCGAAGAGGATCAGGACGGCCGGATCGCCAAGTCGCGCGCGTGGCTCGCCTCGGGGCTGGGGCCAACGACCACTGCCGCCTCGCTGGCGTACGGCTTGATGGGCCTCGCCGCGTCTGACGAAGTTCCAAGACAAGCCGATCGATGGCTCGCCGATGCCGCCGTGCAGACGCGCACGCTTGTCGGCTATCAGCCGCGGCTGACGTTGCTCACGCTGGCGGCACTCGGCGCCGAATGCCCGTTGATCACGCTGCCTCGACAGAAGGTCCACGGATGAAGCGCGACGCATCGCAACACGCCGCCGAGGGCGCGCCGCAGCTCGATCGCCGAGCGCTGCTGGCCGGCACCGGCGCGGCGGCCGCGGGACTGCTGGGCTACACGCTCCTCGGGCAGCACGCGGCGGAACAATCGGTGTTCATCGCCCGCCATCAGCGCTACGACGGCCCGCTGGAACAGACGATTCGCGACGGCCTGCTGGCCACTGGGTTCGATCCCGCCCCGCTCCCCGGCAAGCGCGTGCTGCTGAAGCCGAACATGGTCGAGCCGACACGCGCGTCGCCGCAGATGACCACGAATCCCGCAGTGGTGCTCGCCGCGGCCGAGGTGTTCAGACGCTGGGGGGCGACTGTCACGGTCGGCGAGGCGCCCGGGCATGTGCGCGACACCGAGATGGCGCTGTACGAATCGCGGCTTGGCGAAGCGCTCGGCGACGGCAAGCTGCCGTTTGCCGACCTGAACTATGAAGAGGTCGGCTGGGTCGTCAACGCCGGCCGACGTTCGCCGCTGCCGGGGCTGTTCTTCCCGCGCGCGGTGATGGAGGCCGACATCGTTGTGTCGATGCCCAAGATGAAGACGCATCATTGGGTCGGCCTGACCGTCTCGCTCAAAAACCTGTACGGCACGTTGCCCGGCTGCAAATACGGCTGGCCAAAGAACGTGCTGCACCACGCCGGCATTCCGCAAACGGTCGTCGACATCAACGCTTCGTTGCCTAAAGCGATCGCCATCGTCGATGCCATCGTGTGCATGGAGGGGGACGGGCCGATCATGGGCTCGGCCAAGCCGATGGGGCTGGTGATCGTCGGCACGAATCCCACTGCCGTCGATGCCACCTGCGCGCGGATCATGGGGCTCGATCCCTCGCGCGTCAGTTACCTCAGCTTGGCCGACGGCATGCTCGGCCCGCTGGCGGAGCGCTCAATCCGCCAGGTCGGCGAGCCGTGGCAGGACGTCGCCTCGCCGTTCGAGATTCTCGACCGGCCGCACCTGCGCGACCTGCAAAGCAAGCGGCCGGGCGTGCTGACTTCGTAGCGCGGCTCACCAGATTCCTGGTATCAGCCGACGCCGTGCGCGGCGCGTGTAGGCGTCGTACCCCGGCAGCTCGCGGCGCAGAAAGCGTTCCTCGAATACGATGCGCAGCATAAGGAGCGCCGTCGGCACGATGGTCGCTAGCGCCGCGGCGTAAGACTCCAGCCACAGCGGCATGCCGATCATCAGCAGCACAATGCCGGCGTACATCGGATGGCGGATCACGCGGTAGGCGCCGCGATCGGCGAGGGCGTGGCCCCGCTGCGACTGCAATTTCACCGCGCCAATGGCGAACGCGTTCGCGCGCATCGCCGCAACCATCAACCACCAGCCGGCGACAAACAGCGCCAACCCCGCGACCGAAACGAGCATCGGCGGCGGCGGGAATACGTGCCAGCGAAACACGTCGGTCGGAATCAACACGATGAGGCCGATGAACGCGACGATCAGCAGCACGACCAGCAGCTTATCGATCGCCGGCTGCCCGGGTTGCAGCGGCGACTTGAATCGCTCTTTGAGCAGTTCCGGACTCGCGCGTTGGAGGCTGGCTATGCTGAGCAGGGCGCAACCGAAATCGACTCCCAGGAAGATCCAAGCCCGCGGCCAAGCGACGCTCGGCGCCGGCAAAAACAGGCAGACGGCGAAGATGCCGACATTCGCCAACGCACCGGCAGCAAGCCTCAACGGGGACATAAGCGGCATCCAAGCAAACGATCGACGCCACGTAACTTTCGCACACGGTCGAAAAAATCGCTAGCCAACAGCGAGTTACCACCGCGTTGCGTGGTGGGGAATCATCGCAGTACAATCCGGCGCCGATCCAAATCTCGACCAGGAGCCGCGCGATGAGTCGACGTGCCGCAGCAGTTTGGTGCGTGGTTGTTTGTGCCGTCGTCGCGATCTCCGCACAGCCGCTCCGCGCGGCGGACACGACGTTCGACTCGGCCGGTGTGCCGATCCGTTACCTGGATACCGGGAGGGAAGCGGGCGAGCTGGTGGTGTTGATCCACGGGTTCGCCGTGTCCATCGAGACGCAATGGGCGCCGGTGATCGCAGCACTCAAGGATGAATATCGAGTGATCGCCCTGGACTGCCGCGGGCATGGCCGCAGCGGCAAGCCGCATGATCCGGCGAAGTACGGCCTCGAGATGGTCGCCGACGTGGCGCGGCTGCTCGATCATTTGCAGATCGAGCGGGCCCAGATCGTCGGCTACTCGATGGGGGCAGTTATCGCGCTGGACTTCGCGGTCCATTACCCGCAGCGAGCGCAAAGCATTGTACTCGGCGGGAGCGGCGGGGCCGATCGCAGCCAGGAGCGGCTGGTGCTTGACCTGGCCGACTCGCTGGAAAAAGGTGAGGGGCTGGGACCGCTTGTCACGGCGCTAACGCCCGACGGGCGTCCGAAGCCGCCGGAGGCGACGATCAAGCTCATCAACGCGGCGGTGCTCTCGGTGAATGATCCACTGGCCCTGGCTGCGGCGGCGCGCGGCGCGGCGGGCGACCACGGGTTGTTCGCCTCCGACGCGGAGATCGAAACGGTGCGTGCGCCGGTGCTGGCGATTATGGGCAGCGACGACCCGCTGCACGGCAGTATCGAACGGCTCAAACGGCTGTTGCCGGCGGCCAAGGTGGTGCTGATCAAGAAAGCCGATCACATGACCGCTTGGACGCGCCCTGAATTTATGACTGAACTGCGGGCATTTCTGGAAGCGAACCGCCAGCATGCGGAACGATGATGCTTGAACGCAACATCGTCACCGCGCCATCGAGCAGGACGGCGCCCGCTTGTAACGACTGCGCCATCGTCGCAGGCCGAACCTTAACAGATTGAAATTCGGCCTGTTCGCGAAAGAAGCTAGGTTTCCGTTACAGCTTTCACGAATCCTCACAAGCGGGCACGCTGTGACATTTTTTTCGGATCGAACGAAGTCCTGCGCCATGCTGCGCGCACCGAAGCCACGCGCGGCTCGCCGGCGACTGCGCCAGCGGCGCGGCGCGGCCGTGGTCGAAGCGGCATTGTTGCTGCCAGTGGTGCTGACGTTGTTGTTGGGAATGTGGGAGATCGGCCGGATGGTCGAGGTCTACCAGGTCCTGAACAATGCGGTGCGCGAGGGTGGCCGGCAAGCGGCGGCGGGTCAGCTCAGCAACAGCCAGGTGCAGCAGGTCGTTACTTACTATTTGGCCCAGGCCGGACTGACGACGACCAATGTGACGGTCACCGTCAGTGATTTGACAACGCCGGGGACCGATGCGACCGATGCCACCGAACTGGATCAATTGAAGATCATCGCCACGATTCCGTTTGCCGATGTGCGCTGGTCGCCCGCGACGCTGGTGACCAATAGCACGACCACGCTGTCGGTAACGCAGTTGTGGTACTCGAACAACAACCAGGCGTATCCCACGAACATTTCGGTTCCCCCGGCTTATTGATCAGGGGAGAAGACAATTGCGAGCGATGGCCAACGGCAAACACCGACGACAAAGGCAGCGGCGGGCGCGGCGCGGCGTCTCGATCGTGCAGACGGCGCTGGTGCTCAACATCTGCCTGATCTTCATCTTCGCGCTGTTCGACTTCGGGCGCGTGATCATGCTGCGGCAGATCATGGAGAATGCCGCCCGTGAAGGGGCGCGGCTGGCGGTGGTCAACACCAGCAACTTACAGACGTCGGATATCCAAAGCTGCGTGACGAGCTACCTGGCCGGCCAGTCGCTCAACGGCCTGACAATCTCGGTCTACGAAGCAAACACGACAACCGGCGCGAACATCGGCGCGTGGACGAATGCTGGTTTGACCAACTGCATCGCCGTCGAGCTGACGGCGACCTACACGCCGATGACGCCGACGTTCAGCATGTTGCCGTCGAACCTGCCGATGCACGCCAAAGCGATGATGTACAGCGAGGGGAATTAGGCGGCTACGGGCTACAGACTACAGGCTACGGGATTTAGATTACGGGACGAGTTATGAAGAAAGCAGCCAAAGTTCGGCAACGCCGGCGAGGTTCCATTCTGCCACTGTTTGCCGTGGCGATGATTCCGTTTTTGGGTTTCCTGGCGCTGTCGATTGACCTGGGGCTGCTCGCCATTGCGCGCACCCAGTGCCAGAACGCCGCCGACAACGCGGCGATCGCCGCGGTGCGCACGCTCAACGGCTCGACAAGCGGCAACACCACCGCCGCCACCACCAACGCGCAGAAGGCTGGTACGCTCAGCCCCGTGCTGGGACAGTCGCTCGCGACCAGCGACATGACGATCACGCACGGATCGTATCACTACAACACGACGACCCAATCGTTTTCGCCGCAGTTTCCGCCCGTCTCGCCCGACAATTACAACCTCACACAGGTGGTTGTAACACCCGCGCGCTCGGGCTTTTTCTCGCGGGTGTTCGGCCTGACAAGCTTCAACATCTCAGCGACCGCGCAGGCGGTGTATCGGCCGCGCGACGTGGCGATCGTGCTCGATTTTTCAGGATCGATGAACAACGAAACCGATCTTTGGAACTGCGAGAGCTACCTCGGCACGATGCTCAACACGCCGAACAACACCGATTCGTCCTTCCCGCAGTGGGGCATTTACGCCCCCAGCTACTCGGCCAACGCCAACTTGCAGTGCACTAGCAGCGACACCCGCGTGGGCAATTGCAACATCACGACCACGATCGGCGGCATCCCGCCGTTGGTCAACGATTTTTACTCGAACAACCGCGGCAGTTCGGCGGCATCAGCTTTCACGGCCGCGCCGGGCAGCGTGACGAGCACCACGCAGCCGGGCGACGCGTATCTCACCACGTCGACCAACAAGTCGGGCAATCCGCCGGGGCGCACCGTTGCCGAGGTCAGCGGCAGCACTAGTCTCACCAATACCACGAACAAGAACTTCGCTTCGCAAGGTTACAAGTATTTCACAAGCAAGACTTTTAGCGGGTACCAGGAGGGACCGGGTTACTGGGGCAAAACGTTCTTCATCTGGCCCCCCGACCAGCTCAACGATTGGCGGCAGAACTATTTCATCGATGCCGCGACCCTCACCGGCGTGCAAGACAACACCGCCTTGTGGGACTCTGGCGGCAACTGGCTCGATCCGCCGGGAAATTATGAGATCAACTACAAGGCGATCCTGGCATGGATCAAGACGGCCCCCGCACCCTTCCCCGCGCAACTGCGTGCGGGAAACATCCTGTACTACAGCACGATTCCCACCGACGTCCCCGCAACGGCGTACGATCACACGCAGCCAAATTCGAACATCACCAACCAGGACCAGCGGTTCTGGAAGGAATACATCGACTTCGTCGTCGGCGTGTGGCGCGATCCTACCGGGACGATTCAGCATCCCGGCAGCTCGACGTGCAGCTACGGACCCGACTTCGCCGCGGGCGACGGAACCGGCGTGAGCATCACCGGCCCCGATTCGGCGACGAAGTACAACGGTGTCGCGTACGTGGCGCCGACCGATAATCCGCTGCGTCCGCGTCACCGCCTGTGGTTCGGGGCGGCGACGATGATTCAGTACATTCTCGACACCGGCCTCACGCCTGGCACCACGCACGACATTTCGATGGTGCCGGCCAAGCTCGGCATCGCCGGCGCGATCACCGACATTCAAAACAACCATCCCAACGATATGATCTCGATGATCTACTACAGCCGGCCAACCTATACCGGCGAAACCGGGCAGGGCCAGTTCGACGCGCCGATCTATTCGCTGGGACGCAGCTACTCGACGATCACTACCTCCCTCTGGTATCCGCCCAATAGCAGCACCGCCGACGTGCGCCCCTGGGACGCGAACGGCAACCTGGCCCCCGGCGCACACGGTGATTACGACAGCAACACCGCGACCAGTTACGGTCTGCGGCTGGCCTACAACCAGCTCAGCAGCGCCGCGACATTGCGAAGCAGTTCCATGGGCGGCTACGGCCGCGTGGGTGCGCAGCGACTGGTGATCCTTGAGACCGACGGCATGGCCAACGTGGCGACCAGCTGCACCGGCAGCACCGGCGCTGCGTACAACTCCTATTTCAATATCGGCACGGGTAATTCGTACAGCGCCGGCTCGAACGATCCGGCCAACGAGTCGGTCACCATTGCGCGCCAAATCTGCGCCCAGTACAACGACTCCAGCTACGGCTTGCCTGGATTCGCCACGACGAGCAGGCCGGTGACGATCCAGTGCATCGCCTTCGGGGCGGTTTTTGAGCCGAGCACTCCGGCGGCCGACAATACCGCGGGAATCGCGATGCTGCAAAGCATCTCGACCATCGGCGGGTCGACGTTCCCCAGCTCGTCGGGCGATCCCACGAACGGCTACAAGTGGTGCATCGGCACGCTCAGCCAGCGACAAACGAAGCTGCAACAGGCGTTCACGACGATCATGGACAGCACGGTGCCAATCGTGCTGATCAAGTAGCGGCACGGTCGATGCGAAAGCGTGCCGCCGCAGCGGTGTTACCTGGCTTCGGCGGCCATGGTCTCCAGGCTTCGCTGCGCCTTGCGCAGCTCGGCGCGTGCCGCCAGATTCGATGGATCGAGCCGCAACGCCTCGCTGAGAAACTGCGCCGCTTCTTCCGGATAGCCGCACAAGCGATATGCTTTGCCGAGGCCGAAGTAGGCCCGCGGGTGATGAGGCTTCAACTCAAGCGCCGCTTCGAAATCAGGTGCAGCCTGCTCGGGCATGCCACGGATCAAGGCACAATACCCGCGACCGACGTAGGCATCGGCCATCGTTGGGTCGAGTTCGATCGCGGCGGTGTAGTCGGCTACGGCGTCGCGCAGGTTGGCTTGCTCGGCGTGCATTTCGGCGCGCTCGAAGTAATCTTGTGCCGATAGCGGCGTAGGCTGGTCGGCAGGTTCCGGTTCGGCAATCCCTGGCTTTTGCGGCTCGTCGGTAGTTTCGGCGCGGTCGGCCGACAGAGGGCTACCGCCGGCGGCGATGTTCGCGGACGCATTTTGCGGTGGTGGTTCGGCAGTGTCGATGTAACCGGGCACGAATGCCGCGTCGCCTGCCACCGCATGCGGCGGTTGAGCGGTCAACGCTCGTTGCTCGGCGGAACTGGCCGCCGGCAACCGCGCCGGGGCGTGCGTCGCCTGGGCATCGCGGCGCGCGTCGCTATGGTCATTCGCGTCGCGCGCCGGCTTGGCAGCCGGCGGTGTTTGCATCTCTGGCGGCGTCTCGTCGTGGCCGGCAAGCTCGGGAGCCAGCCGTGCCAGTTCGGCTTGCATCTGCCGCGTCTCGGGCGATTCCGGATCGAATTTCTCGGCGATGAACAGGTCATCCTGGGCATTCGACCACGCGTGTCGAGCCATGTACACGCCGGCGCGCACGCGGTACAGATCGGCAGCGCCGGGATAGCCTTCAATGGCCGCCTCCAGATCGGCGAGCGCTTCGCGCCATCGTCCCATTCTGGCCAGCGCCTTTCCGCGACCGGCCAGCGCCTCGGGATAACCGGGGCGCAACCGCAACGCGACGCCGAAGTGGGCGATCGCCCGGCTGTACTGTTCAGCAATCAGATCGTCGACTCCGCGCTGACAGTAGTCTCGGGCAGGGTCGGGTTTCGCCGCTGGCGCGCGATCGGCCTGGGCCGACTCTTTTGCTGGCTTCAGGCCTCGCGCGATTTTCTGAATGTTGACTGCACCGTGACGGGCCGCTGACTCTTGCAGACACTTTTCCGCTTCGGCCTTGGCCATTTGCGCGGTCACGCAATCAGGGTCGATCCGCAGCGCCGCTTCGGCATCGTCGAGGGCGTTCTCGGCGTAGTCGGTGGCGAGATATGTTTTGGCGCGATCACAATACGCTTCGAGCGCGCTTGGATCGTGTTCGATGAGCGCCGTGAAATCTTCGATCGCGCTGTGATAGCGCCCTGCTCGGAAGTACGCCTGACCACGCAGTGCGCGTGCCTCGGCACGGTGCGGCTCCAGCACCAGCACGACGGTCAGTTCGGCACACGCCGATCCCATGTCGCCGGCGGCGGCAAACTTTCGCGCCCGTTCGAGACATTGGTCGGCAGGCGACTGCGGCGGCGCGACCAGCGGCGCAGGCTCGGCGACGTTCGGTTGTGCGTGCGGCAGCACGCGTGGCGCACTGGCGGCAGGCAACGCGGCCGTTGGCAGTTCGACCTCCGGCAACTCGATCGTCAATTCGGGAATGGCCACCGATTCAGGACAGTGCGAATTTGCTGAAGGCCGTTCGGCCGGATGCGCCTCAATCGGCTGCACATCGACGCGCGGCGGTTCGAGCGCGGCGGCCGCACGATCGGGCAGAAACGTATCCGTGACGGTGACCGGAACTGCCGGGTCGTGCTCGGGCTGCGGTTCGGGTTGAGTGTCGTGAACCTGCTTGTTTTGATCGACGGCTCGCGAGAGTACTTGCGGCAAGAGCGCAGGCCCGACCGGGCGCACCGTCGTAGGCTTGGGACCCGCGACCAGTGCCAGCCGCGTGTCGGGCCGAGCGAGGGCCGTCGGCAACACGGCAGGTTCGTCGACGTCGGGCGGCGGCGTGGGTAGCGGCGGAAGCTCGGCTTCCGTCAAGCGTTGCTCGGCGCTGGAGGCGGTCGTTTCGCGGATCGCCGGTCGGCGGTCCTCGATGAACGGGTCGAGCCGCAGAGCCTGTTGAAGATCGGCTTGTGCGGCGGCGATCTGTCCGATGCCGGCGAACACTTGGCTGCGCGTGTAAAAGGCCTGGGCGGTTGATTTGTCGAGCGAGATCGCGCGGTCGCAATCGGCCAGCGCGTCGGCGACGTTCCGCAGCCCGGCATGCGCCTGGGCACGCGCCAGATACACGTCGGCGTAGCCGGGCATCATTTTGACGGCGGTGTCTAGATCCTCAAGCGCCAAGGTGTAATGACCCAGCCTCACCTGCGCCTTGCCTCGCGCCAAGTACACAACGCCGTAGCGCGGGTTCATCGACAACGCGTCGTTGAACGATTTGACGGCCGCTTCGTAGTTGCCGGAGCTGGCGTGGTAGCGACCAATGTTATAGGCGTCGATGGCTGGCAGGCCTGCCTGGAGGCGCTCGCCCAAGGGCGACGCGGCGAGCACCGCCGCAAGGCCCACGACGCGTAAGCGGGCGCACCAGCGCCCGGAGAAGAGATGTACAGCCACAGCAAATTCCCCCCGGAACTGCGAAGCGTTCGCCGATGCGCATCGGCGCACCACACACAGCGCGGCGGGGCCGCGCCTCGTATTCGCTAAAATCGGCAAACACGGCACCATTCCTTTGTTCATCTTTTTCGTTACGAGCGAAACACGCAGCGGGCGGCTGCTGTCGCTGGCGTCGCTGCTTGTGCCCCAGCGCGATGGTTTGGAGAAGATGCGCGTGGCGGCGCGAATGGAACAATTCGTAGCGACGGTTCAAACAGAATAATCCCTTCACCCGTCACGGTCCGAAAAGACCACAAGGGTTCCGAAGGCGTCGCAGCGCGCGGCGTGAGGAATTCGAGCTCGAGTTTGCCGTCTTCGGACATTGCATTGCTACGCGGCTCAGCATTGGGATTTCGCATGACTCGTACGACGACCTGGCTCGCCTTGGTATGGCTGACGGCCGCCGTCGGCTGCAAATTCCCAAGCGTGCAGGAATATGAGATCAAGTGGCGCAACCAGTTCTGGGCCAAGAAGGCCTGGCGCCAGGTCGAGCCGATGTATCGCGCCAGCGGCGCGAAGAAGCCGATTCTCGACGACTTCGGTCGCGGCTTCCGCGACGGCTACTTTGCCGTGGCAATGGGTTCCGACGGCACCATTCCCTTGTTCCCACCGACGCTTTATTGGGGCACCAAGCACCAGAACCCGACGGGTCGCGATGAGATTGCCGCCTGGTTCGCCGGCTACCAGGAAGGCGTCACGGCGGCCGACAAAGACGGCGTCGGCTACTGGATGCAAATTCCGATGTCGGGAGGCGAGGAGACGGCGATCGCCGAAGCGGAAGATCGTCGCAAGCGGCGATTCGGGAAACCGGAAGACGTGCCGGCCGGACCGCCGATCGAAACGGTCCCGGTGCCGATCGAAGAGCTGCCGCCGACCCCGACGATGCCTGGCCCAGCCCTCTCGCCCGCACCCAGAGAAGTATTGCTGCGACTGCCGGAAACCAACGAGTGACCCGGGGCCGCGCAGCGCGGCGCCAACCGCCCTTTCCTCGCAATCACGAAATAACCATGGACTCACCGGTATCCAAGCGACGCAATGTTCTAGCGGCCGCCGGCTTCGTGCTATGCGTGGTCGGTCTGGCAATCCTCTCTGGCAGCGGCTGCGCGACGTGCACGGCTATCCCGGCCAGCCGCATGCCGCCATCGCTGCTGGCAACCCCGCGGGCGGGCAAGGATCCGATCAACTTCATCAATCTGCGACAAGACCCGCCGGCGGTGTATCAACTGGGGCCAAACGATATTCTGGGCGTGTTCATCGAAGGGGTGCTCGGCCAAGCCGACGTGCCGCCGCCGGTGCATTTTCCTGAACAGGGGAGCCTGGCCGGTGGTTCGCCGGCGCCACCTTCGATTGGCTATCCCATGCCGGTGCGCGAAGACGGCACGGTGGCCATGCCGTTGATTCCGCCGATTCGCGTCGCGGGGCTGACGGTCACTCAGGCCGAAGAGCAAATCCGCGACACGTACATCAAGGCGGGCATCTTGCTGGAAGGCAAGGACCGCACGATCGTCACGCTCATGCGCAAGCGCACCTACCAGGTGCTAGTAATCCGCGAGGATGCCGGTTCCAGTGGAAGCGAAGCGACCGCCGGTGGCACGGGCCTGGTTCGCCGCGGAACGGCCCGCGCCGTCGATCTGCGCGCCTACGAGAACGACGTGCTCCACGCGCTCAGCGAAACCGGCGGCCTGCCGGGGCTCGACGCCAAGAACGAAGTCAAGATTCTGCGAGGAGCGTTTCTCGACGCTCAAGGGCGGCAATCGCTAATCGAGGATTACGACGACGGCAGCGCGCCGGTCGGCGTTTCGCCCAATAATCCCAACCTGGTGCGCATTCCGTTGCGCCGTCGACCTGAGGATCCGCCGATCGAGATTAACGAGGAAGACATTATTCTTTCGACCGGCGACATTGTGTACATCGAATCGCGCGATCGCGAAGTCTTCTACACCGGTGGCCTGTTGATGGGCCGCGAACAATTGTTGCCCCGCGATCGCGATCTCGACGTGTTCGGCGCCTTGGCCATCGCCGGTGCCGCCATCGGCACCGGTACCTCGGGTGGTGGCAACACTGGCGGGTTCGGCGGGATGGGCGGGGGCGGCGGCAGTCTGAATCCCCGCGGCATCATTCCGCCGACGGAGGTAATCATCGTCCGTAAAACCAAAGGCGGCTATCAGATCCCGATCAAAGTGAACCTGCAGACGGCCATCCTGAATGCCTCGGAGCGAATCCTGATCCAGCCCGGCGACCTGGTCATCCTGCAATACAAACCGCAGGAAATGATCGCCAACATTCTGCTCAATAGCTTCCAAATCAACTACTTCCTGAGCAGAATCCAGTAGCTTCCGCCGGCGGGCAGGAGGGCTAGAAGTGCTCGTCTGCCGGCCGTTTTCGCGGAATTCGTTGCAATCTCGCGCACGCCCGCTGTATGATAAGCGGGAGTCTAGCTTAGCGGGGCGCGACATGTCGTTTTCGGCCGGCGAGGGTGGACCTCTCGGCTGCGGCGGCCTTGGCAAGATTGCGCGAAATGTTGCATCGATACGCATCGTGGCTGTTGGCGGCATCCTTTGTTGCGGCGTCAGTCGCCGGTGCGCGCGCGGCCGGCGGCGATGCCAACGCAGACGATGCCAACGCAATCGACGCGGATGGAGTTGCGCTTCCGGCCACAGGCGAACCGCTGGTCAAGTCGCGGCTGCGGATCGTCGACTTTTCCGATTTCTTCCCGGCCGAAGGACTGCCCTGGCACGCGAACCATGCGATGCGTTTGCGCAGCGACGGCAACCTGCCCGGTCAGCTTCGCGCGTTCGACGCCTCGGGGGGAATGGTGCCGGTGCGCGGACGCTTGTACTTCGTGCAGAACGGCGAGATCGTTGGCAAAGGGGTTGCCGAGGAAAACGGTTACTTTCAGGCGGTCGGGCTGCATGAAGGGGTTTACTCGGTGATCGCGTCGGGGCGCGATGGTTTCGGCGCCTTTTCGGTGAGGGTGGTTCCTGAAAAGCCCGCCGCCGCTCTACCGCCGAAAGTTAAAAGCATCTCGCAGCCATTGGCCGCGGCAGCATTGCCGTTGGACAGTAAGCTTCCGGCCGGCAAGCTACCTGCGAAAGAGCGCTTGCCGCTGGAACGCGTAGCCCTTCCGGTCGAGGACGACCCGCATTTCGAAGGTTTGATCCTCTCGGCCACCGCGGTGGCCAGCGAAGACTTGATACGCGTGGGCCAAATTATGGCATACCACATCCCTCAGTTCCGCGCGTATGCGAAGGCTGGCGCCGGAGCGGACCGAAATCCTGCTCCCGCGGAGCCGCAAGGCGCGGCGCCTGGTGGACAACAAGGTGCCCCTCCCGCACCGCGCGAGGCGCGCGGCAGGATCGGAGCGCTGGGGGCCTTGCTCCCTGGCGACGCACCGGCCTCGGCCATCGTGTCGGTCGGTTTCCCGCGCAATGGGCTGCAAATCCGTCGCGACCGCCGTGAGATTTTCGACGAGCGCGCCGCCAAGCGCAAGTTTGACGTGCTGCCCGCGTCCGTCATGCCAGAAGATGGTCCGTGGTTTGGCGAGCACACGGTTCACTTGCAGGACGACGGAAGAATCGTCGGCCAGCTTCGCGAATTTGATGGCGACGGCAAGCTAATTCCGATTTCGGTATGGTTGCACTTCGTGCGCGCGGGCGAGTTGGTTGGCATCACGTCGTCGGACGAAGAAGGCAACTTTGAACTCGCCGGCTTGCGCACCGGCAACTACTCGGTGTTGGCCGCTGGCGGCATGGGCCTGGGAGCATTCGCAATTCGCGTGCTTCCAATCGACCTGACCGCACCCTCGCTGCCAGCCGACGGCGAGAATCCTGAAGGAGAAAAGAAGCGTTCTCCGCCGCCGAAGGAAGCGGATGACGACGACAAGATTCCCGCCAAACGCGCCGCCATGACCAACATCATGCAAGGCGGCTCGATGCTGATCTCAATTACCCCGTCGGATAGTTTTGCCGCGATCGGGCAGGCTGCCGTGGAATCGGGGTCGCCGCTGACGGAAGGCTTCGCAACGCCTTCGCTGGCCACCGCGCCGGGAGCGGCGCTGGGGGGTGCGGCGTTACCGGGTTCGGGAATCGCTGCTCCGCCGGCTGCGGCAGGCGCTGCCGCGGATGCGGGGGTTGGCGGGCTTGCCGGCGCTGGTGGCGGGGCCGGGGCGAGTGGAGCAGGCGCCGCCGCGGGCGGCGCTGGCGGCGGCCTGGGCGGTCTTGTCGCAGGGGCGGGGCTCGGCGGCGCTGCGGCGGCGATTGCCGGCCAAAACACGAATACGTCGAGCAGTCCCATCTCAACCAGCTCCAGCGATTAGTCGCGCCAGTCCCCTTTCGATGGTTTTTACGCATCGAGCTCCGCCGGTATGACTCGTGGAGTGACGCGCGCCGCTCGGCACAAATCACCGCGCGGCGACGCTCCCGCCCAGGACGACAAATCGGAGTTGCTCGAGCGCGCTCCCACTTGGCTGGCCCAGGCCAGCACGTTGGCGTTGCTCATCGCTGCGCCCTGGTTCCTTGGTGGCGTGCAGGCGTGGTTCCAGGCCGTCTGCCACCTCGTGCTGTGGGGCTGCCTGGCTTGCTGGACCTGCACCTGCTTGCTGCAGCGCCGCAGCAACGAGTTGCTTCCCTGGATGGTGTTGCCGCTCCTGGCCGCGCTGCTCATCCCGGCCTGGCAACTGCTTCCCGTCTCGGCCGAGGTCCGGCGCGTGGCAAGCCCGACCGCCGAGGCGCTTCGCGAGCGGCTCTTGCCCAGCACGCCAGTGCATGTCGAATTGCCGTTGAAGGCCCTTGAAGCAGGCGATGACACGTCTGCCGTAGAGAACCACGACGACGGCCGGGTGCCGCTGACGATCTACCCGGCTGGTACGCGCCGGCGGGCGGCATTGCTGGTGCTGGCGATCGAGGCGTTCTTGCTCGGCGCGCGGTTTTTTCGCCGCCAGCGCGCCTTGGTGCTGCTCGTGGGAATCGCCGCCGTCAATGGGGCGGCACTCTCGTTTTTTGCGCTGGTGCAAAAGCTGTCGTGGAACGGACTGCTGTTCTGGACCATTCCACTGAATGCCGGCGGGGCGCCGTTCGGCTCGTTCGTCAATCGCAACAACGCCGCGGGGTTCTTGAACATCTCGCTGGCCTGCGCCGTGGGGCTGACGGTTTGGGCCTTCCTGCGCAGCCGGCGACGCACGATCGTCATCGACGACCTGCTGGTCGGCAAACCGGTCGAGCGGCAGTCCGGCTGGCAGCATTTACTCGTCGAGCTGCGCGACTCGGTGGCCTCGCTCAACGCGCTGAACTTGGGATGCCTGGTGATCGTAGGATGCATTGTTGGCTCGATTTTCAGCTCGCTTTCGCGAGGCGGCGTGCTCTCGATGCTCGGCGCCGTCGTGTTGACCTGGATCGCGACGCGCGTCAGTGGACATCGCTTGAACCTCGGGATTTTGGCGGTGGTGTTCGCGCTGGCGCTCGGGCTCGTTGCCTGGGTCGGGCTGGCCGAACAGGTCGAAGAGCGGCTCAACACCATCGTGCACGCCCACGAGGCACGCCCCGGCGGACGCGGCGAACTGCTGGCGATGAATCAAAGCCTCGCCGGCGAGTTCTGGCGCTCGGGCAGCGGGCTGGGCACCTATCGCTACGTCAACCAGCCCACGGTGGTTTTCCAACACAACACGTACTACGAGTTCGCCGAGAACCAGTATCTCGAAGCGGTGATCGAGGCGGGCCTGGCGGGACTACTGCTGCTGTTGGCCTTGCTTGTGCTGCAAGGCTATGTGCTGTGGCAGTTACTGCGGCTGGGAAGCGATCGCTCGGCGAACCTGCCCTGGGCAACGGCCGGGCTGTTCGCCGTCGCTTCGCAAGCGATCCACGCCGTCGGCGATTTCGGCCTTTATCTGCCTGCCAACCTGCTACTGTTCGCGGTGCTCTGCGGCGCGCTGGCTGGACGTGCGGCGATGTTAGCGCTCGAGACGCGCGGGGCCAGGCCTCGCGTGCTGATGCTTCCTGGCGGGGCTATCGTTTGCCCGGCGCTGCTTGTGCTGTTGATGGCTTGTGGAGGCGCCTGCCTGCTCGAGATGCGCGCGGTTGCCGCAGTCAATCGCGAGTTGGTGGCCACCGACTCCGCCGACGAGCTGCGAAGCATGCCGCGCGCCGATGTCGAGCGCCATATCGAGGCGCTTGCTGCCGCCCTGCGCCGGCGCTGGGATGATGCGCCGGCACAGGAACGTTTGGCCGAGCTTTGGACGCGCCTTTACCGCTACGAAGCCGTCGACACACTCGCTGCCGCCGATGCGCCCGCGGATCGGCTTTGGCAGTTGAGCGACGTGGCAACGTTGCGCGCGCGCGCGATCCAGTTGTTTAAGGAACAAGACCACGACGGGCTCGAGCGGTTGAGAAACGATCCCGTGGTGACTGAATGCCTCGGTCCGGCATGGAGGCACCTGGTTATTTCACGACAATCGTGCCCGCTGCTCGTCGACCCGCACCTGAGGCTGGCCGAGCTTTGTTTTTTGGTCGGCAGCCCGTTAGATGATCAACAAGGCTTGGCGCGCGCGGAGTTTCTGGCCCCACGCGACCCCAGCGTGTTCTGGGTCACGGGGAGCCTCGATCTCGATGCCGGACGGATTGCCGAGGCGTGCGAGAGGTTGCGCAAAGCGTGGATCATGGAGCCCGTGATCATGGAAGAGCGCGTCATGTCGGTCGTGGCCACGCGGCTGCCGTTCACACAGATTCTGGACGCGGTTGTGCCCCCGATCCCGTACTGGATGCTCCGTTTTGCCGAACACGCCAGCGCAGAGCATCGCGCGCGGATTCTGGCTCGTGCCGCGGAGCTGATCGACAAAGACCAGAACATGCAACCGTCGATGCGCGAATACCTGCAAGCGCGCATCGCACTGCTGAGCGGATCAACGGATGCAGCAATCGACCACTACCGACGGGCAGTCGAACTGGCCCACGACATGGTCGCGTGGCGATTCGAGTTCTCAGAGCTGCTCGAGCGAGCCGGCCACGCGGCCGAAGCGCTCGCCGAAGCCCGGCGCTGTTGGGCGCTGGTGCCGACGAACAAGCAATATGCCGAGGCGGTCTATCGTTTGGAACGGCTTCAAAAACGGGAAGGCTAATGGAACCCTAATTCTCGCGCGGAAATGTCGTTGTAATCGTTACGACCGCGCCGCTGTGCGCGATTGCCGCGTTCGGCGCTGGTCGTGTTTGTGCGATGTTTGTGAGCGGCTTTTTTTTGGCGGCGCCAAACGGAGTATACTGAAGCTCATGCTCGTATCGCACTTCGGTTTGCTGGCCATGGCGTTTGTGGCGGCGGTCGTGATGACCGTGATCGTGCGAGGCATCGCGCCGCGCATCGGACTGGTCGACGCCCCGGACGATCATCGCAAGATCCACGGTCAGGCAACGCCGCTTGGCGGCGGTGTTGCGGTGCTGGTGGCCACGGGCGTGGCGGTGTGCCTCATGGGCCTGGCGCCCAGCGTCTGGGGCGAGACGGTGCGGCAGCACTTGGCCCAGCTCCTCCCGCTGGGCCTGGCAGCCGCCGTGCTCTGCGCGGTGGGGCTGGTCGACGATTTCAAAGCAATTCGTGCCCGGCAGAAGTTCCTCGGCCAGCTATTGGCATGCCTGATTGCCGC
>DATAXP010000005.1:0-56601 GCA_036272935.1 Pirellulales bacterium | reverse complement strand
AACAGCGCGGCCGTGACGGTCCTGCGCTGCTGCTACCCGCCGGATAAGCCGCTGCGCGCCCGCGCCGACTACATCGCCTGGAACCCCACCCTCGGCCTGCAACTCCTCAAACTCGCCTGATCCGACTTTGCAGTCCTCCTGGCGTTCTAGCCCGCCCGCTGCCGCGCCGTTACGATGCACGGTATGAGTGACGTGCAGACATCGCCGCCGCGGCTGGCACCCGAGCCACTGCCTGACGATATCTCCAGCGCCCAACCCGGGGGCGGGTGCTGCTATTCCATCGAGCTGGCCTGGGGGCACGTGCGGCGATGGTGGCTGCGGACGTTTCGTTCCGGGCACGTAGCGCGGATGGCGGCAACGCGCCGCGGCGACCCGACCGGCTGTCCGCACCCGGTGCTCGATCCGCGCGATCTCAAGTTCTTCCGCAACCGTTGCACCGCCCATTGGCTCGACGACGACGATCCGTTTCAGTGGCGCGACCGGTTGCCGGTGACCCGCTGGGGACTGGCGGAACTGCTGATCATGGGGACACCGATGGTGGTGCTCGCCGTGGCGTTGGTGGCCACAGGGTGGTGGTATCTGGCCGTCGCGCCGGCCGTGGTGCTGGGGTGGCTGGTGTGGTTCTTCCGCGATCCGCAGCGGGCGGTGCCGCAAGAGGCGGGGCTGGTGGTGTCGCCGGCCGACGGCGTGGTGGCCGAAGTGACGCCGCTGGAGTTCGACGAATTTATCGGCGGGCCGGCGGTGCGAATCGGCATCTTTCTTTCGATCTTCAACGTGCACCTCAACCGCGCTCCCGAACGGTTGCGCGTGATCCGGTTGCGCTACACGCCGGGCAAGTTCTTGAACGCCTTGAACCCGGCCAGTGCCTGGGAAAACGAGGCGATGTGGATCGGTTTCGAGGCGTGCGACGCTCCGCACCGACGTATGATTGTCAGGCAGATCGCGGGGCTGTTCGCCCGGCGGATTGTGTGCAACCTGCGCCCGGGACAGGAGTGCCAGCGCGGCGAGAAATTTGGAATGATCAAGCTCGGCTCGCGCACGGAGTTGATCGTCCCGGCCGGAAACGAAAGTTTCGGAAACTTGATCGTGGTACCCACTGTCGGAGAGGTCGTGAAGGCGGGTAGCACCGTGCTCGCTCGATATACGAAAGCGGAAAGCTGAAATCGGAACGCGCAACAGCAGTGATCCGCAGCCATTCATAACTCATCATTCAGCATTCATCATTTCCTCACATGTCGAAGCTGCGAACGGTTGCGATTCTGCCGACGATGTTCACGCTGGGGAACCTGGTGTGCGGGTTCTTCGCGATCGTCGTGGCGGCGCGCATCGAAACGCCGACCGCGCTGGGCACGCCGACCACCGTGGCCATTCAGGCCCATTCGCCGCTGGATTACGTGCAGGCGCTGAGCAAGACCGATCCGGTACACAACTGCATGCTCAGCGGTTGGCTGATCTTCCTGGCGATGATCTTCGACGCGCTCGACGGCCACGTGGCCCGGCTGGCTCGAACCGACAGCGATTTCGGTGCGCAGCTCGACAGCCTGTGCGACCTGGTGACGTTCGGCGTGGCCCCGGCATTCCTGCTGGTGAAGATGTGTCCGAACTTCACGTTCAAGCACTCGAACTGGGTGTGGTTCATCGCGGCGAGCTTTGCTGCCTGTGCAGCGATCCGGCTGGCACGGTTCAATGCCGAGACGCACGAGGACGACGACCACATGAGCTTCAGCGGGCTGCCGTCGCCGGCGGCCGCGGCGTCGATCGCCAGCTTCGCGATCTTGTTCTACACGCTGCGCCGCGAGGACAATCATTTCATCTACGCTGCCGCGATCGACGACGTGCTCCAGGCCGTGTTGCCGTGGTTCGGAGCGATCGTGGCCGCGGCGATGGTGTCGCGCATCCCGTATCCGCACGTGGTCAACCAGCTCATCAACGGCCAGCGGAGCTTCGGTCACCTGATCACGCTGATTTTCTCGCTGCTGGCGGTCGTGCTGGTGCGCGGCTACGCGGTGCCGATCGTTTGCGTGGCGTTCGTCCTCTCGGGCCCGGCGCGCTACGTGTGGCAGGAAGCGATCGAACGCCGCCCGCACAAGGAACCCATCTTTTGAAATGCAGAAGTCAGAAGTCAGAAGTACGAGCCTTCTGCCTTCTGCCTTCTGCCTTCTGCTCATGTTCACCGGCTTGGTCGAAATCAAAGGCGTCGTGATTGAGGTTGTCTCGCAGCCGCCGGGATGCCGCATCGCGCTGCGTGCCGCGGGATGGAGCGATGTCGTGCTCGGCGAGAGCATCGCGGTGGCCGGCTGCTGCCTGAGTGTCGTGGCGATCGACGGCGACGTGTTGGCCTTCGATGCGGGACCCGAGACGCTGCGGCTCACCACGCTCGGTGTGCTTCGCCGCGGCAGCGAGGTGAACCTGGAGCGCAGCTTGCGCGTCGGTGATCGGATGGGGGGACACTTTGTCACCGGGCATGTCGATGCGGTCGGCACGCTGGAGCGCCGCGATGACGAAGGCGAGTGGTCGACGTTCTGGTTTCGGGTCCCACCGGCGCAGGCGGCTCAAATGGCGCGCAAAGGCTCGGTGGCGGTCGATGGCGTTAGCCTTACGCTAGTCGATGTCGAGCCGGAACGCTTTAGCGTGATGCTCATCCCGCACACCTTGGCCATGACGACGCTAGGCAAGCTGGCTGCTTGCGATCGCGTAAACATCGAGACCGACTTGCTAGCAAAGTACGTGCAGCAAGCGGGGCATGCGGGATGAGCGGCGATCCAATCCTGGCTGAAAACCAGCCTCTATGAACGCTGCAGATCGACTTTGCGGCTTTTGCCGATTCTGACGGCAAATCCGTCTTTGCTGTAAATGCCGTAAAGTCGGGGTCGATGTTTCCTGTGCTTGGGGCGCTCGGTCGCCGTGGCAGCTTGGCTCACTGTTGTCCTGACAAGCATGGGAGAGTTGTCCGATGTCCAAGATCGGCTGCACTGTTGCGAGGCTCGTTCTTTTCGTCGCCAGCATGTCGCTGGCAACTGGTGAAGGCTTGGCCCAAAGGCCTGCGTACGTGATGTGCACGCCATTCGTCGCCCAGGCGCAGCCGGCCCCGCCGACGATGCCCATGGACGGCGCTGCGTACGATCCTCAAACCATGCCCGAGGAAGTGGCTGGACCGGTCGTCGATCCCGGCATGGCCGCCGGTTCGTTCTACCCTGGTTGCGGGACGGACTGCGACGCGTGCTGTTTCGCGCCCTGCTGCTGCGGGCCGACATGGACTGTTCGCGCCGGCGCGATGGCCCTGCAACGAATTAGTCCCGCGTCGGGCAAACCCAACATCAACAATTTCAATCGACACTTCGCGGACTTCGGAGTTGGTTGGGGCTATGAACTCGACGCGATTCGTCATCGCGTCTGTGGCTCGGGCAACGATGTCGAGGTGCGGTATTTTGGACTCTACGGTTGGGGAGGTAGCACGAACGGGTTCACCTATGGTTCGCAGTTGCAGAACGCCGAAGTGAACGTGCGCCGTTGGGCGTTGCCGTGGTTGCAGGTGCTCGGCGGCTTTCGCTGGGTCGAATTGATGGACTACCTCGGCGACACGACCGGAATCGCGCAGTTCAGAACGAGAAACAATCTTTACGGCGGCCAAATCGGCTTCGATGCGAAGATCCTGCAACGGCGTCGCCTGAGAATCGATGGCCTCGGCAAGGCAGGGGCGTACGGCAACAACGCATCGAGCACACTGTCGTTTCCAACGTTGCCCGGCTTCGCGTTCGGCGGCGCGGCGAACCAAACCGCCTTCGTCGGCGAGATCGGCCTGACGGGCCGCTACGCCATCAACAAGCACCTGGCGCTGCGGAGCACGTACGAGCTGCTGTGGCTCGACGGCGTGGCGCTGGCCAACAACTCCTTGTTCTTAGGACCGGGCGTGACGAGCAACACGGTCTTCTACCAAGGCGCGTTTGTCGGCCTCGAGTTCAGCCACTGATCCTGCGACCGCGCCTGCAACCCAGGCGAAACTTCGGGCGCCATGCGATAAGCTCTACTCATCGACGCGCCAGAATGGACCGAGGCCGACCACCGGGAGGCCGGATTCGTTGAGTTGGCCTCGAACATGTGGTTCGATCTGCGCGCAGCGACGAATAAGCGTTCATCACGCGACGCGAGCTTTGCATGCCGAATCAAACGCAGACGTTTCTCATGCGCCGGTTTGCCGAAGTGGGCATTCAGCCCAAGTCGCGGCGTGGGCAGAATTTTCTGATCGATCTGAACCTGCTCCGCCTGCTGGCCGATTCGGCCCAGCTCGATCCGCGCGACGTGGTGCTGGAAGTCGGCACCGGCACCGGCTCGCTCACCGGGCTCGTGGCGCCGCGCGTTGCGCATGTGGTCACCGTCGAGGTCGACCCGCAGATGCGGCAATTGGCCAGCGAGGAATTGATCGACCACGAGAACGTGACGCTGCTGGGCCTTGACGTGCTGCACAACAAGAACCGGCTCAACTCCGCGGTGATGGATGAAGTGCGAAAGCAGCTCGCCGCCGATCCGTCACGCCGATTCAAGCTCGTCGCCAATCTGCCGTACAACATCGCCACGCCGCTGGTGTCGAACCTGCTGGCCGATGAGCCGATCCCGGTGAGCATGACGATTACGATTCAAAAGGAGCTGGCCGACCGGATGGCCGCCGCGCCGCGCACCAAGGACTACGGCGCGTTGAGCGTGTGGGTGCAGAGCCAGTGCGACGTACAGGTGGTGCGGATCATGCCGCCGACCGTGTTTTGGCCGCGGCCTAAAGTCCACTCGGCAATCGTTCACTTGCACTTCCGGCCAGACCTGCGTGCGAGGATTGCCGATCCCGCATTCTTCCATTCGACGGTGCGAGCGCTGTTCTTCCACCGGCGCAAGTTCCTGCGCAGCGTGGTGGCCAGCGCGTTCAAAGATCGGCTCACGAAAAACGATGTCGACGAAGTGCTCGCCGAGCAGGGGCTTGCCGAGTCGCTGCGGGCCGAGGAGCTGAGCGTCGAGCAGATTCTCGCGCTGTGCGAAGCGCTGAGGCGGAAGGAACCACAGATGAACACGGATAGGCGCGGATAGCGGAATAACGTACATCCTTCTATCTGTGTTCATTCGTGTACACCTGTGGTCATTCCGACTGCATCCAGCCGAACAGGCGTGCCCGGGCGGCGTCATCCAGCGGTGAAGCGTATTCGCTCACCTCGAACACTTCGCAGGCTTCGATTGCCGCGGCGCGGGCCGAACCGTAGGTGGCGACGAGTTGGCCACGGAAGCGGTCGGCGCGGGCACTCAACTCGCCGGCGATCCACTGGCGCAGCCATGCCAGCCGGCCGGGGTCGTCGGTCGGCACCTGATCGAGCGTGCCGCGGTTGAACGGCAGCCACTCGAACACCTGCGACCGGTGGCAGGCGAGCATCGCCACCACGCGCTCAAGCTCGCTCGAAACGTCGAGTACCACATCGGCCCGCAGCGGGTTGGGGCGCGTGAACCGGTCGGGCAGGAACGCCACCACCGGATCGCGCTTCACGATCGGCGTGTCGGGCTCGACATTCGGCACGGTGACTAAGTACGAAGCGTCCTGTACCGCCTGGGCCACGGCGCGGTGGTCGGGATGGTAGTCGTTCGTGCGGTGGGTCAGCACCAGGTCGGGGGCGAAGCTGCGGATCTCGCGAATGATCTGCCCGCGCAGCTCGAGCGTCGGCAGCAGCCGGGCGTCGGGATGTTCCCACACGGCGCTGCTGGCGCCGATCGCGGCGGCACTGGCGGCCGCCTCGGCTCGGCGGCGCGCGGCCAGCGGCGGGCCCGACATTTCGTGGTGGCCTGCGTCGCCGCAGGTGACGCTGACCATCTTCACTTCGTGGCCGGCCCTTCGGTACCGCGAGGCGATCCCGCCGGCCGTGAACTCGGCGTCGTCGGGGTGGGCACCCAGAATGAGTAGTCGTAGCGAGGATGACATGAGCGATGGGGCGATCTAAGCCGCAGGTGTGATGGAGGTGGGTCGTAGGGTTGTTGCCGAGGGGCTTGCCGGCCGCGGCGCGTCGAGCATAAGTCGTGTAATCCACCCGGGTGTGGCAGCGATTATATGGAATCTGAGATGCGCCAGCACAGCTCGCAACCCGCGAGTCCTGGGTGCCGATGCCAGAGAACGGAAAATAGCCCGAAGTCCGTAACCCCGAAAGCGCTAAAGTAGTTTGAAACACGATCAACCAATTGTTAAGCTGACCCGATTGGCTGAAATGCGAAACTTGTCCGGTCGTACGGTTCCGGGGGGCAAAGATCGTGCGATCGCCCACGAGCCGGCGGCTGGGGGGCCAGTCGGTGGGGCCGCAACATCAGGGCGACAAGCTTCGGCGGCGGGTCGGCAAGCATCACGATCGACCAATCTTTGTGGAGCGTCGACAGCCGTGCAACAAGACGATTTGTGGGGAGCTGCGTTCGGCCCAAAGACGCTTGTCGAGTTGGTTCGTCACCGGGCCGCAGTCACCGGGTCCGACGTCTGCTTCCGCTTTCTGACCGATGGCGAAGAGGAAAGTGAGGCGCTGACGTTTGCGGAACTGGACCGGCGGGCCAGGCAAGTCGCGGCGTTTTTGCAGTCCCATCGGCTCGAAGGGCAGCGGGCACTGCTGCTGTACCCGGCGGGGCTCGATTTCATCTGCGCCTTCTTCGGCTGCTTGTACGCCGGGGTGATCGCGGTGCCGGCCTATCCGCCGCGGATGAACCGCAAGATGGACCGCATCGACGCCATCGCCGCCGATGCCGAGGCGGCGGTCGCCTTGACCGACGCTGCGGTGCTCGAGCGCGTGCAGCCGCTGCTGGAGCTGACGCCCGACCTGAAGCGAATCAAGTGGCTGGCCACCGACCAGTTGCCCGAGCGTCTCGAAGACAAGTGGAGCTCGCCGACCATCACCGGCGAAACGCTGGCCTTCTTGCAGTACACCTCCGGATCGACCGGCACGCCGAAGGGGGTGATGCTCAACCACACGAACATTGTTTCAAACTGCACACTGATCACGCATGCCTTCGAGCTGACGCGCACAAGCATGGGCGTGTTCTGGCTGCCCAGCTACCACGACATGGGGCTGGTCGGCGGCATTTTGCAGCCGCTGTACATGGGCCGCCCGAACGTCATCATGTCGCCGATGGCGTTCTTGCAGCGCCCCTTCCGCTGGCTGAGCGCCATCTCGCGCTACCGGGCCACGTGCAGCGGCGGGCCGAATTTCGCTTACGATCTGTGCGTCCGCAAAATCACGCCCGAGCAGCGCTCGAAGCTCGACCTCAGCACCTGGAGCGTGGCGTTCAACGGCGCCGAGCCGGTGCGGGCCGAAACGCTCGACCGTTTTGCCGAGGTGTTCGAATCGTGCGGCTTCCGCCGCGAGGCGTTCTATCCTTGCTACGGTCTGGCCGAAGCGACCTTGTTGGTTTCGGGAGGCACCCAGGCCGACCCCCCGGTGGTGCGATCGTACGACGCCAAGGCGCTCGAGAACGGCGAGGTGGTGAGCGTGCCGCAGTCGGAAGCCGGGGCGCGTCGGCTAGTCAGTGCCGGACAAAGCCTGCCGAACGAGTACATCGCGATCGTGAATCCCGAAACCCTTTCGCTCGCCCCGCCGAACGAAGTGGGCGAGATTTGGCTCAAGAGCCCCACGGTGGCCCAAGGCTATTGGCGGAAGCCCGAGGAGACCGAGCACACGTTCCGCGCCCAGTTGGCCGACACCGGCGAAGGGCCGTTCATGCGCACCGGCGATCTGGGTTTCTTCCAAAGCGAAGACCTGTTCATCGCCGGGCGGCTCAAGGACCTGATCATCATCCGCGGGTTGAACCATTACCCGCACGACATCGAGCTCTCGGTCGAGAAATGCCATCCCGCGATTCGTCCCAGCTCTTCCGCCGCATTTGCGATCGAGGACGACGAAGACGAGTCGCACCTGGTGATCGTCTGCGAGATCGAACGCACGGCGCGCGAGGATGTCGACGCGGTGCTTGCCGCGGTGCGCCGAGCGGTGGCGCGCGAACACGAGCTGACCGTCACGGCCATCCGCTTGCTCAAGCCCGGCGGGGTGCCAAAGACATCGAGCGGCAAGATCCAGCGTCACGCCTGCCGCAACGCGTTCATTCAGGGCTCGCTCGACACGATGGCCCGGTGGGACATTGCCGACGGCGAGCCGCCGCCGGCAGCCGAGCCAGAAGTAGCCAAGGAGCCCCGCGAGGCGGCGCGGCCGAAGTTCGAGCCGTCGTGGTCGAACGATCGCGCCTGGCAACCGGCCGGCGAGGATGGCGGCAAGATCGACGACCAACAACACGCCGCCGCGACCGAAGGTTCGACCAACGGCGCCAAGCGTGTGGCAAAGAAAAAGACCACCGCCGAGCAAGTGCTCGAGGAAGTACATCGAATTGCCAAGGAGCGCGCCCGCGGCCTGAGCCTCGACACGAGCATCACCGAGTTGGGGCTCGACTCGCTGGAGCGGATGGAAATCCTTGCCGCGCTCGAAGAGCGGTTCGGTGGGCGCTTCCCCGAAGAGATTCCACAGCAGCTCGAAACCTGCCGCGACGTCGTCGATGCGGTCGAGACGTATCTCGGCCCCGCCGGCAAGTCGATGCAGCTCGAGCAAGGCCCCGAAATCCCGGCTGAGAATTATCGCTTCGATTTGTACCGCGAATACCAATCGATCAAGAAGAACCTGGAGATGCTTGAGGCCTCGGGTCTCGGCAATCCGTTCTTCAACGTGCACCAGCGCGTGACCAACGACACGACGATGATCGATGGCCGCGAGCTGATCAATTTCTCGAGTTACAACTACGTCGGCATGTCGGGCGATCCGCGCGTGGCCGAGGCTTCCAAGCGGGCCATCGATCAATACGGCACGAGCGTCTCGGCCAGCCGGTTGGTCTCGGGCGAGAAGACAATTCACGGCGAACTGGAACGGGCGATTGCCGATTTTCTGGGAACCGAGGCGGCGATCGTCTACGTCGGTGGGCACTCGACGAACGAGACGACCATCGGCCACCTGTTTGGCCCCGGCGACCTGATCCTGCACGACGCCCTAGCCCACAACAGCATCATCCAAGGCTGCATCCTTTCGGGGGCTCGCCGCCGCGCGTTCCCGCACAACGACTGGCGTGAAGTCGATCAACTGCTCACCGACCTGCGCAGCGAGTACCGCCGCGTGCTGATCGCCATCGAAGGCGTGTACAGCATGGACGGCGACATCCCCGACCTGCCGAAGTTTGTCGAGGTCAAGAAGCGGCACAAGGTGTTCCTGATGGTCGACGAAGCCCACTCGATCGGCTCACTCGGCGCTCATGGGCGTGGCATCGGCGAGTACCATCACGTACCGCCGACCGACGTCGACCTGTGGATGGGCACACTGAGCAAGAGCTTCGGTAGCTGCGGCGGCTACATCGCCGGCTGCAACGCGGTGGTCGAGTACCTGAAGTACACCGCGCCGGGCTTTGTGTTCAGCGTGGGCATGTCGCCGCCGAACGCGGCGGCAGCGCTCGAGTCGATTCGTGTGTTGGAGAGCGAACCCGAGCGCGTCGCCCGACTGCACGAACGTGCCAAGCTGTTCCTGTCGCTGGCCAAGGCCGCGGGGCTGAACACCGGGCTGAGCAAGGATTCGCCGGTGGTGCCGATCATCGTCGGCAACTCGATGCACTCATTGGAGCTGTCGCGGGCGCTGGCCCGGCGCGGCATCAATGTGCAGCCGATCCTGTACCCGGCCGTGGAAGAGAAGGCGGCCCGGCTGCGTTTCTTCCTGACAAGCAACCACACGCCCGAGCAGATTCGCACGACGGTGGCTGCCGTGGCCGAAGAGCTGCGCAAGATTCAGCCCCCGGCGGCGGCGCGCGAGTCGGGCAATGGCGCGGCCACGAAGCGCGACACGCACAAGGTGGGCTGAACAGGCGACGGGCTACGGGCTTCAGGCGCGGCGGTGCCGTGATCTCGCTCCTGTAGCCTGTAGCCCGGAGCCTGTCAGTCGATCGTCTTCTCGTAGATGCGGTACGTCTTGTAGCGCGTGGCGCCGGTCATGGCGATGGCGCGGTTGATCGCGTCGTTGTCTTCGAGCGTCCAGCCGCACGCCGCGCCGGTGTAGCCTTGGCGCAGGCCGCTTTGCATCACTTCGGCGATCAGCAATTGCACCAGCCCGCGCCGGCGATATGCCTCGAGCACTCCCAGCGCGATCAATCGCGCGCTGCGAATCCGTCGGCAGTTGCGGCGGAACTGGAGCAGCCCCAGCGGCATGCCCCAGCGGAAGATGCGGCCGTCCAGCGGACGCAAGGCTTCGTTAAAATCGGGCAAGGCCATCGTCAGGCCGACCGGCTTGCCGTCGACCTCGGCAATCAGCAGCAGCTCGGGCGGTACCCAGTCGAGCAGATCCTTGGCGAAGTACGCGAACTCGGCGTCGGTCATTTTCACGAAGCCCCAGTTCTTGTCCCACGCCTGGTTGTAGACCGCCTTGCAGCGATCGATCTCGGCCTTGGCATCGTCGAGCCTGAACGGGCGGATCACCGCGCCACTGCGCCGACGCAGGTTTTCGCACCGCGCCATCCAGCGCCGCGGCAACTCGCCGCCGAGATCGATCCACCAATCCCACAGGTCCTTGGCCTTGGTGAATCCCCACGATTCGATCAGCCGCGCGTAGTACGGCGGGTTGTGATTCATCAACACGCGCGGCGGCGTGTCGAAGCCATCGACCAGCAGGCCGCAACTGTAGTTGGTCGAGTAGTCGATCGGCCCGAGCATGTGCGTGCGTCCGCGCGCGCGCAGCCAGCCGGCCGCCGCCGACAGCAGCGCGTGCGCCACGCGCGGCTCGTCGATCGATTCGAACATACCGAAGCAACCGGTGTTCGAACCGTGCGTGGCGTTGTAGTGCGCGTCGTCGCTGACCAAGATGCGGCCAACCCATTGACCGTTCATCGACGCCAGGAATTGCGTCGCCGCGCCGTGCAGAAAGAACGGATGCTTGTTCGGGTTGATGAACTCCTTGCGTTCCATCAGCAAGGGAGGCACCCACAGCGGGTCGTCCTTGTAGATGTTCCAAGGCACGCGCACGAACGCGTTGCGCTGGTGCCGCGAGCGCACTTCGTCGACTTCAATCACCGCGGAGGCTTGGATACGATTCTCCCGACGTGTCACGCGGATCGGTTGCTTCGTGCCGATGTTGAGCATACACGTCCTTGTTCGGTCAACGATGGAATTTCGACATACCTGCCGCCGATGCGGCGTGATTGTTCGTAGCGCCGGTCAATGCCAGTTCGTTGCCACGCGCGTAGCGAACTTGCGTCGAACGCCCCAGCAGGTAAAATACGGCTACGTGCATCGTCAGGCAACGATCCAATCCCCGCGGCGAGGTGCGCCTTTGTTGACCGAGCAAGAAGTATCCAAGAGTTGGCGGCAGCTTTTCACGCGCGGACCCGCGGACGAAGAGGTGTTCGCAAAGGCTGAAGCCTTGATCGAAGAACTGCGAGCCGAGAGCCCGTTGCGGCACCGGCTTGGTCGTGAATTGAGCGAACTGCGCAAGATGCGCAAGGCGAAGCCGGTGAAGGCATAGTTCGGCTCGCCGGCGCGTCCAACTCGCCGGCCGAGTCCACTCGCCAACCGCGCCGCTCTGATTTCACTTCCTCGCGGCGCAAAACGAGGCGGCCCACGGCGCCCGTTGCCGGTCGCCGCAGGCCGCTGTTGGGGAGTCTCGCTGAGGAGCTGTTACTGGAACAGCTTCAGCTTGGTGACCTCACGCTGGTTCTCATTCGTCGGGAACAGGTCCCATAGGTTGTCGGCCGAGTTGACTCCGACTTCCACGTTGCCGCTGAAGTACATGGTCTTGGCGGCCTGGTCGGTTCCGTTGCCGCGGTCGTAGCGGACCACCAGCGGATAGATGCCGCTGACGGTCTGCGTGCCGCCGGCCGGAACGGTCATGTTCTGACCGTGGAACACGAAGTGGAACTCCTGCTTGCTCTGCGAGTTGTCGATCACCACGTCGAACCGCTCGTGGTACAACTGCCAGCCGTCGTCGGTCTGCTTGAAGAAATACGTGCCCGGCGTGACGGTGTAGCTGGCCATGCCGTGGCCGCCGCCGCGATCGTATTCGATCGTCCAGTTCGCACCTTCGGGCAGCCGTTGGGCGAAGCCCGGCTCCATCGTGTACCGATTGCCATTGAGCACGTAGTTCACGGTGCCACGCGACACGCGCGGGTTCACCAGCAGAATGCCGGCGACCATCTCCGCTCCTTCAGCCTCGGGTAGCGATGTGCCGCTGACCACCGGCAGATCGAGCGCCTCGGTGGCGACGCCTTGCCGGATTTCCAACGGCCCGCGCCCTTGATTGCCGATCAGCACCGAGCCGTTGCCCAGCACGATCACGCGACCGACGGCCAGCTCAGGATCAAAAATCAACGGCACCTTGCCGGCCGGCAGCTTCGCGGTCGGCCCGTTGCCCGGCACGGCGGTCTCGACGAGCTTTCGCACTTCGCCCCAAGTATTCAGCGAAGCCAACACGTTCATCGCTTCGTTGATGCCAGGCGTCGACGTGCCGATCTTCGCGATCGCGTCGTTCAAGTTGGCCAGATCATGCAAGTACGCACCGTCGTTCTTCACGTCCTGCTCGAGCTTGTTGAAGCAGCGGCGGACGTCGGTCTGCCGAGCGGCAATCTCGGCGCCGGCGGCGTCTTGCGGATTGCCTTGCGTCCACGCTTCAAATACCGCGGCCGGATCGACGTTGCGAACGGCTACCAGCAGCGCATTCTGATTTTCGGGTTGCCAGCCTGTCGTCTTCGACAGGATCGCCAGCTCGTCGGGCAAAATCTTCTGGAGCCGATCCTTCAGGCGTGCCACGTCCAGGGCGACGTGATTGTCGATGCCCTCGAGCGCCGCTTCACGCTCGTTTGCTGTGAGCGGAATGGGAATCACGATCTTGTTCTCGACCGCAATCGACTTGCCCGGCGTGAAACTGTTGCGGCGTGCCGGCTCGTTGCCGGCACTCAGGTCGGCTGGGCCGTTGGGACCACGAGCGACATCTTGCGGCTGAACTTGTTGACTGCGGGCCACGTCGGCCCACCACGGTACGATCAACCCGCAGGCGATCGCCATACTAAAGACTGTGCGGCACATGTTTGAAACCTCCCGTACACCGGTGAAATTGGCTACAACGGATCAGCACACTTTTTGCATCCTGCACCGCTGCCCTTACCCCACCACTCCGGTTGATCGGTTTACCACGCCTTTGCAAATGGCGTTCCAGTGGGAGATTTACTACCGCTGCGCCATGTTGGGGTCGGTTCATACAGATTGATGCAAATGGAGGGCCAGCGTTTCGCCGTTCCTCTCGGCTGGTTATGATTCGCCCTGATCGCCGCGGTACCAGCCGCTCCGCCACCAACGCATTCCATTGCTTATGACGAAACCATTGCACGTTGCGATCCACGGTGCCGCGGGACGGATGGGGCAGCGGCTCGTCGCGCTGGGGTCGAGCGATCCGGCCTTAAAGATCGTCGCCGGCATCGAACACCCCGGCCACGCCTGGCTGGGGCAGGATATCGGCGCACTGGCCGGAGTTGGGCCGCTGAATGTCGCGCTGGCCGATCGGCTGCCTGACACGGTCGACGTGGTGATCGATTTTTCGGTCCCCGCCGCCTCGATGGCGATTCTCGACGCCTGCTGCGATCGCCGCGTGCCGATCGTCATCGCCACCACCGGCTTCCATGCCGAGCAACAGGACCTTATTCGCCGCGCGGCCGAGAGCATTCCGGTCCTTTGGGCCCCGAGCATGAGCCTGGCCGTGAATGTGGCAATGAAGCTGACAGCCGTCGCCGCCGATGCGCTTAAGGGGCACTCCAGCGGGGCCGACGTCGAGATCATCGAGCGCCACCATCGCTACAAGGAAGATTCGCCCAGCGGCACGGCGCTGAAGTTCGGCGAGATCGTCCGCCGCGCGATGGGGCAGACGCACGAGGTACACGGCCGCTCGGGACGCCCCGGCGCGCGGCAGCACAACGAGATCGGCTACCATGCCGTGCGCGTCGGCGACAATCCCGGCGAGCACACAATCATTTTCGGCATGCTCGGCGAGACGCTCGAAATCTCGGTGCGCGCCAGCAATCGCGACTGCTACGCCCACGGCGCCCTGAGCGCCGCGAAGTTCGTCGCCCATCAGGCCCCGGGCCTCTACAACATGAACGACGTGCTGGGCCTGGCATAGTCGACGAGCCGCCGATCAGCGTTGCTCCACGGAATAGGCGAGCGCCTGCGCTTCGATATCGACGCCCACCAGGCGGTCGAACGCTTCGCGCAGCTGCGCGGTGATCGGCCCCAGCCGGCCGTCGGCGATCACGTGTCCCTCGAACGACCTGGCGTGCAGCACACCGATGCTCGTCGACGTCAGAAAAATCTCGTCCGCGGCCAGCGCGTCGGCCGGTGTGAGATTCTTCTCGCGGCAGGCGATGCCCAGCTCGCTGCACAACTCGAAGACCACGTCGCGCGTGATTCCCGGCAACACGTTGCGTGGCTCGGGAGTGAGCACTGTGCCGGAGCGCACCACGAACAGGTTCGCGCTCGTGCCTTCAGTTAGGTAGCCGTCAGGATCGACGAGCACCGCCAGCGAACCGGGGCGCATCGCGGCGGCCTGCAAATTGGCAAGCTGATAGTGGATCCGGCTGCGCGTCTTGATCGAGCTGTCGAGGACCGTGCCGGGGATCGCCTGCTGCGGCGGCACGACCAGGTCGACACCGTCGCGGTACGCCGCCGCCAAGGCAGCCAGCTTGGCCGTCAGCGGAAAGCAACTCACCACGACGGTCGGGTGCAGCGCCTCGATGATGAACGCTTCGGCGAACGCGGGCGACGGTCCGCGCGAAACGCTGTGGATGATGTTCCAATCGGTCGTGGCATGGGCGGTCGAGAGGTTGCGAATGAGCACCTCCTCCGTAACGCGTTCCAGTGCCTCGATCGTCATCCAGGGGGCGATGTGTAGCACGCCGAGCGTATGGAACAGCCGCTCCAGATGTTGCCTCAGCCGGAACGGCCGGTGATGAAACGTGCGCGTAACTTCGAAGGCCATCTCGCCCATCACCAGCGCCGAATCGTAGATCGACACCCGTGCGTCGACCTCCGGCACAAGCTGACCGTTCATCCACACCACGCGGTCACTCATGCCAGCACGTGCCTCGCCCGGGATCGGCTCATTCACTCACCTGCCAAAGCTCGACCCCTTCGGTCGTGGCGATGAGTAGCCGGCGACCTTCGGCCACCGCAAGGCCGCTGATCGCGGCGCCATGCTGCCAATGATCGACTACCGCTCCGTCAGCCGCAACAACGTAGATTGAACCATCGCTGCCGACGATGATCCATTGATCGGCCGACTTGTGGGCCAAGGCCCCGCTGGTGACCGGCTCGACCGACGGCACCGGTTGTAGTCCGCGCGGCAGCGTCAGCGACCATTGTTCGCGACCGGCGACGTCGAGGCCCACGGCGGTGTCTTGCCCGGTGCCGGTCGTGGCCAGCGCCAGGTATTCGTTCTTGCCGTCGCCATCGAGATCGGCACTCTTCAGCAGCCGCACAAAGCGCTGCCCCACGGTGATCGGCGGCTTTTCGTGCCCCTGGAAATCGATCGGCACGATCGTCCCTTGCTCGTGGGCACACCACAGTGCGCGGTGTCCGTCGGCATCGGGTCCGGTGACGGCCAGGCTCATCACGTTCGACAGCGAGCGGTTCGCCCAGCGACGGTGTCCATCAGGAGCGACGTTTTGCACGCCGACCACGTTATAGTAGCCGACGTTCATTTCCGGATCGCCGTCGCCGTCGAGGTCGGCGAGCTGCACGTCGGCAATGCCGCCAGCGCTGGCGGCTTCCGGATAGCTCAGCCGCCGCTTCCACCCGTCGTCGAACAAGTGCAACTGCTGCCGGTCGCCTGCCGCGCCGACGTACCATCGCGCGCCCGAGCGATCGACTGCCGTGCGCACGAAGGCCACGATCCCCTCTTCAGGTTCCTTCGGCAAATCGAGCGTGTGCGTCGCCACGAGCTTGCCGTCGAGATCGAGCTCCGCGACAGCCGTTAGCCCGGCGACCACCACGATCCGCGGCTGCTCGCCCGGGACGACCACGATGTTCCCCGGCTGCTTCACTTCCTTCGTCGACCAGCGGTGTGCGAGCTTCAGATGCTTCGGCTCCGAGCGCGGAGCAATCGTGCCGCGCTGGAACTGCTCAGTAGTATTGCCGCCGGAGCCGGCGTTCGGCGCCGACGATGCCTGCAACTGGGCCTCGTACTCGCGCACGCGCTGCGCGTAGCGGCGCAGTGTCTCGGCGTGCACGCTGCCGCCGGCCAGCAGCTTTTCGATCCGTCCGGGCAACTCTTTGGCTAACTCGGGGTCGATGCCGATCTCGTGGTCTTCGACCGTGCCATCGGGGCCCAGCACGAAGATGTTCGGAATCTGCTCGACGCCGAACACCGTGTTCGCCTGCTGTGTGGGATCGCGCACGATGGGTATCGACAGCTTCGCGCGCTCGAACGCCTCGCGCACCTGAGAATCGCCCACGGCAGGAATGTCCATCCGGCCATCGGTGGTTGCCGCGCTGGCGGTCGTGGCATCGGAACGGTCGATGCTCACGGCGACGATCACCACGCGGTCGTTGTCCTTGTAGCGTTCGTACACCTTTTGCAGCTCAGGGAGCGTCTGGAAACAGGGACCGCACCAGGTGGCCCAGAAATCGAGCACGGCGACTTTGCCTCGCAGCGTTTCGCGAGTCACCGGCGTGCCGTCGAGCTTCGTGAAGCGAAAGTCGTCGATCCGCTTGCCAAGCCAGCGCGTCGGGGGCAGCGGCTGCGGCTGCGAGTTGAAGTTCGTGACGATCCGCGCGTCCTTCGGCGCCTCGAAGCGGAAGGCGACCGCGTGAATCTTGGGATCGAACTTGGCCCCCGTCAGGTCGGCGACCAGCGACAGGTCGCTGATCTTGCCCGCTTGCGATTGCAGATACTTGTCGAGCTCGGCAATCGGGAACTCGATCCGCCGCAGCTCGTAGCCCACCTCGTCGATCCAGAACACCAACTCGCCATCCTTGCGCCGGATCGACACACCGCGGCAACGCGCATCGTCGATCGTCTTCGGCTCTAGCAGCTTGGGTTCGTCCGCGTCGTGCAGAATCACCGCCAGCGGATTGTCGCTCAGCAGCAGCGACAGCGCCACCGCGGGGCCGGCCACCCGGTTGGCCATCTGGTCGAACAGCACCTCGTTAGCGCAAATGTTGTCGGGCGTCAGCGTCGCCGGGGCGGGGAGCTTGAGCACCTGCCCGGGCACTTCGGCCAGCGTGGCCCAAAAGTACTTGCCGTCGCACACGGCATTGGCACTGTACACGTGCAGCCGCAGCTTGTTGGGCCGCTCGAACGTGACCGACCAATCGTAGTTGGCGTCGAACGGCCGGCCGTTGTCGAGGAACTTGAATCGCACCTCGCCGGCATCGCTGTAGCTGATGGCCCGCTGATAGGCGGCCGCCATCCGGTCGAGCAGTTCCTTACCGGTCTTGGGCGCTGCGGGTGGAGCGGGGGCATCGTTGCACCCGCTCGATGAAGCGATCGAAATCGCGACCGCTGCGAGAAGCGTGCGGACCGAAAACCGCGTGGGGCAGGCATTCCTGCCTGCCTTCGGTCGCGATCTTCTCGGCAGACAGGAATGTCTGCCCCACGCGACCAACAAGTTGGCATGCGGTTTTCGGGTACGCCCTAAGAACAAAGGTATGGGCATGATCAATCGTCCTTGAGAAAGCGGTTCCTTCCGGTGGTTATTATCGCGGTTTGGCAAGTTGCGTAAAGCTCGCTTGACCATCGCCAACTTGACCGCCGCAATCGCGGTTGAATAATGCGGTCAGCCGAACCAACAACATTGTATGTCCACTTGCTTGCACTACGGTTTGAACGCGCGGATCGACCTCGATTTTTCCCCCGAGGCCGTGGTCGAGCATTGCGCGCTGCAAGCGGCCGGCGAACCGCGTGATCCGCTGGCGATGCTCCGCGGCGCGCTCGGCAACCCGACGGGATTTCCGCCGTTGGCCAAGGCGGTGGTGCCGGGCGATCACGTGGCGATTGCGCTCGAGCCGGGCGTGCCCGAAGCGGATTCGATCGTGGCGGCGGTCGTACAGTGCGTCGAGCGCGCCGGAGCGTCGCTGTCGGACGTGACGGTGCTGCGTACGCGCGACGATGCCGCCAGCCATGCTCCCGATCCGCGCTCGCTGCTGGAGCCCTCGACGCGCGATGTGGTGAAGCTCGAAACGCACGACCCGGCCGAGCGCGGCCAGCTTGGCTACCTGGCGAACACGCACGCCGGCCGGCCGATTTACCTGCGCCGCGCGGTATGCGATGCCGACCTCGTGGTGCTCGTCGGCTGCACGCGCTCGCGCTCGGCACTGAACTATCACGGCATCCACGGCGGGTTGTATCCGACGTTTTCCGACACGGCGACTCAGCGCCGCTACCGGCATCCGCGGCTGATCGATCGCGATGCGTCGTTGCTGGCCCTGGCCTGGCAAGAGGCGCGTTACGCGGTGTGGCTGGCCGGGGTTCACTTTGCGATCCAGGTGGTGCCGGGGCCCGACGACACGGCGCTGGAGTTCTTCGCCGGCGAACCGGATGCCGTTGACCGCTTAGCGCGCGAACGTTTCGAGGCGGCCTGGGAACACACGGTCCCCGAGCGTGCCGAGCTGGTGATCGGCGCCATCACCGGCGGGCCGGCGCAGCAAACCTGGGAGAATGTCGGCCGGGCACTGGCGGCGGCCCGGCGCGTGGTGGCCGATGGCGGCGCGATCGCCCTGTGCACCGAGCTAGCGGCCTCGCCGGGACCGGCGATGCGCGGCCTGATCGACGTCGACGATCTGCCACGGGCTCTGCGCCGCGTGCAGCGGCAACGGCTCGACGACATGCAGCCGGCTAGCGAGCTTATCAAGGCAGTGATGCAATCGCGCGTTTACCTGTTGAGCCAGCTCGACGAGACGACCGTCGAGGAACTGGGGATCGCTGCCATCGGCGACGCGGCGGATCTGGCGCGGTTGGCGCGTCGGCAACGCCGCTGCGTGCTGCTATCGGACGCGCAGTACAACATGCCGACCGCCCATGAAGACCTGGCAACCCTATGAGCGGCACCGCAAGCAAACGCGCACCGCTGACGGACGGGGCCGGACTGGTCGATCTGCCCGATCGCACGCAGATCGAACTCACCGGCGACGACCGGGCCACGTTCTTGCACAATCTGTGTACGAACGAAGTGCGCAAGCTCCCGGCAGGCCGCGGCTGCCAAGCGTTCTTCCTGAACGCCAAGGGGCATATCGTGGCGCATGTTCATGTCTTCGGCGCTCCCGAGTCGCACGTGCTCGAAACAGTGCCCGGCCAAGGCGCGCTTTTGACGCAGCACCTCGACCGGTACCTGATCCGCGAGCGCGTCGAGATCGCCGATCGCAGCCAGGCCTGGTCGGAGCTGCTGGTGGCTGGCCCCGCGGCGGCCGACGTATTGCGGCAGGCCGCCGGCGCGTCGCCTCCCGAGGAGCGCTTGGCCCACGAACCGGCCACGATTGCCGGCCGCCCGGTCCGGTTGCGGCGTGTAGAGTGGACGATTCCCGGCGGCTGGCTGGTTGCCGGGATGCGCGAGGCGCTCGCCGACGTGCGTGCCGCGCTGTTGGCCGCCGGTGCCGAGCCCTGCGATGCGACGGCACTGGATGCCGCGCGGATCGAGGCGGGAACGCCGTGGTACGGCATCGACATCACCGATAAGAATCTGCCGCAGGAAGTGGCCCGCGACGCAGCGGCGATCAGCTTCACCAAGGGTTGCTACCTGGGACAAGAAACGGTCGCGCGGATCGACGCTTTGGGGCACGTCAATCGAACGCTCGTCGGCGTGCGATTCGACGGGGCGGAAGTGCCCGCCGCGGGTTGGGAGCTAATGGTCGATGGTCAAGCCGCCGGCCAGGTGACCAGCGCGGCATGGTCGCCACGGTTGGGTGCGCCGCTGGCGCTGGCGTATGTGCGGCGGGGGAGCAACACGGCGGGAACACGGTTGTCGTCGCCGTGCGGCGGGGCGGTGGTAGTCGCATTGCCGCTGTCGAGTTAATCCGGCGGCGGATGGCCGGTTCTGAATCGTATGCATGGGGCCTTCACACGAACCGAGCATCGACCGTGGCCGGTGCCCAAGCGTCCTTGGAGTTGGCGGCAGACGTGGTGCGACTTGCTGTTCGCCCATTGGTCGGTGCCGGCCGAGGCATTGCGACCACTGGTCCCCGCCGAGCTGGCGATCGACAAGTGCGACGGCACGGCGTGGATCGGCGTGGTGCCGTTCCGCATGCAAGGCGTGATGCTGCGGTGGCTGCCCGACGTGCCGGGACTGTCGGCCTTTCCGGAATTGAACGTCCGCACATATGTCACGTGCAACGGCAGACCGGGAGTCTGGTTCTTCAGTCTCGATGCCACGCGGCGACTGGCGGTGTGGGGCGCCCGGCGATTCTTTCACCTGCCGTATCATCTGGCCGAGATGCAGGTGACGGCGGGACCATCGGGGATCGGCTACCGATCGCGGCGGCTGGATGTCGCCAGGCCGGTCGAGTTTCGCGCCCGCTACGAGCCGATCAGCCAGCCATACGAAGCCACTGCCGGCACGCTCGAACACTGGCTCACCGAGCGCTACTGCTTATATGCCCGCTCGCCGCGCGGGGCGATCTATCGCGTCGAGGTGCACCACCACCCCTGGCCGTTGCAACGGGCACGAGTAGAGATCGAACGCAACGATCTGTTCGCGGGGCTGATCTCGCCGCCGCTGAGAGCGCCGCCGATGCTGGCCCATTTCGCCCGCCGAGTGGACGTGGTCGTCTGGTCACCCGAGCGGGTTGAGGTTCAATCGATGAGCAAGGTACCGTCGCTACCTCACTCCGGCAGCTTGGTTGGCTCGTAGGCGCGGTCGCGTTTGCGCAGCACGCGGGCTTCGAGAATCTTGTCCGAGGGCGGGGTCTTTTCGCCGTTCAGGCCCGGCTCGGTGCGCTGGAGTTGCGACACCGCGTCCATCCCTTCGATCACGCGGCCGAACACCGTGTGTTGGCCGTCGAGATGCGGCGTGCGGACGAACGTGATGAAGAACTGCGAGCCGCCGGAGTCCTTGCCGGCGTGGGCCATGCTCAGGCTGCCGCGGAAGTGCAGGCGATGATCGGGGCGGTAGCATTCGCACGGAATGCGGTAACCCGGACCGCCGGTGCCGTCCCCCTTGGGATCGCCCCCCTGGGCCATGAAGCCGGGGATCACACGGTGGAATGCCAGCCCGTCGTAAAACTTCTTGTCGACCAGGCTGATGAAATTCGCCACCGACTGCGGCGCCTGGTTCTCGAACAGCTCGAGCACCACGGGGCCGCGGCTTGTCACCAGCTCGACGCGCGGCAGATCGTCGGCCTTCGCCTCTTCGTCGCGGATTTTCTTCTCCTCCGCCCATTTTTCCTTGGCTGCCGGGATCGAGGCGAGCAGTTCTTTCGAGTGCCGTTCGAGCGCCCCTTCCTTTTCGCCTTCATCGAGATACTTCTGGGCCAGGTCGTAATCGTTCGTGTGATACGCCGCGGCGCCGGCGATGCTGTAGAGCCGCGGGTTGGCAGGCTTGGTATCGAGCACCGGCCGGGCGGCGGCCAGCACGCGTTCGAAGCGGTCCGAGGCAAAATAATGCTGGGCGAACGATTGGAGCACGTCGGCCGCCTGGGCATCGTCCCCCTTGGTGTCGCGATAGGCCTTGGCGGCGGCGTCGACCAGCCGATCCTCCAGCTCAGTTCCTTTGCGGGCCAGCTCGTTGAACCGGGCGACCAGCGGCTTCCGCTCCCCCGGCGGCGTCTCTTTATACGTGATCTGCAAATCTTCCATGTCGTTGCGCACGTCGGTCCACTCGGCGAGCAGCTTCTCGAACTGCTCCTGGGCCGGGCTCTTGGCGGGCGCGGCCGTTTTGTCAGGCGCTGTGGCCTTGTCAGCCGCCGCCTTATCACCCTTGGCCGTCTTAGTTGCAGATTCTTGCTTCGTCTCTGCGGGCTTTGTTTCTGCCGCCTTGGTTTCTGCCGGCCTCGTCTCGGCGGGTTTGGCAGGCTCGTCGGCAAGCATCACCGCAGGACAAAAGACGACAAAAACGAGCATCGCGACAAGCAGACGACTGAACATGAATCGGGTTCCTGGGTATGTTGAAGACGTTGTGTTCATCCGCTTGACTAGCCCGACGCGCCAGCGAGGGATAAGGCGCGTTCGATCAAATCGCACGTTACCGGCATCCCTCGCTGGCGCGTCGGGCTAGTAGTATTGTTGCCACCGGCGGCCGTAACCCCATGCCTCGATCAAAATCGACCGATCCGCCGCTGCGCGATACGGTCGGCCCGCTGCGCATTATCGGGGGAAGCCACCGCGGTCGCAAACTCCAATATAGCGGCGACCCGCGTACCCGGCCGATGAAAGAACGGGTTCGCGAGTCGGTGTTCAACCTGGTGGGCCCGGCGGTGCGAGGAACCCACGCACTCGACCTGTTCGCCGGTACCGGGGCGCTGGGGTTCGAAGCACTGAGTCGCGGGGCGACCCACGCCACGTTCTACGAACGCCATTTTCCGACGGCGGACCTGATCCGTGCCAATGCCGCTGAGCTGGGGTTTGCCGATGCCTCGACCGTGGTGGCGGCAGATACGTTCATCCAGTTTCGCCGGGGCGGGCCGGAAGCGCCGCCCGGCAAAGGGGTGTTGCCCTGGGTGGTGTTTTGCTCGCCGCCGTATGCGTTCTACGCCGATCGCCGTGAGGCGATGCTCACATTGATCGAACGGGTCACGTCGCTGGCACCGGCCGGAAGCGTGCTGGTGGTCGAAGCAGACGAGCAGTTCGATTTTGCCCAGCTCGGCGAATCGGCGGCCTGGGACGTGCGCACGTATCGCCCGGCGGTCGTCGGTTTGCGAGCGATCGGTTAGCGACCGCGGCTGGCCGGTAGCGTTCGAGTGCAACGCGCGGTAGTCTCCTGGCGCCCTTCTACAAGGAGAACTACTCATGGCGACGATGCGTGCCGCGCAACTTGCAAAGGCCAAGGGGCCGTTTGAGATGGTCGAACGTCCGATTCCCGAGCCGGGCCCTGGCTGGGTGCGCCTTAAGGTGCAGGCGTGCGGCATCTGCCACAGCGATTCGATCGTCAAAGAGGGATTGTTTCCCAACATCCCGTATCCGCGCGTGCCTGGTCACGAAGTGGCTGGGGTGATCGATGCCCTCGGCCCCGGCGTGAAAGGATGGTCGCCGGGCGATCGCGCCGGAGTGGGTTGGAACGGAGGCTACTGCGGCGAGTGTGACCCCTGCCGGCATGGTGATTTTTTTGCGTGCGTCACGGGCCCAATCACCGGCATCACGTTCGACGGTGGCTATGCTGAGTACCTGGTCGCACCGGCCAATGCCGTGGCGCGGCTACCGGCCGACCTGTCACCGGTCGATGCGGCGCCGCTGATGTGTGCCGGCATCACCACGTTCAACGCCCTGCGCAATAGCGGTGCTCGGCCCGGCGATCTCGTTGCGGTGCTCGGCCTCGGCGGCCTCGGGCACCTGGCTGTACAGTACGCCGCGAAGATGGGCTACTACACGGTCGGCATCGCCCGCGGCCCAGACAAGGCGCCGTTCGCCAAGCAACTGGGGGCCGCAAGCTACATCGACAGCCAGGCGACCGATCCGGCAGCGGAGTTGAAGAAGCTGGGGGGCGCGAAGGTCGTGATCGCCACCGTGACCGACGGCAACGCCATGGCTGCCGTGATCGGCGGGCTGGCGGTCCACGGCAAGCTGATGGTGATCGGCGTACCGCCGTCGTTGACCGTGTCGCCGATGATGCTGCTCGGCGGTAGCTGCTCAATCCAGGGATGGTACTCGGGCATCGCGATCGATTCGCAAGAGACGGCCACGTTTAGCGCCCGCACGGGCATCCGCTCGATGAACGAGGTGTATCCGTTCGAGCGTGTTACCGAGGCGTACGATCGCATGGCCAGCGGCAAGGCACGCTTCCGCGTGGTGCTGAAGATGGGTTAGCCGCGTCGCTTGCGACGCGCGGCGTCCGCCCCTTACCTCTTTCGCGGCGAAGCGTTACAATGCCGGCTGGTGAGGGCCGCGGCGGTGCTGCCCGGCACGTGCAAACGACTTCCGGCGAGCATTTTCGGCGAGACCACCGATGGCCAAGAGCAAGAAAAAGGTCGAGACCGTGTTCCTGGTATGCGAGGAAACCGGCGACCACAACTACACGATCCGTCGCAAGCAAGGGGGCGAAAAGCTCAAGCTGAGCAAGTACTCGCCGCGCCTGCGCAAGCACACCGTGCACGTCGAGAAGAAGAAGTAGCTCGCGCCTCTGGCAGGATGCTATGGCCAAGCGTTGGCGATATCGCCCGCATGATGCCGCTCGTGTGACTGCCCTGGAGCGCGAGGCCGGCGTGCCGGCGGTCGTGGCTCACCTGCTATTGAGCCGCGGGATCGACCAACCGCAACGCGTGCGCGATTTTCTCGATTGCAAGCTCTCGCACCTGCGCGATCCCGCCGAGCTGCCCGGTGCCGCCGAGGCTGCCGAGCGCCTGTACGCCGCGATCGCCGATCGCCGCAAGATCGTCGTCTACGGCGACTACGATGTCGACGGCGTCACCGGCACCAGCCTGCTGTGGCAATGCCTGCGGCTCCTGGGGGCCGAGGCGACCACGTATGTGCCGCACCGCATCGAGGAAGGCTACGGCCTGAACGACGAGGCGCTGCGCACGCTCGCCGCTCAAGGGGCGAAGGTGGTGGTGACGGTCGATTGCGGCATCGCCAGCGTCGCCGAGGCTCGCACCGCGCGCGAGTTGGGTCTCGAGCTGATCATCACCGATCACCATTGCCTCGGCGCCCAGTTGCCCGAGGCGGCAGCGATCGTGCATCCGGCGGTGGGCCCGGCAGGTGCACCATCACCACTCAGCGGCGCCGGCGTGGCGTTCAAGTTGGCCTGGGCGCTGTGCCAGCGCGCCAGCGGAGCGAAGCGCGTGAGCGACCGCATGCGCGAGTTCCTGTTGGACGCGGTGGCGCTAGCCGCCATCGGCACGGTGGCCGATTGCGTTCCGCTGATCGATGAGAACCGCGTGTTGGTGCAATACGGTCTGCGGGCGCTGGGCGAGAGGCCAAGCATCGGCCTGGCGTCGCTCGCTCGCCTTGCGGAGCTCGATCGCAAGCCGGAACTGGGCTGCGAGGACATCGCGTTTGCCTTGGCGCCGCGGATCAACGCGGCCGGAAGGCTGGGCCAGGCGCAGTTGGCCGTCGAGCTACTCACCACCGCGTCGGCCGAGCGGGCCGCGGCGTTGGCCGAGTACATGAACGAGCTGAATGCGAGTCGGCAGAGCCTTGAGCGCAGCATCTACCTGGCGGCTCACAAGCAGATCGTCGAGCAGCACGGCCCTGAGTGCGACGCGGCATTCGTCGTGGCCGATTACGATTGGCACCCCGGCGTGATCGGCATCGTCGCGGGGCGCTTGGCTGAGAAGCTGCATCGCCCGGTGGTGCTGATCGCGCTCGATGCAACCGGCGTAAAGCCGGGGACCGGCTCGGCACGAAGCATCGCGGGGTTCGACCTGCATGCAGCCTTGGCCGAGTGCGGCGAGCACCTGCTTTCGCACGGCGGGCATGCGGTCGCCGCGGGGTTGCGGATCGCCCTGGAAAACGTGGCGGCGTTCCGCGAGCAATTCTGCGAAGTGGCCGCCGCACGGCTCAGCCACGAGCAGCGGCAGGCCGAACTGTGGATCGATGCCGAAGTGCCGCTGGCGGCGCTGACGCTGCAAACCGTGTGCGATTTGGAGCGGCTCGCGCCGTTCGGCATCGGCAACCATCGACCGGTGTTTGCGGCCTCGGCGGTCGCGCTAGCTGAGGCGCCTCGCCGCATCGGCGGCGGCGGTCGGCACTTGTCGCTGCAATTGTCGCAGGGACCGGTGCGGCTGCGTGGCGTGGCATTCGGCGGCGGCGACTGGCTCGACGAACTGTCGGCCAGCGGCGGGACGGTCGACATCGTGTTTCGCCCGGTGATCAATGCCTTTCGTGGGCGGCGCTCGGTAGAATTGCAACTGACCGACTGGCGTGTCTCGGAGCCGGTCGTCAGTGCAACGTGATTGAAGTTCTGGGTGCCACGGGCTCTGCCCGTGCGCAGAACGCTGCACTGGCGTAGCCAGTGGCACGATATGTCTACCTCGTCGAACTATTCACCGCAGCGCGCGTTGATGATCCGCGACCAACTCATGGCGCGCGGCATTCGCGATCCGCGCGTGCTCGACGTACTGGCCGAGTTGCCGCGCGAACGGTTCATCGATCCCGATCTGGAAGCAGTGGCGTACGCCGACCGTGCCCTACCGATCGATTGCGGCCAGACGATCAGCCAGCCGTACATCGTCGCGTTGATGACCGAGGCGCTGCGGCTCACGGGCAACGAGCGCGCGCTGGAGATCGGCACCGGCAGCGCGTACCAGGCGGCGGTGCTGTCGCGGTTGGCGCGCGAGGTGGTGAGCATCGAGCGGCACGAGAAGCTGTTCCGCCAGGCAACTCGGGTGCTCAACGACCTTGGCGTGACGAACGTTCGGCTGGTGTTGGGCGATGGCTCGCACGGCCTGGCGGCAGGGGCGCCGTACGACCGCATCATCGTCACGGCAGCGGCTGACACGATGCCCGAGGAATTGTTCGAGCAGTTGACCGCCGGGGGCATTCTGGTGATTCCGGTCGGCGATCGCGACTCGCAGATATTGCGGCGGATCGAGAAGATCGACGGCCGGCCGCGGATCACCGACCTGACAGCATGCCGCTTCGTGCCGCTGGTCGGCGCAAGCACCTGCGACACGAATCAATAACAGTCGGCAGGATCACGAAAACACGAAAAGGACAAAACACGAAAAAGAGTGGCAGTCTGCCGTTTCCGTTTCGTGTTTTCTGCCGTTTCGTGTTTTCGTGATCTCTCTGGATTTCGCGGCAAAAAACGTGCGTCATTTTGGCTGCCCCTCTCCGGGTGTGGCCTATGTTTGCTGTGGAGGACCTGGCAAGCATGGCTCACACTGCGCCCTCAATATCGACCCAACCGTTATCGCCCGAACGCGCGGCGTCGCCGCACGTGCGCGCGCCTGCTGGGCCGGTCGCCCCGAGTGCCGACCCGGTGCAGCTTTGCTTTCCGGGCCTCGATGCCGATGAATGCCGAGCCGCCCAGGCGGCGGCCGAAGTGCTGGGGGCCGCGGCGGCTCGCAAGGTGGGCGGCTTCGTATTGCCGATCGGCTTCAGGTTGTCGGTCCTCATGCCGGTGTACAACGAGCGCGAGACGGTCGTGCAGATCATCGAGCGCGTGCGGTCGCTGCCTGTGCCGATGGAACTGATCGTCGTCGACGACGGCAGCACCGACGGCACGCGCCAACTGCTCGAGCAGATGCCTCGGCGCGAAGGCGTGAAGGTGATGTATCACGAGCGCAATCGGGGCAAAGGGGCGGCGCTGCGCACGGCACTGACGATGGCCACCGGCGACGTGGCGGTGATTCAAGACGCCGATCTCGAGTACGATCCGCAAGAATGTCTGCGGCTGCTCGAGCCGATCGTCGCCGGCCGGGCCGACGTCGTGTTCGGCTCGCGGTATCTGGCCGACGACGGCACCCGGCGGAAGTGCCCCGGTCAGTCACCAGCCCATCGGCTGGCCAACCGTCTGCTGACGTGGCTGTCGAACGTCTTCACCGGCTTGCGCCTGTCGGACATGGAGACGTGCTACAAGATGTTCCGCCGCTCGGCACTGGCCGGCGTACAGATCGAGCAGGATCGGTTCGGCGTCGAACCCGAGCTGACGGCGAAGATCGCTCGCCGCGGCTGCCGGCTGATCGAGATGCCGATCGCCTACACGGCGCGCGACAAGTCGCAGGGCAAGAAAATCCGCCTGCGCGACGCCTTCAACGCCGTGTGGTGCATCGTCCGCTATTCGTGCCTCTGAGCATTTGCTCTGCGAATAAAAGCCATCCAAGCCAAAGGTTGAGGGGGGAGCCATGGCCACGGTATCGGTGTTCGATGCGCTGCCGCCGAAGACGGGTCTCGTGCCGAAGCACGATTGGACCGATCGGTTGGTCGTCGGCATCGCGCTCGTGGCCGTCGCCGGGTTGTTCCTGCTGAACCTGTGCGAGCTGTCGTTCGTCGATCCCGATCTGTGGCATGAGATGGCCCTGGCGCGCGAATCGCTTGAGCTGGGCCGCCTGCCGTTGGAGGATCGCTTCGCCTACACGCCCACCGTTTATCCCGTGGTGCACCACGAGTGGGGCAACGGCGCGATCCTGTACGTGGTGGCGACCACGCTCGGCGCGCCGGGCATCATGGCGCTGAAGTACACGCTCACCGCGGCGATTGCCGGGCTGTGCTTCTACATCGCTCGCCGCCGCGGGGCGAGCACCGTAACGATCGTCTCGCTGGTGCCGGCCATCATCCTGGCCGGCTGCTACGGCTTCACGACGATTCGTGCCGGCTTGTTCACGATGCTGTTCCTGGCCGCGCTGCTGGCAATGCTCGATCGCGATCGCCACGGCGACCGCCGCTGGATGGCCCTGTGGCTGCCGCTGTTCGTCGTGTGGCTGAACGTGCATGCGGGGTTCGTCGTGGCGCTGGCGGTGGTGGCGACGCACGCCCTCGAGCAGTACGTGCGCCAGCGGCCGTGGCTGCACCTGGCGGCGCTCGAAGCGGCAATGCTCGCGCTGGTGGCCGTCAATCCCTATGGGCTCGACTACTACCCGTATCTGCTGGAAGCGGTGACGATGGACCGGCCGATGATCCTGGAATGGGCGCCGCTGTGGAAGAACGATCCTACGACGTTCCTGGTGTACCTGGTGTCGGTGCTGATCGTCGTGTACGCGCTGCAAAAGGCTGGCTGGCGACGCATGCCGGGCCTGTTCGTGCTCTCGCTCATGGCGTACGCCGCGCTGCGGCACACGCGGCACCTGTCGTTGTACTTTGTGGTGTGGCTATGCTACGTGCCGGCGTGGCTCGAAGCGACCCCGCTGGCAACGTTGATGGTGCGCGTTTGGCATCGCCGCCGCGCGTGGGTTGCCGGCTTCGCCGCGGTCGTGAGCATCGTGAGCCTGGCAGCATGCCTGCCGCGTGCCCCGTGGCGGATGCGCGTCCCCGTGACCCTGGCCGACGAACTGACCGGGCGCCCCATGTACCCGGCGGGAGCGGTCGAGTATCTCGAACGCGCCGACTTCCGCGGCAACATGATGGTGCCGTTCGTCCCCGGCGGCTACGTGATGTGGAAGCTGCACCCGAAGGTCAAGGTCAGCCTCGACGGCCGCTACGAAGTGGCCTACCGCCCGGGCATTCTCGAAGAAAACGAGGCGCTGTACCGAGCCCACGACGGCTGGCAAGCGACGCTCACGAAGTACGCCACCGACCTGGTGCTCGTGCCACGCAGCACGCAGCTGGCCGAGGTAATCGGCTCAGCGGACGGCTGGCATCGCGTATACCGCGATGGCGCCTACGAGCTGTACGCTCGCCCGGGGCTCGATCTAGCCGCCGTCGACCACGGCGACGAGACCATCAAAGCCAGTTTCCCGTAGAGCCGATTTCCCGTAGAGCCGATCCGAAAACCGCGTGGGGGGCAGGCATTCCTGCCTGCCTTCGGTGACGCTCTTCATGGCAGACACGAAGGTCTGACCCAGGTGGCGAGCAGTTTCGACTGCGGTTTTCGGATCGGCTCTCAGCGCGGCGGCATGCGGGCTGCGCCGTCCAGGCGGATCACTTCGCCGTTGAGCATCGGGTTGGTGACGATGTGCAGCGCCAGCTCGGCGAATTCTTCCGGCTTGCCGAGCCGCGAGGGCAATTGCATCTGCGCCACCAGCGGCTCGCGCACCTCGGCAGGCATGCCGGCCATCATCGGCGTGTCGAAAATGCCTGGGGCGATGGTCACCACGCGGATGCCGTGCCGTGCCAGGTCGCGGGCCAGCGGCAAGGTCATCGCCGCCACGCCCCCTTTGCTCGCCGCGTAGGCAGCTTGGCCGATCTGGCCGTCGAACGCCGCGATGCTGGCCGTCATCACGATCACGCCGCGCTGGCCCTCGTCATTCGCCGGCGCCTGGGCAATGGCCGCCGCCGCCAATCGCACCACGTTGAACGTGCCGACCAGGTTGACCTGCACCACGCGGCTGAACAATTCGAGCGGATGAGGACCGTTCTTTCCAAGCGTCCGTGATGCCGCGACGATCCCGGCACAGTGAACCACTCCGTGCAGCGCTCCCCAACGCTCGCCGGGGATCGCCAACGCGGCCGACATGCTCGCTTCGTCGGTCACGTCGGTCGACTGAAAAACAGCAGCCGTACCCAAATCTTCCGCCAGCGCAGTGCCGCCGACGGTGTCAATATCGGCAATCACCACCCGCCCGCCCGCCTCGACGAGTCGCCGCGCGGTGGCGGCCCCCAGGCCGGATGCTCCGCCGGTGACAAGAAAGGTGCGACGCTCGACGTTCATGGCGATCCCTTTGTACCATGAGCGGACTGGACAACGATGCCCGCGACAAATCATTTTTCCCGGCTGCTGCGACTGCTGGAGCTCGAATCAGCGGCCGAGGCCGAGCGCGCCGGGGCCGAGGCTCGCCGGCGATCGCCTGCCGCCGCCGAGCGCACCGGCAATAGCCTCGTCGACTTGGCCATCATCGATGAGAACACCGGGCTTGGTGGCCGAACCGTTGTCACGCTCGCCAAGCGCAACCGCACCCTGGTCATGCCGTGGCACCGCCTGGGCCCCGGCACGCCGGTGATCCTCTCGCCACTGCGTGACGCAACCGGGCGCGACGCAACTGCCCGTGGCTACCGTGGCGTGATGGTCGACCGTTCCGATCGCAATGTGCAGATCGCACTGCCGGCGACCGACGACGTCTGGGACGAGATCGAAGCGTGGCGCGTCGATCTGTCGGCCGACGAGATTGCGCTTTCGCGTCAGCGCGCGGCACTCAAGACGCTCGACCGCACGGAGCGTGGCCGGCTGTTTGAGCTGCGCGAAGTGCTGTTGGGCACCCGCGAGCCGAAGTTCCGACCGCCCAAGTCACCCGCGATCGTCGAGCCGTCAATGAACGCATCGCAGCGCGAGGCGATCGAGCTGGCACTGGCCGCCGAAGATATCGCACTGATCCAGGGACCACCGGGAACCGGCAAGACAACGACCTTGGCGGAGTTCATTCGCCTGTCGGTCGATCGCGGCGAAAAGGTGCTCGCCACCGCGCCGAGCAACCTGGCGGTCGATAACCTGCTCGAACGGCTGTTGGCCAAGCGCGTGAAGGCAGTCCGATTGGGTCATCCGGCGCGAGTGCTCCCCGAGCTGCGCGAACACACGCTCGACCTGCTGGTTGACGACCATCCCGACGTGCGCTTGGCGCGCAAGCTAGTGAAAGATGCGCGGGCGCTGTTTCGACAGGCGGGACGCTGGACCCGGGCGAAGCCGCAGCCCGGCGCTCGCGGCGACATGCGGCAGGAAGCACGCCAACTGCTGGCCGACGCGCGGCAGATCGAGGATGCAGCCGTGCGGCACATCCTCGACAGTGCCGACGTGCTGTGCGCGACGACCACCGGGCTCGACCCCGACGTACTGGCCGATCGGCACTTCGACCTGGCGGTGATCGACGAGGCATGCCAGAGCACCGAGCCGGGCTGCTGGCTGCCGGTGATGCGCGCCGAGCGCCTGGTGCTGGCCGGCGACCATTGCCAGTTGCCGCCGACCGTGGTCTCGCCCGAGGCCGCGGCCCAGGGATTCGGTGTCAGCCTGTTCGAGCGACTCATCGAGCGGCAAGGCAACACCATCGCGCGGCGGCTCGAAACCCAGTACCGCATGCACGAGCAGATCATGGGCTTCTCGTCGCGCGAGTTTTACCACGCCGCGCTGCAGGCTCACGCTTCGGTCGCGAGCCACCTGCTCCGCGACTTGCCGTCGGTCGCCACGTCGCCGTTGACCGAGTGCCCCGTGGAATTCATCGACACGGCGGGCGCCAGTTACGACGAGCAACTCGAGCCGGAAGGATCGAGCCGGTTCAATCCACAAGAAGCGGAACTGGTGGCGCGGCGAGTACGCGGCTTGCTGGAAGCGGGCGTGGCGGCCAGCGACGTGGCGGTGATCGCCCCGTATGCCGCCCAAGTGCGACACGTGCGGCAACTGATCGACATGCCTGGACTGGAAATCGACACGGTCGACGGCTTCCAGGGGCGCGAGAAGGAGGCGATCATCATTTCGTTGGTGCGATCAAATCCCGAAGGCCAGATCGGCTTCCTGGACGAGGTGCGCCGCACAAATGTCGCACTGACCCGGGCGCGGCGCAAGCTGATCGTGATCGGCGACAGCGCTACCATCGCCGGCCATCCGTTCTACGCCCGCCTGCTGGAATACTTCGAGCACATCGGCGCTTATCGCTCGGTGTGGGAAGAGCTAATGTGACACACTCTGGAAGCGCAGGACTAAGGGCGGGCTCCGCCCACCGCCGCTCTTGCGCATGGCGGGCACACCCTACATCGGTAGCCGCCGCTGTTGCTCGGCTCCGCGCGCTCGCACGTTGAACAACGGCTTGCCGGGGTCGCGGATCGCTAGTTCGAGGGCGGCGGCGGCACGGTGGCGCTGTCGGCCTCGGCGCAAGGCGTCGTGCAACGACTCCTTCGTGATCGGTTTGCCGAGCGGATAGCGCGTGCCGGCGGCGAACTTGCCTTGATGCTTCGTCCACCACGCGGCGACCTTCTCGGCATCGGGCCAGGCGAGATGCTCGTCGGGATCGGGCGCAACATTCTCGTCGGCAGCATTCTCGGTCGGGCCGGCCTCGAAGCCTTCGGGCTTCACGCCTTCGAGCTTGTCGTAGGCGATGTGTACGCCAGTGATCGTGCTGAATGCTTCGCCGGCCAGTCGGGCGAGCGGCGGATGCTTCATCAGCTCGATCAAGCGCGGCACGGCGGCGGGATCGCCGAGTGCGCCGAATCCGGAAACCGCGACGCGCACCACGTCGGGCTTCGTCGCGCAGTTGGCCAGCCACGCACCCGCGGCAGCGACGTCAACACGGCGCATCAGCATGTCGAGCGCCGGCGCGCGCAGCGGCGGCACGTCGAGCACCGTGGCTTGCAATGCCCGGGTGACGTCGCGATCGGCCGGCGCCAGCAGCGCCGCCGACCACGCGGCCCAGAAGCGACACGCGGGATCGGGGTTCGACAGGTTCGCGTGCAGGGCAGCCATCCGCTTGGTCGAGCCAACCTCGCCGACGGCGCGCAGCGCGCGGGCCCGTAGCCGTGAGTCATCGTGCGCTAGCGCCGTGTCGAGCGCGCTGCCGGCGCTTTGGCCGTGCGCGGCCGCGGCGGCGATGCCGACTCGACAGACCGCCGGGTTCGGCGAGTCGAGCAGCGGTTGCAGCCGCGAGAGCGCCGTTTTCGCCGGCAGCCAGCCGAGGGCCGAGATCAGCGCGCGGGACAATCGAGGAGCCGTGGTACCGACTTCGAGCATCTGGGCAATCCGCCGCGGATCGCCGTTCTCGAACGCCAGCACCGCCGCGGCAAACACTTCGCCCGGTTCGTTGTGGCGTTGCAACTCGGCGGCGATTGCCGTCCAGCCATCGCCGCCCGTCTCGCGGAGGCCATCGAGATGCGCTTCGACGCGCTCGTCGAGCCGCGCCAGGTCGTCGAGCGTGTAATGTGGCGCGCCAACGGCGGCATCGCGCAGTAGCCACAGAAACGCCGTCTCTTCGACGTGCTGATCGACGATCTGAGCCAGCGTGCTTGCCATCGCGTCGTTCACCACCATCGCCGTTCGCGTACTGCTTTCTGTGCCTCGGCAATCTCCTGGGCGAACACACCGCCGGGCCTGGCCGTCTCGGCAATCGTGCCCAGCCACTGGTCGAGCACCGCGATTTGCTGCGGCCCGAGCTGCGACCAGCGCAGCTCGCGGAAGCGGTTCAGGTTCTCCTTTGGCGACGGCGTGAGCAGTTGCAGCAGCGTGATGACGAAAATCGCGTCGGGAGCGGCCAGGCCTGCCTTCAGGAAGGCCGGCAGGTAGTAATGAAACGCCGTCGGCGAGAACCAGAACAGGGCGTTTTGATGGCTGGCAAGCTGCGCGGCGTCGATCTCCTGCCAGCGTTTGCCGCGAAATGCCTCGATGTCTTCGAACGATTCGTCGTCGGTCGAGATGCGCAGTTCGTCGGCGTCCGGTGCCGGCACGGCGGCGAACGCCTGGTCGATGGCTAGCGCGACATTCGTTGACATCGGCCGACGTGCTCCCATGCTGAGGCTTGTGCTTGCTGATGACCGTCGTCGCCGCCGCGGAAGCATTTCATGTCGCGACGAGCCCGGGCAACCGCCTGTTTGAGCCAGGCGCTTCCCTTGGCTTCGAGCGTCGCCTGGTCATCTCCATCGCGGCACGCACCGCCGGCGGCGGCGACCTCGGCCTTGCTGTCCTGCACGTCCTGGTTCAGTTGCGAGTATTCGCCCGGCTGGCAATCGCCCGGCGGGGGCGGAATGCCACCGCCAGGCACCGTGATCGCCATCATGCCGATGTTGGCCATCATCGTCTGGTTGCCGGGCTGCGGACTCATGTGGTTCGACGTGGTCATGTCGGTGTGGCGATCGACGTTCGCCCCCTCGAAAATCACGTCCATCGACCAGGCGGTGAAGTAGGTGTAGCCGGTGATCTTGTGCGTGATCACGCCCGCCCCTTGACCCATCGTGGCGGGTTCGTCGCCCAGCGGGCTCGTGCCGTAAAACGATATGTTCTTCATCATCACTTCCGCGCTGCCGATCTGCACCGTCTTGGTGCCGTTCTGCATGTCCTTCGAGAACGACGTATCGGGGTAAGGGACAGGAATCGGGCCAGCGGGCGGCGGCGGCGGCGTGAGGCACACGTCGGGGAAGGCGGCAATCACCTGGCAATTGCCGGCCTTGCAGGCAATCTCGTCGCCGTTGGCGAACACGTTGGCGCCCATGACTTATACCTTTGCTGGGATCGAGGTTCGCGGCCAGCGATGTAGCACCGCGGCGGCGCGGGCACCGCCAGCGGCGCTCGTGAAACCGAGCACGCGGTTGCCGGGAGCGTAACCTTTGCGCAGCGCGGCGTCGGCAGCGACCAGTTGCGCGACACCGGCGGCCGCGCCCGTGTCGCCGATTGCCTCGGCCCAATGCCACAGCGGCTGTTCCTGTTGGCGAACGACACGCATCAGCCGGGCGGTGACCAGCGGCAGCTCTTTGAAGCCGTACAGCTCGCCGGTGACGTCGGAGATGCGCAGGTCGATTTCGTGCAGGCCGAGCCGTGCCTCGCCTAAAGCGGTGCGGGTCGCCGCGGTGAGCCCGAGGCCCAGCAGCGGCTCGCCGGAAGCGATATGCGCCTTCTCGTCGGCGAAGCCGAGGCCGGAGATTTCCGTGGTGGTCCCCTGGCTGGCGGTCTTCTGGAGCAACACGGCCGCGGCCGCTTCGCCGGGAATCACCCCGTCGCGGTTGGCGGGAGTTTTGAGGCGAAACTGCTCGTCGAGCCAGCGTAGCGTGCGAGCGATCAGCAATGAATCGACCGCGGCGACGATGCAAGCAGGAACGCTGCCGCTGTTGAACAAGTCACGCGCGACTCGCAGCGCCTCGAAGCCGGCGGTGTGCCCCGAGGCGAAGACACGCGAGTGCTGCGGATGAAATCGCACGTTCAACTTCTTTTGCACTTCGGCGATCACCATCCCAGGCAACTCCGGTGGTGCGCCTGGTCGGCCAGTCTCCGCCAGGCCGATGAGCAGCGGCACCTGCTGCCAAGAGGCGATCGGCTGCGAGTGCAGCACCTCGGCCAACGCGCGGGCGAGCATCTCGACCAAGTGCGACGCGCGGCGGGGCAGGTTGCCGACCTCTGGGACCGACGCTCCCGTGATCGGCTCGCCGCGAGCATCGCTGAACGGGAGATCGGTAAAGCCGGCGACCTTCGCGCGCAGCGCGGCACATGCCGCTGGGGCGGTCAGGCCGACGGGGCAGACCATGCCGGTGGCGGCAATGAACATCGTCACCTCGCCCCCTTGCGCTTGGTCAGACGAGCCGAGGTGACCATCTCGCGCAGCGATGGGAAACGATGCTTCGTCGCGGCGCGGCGGCGGCGAAACTGCTGCTCTCGCCATCGGGCGGCGCTTTGCCCGACGATAATCTCGGTGATCTCGCGGATCGTGCGCCGCACGCCGATCGACGTTCGCCAGCAGATCATGAACCGCTGCTCGTCCGGCTCGATCAACAACGTATCGGCCACGGCGATCTGCTCGCTCACGTCGCCCGAGCGCGGGACGAACAGCACCGGCAGGCCCAGCTGCTTCGGCAGCCTGAACGCAGTGTGTCCCTGTGGCGTGAGGTTGGCCAGCGCCACTTCCTCGCCGCCGCGCAGAGGATCGGTCTGTTGATCTTCCGGGGCGGCTTGAAAGTAGCGATCGTCGAAGTCGTCGGGCAAGAACGGAAACTTCTCGTCGAGCCAGCGCCTGTCGTAGGCGCCGGCGTACTTGATGCGCTGCTCCCACGCGCGGCCGACGGGCCCCAGCGCCATCGGCCGATAGTTGCCATTGGCGCTGGTCACCGGGTTGCCCGTCTCTTCGGTGTTGGGCAGCGGCAAGCCTTCGACGGCGTTGGGATTGGCGCCGGGGTGGTAGCCGACGCCGGCATGGTTCGACGGAAACCAGCGGTGCTTTGCCGGTTCGGGGTTCGTGCGATCGACGCCGCCGTAGGCGTTATCGTACGAGATGGGCATAACGGTGAACGGCTCGATCGCGCTGCCGCTGAGCCTGACAATGCCCAGGCGATAAACCCGCTTGCCGACGACGTCGAACGATTTCGTCACGGTGCCGACTTGCAGCTTCACCGTGACGCGATCGGTCGCCCGGCCGCCGGGAGCATAGGCACTGCCCACCAGCAGCACATCGCAGCGCGGCTTGCGCGGCGCGAAGTCGATCTCGTAGCGCGGGGCCGAGAAGCCCGGCTCGCCGGTGAATTCGTCGCACATCACCAGCGGCACCTGCTCGGCCGCCAGGCGCGGCTCGTCAGTTGCCTGCCGCGGGATGGCGAACGTGGCCTTGGCTACGACGACAATCGACTCACGGCCGTCGGCTGCCGTGAACATCGTATAGCCGGCTTGGAACTTGGTGTGGTTGACGAGATGCATAGAGAAGCGAAAAGCGAGCAGCGTTTAGGTTCAGTTGATCTGTACGCTGCCTCCCTTGATGCGGTTGACGCCCGAGCTGCGGCTGAGCAGGTAGGTGCCGCGCAACAGGATCTTGCCGGCGCGCGTGAGCGTGATGCTCGCCTCGCCGCAGCGGAGCACGAGCTCGCGCTGGGCGTTGACCTCGACGCGCTCGCCATCGGCCTCGACTTGCAGTGCCCCGGGCGAGACCGTCACCTCGGCCGTCGGCGGCGATGGCGGCTGGATGACGCCGATGATGATAGGCCGTGTTCGATCGCCGGCTTCGCACATTACGGCCACGTCGCGGCCAAGGTCGCTGGTGCGCAGGGCGACGGTCGAGCGGGCGGGCACGCTCCCAGTTCCGGCCATGCCCACGTGCGGGATACCCTCGCCATCCAGTTCGGCAAGCGTGGCGATCAGCATGCCTTGCGCCGGTATTTGACGTTTTGTCTTTCGTCGTGCTGCGGTCAACAGTTCGGTTCGCTGCATGGTCTTTTCAGGGGTTAGTTTTGCAGGATTTTCTGTCCCTTGATCGTGACGTTCTTATCCGCCTTGGCATTGATCTCGCCCGAGCCGCTGATCGAGATGTCCTTGCCGTTGATCGAGATCGTGCCATCCTTCCTCAGCACGATGCTCGCGTCGCCCGTGGTGATGGTGATCGAGCTGCCGGCGTTGATGACCAGGTCGGTGCCGACCGAGAGCGCATCGGCCTTATCGATGCTCGTGCTTCGGGCGCCGCCGATGCTGACGCTCTCGTCCTGGCCGACGCTTTCGCTACGGTTGCCAGCAATGGTGATCGATTCGTCCTGGCCGACGCTCTCGGTGCGGTTGCTCGCGATGGTGATCGATTCATCTTTGCCGACGCTCTCGGTGCGGCTGGCGCCGATGGTGATAGTCTCGTTCTTGCCGACGACTTCGACCCGGCTTTCGCCGATGGTGATCGTTTCGTCCTTGTCGACCGTCTCGGTGCGATTGCCGTGGATGGTGATCGTTTCGTTGTTGTCGACCGTTTCGGTGCGATCGTGCTTGACGTGGGTGGTTTCGTCGTGATCGATCGTCTTGGTGCGGTCGTGACCGACCCAGTGCTGTTCGTCGACTTCGACCTCGATCATCTGGTTGCGCTCGGCGTGCAGCAGGACCTGCTCGTGCCCCTTCTTGTCCTCGAAGCGGAATTCATTGTAGTTCGAGGTGCTGCCTCCATGGCTGCTGCGCGACTTCATGCCGCTTTGCGTCTTGTTGGCCGGCAGCGTGTACGGGACCGTCTGGGCGGCGTTGTACATGCGGCCGACGACGATCGGCCGGTCGGGGTCGCCTTCGAGGAACGCCACCAGCACCTCCTCGCCGATGCGCGGCACGCTCATGCCACCCCAGCCCTTGCCAGCGTGGACCTGCGAGACGCGCATCCAGCACGAGCTGTGCTCGTCATGCTTCCCTTCGCGGTCCCAAGGGAATTGCACCTTCACGCGGCCAAATTCGTCGGGCCAGATCTCCTCGCCGCTGGGGCCGGTGACGACGGCGGTTTGCACGCCGTGAATTTGCGGATACGGCGTGACGCGCGGCGGGCGGTACACCACGTCCGACGGAATGCAGGTGAAGCGGTTCGCGTAGGCCGGCGGACGATTGTCCTGGCCGGTCGAGTAGGCCGCCCCGGCATCGGCCTGGTGCCAGATGGCGGCGACCGCGTACTCGGAACCTTCTTCGGCCGAGACGATGTGCTTGGAGACGGTGAACTTGGCGCCGGGGTTCAGCGACGGCGCACGACCGCTGGAGAGCACGGTGTCGTAGCCGGCTTCGACTTCTTCCATGCGAATCTTGGCCAGCGATTTGCCGGCGTCGGTCTTCTCGTAGACGCCGGGAAACTCGTACAGGTCGAACTTCGAGTTGTCGGAAATGTTGAGCACGCTGTTGGTCTGCGTGCGCAGATCGGTGCTAGGAGTTTTGAAGTTGTAATCGGTGTGCGTCAGCTTCCCGGAGCGCCACTGGTAGCGGTGCTCCCACGAGGCAAGGTTGTCGCTGACCTCGCGCACCACGGGGATCAGTCCGAATTGCAGTTGATTGTCCTGGCAATCGACATAGCCGCTGGTGCTGTCGGCCAGGGTGAGCGTGTGCGTGCCATCCTCATGCTCGAAGAAATAGAAGATTCCCTCGTCTTCCATCAGGCGCGAAACAAACTGGAAGTCGGTCTCGTTGTACTGCACGCAGTACTCGCGCGGCTGGTACTGAGCGTTGAGCTGGAGCTTGAAGTCGGTGAAGCCGAGGTCGCTGAAAATGGCTTTGATGATGTCGGGGACCGACTTGTTCTGGAAGATGCGGCAGTCGGTGGTGCGGGTGAGGAACCACAGCCACGGGACCACCTGGGCGCGGTACTGGTGCAGCCGATCGGTGCGGCCGTAGTACGCAAACTGGCTGACGAAGCCGTTGAAATACCGCGGCGAGTTGTCGAGGTCTTTCACGCTGAACGAGACGTTCTTGCCGACGATGTCGTCGGGCGAGATCGAGTCCTGCTCGGAAAGCATCTCGAGCTCGTACTCGAACAGCCCCGACAGGCGTTCCTGCCCGTGAAACGCCTGGAGCAACAGCACGTCGTCGCCGACGGTGGGTGCCTCGAGGGCGATCGTGCGGTTTTCTTGCGTAAAGGCGGCCAAAGCAAGCCCTCCCCGGACCAGGAAACTGCCGACCTCAAATCGCCTGTCGGCCGCGAATCCTGCGGCATCAGCCCTCTTCTGGCGCGACTATCTTACTCACACTCGTGCCGGAAATGAACCGCCATCATCGGTGGCCCGCTGTCACGAGCCGTGACCAGCGCTGCAAGCGGGCCGGATCGCGGCTCTCAAACCAAAAATCTCGCGACGGATTGAACCAAATGCCACGCCGCACGACCAGCAGGTTGAACAACTCCGCTTCTTCGCTGGTCAGGCGAAAGAAGCCGAGCACCCACTGATCGACAAATTCCTGGCTGGCGGTTCGATGCGTCGGCAAGTCCGAGCCCCACGGTGCGTGGATGCCGTCTTCGTAGGCGAGCCCCGTGTGCTCGGTGTCGAAGGCGTCGAAGAATCCGGGCCGCTGATGGGTGGCCCGCACCCGACTAATGTTCGGCAGCGACGCCCGCCATGTACTCTCGATGACTACGGCCAGCCACTCTTCCCAGTTATCCATCGCCGAATCGGCATTGGTCGAGTCCCAAAGCCCTGTGCCCAACAGCTCGTGGGCCGGCGTCGGGTTCCAACGCCCGCGCGTCTGCCGCCAGGCGTGGACAAGCTCGTGCAGCAGGATGGCAGGCAGGCCGATGCCTTGTGTGTCGATCTTGGGATTAATGATCACGTGCACCGTCGAACCAATGCCTGCTGAGCCATTGGCGTTGGTGCGCGCCGCAGGACCGTTGTCGGCCAAAGCGCCGGCATTCGTGGTGTCGTTCGTCGGCACGATCGTCACCGCCAGCGGGCTCGTGCCGATAATGGCCATCAGGAACGCACCCAGCGGCGTGTCGGCGACCTGTTGCAATGCGGCGGTGATCGTCGTTTCAAACGCGCTGACTGCCGCGGCAGGATTGGCCGCCTGGTGCCAGCCTTGCGGCTGCGGCGGAGCACGCGAACCGCCGCGGTTGCCGTGTGATTGGCGAGGCGCAGCCGGCGTGCCGGGCAACGGACCCCACACCCACAGTTGGCTGCCGTCCGCGACAATTTTTCCGACGATCGTTTTCATGGCAATGTTGCGTGCCACTGGCAGCTCGTCTGCCAGTGTTGCTGTGGTTTCCAAAGCACTGGCTGCCAAGCAGCCAGTGGCACCGAATACTCCAACAGGCTCTCACCCACCGATCAGCACCGTGCGTGTCGCGGCCAACGGCGGCATCCCCAGGAACACACCACAACCGGCCACGTCGCCGCTGGGCGCCCAGCGGGCGGCCCATTGAAAGTTGATCATCACCGTGGTCGAACCCTTCACGATGGGCGGCTGCGGACCCGGCACCGGCGGATGCGCGAGCCCGGCCGCGATCACCCCTGAGCAGACCGCCTGGCAGGTGACGTAAGCGGCCGGCATCATTTCGATCATCACGGGGTTGGGGGCCGGACCGTTCACCGGCGGCGCGATGACGCCGCAAGGAACCGTCAGGTCGTGCGTGATCGGATCGCCGATGCGTGCCGCGGGAAACATGAAATGCTCCTATCGAAATTTACAAGCCTAGAGTCGGACGGTTGATTCACTCGCCGCCGGACGATCCCGGCGGTGGCGGAAACGGCGGGGGTAACGGATTGGGGTTCGGCGGGAAGTTCGGCGTGCTGTCGCCGGACGGTTCGTCCGAGGCGGTGTTCGGCACTACGACACCGTCGGCGGTTTGTATTGGTACGATAACTTGCTCGCGTTGCTGCGGCGCTCCGCCAGAGCCCGACCCATTGAGTGCTCCCGGCTTGCCGCTATCGGCGACCGCGGCCAGCAGCGGCAACGTCACGTCGCCGGCGTCCGCCCCCACGGGCACGCCACCGCTGTTGATCAGCACGCTGTCGCCGACGATGGTCACTCCGACGGAGCTGATCTGAACAAAGTTCCCGCCGACCTTGAACGTGATCGTTTCAGAAGCCTCGAACGTGATCTGCTGTGCGTTGAGCTGCATCGTCGTGCCGACGATGGTCGATTGCGCTCCCTCGAAACTTTCGTTCACGTCGCCGTGGACCGTTTGATTCAGGTTCTTAGCGATCTCGGCAAACATGTTGGAGCCGATCGCCAGGTCATGGTCGCCGCCGACGGTGACGCGATGGTTGCCTCCCGGTTTGTCGCTATCGTCGGCCGGCACGCCGATCGACTCATGCCGATCGCCGCCGGTCGTCTCGAACAGCGTGCCGCCCACGCGCACGTCCATGCGATTCTGGGCGTGGATGAAGACCTGCTCTTTCCCTTTCTTATCGTCGAAGCGCAGCTCGTTGAAGCCGCCGCCTCCCTTGCTACTGTTGCTCTTGATGCACGACAGCGTCTTGTAGGTGGGCAAATCGTAGGGGGGCTTGTTGCTGCCGTTGTACACGTGGCCGACGATCACCGGCCGATCGACATCGCCGTCGAGGAACTCGACGATCACTTCGTGTCCCACGCGCGGCAGGAACATTGCCCCCCACTGCGCCCCGGCCCATAGCTGGGCGACGCGGCTCCAGCACGAGCCGGTGTTATTCGTCTTTGCAGTGCGATCCCAGTGGAAGCGAATGCGCACGCGCCCCTGATCGTCGGGATAAATCTCTTCGGCGTCGGTCGATGCACCGTCGCTCTTGTCCGGACCGACGACGATGGCCGATTGGGCGCCGTACACATGGGGCTTGGGTGTGACGCGCGACGGCCGGCAGACCAACGTGCTGGTGATGCAGGAGAACGTGTTGCTGTAGACCGCGGCGCCCGAGCCGCCGCCTGACCCACCTCCGGCCGCGCCGCCGTTGCCGGCCTGGTAGTCGGCACCGACGTGCGCGTTGTGCAGGATGCGCGTCACCACGTAGCTGTCATCGGTGGCATTGCCGTTGGCGCCGAGCGCCGCGGCATTGAGCACGATCTTCACGCCCGGCCCCAGCCAGCGCGAGCTGCCGCTGGCTTCGAGCACTTCGGTCGCCGCCTCTTGCTCTTCGATGCGGACGTCGGTCAGCTTTTCCCCTTCGCCGCGGTCGGCGTAGTAGCCGGGGAACTCGTACACTTCGCAGCTTTGGTTGTCGCCGATCGAGAGCTTCGTACTCCGGCTGGTTTGCAAGTCCTGCTGCGGCAGCTCCTCGTTAAAGTCAGCCTGCGAGCAGCGACCGGGCCGGAACTCGTGCCGGCGGCGCAGGCTCAGCAAGTTCGTCTCGTAGTCGCGCACTTGCGACTGGTTGCCGAAGTCGAACGTGGTGTCGTTCGACTGGTAGTAGGCATCAACCTTGTCGGTGACGATCAGCTTGTGCTGCCCCTGGTCGTGCTTGAAGAAGTAGCAGATCCCTTCCTCTTCCATCAGCCGCGAGACGAAATTGAAATCGCTCTCGTTGTACTGGGCACAGTATTCGCGCGTCGGGTACTTGGGGTTGCCGTCCTTCTTCTTGTCGGTGAGCTGCAGTTCGTAGCCGGTGGCGTCGTTCATCTGCGAGCGCAGCGTCTTGTACACGTCCTTGTCGAAGATCGCCTTGATGATCTCGGGCGTGGTTTTCTTCTCGAAGCTCCGGCAATCGGTGGTGCGCGTGAGGAACCACAGCCACGGCACCACCTCGGCCATGTACGTCTGCAACCGACCGTTCTGCCCCGAGTACGCGAACCGGCTCACGTAGCCGTTGAAGTGCCGGGTCTGCCCCCGCAAATCGTCGACGCTGAACGTGACGTTCTTGCCGACGATCTGCTCCCCGGTCACTTCGCTGGTGGAGGAAGCGAGATTGAGCTGATAGGCAAACGGCCGCGACATCATCTCCACGCCACCGAATCCCTCGAGCAGCAGCGCGTCCTCGCCGTTCGTCTGCGGCAGCGGCGTCTCGATGGTGAGATGGCGCTGGGCCTGCGAATGGACACTGGTGTCGGTATTGGTGTCGGTGACGGTGCTCACGGTTCGCTCCCTGGTGCCTGTGCCGAAGGCTTGCCACGAACGATTATCGAAGCACGGCCAAAATGGTTGCCTGAAAAATGACCCTCGCCCTTCGGGAGAGGGTGGCCGCCGCCGCGGCGGCCGGGTGAGGGTGAGCTGGGTACTCGCCATCCATCCCGCCTCACCCTCATCCGCCCTTCGGGCACCTTCTCCCAAAGGGAGAAGGGCGGTGCGCGTCGCGGCGGGCAGGCCCGCTAACTAAACTGCATAGGCCCCTCAAATCTCCGTTCACCGCCAACGTACCACCCGTGAAGAACAAGCATCGCGTGCTGCAGGTCGCCAGCGGCGACCTGCGACCCAGTGCCAACCGCACCTGCTGGCCCGCCCAGCAAGACATGGAACGCGCCCTGGCCCAGGCGGTTGCCGCCCAGGGATACACGATCGAGCGAGCCCATCCGTTCAAGCCCGAGGAAGGCCACGGTTTCATCGCCTCGCAACATGAAGGCATGCGCGTGTTCGCCGGCATCGATCCCGACGCACCGCTCATTGTCGCGGAAGCCGTGTGGCAGTATTCGCATCACGTGCTCGCCGGGCTAATCTCGCACCGCGGACCGATCCTCACCGTGGCCAATTGGTCGGGCACCTGGCCGGGGCTGGTCGGCATGCTCAACCTCAACGGCTCGCTGACCAAGGCGGGGGTGAAGTACTCGACCTTGTGGAGTGAAGATTTCACCGACGACTTTTTCACCCGCGGCCTGCGCCGCTGGCTGCGCAAAGGGCGCGTGAAGCACGCAGCCGATCATGTCGTGCCGCTCGAGGAAGTGTGGGTGCCGAAGGAAATTCGCCGCACGGGGCGACGCCTGGCCGAGGAGTTGCAGCGCACCAAGGCGATCCTCGGCGTGTTCGACGAGGGGTGTATGGGGATGTACAACGCCATCATTCCCGACGAACTGCTCCACGCCACCAGCGTCTACAAAGAGCGGCTCAGCCAGTCGGCACTCTATTACGAGACGACGCAAACCAGCGACGACGAGGCCCGTGCCGTGCGCCGCTGGCTCGACGAGCGCGGCATGCGCTTCGTTACCGGCAGCGATCCCGAGCGCGAGCTGACCGACGAGCAGATTCACCAGCAGTGCAAGATGTACATCGCCGCGGTGCGCATCGCCGACGAGTTCGGCTGCGCTTGCATTGGCATCCAGTACCAGCAGGGACTTAAGGACCTGCTGCCGGCCAGCGACCTGGCCGAAGGAATACTCAACAACAGCGACCGACCGCCGGTGGCCAGCCGCCGCGATGGCCGCGTGCTGTACGACGGTCAGCCGCTGCCGCACTTCAACGAGGTGGACGAATGCGCGGGGCTCGACGGCTTGCTGACCTACCGGGTGCATCGCGAGTTGCGCCAGCCGGTCGAGAGCACGTTGCACGACCTGCGGTGGGGGGACGTGGACCGCTCGGGCACCGTGAGCGATTACGTGTGGGTGTTGCTCATCAGCGGCTCTGCCCCGCCGGCTCATTTCATCGGTGGCTGGGCGGGGGCCAGCAGTGAACGCCAGCCGCCGATGTACTTTCGCCTGGGGGGTGGCACGCTGAAGGGAATTTCGAAGCCGGGCGAGATCGTCTGGTCGCGTATTTATATTGACGACGGCCGGCTGCGAATGGACCTGGGGCGGGCCGGGGTCGTCGAGCTGCCCGAGGCCGAAACCCAGCGTCGTTGGCAAGCCACCACGCCGCAGTGGCCGATCATGCATGCGGTGACTTATGGTGTAAGTCGCGACCAGATGATGGCCCGCCACAAGAGCAACCATATCCAGGTTGCCTACGCCAATGGCGAAGCCGAGGCAGACACGGCCCTGCTGGCCAAAGCGTCGATGGCCAAGGAGTTGGGAATCGACGTCTCGCTGTGCGGGACCAGGAAAGCTGGCAAGCCCTGGTAGGGTAGTTTTCTGTCGCGAAACTTTCCCTCGGCCCCCGGGTTAGATGTTCCGTGACACGGGGTTGTCTGCCGTGCTCGGCACGTATCGAGGTGTTTTCACCATGAAGGCCCGATCCAACTCGCCCCGCGTCGTATTTACCTTGCTGGCGCTGGCACTCCCGGCCGTCGCCGCCACCCGCTCGACAACGTCAGACGGCAAGGTGCCAGCCGGCGACAGCAACGTCTCGAAGCAGGTCGACCGCGGCCTGGCCGACGAGCTTGGCTTTTCGACGTCCGAAGTTCAATCGAAGCTGGCTCCCGCGACCGGCGACCAGGCATTTTTGCGTCGGGTGTATCTCGACCTGGTGGGCACGCTGCCCACGCCGACCGAGATTGCGATGTTCACGCTCGATCCCTCGGCCGACAAGCGCGGCCAGCTCGTCGATCGACTGCTGGCCGATCCGCGCTATGGCGAGAACTGGGCTCGCTACTGGCGCGATGTGATCTTCTATCGTCGGGCCAGCGATCGGGCACTGTACGGCTACGGCGCGGTCGACAATTTCTTGTCCGAGGCGTTCAACACCAACCAGTCGTGGGACAAAATCGCCAAACAGTTCATCGTTGCCAGCGGCAACGTCGGCGAGCGCGGCGAGACGGCGATGTTCATGGCCCAGGAGGTCGATACCGCCAACGTCGCCGCTGAGATGTCGCGGGTCTTCATGGGGGTGCAGATCGCCTGCGCCCAGTGCCACGACCATCCACTCGACCATTGGAAGCGCGAAGAGTTCCACCAGTTTGCGGCGTTCTTTCCGCGGATCGGTCTGCGGCCGATCCGAGTGAACGGCCAGCAGCGCGGCTTCGAGATCGATTCGATCGACTCCGGCGGCATCGCCTTCCGCCCCGCAACGATGCGCCGCGCCACGCTCGAGCACTACATGCCCGACCTGAAAAACCCATCGGCCGAAGGCAAGATGATCGCCCCGAAGTTTTTCGCCACCGGCGACACGCTGCCCATCGGTACCAAGGACGAAGAGCGGCGCGCGAAGCTAGCCGATTGGCTCGCCTCGCCCGACAATCCGTGGTTTGCCAAGGCGATGGTCAACCGGCTGTGGAGCGAGCTGGTGGGCGAAGGATTCCAGGAGCCGGTCGACGACCTCAGCGTCGACCGTCCCTGCTCGGCCCCCAAGACGTTCGACCTGCTGGCCGCCCAGTTCACGGCCCACGGCTACGATGTAAAATGGTTGTTCCGCACGATCATGGCCACCGACGCCTATGCTCGCGAGAGCCGCCCGCGCCGCAACCCCAACGAGACGCCTTTCCTGGCAAATTGCTCGTACCGGCTGCGGAGTGACGTGGTGTACGACTGCCTGGCCCAGGCGCTGGCCATGTCGCCGGGTTCGATCCGTACATTCGGCGGAGCTCCCGGAGCGCAGGTGTTCCGGTACCTGAATAGCCCGCGGTCGCAATTCGGCCAAGTCTTCGGCTACGATCCGAGCGTGCGGCGCGAGACGGTCGCTGGCTCGATCCCGCAAGCGCTGGCGCTGATGAACTCTCGGCAATTCGCTCCAGCCATCAGCGCTGACTCGCCACAGAGCGTGGCGGCCGAGGCGCTGCACAACGCCGGCGACGATAACGAGCAGGCCGTGGTTGAGTTGTTCCTGCGCGTGCTGGCCCGCGAGCCCAGTAACGAGGAGCTAACGATCTGCGTCGTTCACATCGCCGCGGCCGATAGCCGCGCCGCGGGGATCGAGGACGTGCTGTGGACGCTTTTGAACCGAACGGAATTCTTGCAACGGAATTGATGCTGCTGATTGCCGCCTTACGAATCTCCCTCTCCCCGCCGCGGGAGAGGGCCGGGGTGAGGGGGAATGAAGCGTGTACCAACCTCGCCCCCTCACTCAAACCCTCTCCCGCAAGGGGAGAGGGAAACCAATGGAATATTTACTTATGCTCCAACATCATTTAGGTCTGACAGTCCGCGGCGGCCACGCGATCGGCCGGCGGCATTTTCTGCGCGGCGTTGCGGCGAGCGGTTTGGCCGCTGGGGCGCTGAGTTGGACCGACGCGCTGGCTGTTAGCGCCGCCGACATGCGGCAGCGCGGCATGGCGTGCATCCTGCTGTGGATGCCCGGCGGACCCAGCCAGTTCGAGACGTTCGACCCCAAGCCGAACCACGAGAACGCCGGCGAAACCGGGGCGATCTCGACCAACGTCCCCGGCACGATCTTCGCCGACAACCTGCCGCATCTGGCGCGGATCGCCGACCAGTTGGCGGTCGTCCGTTCGATGTCGACCAAAATCGGCGAGCATCAACTGGCTAGCTTCCTGATGCACACGGCGTATGTCCCCAGCGCCACCGTGCGGCATCCGACGCTCGGCTCGGTCGTGGCCAAGGAGATCGGCGATGTCGCCAGCCAGTTGCCGTCGTTCGTGCGGATCGGGCAAGGACAGAACGCCGGCACCGGCGGCTTGCTCGGCAACGAGTTCGATCCGCTGGTGATGCAGTCCGCCCAGCGCCCCCCCGAGAACAGCAAACCGACGACCGAATCGCGGCGCTACCAGTCGCGGCTGGCGCTGCTCGATCGGCTCGAAGGGACGACGGACGACGGCTCGCTGGCCTCGTTGGCGGCCGACCATCGCAAGATGTACGAGCAGGCGTCGCAGATGGTACTCAGCCCGGAGATGGAAGCGTTCGACCTGAGCCGCGAGCCGGAGCATGTTCGCAAAGCCTACGGCATCAGCGGCGCACCTCGCGATTCGCGGCCGCCGAATCCTGGCGGCATGCGCGGCCCCAACCCCGGCGACTTTGCTGCCGGTTGCCTGATGGCCCGCCGGCTGGTCGAGCGCGGCGTGACGTTTGTCGAGGTGAACCTGCCGAATTGGGATTCGCACCAGGACAACTTTCCCGCGCATCGCCGGCTGTGCGAAGCGATGGACCTCCCGACCGCCGCACTCATCGAAGACCTGCGGCAGCGCGGGATGCTGGATCGCACGTTGGTCGTGTGGATGGGCGAGTTCGGCCGCACGCCTCGCGTCAACCCGCGCGGCGGCCGCGATCACTACCCGCGGGCATTCAACATGGTACTGGCCGGCGCGGGCATCCAGGTCGGCCAGGTGTACGGCGAGACAAGCCCCGGCGGCGACGAAGTGGTCGATAGCCCGGTGTCCGAGAAGGACCTGTTCCAGACGATCTACAAATGCCTGGGGATCGACGCGGCCAAGGAATACATGAGCCCGATCGGTCGGCCGATCCGCATCGTCGACGGCGGCTCGCCGGTAGCTGGCCTGCTGAGCTAGCCGGAGGATTCACCACAGAGACGCTGAGACACGGAGGACGCACGGAGCAACAGTTTTTTGGAAGAGCAGATCGTACCGCACGTACTTGCTGCTCCGTGTTTTCTCTGTGCCTCGCTGTCTCCGTGGTTCATTCACCGCCGCGGGACGCGTTGTTCGATGCGCACCGCTTTGCGCCCGGCCGAGGTGCCGGGGCGACCGCGCAGCAGGCGCACTCCGTCGGCTTCCACGGACAGCGTGCCGCGGCATGAACGATCGGTGGCGAGAATATCACCCGGCTGCAAGGCAGCCAACTGCTCGGCCGTCACACGCATCTCGGCCAGCGTCACCACAACGTCGATCGGTTGCTGCGGCGAAGAAATGCCCGCAACGTCGTTGGCGAAGCCCGGCTCCAGCGACAGCGGCAGCGTCGCGAGCCCTGCCAGCGACCGGCACGGCAGGCAAAGCTGAACCGCGCCGTGCAGCGAACCCAGCGAAAGATCAAACTTGATCCGGGCCATCGCCTCGAACGACGACGCCCCGCCGGCCGTCTCGCGGCGCGTTTCGGTCCGCACGATGCGGGGTTCGATCGGCAGCGCTGCCGACCAGGCCTGGCGCAGCTCGGCCAGCAGCAGCTCGACCACCTTGCGTGCCAACCGCGTGTCGATGTCGGTCAGCGGCCGTGGGGCCATCGCTGTGCTCGAACGCCCGCCGAGCAGCGCGTCGAGAATCGGCAGCAAGATCGACGGGCCCAGATGCACCAGCACGCTACCCTCGAGCGGCGGCGCCTCGACGATCGCCAGAAACGTGGGAGTTTCGAGCTTTGTCAGAAACGTGGCGTAGGCGATCTGCTCGACCCGCACCGCCGCCGGTTCGACCGTGATCGCCGCGTGATGCAATAGCGCCGCGGCGAAACCGCGCGCCAAGTCTTTGTGCAATGTCTCCAGCCCGGCAATCTGCTCGGCGCTGAGCAACGTGTTGCGCGCCGCGGGGCGCGTTGGTCGATCGATCATCGTGGCATTCCTTTGCCAGAGTAAGCCCACGGATGGCCATCCGTGGGCTTGGAAGTCCATCTCTATTCGCGTATCTGCCCGTCGCCGTAGACGACGTACTTGTAGCTGGTCAGCTCCTTGAGGCCGCAGGGGCCGCGAGCGTGGAACTTGTCGGTGCTGATGCCGATCTCCGCCCCCAGGCCGAATTCGCCGCCGTCGTTGAAGCGCGTGCTGGCGTTCACCATGACGGCGGAGCTGTCGATGCGCCGGGTGAACTCGCGGGCAGCGGCCAGATCGGACGTGACGATCGCTTCCGTGTGCTGCGAGCCGTAACGATGAATGTGCCGAATCGCCTCGTCGAGCGAATCGACCACGACGACCGACAGCTTCGGCCCCAGGTACTCGGTGGCGTAATCTTCTTCGGTCGCGGGCTTCGCCGTGGGGACTAAAGCACGGGTTCGCGCGTCGCCGCGCAGCTCGATGCCTTTCGCGGACAGTGCCTTGGCCGCACTCGGCAAGAACGCGGACGCCACGTCGCGGTGAACGACCAGCGACTCGGCGGCGTTGCACACACCCATCCGCTGGCACTTGGCATTGATCAAAATGCGCTCGGCCATCGCCAGGTCGGCCGTAGCGTCGACGTACACGTGGCAATTGCCGGTGTAGTGCTTGATGACCGGCATCCGCGCCTCGGCCACCACGCGGCGGATCAACCCTTCGCCGCCGCGCGGGATGGCGACGTTGATGTAGCCATCGAGCTTTAGCAGGTGTCCCACCGCGTCGCGATTAGTCGTACCGACAAGCTGAACGGCGTCGGCCGGCAAGCCGGCCTCGGTCAGCGATTCGTGGAGCACGTCGACAATCGCACCGTTGGAATGAATCGCTTCCTTGCCGCCGCGCAGGACGACGGCGTTGCCGCTCTTGAGGCAGATCGCCGCGGCGTCGGCGGTCACGTTCGGTCGCGACTCGTAAATGAAAAACACGACTCCCAGCGGCACGCGAATCTTCTGCACTTCGAGACCGTTGGGGCGGATGCTCGATTCGATGATCTCGCCAACCGGATCGGGCAGGGCAGCCACTTCTTCCAAGGCGGCGGCCATCGATTCGATCACTTTCGGCGTGAGCCGTAGGCGGTCAATGGCGGCATCGGTGAGCCCGTAGCCGGGGGCAGCGGCCAAGTCGAGCGCGTTGGCCGCCGACAGTGCCTCTTGCCGCTCGCGCAGCAGGGCGGCGGCGTGTCGCAGCCAGGCTTGCTTCCGTCCGCCGGACACCTGGGCCAGCTCGCTCGAAGCCTCAGCGGCCCGGCGTGCCAGGTCCTCACAGTAGGCGGCGAGCTCGGGTTGCTCGGCAATGGCCATGGGTCGCGGGCAGACGACAGTAGGCAGAGGGCAGTGAGAAGCAAGCGATAATCGAAGTATCGGTCGATGCGGGGGCTGAGTCAACGCCGATCAAAACCGCCGGTCGCCTCGAACAGCAGCAGTGCATGGCGGACCGGCTCGACGTCATGAACGCGGACAACCTGCACGCCTTGCACGGCCAGCGACAGCACCACGCCGACAGTCCCGGCAATGCGATCCGTCTGCTTGTCGCCGAGCACATGGGCGATGAACCCCTTGCGCGACGGGCCGACGAGCAGCGGACACCCAAGCTCGTGGAACCGATGGCAGTTGGCCAGCAGCGCCAGGTTGTGCTGGTGCGTCTTGCCGAAGCCGATGCCCGGATCGAGACAGATGCGCTTGGCCTCGATCCCGGCGGCCAACAGCGCATCGCGCCGCTGCCGCAGGTAGTCGAGTACCTCGGCCACCACGTCATGGTACCTCGGGTTGTCTTGCATCGTCTGCGGCGTGCCGTGCATGTGCATCGCACACACACCGGCGCCCGACGCGACCGCCAGGGGCAGCATGTCGGGATCGCCTGCCAGGCCGGTCACGTCGTTGATGATCTCAGCGCCGGCTTGAATCGCGGCGGCGGCGACCGTGGCTTTGGAGGTGTCGATCGACACCGGCACGCCGCTGCGCTCGACCAGCTCGCGCACCACCGGCAACACGCGTCGCAGCTCTTCAGCGCTGCTCACCGGCTCGGAATAAGGGCGCGTGCTCTCGCCGCCGACATCGAGCACTTCGGCACCGGCTGTTGCAAGGCGTAGGCCCTGTTCGATGGCCGCTCGTGGATCGAAAAATTCTCCGCCGTCGGAGAAGCTGTCGGGCGTGACGTTGACGATCCCCATCACCCGCGGCCGGCGGGGCAATTCGAGACGGCGCGTGCGAAGTTGCCAGTGCATGGAAGTTGCTAGTTGCTGGTAGCTAGTTGCTGGTAGCTAGTTGCTGGTAGCTAGTTGCTGGTAGCTAGTTGCTGGTAGCTAGTTGCTGGTAGCTAGTTGCTGGTAGCTAGTTGCTGGTTTCAATCTGGTCTAGCAACCAGCTACTAGCAACTAGCTACTTGCTTCCTACCACGGTGCTTCCATCAGCGAAACGATCTGCTCGGCCAGGCGCTGCACGGTCTGGGCCTGGGCGGTGCTGATCGATTGCCCCATCTCAGGCACGTAATTTTGCGTCTGGTCGATCATGACCGATGCATCCGGAACCGGGATCGACTGCATCTCGCGAATCTGGCTGCCGCGGCGGTCGACCCAGCTCACTTGCACTCGATATTGAATCTGCACCAAGCGCTGTTCGTCGGTCGGCGGCTTGACCAGCACCCCCTTGGTGTCGCTGACCAGCTTGCCGGCAAGCACGCTGTCGGCGTCGGGCGAATTGACCACTTTGAACGGGGTCTTCAGCTCGATTTCCTTGACCACCGCTTCGGTCAGCTCCTCGCCCAGTCCGCGGCGGAAGCTGGTCGAATCGAACATCGGTACGTACACCGTCTGAATGTCGGGCGGATATAGCGTGCGATTGCCGACCATGTAGCGCATGCAGCCGGTGCACAGGCAAATGCAGAATGATGAATGCAGAATGATGAATGCATGCAGTGCCGATCTGCCGCCATTCTGCCTTCTGCCTTCTGCCTTCTGCATTTCAGTACGTTGCCTTCCGGCTGCGTTCGCCGAAGATTTTCGCCAGCCACCACCAGTAGTTCGGCGGATCGGCCGGCTTGTCCTTGATCTCGACCATGCGCTTCTGCGCCAGCTCGCCATGGTGCGTTTCCGGATACTGCTTGATGACGTTCTGGTAGTAGTACCGGGCCGCTCCGTAGCATTTGCGACTGTCGTAGTACACGGCGTTGTCGTACTCGCGCTCGGCGCGCTGGGCACGGATCGCCCGCTTGGCGTGCTGCAGGCGCTCGCGCTCCTCGGGCATTTCCTGGCCGAATTGCAGCAGCGTCGAGTCGATCAACTTATCGGCGTCGGTCAGCGGGCGGTCGTCGTATTGCGGGCCTTGATACGTGCGCAGCTTGGTGCGCAGGCCTAACAGATGCGCGGCCGGCTGGTGCTCGCTGCGGGGATATTCTTTCCGTAGCGTGTCGAAATCGTGATCGGCGTCGTCGTAGTAGCCGCGCATGAAGTGCGACACGCCGGCGGCAAACGTCGCGTCGTCGGCCAAGGGGCCGGTGGGATCGTTCATGCGAATCCCTTCGAACACCGAGATCGCGTGCCCCTGCGTGTCGATGAACGGTCGGCTGTTGTCCGTGAAATTGGGCTGGTAGGTCGACTTGTCGCGCGAAACGTCGTCCCAATATCGGCCGATGGCGAACGAGCGCACCATCACCTTGTCCAGGTAGCGCGAGTTCTCGTACTTCTTGAGCAGCTTGGTGTACGTGTCGGAGGCCTTGGGATAGCGGTCGGCGAAGAACATGCTCTCGGCGTACATGAACATGCCGTCTTCTTCCAGCTCCGAGTCGGACCAGCGATCGGCGGCAATGTCGAACTTCTTGGCCGCTTCCTCGTAGCGATGATCCTTGAACGCCGCCATGCCGTCGGCATAGGCCTGGCGGGCGATCTGCTCGTTGGCAGCGCGGCCCGTCATGCTTTTCCAGCGCCGATTGATGTTCTTGCTGTTGGTCGCGTCGCCGACCTTCTGCCAGAAGCCCTTCTTTTCTTCCACGCCCTCCAGCGAGGAGCCGGGACTTTTGGCCAGTTCCGAGCCGGGCGTGGCCGGTTGGTCGAACGACGCCTTTTGAATGCTCTGGCCCGGTGCGTCGTAGTTCGGCGTCGTCTCGGTCGTCTCGGGCGGCTTCTTGCGGAACGGATGCCGCAGCCGCTCGCCGAGCGATTGGCAGCCGCCGCCTGTCGACATTCCGACGAACGCGCAGAGCATCATCGCCACCAACCAGGTGCGGCTCCGTCGCGTGATGCGGCAAATGTGCATGAAAGCCTTTAGCCCGACAAGTTGCCGAGATAGCCGTGCATCCGCGGCCGATGTCCGATCAGATAGCACAGGTATTGATTCAAAACGCCTCGCAGTTCTCCGTCCAACCGTCGGCCGAACCGGTCCGCCTCGGTCATTCCGCCTGCCACATTCCCTGCATCGGCTGCAGTCGCACGCTCCACCGCTGCCGAATCGTCGGCCATCGTCGGCGAACCACCGGCCTCGGCCAGCCGGCGCATCGCCGCCAGTGCCGCCGCGCTGAGCGAAACCACTTGTCGTTTTCCCGGTCGGCAACGCGCGCAAAGCACGCCACCGGCCGCAATGCCGAACGCGACGCGCGCCGTGCTAGGCAGCGGCACACCGCAGCCGGCACACGCATCGAGCGCGGGCAAATGTCCGAGCAGTCGTAACGTGTTCAGTTCGAAGCGCTGGACCACCGCGGCGACGGGGAACTCCGTGCTACCTAAAGCGCGAAGGGCGTCGCACGCAGCATCGAACAATTCGGGGTAGGGATCGCGGTCGTGGGTAAGTTCATTCAGCAACTCGGCAACGTAATAACCCGCGTAGAGACGAGATAGGTCGCGGGCCGCCGGCCGAAATCGCCGTTCCAACTTGGCTTCGGTGAGCAGGTCGAGCGTTTCGGACGATTTGGGCAGGAACACTATCCGACACAGCCCAAGAAGGTCAAGGGCAGACTCGAACGGGCTTTTCGGCCGTCGCGCTCCTTTGGCCAGCCCCCGGATCTTGCCAAACTCCCGTGTGAACAGCGAGAGCACGCTGCTCGTCTCGCTGAACTCGACGACGCGCAACACCAGGGCCAATGTCTTTTCCGCACTCATCGAGGCAATTATAGACCGACAACACGCTCGTACTGGTATCGAACGGAGTCAGCAGCCGGATTGAACCACAGAGGCACCGACAGGAAAGGTGAACATTTGGAACCTTGCTGCTGCTCCGTGCCTCCGTCTCTCCGTGGTGAATCTTCCGCCCCGTGTTTCGGCGTTAGCTACCTGCCCTCGACGCGCGGCACCACCGGTTCGCCGACCGGCGGCAGCGGCTCCGGCAACTGCTCGGGAGTGGCGATGCGCGCGGAGAAGCCAGGCACGACCGACGACGGTTGCAGCCGCGACAGCAGCCCGGCGATGATCCGTTGCTCGACCGCCGGGTCGCGGCCTTGCGGAATCCAGCCTTGGGTAGCCACCGAGTCGCTGGGCAACGGGTCGCCGTACAATCGGCTGAGCGAATCGTCGACGCGGAAGCTGGCCGCCGCGGTGGGCGCCATGTCGGGCCGCGGCATGTCCTCGAGTTCCTTGTACACCGCGACGTCGATCTGCCACGCTCCCTCGACGGGAATGACCTGCACGATACATCGTCGCCGCATCGATTGCAGCGTGCTTTCCAGGCGCTCGTCGTGACCCACTACGTCGTGCCGCCACGGCTCGAGCAGCGTCGCCGAGCCTTGCGGGAAGCAGTCGATCCGCCCGGCCGTCACCACCGGGCCGACCCACTTGGGCCGTTCCTCGCGTTCGATCTCAAAATAATCGTCGACGCTATCGACCAGGCGGTCCCACAAATAGTCGCAGCCCGGTGCTTGCACTTGGATCGGGTTCTCGTAGACCATCGGACACGGGCGCATGGCCGTGCATCCGCACGCGGCGCACAACACCAACGGCAGTAGCACGATGGTCCGCATGGCAGAGAAGAGGTCGAAGACGGGTGCGCCGGCGCGCGAGGGGACGGTCGCGGCGAGTCGGCGCACAACATCGGCGCACGACGGCCACAGCCGCCAAGATGGGGGCGGCATAGTACGCCCCATGCCCTTCTCGATGCAAGGCCGCCTTATGGCTGAATTCGCAGCCAAAACGAACTATCAGGCAACGGACCGGGCTTCTTGGGCCCCCTCCCAAGCGAACGTGCGTCCCACAAGGCGGTCAAGAGTCCGCGTTGCCCGCTGGCTGAACTGCCATTGCCGATGGCCGAATAAGTGCCTGCTCACCCACACCGCCTCGCGCACGTACCAATGATTGAAATGCGCCGGCAGCCGCGGCGCATCAATGGCGTGTCCCTGGATCGTGTCGGCCGCGGAATCGTAGTGCCAATCGAACCCGCACACGTACGCCGTCGCCGGCAGCGCCATGCGGCTCAGGTGATAGATCGCCGTCATATCCCAGGGTCGGCAGCGGATGCGCGTGCCCCAGGCTGTCGAGCGACAGCGCCTGGCATGGTTGCCGATTCCAGTAGGGGTTGACCATCGCCACCGCCGCATCCGCGTGCCAGCGGTCGAGCTTCGCGGGGATCGTGTCGATCTGAAACGGCGCTGGGATGCCGATCACCACCAGCCGTGGGCGGCCGACGTCTCGCTTGCCCATCGTCGCGCTGTGCAGGTCCAGGTGCGTCACCAGCACGTCGCAGCGCAGCGTGCCGTGTGGCAGCGTGTGCTCGCGGCACTCGCTTCGCGTCGCCCAGTTGTTGAACCGCACCACCACG
>DATAXP010000004.1:0-4768 GCA_036272935.1 Pirellulales bacterium | reverse complement strand
GGCGAAGGCAAGAATCCGCGTCGCTTTTCCCTTGGCAGCGTCTTCCGCGTCAATGACACAGGGAACGCTCAAACCGACGGCTTCAAGCATTACGCCGCAGGTCGCGGCCACTCCTTCAATCCGCCAATCCCGCTCAACGATCGCGAATGGTTCGACAGCTTCCGTCAAGCCCTTAACAGCTTTCAGTTTGGCATCCAGCCACTTGCCGACGAAGCTCATATCGCAGCACTCACTGCAATCGCCGCACAGGCCGGTGCCCCGGCGCCCTTCTATGATTCCGATTCTGTCAAGGATGGTTGAGTAGGATTCGTTTTTTTCTCAAAGGCAGCGTTGTTGGCGCGCGGCATGATGGCGGCGTGGTGGTGAACGCGACGTTTCTGCGTGGTGTTGAGTCGAACCGGTCGTCTGCCTGGCGGCCTGCACTTATCACGTGCGGGGTAATTGGCCCGCACCACCTTCTATCCGTGTCGGCGGAGGCAACGCCTCGCCGAAGCATCCTATGCTCTCTTCGCTCGAGCCAGCGATGGATTGGGCAGGCCCTGGCGCCGAGGAGACCCATCTAACCAACGGTACTGCGCAGCTTCGCGGAGCATCTCGCTTGGCGACTGGCGCAGCGCACACGGCGCTGTTACGGTTCCTCGGACCAGGCTGTTTCTAGTCTTGTTTCTGTGGGAGTGCTCCTGGGTTCACGTGCTCCTGGCTTCAAGCGCCTGCTGGTTCAATGCGCGGGTTGAAGTTCGTTTCGCATCGCCGCCGGCACGCGGCCGTTGACCTTCTGCTGCCAGGTCATGAGCACGGCGCCGGCGGGTAGTTCGCCGCGATCGAGGTACTTCCACAGGGCCACGAGCAGCTTGCGCGCCAGGGCCACGATGCCGACCTTGCGGGCGCGCAGGTTGCCCGAGCCGAAGCGCCGCGCGTACCAGCGGCTGAGTTCGCTGGTGGGCTGCCAGCGCAGCCAGCCCCAGGCGATCTCGACCAGCATCATCCGCATCCTGCGATTGCCCGCCTTGCTGATGCCTTGCTCGTGCTGGAGGTCACCCGAGGTGTAGGGCGTCGGGCACAGGCCGGCCAGCGCCGCCAGCTCGCGGCGGTTGATGATCCTACGCCAGCCGAAGAACTCGCGCACGAACAGCCAGGAACTGTTGACTCCAATGGCGCGTAGCTCCAGCAGCCGGCGCACCAACTCGACCTGCGGCGCGTCATCCCGGCGGATCAGTCGGTTGCGCGCATTCTCCAGATCTTGCGCCTGGCGGGCGACGAGTTGCCAACGCGCATGCTCGCGCACCAGCCGAGCGCGCAACTCGCCGGGCAGCGGCGCACCGTCCCATTGCCGTAGCCCGTCGAGCCTCTCGGGCAGCTGCTCGTCGATCTCGGCCTCCAATCCCAGACTGGCCAATAGTCCCTTGATCCGGTTGACGTGTCGCGTGCTCTCGGTGCGCAGCGCCAACAGCTCGCGATGCAACTGCCGGCCGTCCTCGTCGGCCACGCGCGGCGGACGCACCACGCGCCACACGTTCGGCTCGCCCTGCGCTTCGCGCAGCAGCTTCACCAGCAGCTTGCCCACGTCCAACCCATCGCTCTTGGCCCGCCGGAAGCGCCGATCGACTTCGATGCTCGAAGAATCGACCACCCGATTGCCCACGCCGTGCGCCACCAGCCAGCGGTGCAGCCAGAAGCCGTCACGCCCCGCTTCGTAGCACGTCGCCACCGGCGCGTCGGCCGCCAGACCGAACCGCCGCTTGCCTCGCGCCAGCTCTTCGAGCAGCGCCGCAGTATCGCGGGCCGCGATCGTGCGCAGCCTCGGCGGTGTCGTCATGCTCGTGGTCATCGCCAACGTCCACTTCGTCCAGCCGAGCTCCAGCGCCACGTACAACGTGCCGTGCGCTGTGCCGGGACAACTTGTGGTACAATCCGCTTTCGTGATCGCCGTCATGATGCGCTCTCCTCGAAGGTAAATCTTCTAACCAACTTTCTGAGAGCGTATCGGCGGCGGTCACCTTCTTTCCATCGCTGCTCTTTCCATAGCATCTAATCAGCCGCTGCAGCGGCTGTGTTGGTTTTCAAGAGGGTTGAAGCGCGGCGGGGCTGTTGTTTTCGGGGCATGAAGTTCTCCAAGGTTGGTTGTTTTTGAGCATCGTGTTGAGGATCACGAGCAGCTTGCGCATGCAGGCGGCCATCACGACTTTGAAGGGCTTGCCGGCCGCGCTGAGTCGTTGAGCCAAGGCTCGGATGATGGGGTTGTGGGTGCGTGCGGTGAGTGTGGCCATGTAGAGGGCATTGCGGACGCTCTGTCGTCCGCCGCGGATGTAGCGATGGCCGCGGCGCTTGCCGCTGTCGTCGGCCAGCGGCGCGACGCCGACCAGCTTGGCGATGCACTGGCGGTTGAGTTTGCCCAGTTCGGGGAGCTCAGCGATCAGCGCGGTGGCGGTGGCCTGGCCGACGCCCGGCACGCTGGTCAGCAGCCGGTAGCGCGTGCGCCAGTCGTCGTCGCGCTCGATCAGTTCGAGCATCTGCTGCTCGATCCGCGCCTGTTGCTTCTCGAGCGCGGCGATCGAGTACTTGAGCTGTCGCCACAAGGGACGATAGATCGCCTGCTCGATGCGGTTGCGTTCCATGGTGAGCATCGCCACGAGCTGCCGGCGGCGGGCCACCAGTTCATCGAGAATGAGCTGGTTTTCGGCGGGCTTTTCAGTAGCGCGTGGCCCGATCACCGCGCCGAACTGGGCCAGGATGCGCGCGTCGATCGTGTCGGTCTTGGCGAGCTGGCCGGTGCTCTTGGCGAAGTCGCGCGGCTGCCGTGGATTGACGACCGCCACCTCGAAGCCCGCCTCCATCAGTGCCATCGCGGCGCGACGTTCGTAGCGCCCGGTGGCTTCGATCACCACCAAGCCCACGTCATACGGCTGCAAGCGTGCGACCAGTGCGTTGATGCCCTCGGGCGAGTTCTCGAACTTCAGTTCGACGCGTACCGGCCAGAGGTGCACGTCGAGCTGGTCCTTGGCCACGTCGATGCCGACGGTGACCGTGAGCGAGTCGCTGCCTGTCATGGTGAAGTCCCTTTCTTGCAAATGCGACCTCGTCGGGCGCGGGGCGCGACGGGTCTGGCGGCTGTTCGGTCTCGTACCATGTTCGGCAGCGGCGCGGGGGCGACGATCCGGCTGCAGCACGGCATCGGGTGTGCCGAGTTGACATCGATCTGCCGCGCCCGCCCGCTGGTGGTCGCTGGCCGCCGTGGTGCCTGCCTCGCTACGCTCGCCAGCCACCACGGCGGCAGGTAGCATTACACTACCCTGCGACTGCGAATCCAACATACAAGTTGACCCGCAGGTTTTTGACGGTTCTTCGCTTCCTCGGCCCGTATCCGTTATACTGCTTTCCAGGACACCCAGAAGAAGCGGGCAACTGAGCTTATTCGTTATGTCGCCTCAGATGTCTGGCAAGTGGCGCGCTGACGCCGGCTACTACGAGCGGACTCTATGACGCGATCCGTTTTCGTAACCGCCGTGGGCATTTGTTTCACCGGCATCGTCGGTGGGTGTAGCGGTCCCATGCCCGTCGTGTCGGCGTCGCGTGTTGCGGCTCGACCTGTTACGCCTCAGCCGCCGGCCGTCGGTACGTCAGTGGTCGGGACCGGTGCGGTCCGGACCGACGATCAGGTCGTGGCTGAGTCCGCTCAGACGTGGCCGTTGTACACGCTGACCAGTGCAGGCGTGCCATTCACCTTGGGCGTGGACGAAGACGACGGCCACGGTACGATCAGGTATATCAGCACGACCGATGGGCGGTTCGCCACGCCCGAAGGCGTCCATGCAGGGTCGGATTACCGGGCCGTAATGGCCGCTTCCGGCGGTCGCGTGGCAATCCGGGAGCCCGGCTGGGCTTACTACGTCGAGCTGCCGTCAGGCTGGCGGGCGGCATTTACACAGGGTTTGGGCATGACCGACGGCGAGCTACGCCCCGACGCAACGGTCCAATGGGTGTTCCAGCGAATCGGTTACGCCACGGCACCGGCCACGCAACCCCTGTTCCCGCCCGGTGCCGGGTTCGGCGGCCGAGGCGAGTAGCGCCTACGCCACGACGGCCCGCGGCAGGTCGGCGGCAACATAACCAGCCGCTGCTGTGGACGGGCCCGCATCGCGTCCGTATCATGTGTTCGTCCACGCCAACTCGCGCGTTGCGTTGCCCGCCACAGAGCGTCATCCGTTAGCCATCGTGGTGCACGCATCGTCCAAGCGATGGTTCATTGCAACGGCATGCTTCCTCGCGGCCGGAGCATTGATTTACGTTTACTGGTTCCAACGTATGCCGCGCTACGGTCACCATGGCGTTCCGTTCCACGTCGTGTTTCTACTCGTCGCCTTCGTTAGTTCCGGCGCTGCGATCGTCCTCCGTAGTATTTGGTTCGGTCTGTTCGCGGGTCTCCTGTTGCTGTATGGCACCGGCGCTATGCTGTCGTGGCTTCCTCCGGCGTAATCGGCATGTCTGCTGGCTAACCCTTATATGGCCTCAGCCTGTCAAGGGGGCGCATTCTAAAGTGAGTTCGGGGAGTTGTTATTCCTTTCACTCACCGATTGTTTCGTGACAGGCTTCTGGAAGAACGGGGGCGTGCGGTTCGTCGGCTAGGAGTCAGGGCAACCGCACCTTAAGTTGTGATGTTGAGGATGGTTGCGAGGGTGTGATGGTTCCAAGCGGCCCGTTTTCGTTTGCGGCGGATGCTGCCGGGTGAAGAGTCCTGTTTGAGCAGGCTGATCGCGAAGCGTCGCAGCAG
>DATAXP010000003.1:0-165794 GCA_036272935.1 Pirellulales bacterium | reverse complement strand
CGGACATGTGATCGCCGTGAGCCGTTTCGCGCTAAACGTCCCATGCCACCACACGACCGACGGAGCGATTGTCGAGGCTCACGGCCCCATTGCCGGTGAGCGAGCATCGAATCGCAGCCCCAAGAACTTGGGCCGCCGATGCCGCGCTTGTCGCCTCGACGGACAATCATGGCCGCCCTTCAATCGCTCACGGCCACCGTCGACTGGCGAACATTAAAGCGACCGGCGCGCCTGATGTGGAGTGCAAAAGTAGGCCACCGAAACCCTGTTATGGAATGGTCTCCCGACCATTCCATCCGGAGATAGCACGGTCGGGAGACCGGCTACAACGAGTGGCCACCGAAACAGCGAAGCCCACGGACTGCTGTCCGTGGGCTTGAATACTTGAGGGCTGCGAGACGCAGCAACATCGGCCGGTGCGTGGCGGCCGATTGCTGCGTCTCGCCGCCGCAGAGAGCTTATCGCCACCGCGGGGGTCTGCCGCGGTGTCGTTGAGCGAGGATCGGCGAAGGAGAGCGAACAAGCTTGGCGAGCAACCGACTAGCGAACCAGCTCCTTACGAGCACCGATGAGCGTCCGCAGACGTTCGGCCAGCAGAGCGGCGTCGAACGGCTTCTTGAACGTCTCGTTGATGCTTGAACGATCGAAGCTGGTCGTGTTGCCGTCGTCCGGCAGCAGGGCGATCAGAATCGTGTCGGCATACTCGGTGTTGCGGCGCAGGTTCTGGCAGATTTGCAGTGCCTCGGTGCGGCCGATCGAGAAGTCGACGATGATGCAGTCGGGGTGGAAGCTCTCGGCTTGGATGCCGGCTTCGAACCCGCTGGCAGCCACCGCCACTTTGAACGACCGTTCCAGGGGCAGCTCGCGCTTCAGGTTCTCGATGAGCACCTGGTCCTGGCCGACGAGCAGCACTTTGGCCATTGCTTCGTCTTCCAGATCGCCCAGCGGCATGCCATGTTCTTTGAGGAACCGGATCAGGTATTCGCGCGGAATGCGGCGATCCTGCGAACCGGGAATGCGATAACCCTTCAGTCGGCCAGAGTCGAACCATTTGCTGACGGTGCGCGGGGCCACCTTACAGATCTTGGCGACCTGACCCGTTGTGAAAACCTTCATTGCAGGCTCTCCATCATTCGCTTGGTTTTACGGTTGGCTTGGCCGGACGATTGGCGCTTTCGTACCGGTCAAGACTTCTGGCCCCGTGCTTGCGTCGCGTCGCTGCGAAGCGCTCCTTCGGGCTGGCTGTGGGTGACCAGCACACTCGGGCAAGCATCTGGGTCGGGGCCGGTTGTCGTTTCTCGTTCTGCACTTGGCTTGGTTCAGCTCCCTCTGATCCGTCGCCCTTGGTGTTCCATCGGCTGCCGAACCGTTCGGAAGTCAGCGAAAACCCGTAGAATAGGAAGCCACAAATTAGGCGGCTTCTACGGCGTCTTCGTCAGCTCCGGAACGTCCGGCTCGCGTTCGAACCATCCGCACGGCGGAGAGACGCAGCCGCGGCCAGCCAAACCGTCGGCGCGACGGCTGCGCGAGCACGCAAGAAAGGCACGCGTAGCGCTATCGCACGCAAATGCCTCGAGCAGGTCCCCCCGGGACTTACGCTCTGGAGTGCGGCGCGGGCCGCGTTCAGTGCATAAGCCTCCGAAAGTTAGTTTCGAGTCCCTGCGTGGTAGGACTTTAGAAACTTTTTCCGAAGGTGCGGAAAGTCATCGTCGCATGCGGCGCAACGGCTGGGTCGAGTGTTCCCAAGGCGAACGGCGGCGCCGGGCGAGGCACGGCGATGCGGCTTACGCAGTGCCGCAAGTTCCGTCCGCCGCAATTATCCTGGCCGTAAGGACAGCGGCATGCGATGCATGCATTAGCGGCATTTCGTCGCGGGTCGAAAAGACCCCGGCCAGAGACCGGGCTAACGGGCGCAAAACAGGCGCTTACGTATCCGGATCCGCCGCACCCAGTTTGATGACGATCCACGATATGCCCAGGATCAGCGTCGCACCCAGCGCGATGCCCAAAACGGCGGCAAGCCCGACGGCGGTGAACCCTTGGTTGCGCCTCGCCTCTTTCGCTGCTTGCACCTGCCGCACCTGGGCCGCGAACTGCTCGATGGGACACTTGTAGGCATTGACGGCCAGGTTGTACACCTCATCGGCCTGCTGCCAGCGCTTGGTGTCGATCATGGTTTGCATCAGGCCGACCAGGGCAGTGTTCAGCAACACGCGCGCGGTCGCCTGATCGGCGTTCAGATTCCAGCGACCGTTTGGCGGCGGGTCGGGCAGGTGAATAACGATATTCTCGCCCGGAACCAGCGCGCCGAACGCCGCCTGGAGTTTGCCCCAGGCATCGGGCCACTCGGAACGCAGGATCAGCGCTCGCAACAGGTCCATGATCGCCTGCTCGAGCGATTCGCGCGAGTGGGTCACCTGGAACCGTCCCAGCAGCGCGATGGCGCGGTTGTAGTAAACGTCGGGCTGTGTCGGCTCCAGGCGCTGCATATCGTTGAATGCCTGGACAGCATCATCGAAGTGCTGCAACCGCAGATACGCCACGCCCAGGTTCTGGTAGATGCGGAAGTTGCCCACGTCGAGAACGTCGTTGATCGGTACGCCGCGCCCGAGCCGCGACTCGCGGCTGGCCCGGTTCACCTCGCGATCCATGCCTCGGGCCTGCTCCAGTGCCTCGGCCGATCGTTCGTAGCTCAGCTTCGCATTCAGCGGCAAGGTCTGCATCGTCGGATCGACTCGCCGCGTCTGGGCATCGCCGCGGCTGAGGTAATAGCGCGCCACGTCCTGGTACACGCCGTTGGGCATATCGGTCGGCGGCAACTTCGATTTGGTGGGGCCATGCGGCGTGTCGAGAATGCTGCGCCCCTGCTCGACCGTATGGATCGAGTCGTTGAGGACCATGAGGTTTTGCCCCGACGGATCCTGCCCGGCAATTGCGCCGGCCAGCCCCTTGTACACCTTAAAGCTGTCGGGACAGGCCTCAACGGCACTGGTCCACAGACTCATTTCGTCCATCCAGTCGTAGTTGCGCGCAAACGAACGCACTCCTAAGCCGACCACGGCAAGCAACCCCAGCACGCCGACCGCGTTCCGCACCGGTTGCACCGGGATGCGCGACAAATGAGCAATGACCTTCGTGGCGCGCGGAGCCACCGCGGCAAGGCACCCTACCATGCCGACCAACGGCAGGTACATGAAGCGCTCGCCCATGATGCTGCCGATGTCGATCAACAGGTTTGCCGTCAGAAAGAAGCCGCTGCCGAACCAGAAGAACGTGAGGAAGAAGAACAGCGGTTTGTTCGTCCAGTACGCGCGGATCATCACGAGCGTTGCCAGGATGCAGCCCAGCAGCCCCAGCCAGCAGTGCACGTCGTTGACGTCGGTCAGCGACCAGCGGAACAGCGGAATCTGGTCGTACGAGTAATCGCACGACAGCACGCGCGGCCACACGAACAGCGCCGCGTAGTAGCCAATCACCTTGACGGCGCTCATCCGCTTGGTGACCCAGGCGGCCAGCCCTTGGACGAGCGCATTGTTTGAGATGTGCGGCGTAAACGCCTCGGCGCAGGCGATCGGATTGTCGGCGCCGATCTGGTCGAACACCGGCGAGCTCCACAGCATCCACTGACGCGCGGCGAGCATCGCCAAGACGCCCGGCGCGATCGCCACGTAGCTCATCCATCCGTAGCGCAAGAATCGCTCGCCAACGTCGCGGATGTCGCGCGGATCTTCGTCCCAGTCGTAGCGAAACAGAAACACGCCTGCCGGCACGACCAGGAACAACGGCAGGACGATCAGATACTCCATCGGCAACTTGAAGAACTTGACAGTCAGCACCGGCATCGCGACGAACACCACCACGTACACGACGACGTTGAACGGGAAGCCACGAGCCGAACGGAACAGTCGCCAGCAAGCCTGGATCATCGAGTTGAACGCGACGTCGTAGAACAGCAGCGCGAACACCACGACCACGGCGCTCTCTTTGCAGAACACGCCCAGCAGCGTCAGGACGCCCATCGGCACGTAGCACAACAGCCGCGGCACGCGCCGGTCGTAGCTCAGGCGATGCAGGTGCAGGCACCCCAGCACGGCAAACGACACCAGCAAGTCGGCGCGGCCCACGATGTTGGTGACCGACTCGGTCGTGAGCGGATGCACCACAAAAATCAGCGCCGCCAACAGCGCGGTCCAGTGCTTCTTCAGCAACGCCAGCACCAGGCCGTAGAACATGAACGTGTTCGCCCAGTGCAGGAACAGGTTGACGATATGGTATCCCGGCGGGGCCGACTCGTTGCCCAGCACCGAGTAGTTGACCATGTACGAGAACGTGGTCAGCGGGCGGAACAGGTCGCTCTCCCAAGTGGGCCACCAGTAGCCGCGCGAGAAGATCAGCTGGATGTTGGCCCGACTAAATTCCTTGAGCCGCGTGTCGGCCCCGATAATCAGGAAGTTGTCGAGCACCAGGCCGCAAAAGAACGAGTTGCTGTACGTGGCCAACGCCGCGGCCGCCAAGAGCATGCCGACGACCAGTTCCCCCGGCCGACGGAATGTACCGACGAGTCGATTGGCCCAAGGCACCTGGATGGCCGGCTTCGCGGGCGCGGTAGGCTCGGTTCGGCGAGGCGCGCCGTTCACGCGCCCCTGGCCGTTGCGTTGCTGCTGCTTGGTCTTGCCGACCGGGGTCGAACGTCGTGCCGTCTTTCGCATGCGAACCTTGAACCGAGCGTGCCGGGCGATTTCACTCTATAATACCGCACTTGCAAACCTTGCAACATAACAGATTGGAACGCATCGCCGCTTATGCACGTCCTTGTTCATCGCTCGTTGTGGCTGCTGGCGTTTCTCGCCGTGGCGTTGGCCGCGACCATTGCCGCCGCTGCCGAATCCGATCGCCCGAACTTCATTCTGTTTATCGCCGACGACATGGGCGCGCCCGATAGCGGCGCGTATGGCAACCGCGGCATCCGCACGCCACGGCTCGATCGCCTGGCCACCGAAGGCATGCGCTTCGACCGGGCGTTTCTCACGTGCAGTTCGTGCAGCCCCAGCCGGGCGAGCATCATCACCGGCCTGTATCCACACCAGACCGGCGCCCACGAGCTGCACATGCCGCTGCCGGGCGACCGGGTGACATTCGTCGAACTGCTACGCGCCGCCGGCTACTGGACGGTCGCCGCCGGCAAGTGGCACCTCGGTCCCGAAACGAAACCAAAGTTCGACCAGGTCATCGAGAAGCAAGGCCAGTGGGTCGAGGCATTGAAAGACCGGCCGCGCGACAAGCCATTCTTTTTCTGGTTCGCCTCGACCGATCCGCACCGCCCCTACGAGCCGAACAGCATTCCGCAGCCGCACGGCGAGAGCGATGTCACCGTGCCGGCGTACTTGCCCGATACCCCGGAAGTGCGCGGCGACCTGGCACTGTACTACGACGAGATCAACCGCCTCGACGGCGCCGTGGGCGAGGCGCTCGACGAGCTAGATCGGCAACAGGCTGCTGAGAACACGTTCGTGCTGTTCATCAGCGACAACGGCCAGCCCTTCCCCCGCGCCAAGACCACGGTGTACGACAGCGGCATTCAAACTCCGTGGATCGTGCGTTGGCCGGCGCGCGTGAAGCCCGGCAGCGTCTGCAAGAGCCTGGTCAGCTCGATCGACATCGCGCCGACGGTGTGCGTGCTGGCCGGTGTGAGTCCTTCGCCGACGTTTGAAGGGAAGAATTTCGCCCCGCTGCTCGCCAATCCCGCCGCGACGATCCGAGAGTACGTGTTCGCCGAGCACAACTGGCACGATTACACGGCATTCGACCGTGCCGTGCGCGACCAGCGTTACAAATACATTCGCTCGTGGTATACCGACCTGCCGCAGACCCCGCCGGCCGATGCGGTAAAGAGTATCACGTTCCAAACGATGCTCCAGCTTGGCGGCGAGGGAAAGCTGCTGGATCAGCTCCAACAATGCTTCGTCCTACCGCGGCCGGAACAAGAACTGTACGACACCGAGACCGATCCCAACGAGTTGTTCAATCTGGCAAGCGATCCGTCCTATCTCGCGACGCTGCTAAGAATGGACACCGCGCTGGCCGACTGGCAGCGCAAGACAAACGATCGCTTGCCGGAAATCCGCACGCCAGACAAGTACGACCGCAAAACGGCCGAACCGCTCGAGCCGAAGAAAAAGAGGACGTGAAGGTTGACACCGTCACGGCAGGCGTAACGCGCTGACACTTCAACACTGCAGCGGGTATAATCGTTCGTGTTGAAGCCAGATCGTTTCGTTCACGTGCTGCCTGGTGTGATCATGACTGTTGAAGGACGCGTGAAAAACGGTGCAATCGTGCGCGAATCGGCAACGCCATTTTCAGCGATGCTCAGCAGCTTTGGCTTCGCGGTGCCGTCGTCCATCCTCGAACGGGGTCAAGGTATCGCGGGCGTGACGTTCCATTTGCAATACGCGCTCGCGCGGTGAAAAGCCGAGAAACCATCGCAGCAGCGAGAGGTCGACACCGGCGGCGTCTTGTTCGCCATACGAGATCGGTACGTTCGGCCGGGCTGGCTCCATACTCACATTCTACCGCGCACCGATCACATATGAATCGCCCGGCCGAGCACCGCCAAGGCCGCTTCTTTGGTGACCTCGGGCAGTGTGGGGTGGGCGTGGCACGTGCGGGCGATGTCTTCGGAGCTGGCGCCGAACTCGATCGCCGCCGTTGCCTCGGCAATCAGGTCGCCGGCGCGGGGGCCGATGATGTGTACTCCCAGCACGCGATCGGTTTCGGCATGAGCCAGGATTTTCACTTGCCCTTCCGAATCGCCTAGGGCCAAGGCCCGGCCGTTGGCGCGGAACGGAAACTTGCCTTTGCGATACGGCACCTTGTCGGTCTGAAGTTGTTCTTCGGTCTTGCCAACGCCGGCCACTTCCGGATGCGTGTAGGCGACGCTGGGAATGGCGTCGTAATTGACGTGACCGTAGCCGGTGGCCAGATACTCGACGCAGGCGACCCCTTCTTCCTCGGCCTTGTGGGCGAGCATCGGTCCGACGATCACGTCGCCGATCGCATAGATGTTCGGCGCGGTGGTGGCGAAGTGTTCGCCGGTTTTGATCCGTCCGCGGGCATCGAGTTCGACGCCGACGGTATCGAGCGCCAGGCCGTCGGTGTTCGGAGCGCGACCGACGCTCACCAGCACGCGCTCGGCCCGCAGGGGCGCGCCCCCTTCGTACTCGACCACGGCGGTGTCGCCGTCGGCCTTAGCACTCGTGACGCGCGTCGACAGGCGGAATTCGATTCCCTGCTTCTTGAAAATCTTCAGCGCCTCGGCGGCGATCTCGCCATCGGTCCCGGGGAAGATGCGGTCGAGGTATTCGAGCACGGTCACCTTAGCCCCCAGCCGGTTCCAGACGCTACCGAGTTCGAGGCCGATGTAGCCGGCGCCGATGACGATCAGGCTTTTGGGGACCGGATCGTAGCTGAGTGCCTCGGTGCTGGTGCCGACGCGGACGCCGTCGAGGACGATGCCAGGCAGCGTGCTCGATTTGCTGCCCGTGGCGATGATGATGTGCTTGGCGCGGACTTCGGTTTCTTCTTTCTCGCCGGCGACGATTACTTTGCCCGGGCCGGCAAACCGCGCATTGCCCAGATAGCGCGTGATCTTGTTTTTCTTGAACAGGCCGTCGACGCCGCGCGTGAGCATCGACACGACGCCGTCCTTGCGCTTGAGCATCGTTGCCAGGTCGAGCCCGACTTGCGGCACCTGGATGCCGTGGGCGGCGAAGTTGTGCTTCGCCTCGGCGAACAGCTCGCTCGATTCGAGCAGCGCCTTGCTGGGGATGCAGCCGATGCGCAAGCAGGTGCCGCCGAGCGCCATTTCCTTGTCGACGCAGGCGACATTCATGCCCAGCTGTGCGGCGCGAATCGCGGCAACGTAGCCGCCCGGGCCGGCACCAATGACGAGAAGGTCGTGTTCCATGGAAGTTATGAGTTATGAGTGATGAATTATGAATTCTCGGGCAAGGCCGGGCGCGCTCTGTTCGTCATTCATAACCCAAAACTCACCGGTGATAATTCACTCAAATCTCCAGCAGCAGGCGGGCGGGTTCTTCGATGCCTTCCTTGATGCGGCGCAGGAAGGTCACGGCCTCGCGGCCGTCGACAATGCGGTGGTCGTAGGTGAGCGCTACGTACATCATCGGGCGAATGACCACCTGGCCGTCACGGGCCACGGGACGGTCCTGAATGGCGTGCAGGCCGAGAATGCCGCTTTGCGGCGGGTTGATGATCGGCGTGCTCAAGAGCGAGCCGAACACGCCGCCGTTGCTGATCGTGAACGTCCCGCCTTCCAGCTCTTCGAGTTTGATCTTATTCTCGCGCGCGCGGCGGCCGTAATCCTCGATCGCCAGCTCGACGTCGGCGAAGCTCATCCGTTCGGCATTGCGGAGCACCGGCACCACCAGTCCCTTGCCGCTCGAGACGGCGATGCCGATGTCGTAGTAGTTGTGATAGATGATGTTGTTGCCGTCGATGTAGGCGTTGACCTGCGGAATGGCCTTGAGCGCTTCGATCGCGGCCTTGACGAAAAAGCTCATGAAGCCGAGCTTCACGCCGTACTTCTCCTGAAAGCCCTCCTTGTGCTCGGCCCGCAGCGCCATCACGCCGGTCATTTCAATTTCGTTGAACGTCGTGAGCAGGGCGGCCGAGTGCTGGGCCTCGACCAGGCGCTCGGCAATCCGCCGGCGCATGGGGTTCATCGCCACGACTTGCTCTTCGCGGGCGCCGGCTCTTTGCACGGCCGTGGGGCGCAAGGCTGGCTTGGCCGGCGGCTTGGCGGCGGTTTTCTTCTCGGCCGATTTGGGCTCCGCGGGCTTAGCGTCTGCCGGCTTGGACTCGACCGCGGGGGCATCGTTGCCGGGCGCGGCCGCTCGCAGCACGTCTTCCTTGAGCAGGCGACCGCCTGGGCCAGTGGCTTTGACCTGATCGGCCGAAAGGCCTTGCGTGGCCAGTTCGCGCCGCGCGGCGGGCATGAGGCGCTCTTCCGTCGGCGCGGCGGACTTCGCTTTCGCGGCCGGGGCCGCGGGGGCGGCGGGTTCACTGGTCGCGGGGGCCGCCGATTCCGCTTCCATGTAGCCGATTACCTCGCCGACTGTGGCACTCTCGCCCGCCTGCTTGAGCACCTTGGTGATCTTGCCCGCGACCGGGGCCGAAACCTCGACCGTGGCCTTGTCGGTTTCGATTTCGACGAGGCTTTCGTCCTTTTCGGCGTGGTCGCCTTCGCCTTTTTTCCAATCGGCAATCTGGACTTCGGTGATCGATTCGCCGACGGCGGGGACTTTGAGTTCGACGGGCATGGGGGCTGGGGCTCGGGACTAGGGGCTATAGGGAAATGGCAGTGTACTGGCGACGAGTGCTTCGGCCCAGGCCCTGGCCCCAAGTCCTCAGTCTCGCGTGTCACACGCCGCCGAACGCCTTGGTGAGCAACTCACGCTGCTCGCGCTTGTGGACCGTGTGCGAGCCGGTGGCGGGGCTGGCCGACGCCTTACGGCAGATGCCGGTGAGCGGAAGACGATCGAAGAGCTTCTCGCCCAGGTTCACCTGCAGGAACCGCCAGGCACCCATGTTCTCGGGCTCTTCCTGAACCCAGAACACCGGCGTGTCGTCGGGATACGCCGCCAGCGCTGCGCGCAGCTGCTCGGCGGGAATCGGCGCGAGCTGCTCGACGCGGACAATGGCGACATCCGCGCGGCCATTGGCTTTTCGCTCGGCGGCGAGCTCGTAGTAAATCTTGCCCGTGCACAGCAGCACGCGCGACACCTTCTTCGGATCGCCGAGGTCGGCAATCACGCGCTGGAAGCCGCCGCTGGCCAGGTCGTCGAGGCTCGACACGCAATCGGGATTGCGCAGCAGCCCCTTGGGGGTCATCACGATCAGCGGCTTGCGCAGCTCGCGCAGCACCTGCCGACGCAACAGGTGGAATATCTGCGCCGGGCTGGACGGGTACGCCACCTGGAAATTGTCATTTGCGAACAGGTCCAAAAAGCGTTCGAGCCGGGCGCTCGAGTGCTCGGGGCCCATACCCTCCATGCCATGCGGCAGCAACATCGTCAGGCCGCTGAGTCGCCGCCATTTTTCCTCGGCGCTGACGATGAACTGATCGATGATCACCTGGGCCACGTTTACGAAGTCGCCAAACTGTGCCTCCCAGGCCACCAGTGCATCGGGATAGTCGAGGCTGTAGCCGTACTCAAAGCCCAACACGCCGATCTCCGAAAGCGGGCTATTGTAGATTTCGATCGGCGCCTGCGTGACACCCAGGTTTTGTAGCGGCTGATAGGTGTGGCCATCACGGATGTCGTGCAGCACGGCATGCCGGTGGCTGAACGTGCCGCGAGCGGCGTCCTGACCCGAGAGGCGGACGCGGAAACCTTCGACGGCGATCGTAGCCAGCGCCAGCATCTCGCCGGCTGACCAATCGAGCGGCTTTTTGCCTTCGGCCATTTCCTGACGAGCTTTCAGGATGCGCTCGATCTTCACGTGCGCATGAAAATCGTCGGGCACCTTCGATTGTGCTTCGAGCAGCGTCGCCAACCGCTGGCGATCGACGCCGGTGGCTACGTCGTCGACCGAGCTGTCGGCACCGCCCAGGTACGGCATCCAGGGATTCGGGAACAGATCGGTGCGGGGTTTGAAGCCTTCGCTGCGTGCCACCGACAGTTCTTGCTCGAGCACCTCGCGGCGGCGAGCGGCAATCTTATCGGCCTCTTCACGCGTCATGCCGCCCATCGCCAGCAGATGGTCGAGGTAGCCTTCGCGGGTAGATTTGTGCTTCTCGATCGCCTGGTACAGCAGCGGCTGGGTGAACGACGGCTCGTCGCCTTCGTTGTGGCCGCGCAGGCGGTAGCAATACATGTCGATCACGACGTCGCGCTGGAATTCCTGCCGGAAGTCGAGCGCCAGGCGAACCACCTGGGCCACCGCCTCGGGGTTTTCGCCGTTGACGTGGAAGATCGGGCTTTGCAGCATCTTGGCCACGTCGGTGGCGTAGGTGGTGCAGCGTCCCTCGGCCGGCGGCGTGGTGAAGCCGATCTGGTTGTTGACCACGATGTGAATCGTGCCGCCGACGGTGTAAGCCACCAGTCCGCTGAGGTTCAGCGTTTCTTGGGTGACGCCTTCGCCGGCGAAGGCCGCGTCGCCGTGGATCAAAATCGCCAGCCCGCTGCGGCGCGGCCGGTCTTCGTTGCGATCCATCTTCGCGCGCATCCGCCCCAGCACCACCGGGTTGACGAACTCCAGGTGGCTGGGATTGAACGCGAGCGAGAGGTGGATCTTCTGGCCGCTGAGACTCGTCCAGTCGGTGCTGTGGCCCAGGTGGTATTTCACGTCGCCGCCGGCTTGCAGCTCGACGGCGCGGTCGTCGAACTCGCGGAAAATAAGGCGTGGGCTTTTGCCCATGATGTTGGCGAGCACGTTCAGCCGGCCGCGATGGGCCATCCCCAGCACGATCTCGGCGACGTGCTGCTCGCCGGCCTTTTCGATCGCGAGGTCCAACAGCGGAATGAGGCTTTCGGCCCCTTCGAGCGAAAAGCTCTTCGCGCCGACGTACTTCTTCTGAATGAACTCTTCGAAGATCACCGCATCGGTGAGCCGCGTGAAGATTCGCAACTGATCGGGCCGCGACAACTCTAGCCGGTTCTCGGTCGCCTCCATGCGGGTTTGCAGCCAAGTGCGCATCCGCAGATCGTCGATGTGCATGAACTGCGCACCGATCGAGCGGCAGTAGGTGTTGCGCAGCCGCTTCAGAATACCGCGCAGCGAGAGCGTATCGGGCCCGTACAGCGTTTGCGTCGAGAACGGATGATCGAGGTCGGCGTCGGTCAGGCCGTAGAACTCAAGCGACAGTTCCGGCGGCACGGGACGCGGGCGGCCCAGCGGATCGAGCTCGGCAATCATGTGCCCCCGCACCCGATAGGCGCGGATCAACTGATCGACGCGGTCCTGTCGATGGGCGACGCTCAGCTCGCTGGCCGTGCCGACGGCCGCGCCACCACGCTCCAATTCGTGGCCATTGCGCGACGTGCCGTTGTCGAGCGGCGGTGGATTGAACAGGCTCGACGGACGGAATGTCGGACCGAGCCCCGGCGACTGCGTATCGGCACCGTCGCCGAGTTCGCGGAAGTAGTCGCGCCATTCGGGCGACACCGCATCGGGATTTTTCAAAAAGTCGGCATACAGTCCTTCGACGAAGCCGAGGCTAAGGCTATTGATTTGTTCGTCGGTCTCTTCCATAGGCGGTGCTGCCCTCTGTGGCAACGATCGACGTTGGCATGCGGGCCGACAGGCGAGTCGACGCGGCGCAATACGAATCGGCCGCCTATTTTACCCCGACTTGCCGGATCGATGAACCCCGGCAGGCAAGGTTATCCCTACTCATCGGTCGGCGGTCCGAGTATGCTTTGGGCCGGAAACGGATGCTCGGCGTCGCTCGGGCGCACCGAGAGAATCGTTCATATTGCCTAATCAGTCGAGAGGGCCGCAATGGCCGATCCTGAAGAACTTGTAACGGTCTACCGAGCGGCTGACACGACCGAGGGGCACCTGGTGGCCAATTTGCTCGACGAGGAGGGGATCGCCGCCAAGGTGACCGACGAGAACGTGCCGCTGCCGGGGCTCGATATTATGGGCCCCGAGATTCTGGTTCACCGCCGCGACCAGGCCAAGGCTCTGGAAATCATTGCCGCCTACGAGGAGCAGATTATCGACCGCGTCGAACACGAGGAGGAGGACGAGGAAGACGAGTGACGGACGTCGTTGAGCCGAAAACGGACCGTCGCTGAGCACGAGACCGCGTTCGGCTTACGGTTTTTCGAGTTTTCGCGCATGTCCTTGCTCAATCTCGTCATCGACCGCGTCGTCCAAGTGCTCTGGGGGACGCATACGTTCGGTCTGCTGTTGGCACTTGGGTTGCTCTTCTCGGTCTGGACTAAGTTCGTGCAGTGGCGGTCGCTGACGCATGGCATCGCCCTGGTGCGCGGCAAGTACGATGAGCGCCACGATCCGGGGGCGATCAATCACTTTCAAGCCCTCTCGACCGCCCTTTCCGGGACCGTTGGCCTGGGGAACATTGCCGGGGTGGCGCTGGCCATTAGCCTCGGCGGTCCCGGCGCGCTGTTCTGGATGTGGGTGACCGGCATTTTCGGCATGGCCATCAAGGCGGTCGAGGTGACGCTGGCCATGATGTACCGCGACACCAGCGATCCCGACAACCCGCGCGGCGGCACCATGTGGATCGCCCGCAATGGGCTGGCCCCCGAGCGTCGCGGCCCGCGCGACACGATCGCCCGCATCATCGCCGCGATCTTCTGCCTGGCGTTGCTGCTGACGATCATCACCAGCGGCAACATGTTTCAGTCGTGGAATGTGGCGAACATCACGCGCGCTTATTTCGGCGTGCCGCAGGTCCTAACCGGCACGGTGATGGCGGTGCTCACCGGCCTGGTGATCATCGGCGGTATTCGCCGCATCGGTGACGTGACCGGGATTTTGGTGCCGATGATGTGCGGCCTGTACCTGCTCGCGGGGATCTCGGTGCTGGTGCTTGAGGCGGCGAATATCCCCGCGCTGCTAGCCGGCATCGTACGCGATGCGTTCAGTCCCACCGAGGCCCAAGGCGCGTTCCTTGGCGCGAGCCTGTGGTTCGGCATCACCACCGGGCTGCGCCGCGCGCTGTTCTCGAACGAGGCAGGGCAGGGGACGAGCCCGATCGCTCATTCCGCGGCAAAGACCAGCGAGCCGGTGCGCGAAGGGATCGTCGCCGGCCTGGAACCGTTCATCGACACCTGCCTGGTCTGTACGCTGACGGCGCTGGTGATTCTGGGCACCGAAACATGGAACCGTGGGCCGATCGGCGAGTTTTCCGGAACGCCGGGCATCCATTCGGAAGTTGCCCATTTCGAGCCGAACTCGCCCGACGAGGTGCTCGAGCCCAACCAGCATGTATTCATGATTGCCGCGCTTGCCGACGGCCAGCGCGTGAAGATTCGCGGCAGCATCGAGAAGCTGCTTCACCCGGGCGAGGAGCTCGTCATCCGCTGGGAAACAGTGATGCCCAACGGGGCGGCGATGGTCGATCACAGCCTGTACCGCGACTACACCGGGGCGGCGCTCACGGGCCATGCCTTCGACCGTGCGGTGCCGGGGCTGGGTAAATGGCTGGTGACGCTAACTTGTTGGCTGTTCGCAATCTCGACGATGATCTCGTGGAGCTACTACGGCGAGCAAGCCACCGTATATCTACTCGGCACGCGAGCCGTAGTCGCCTACAAACTGTTGTTCTGCGTGCTTGGCGTTGTCGCCACGTTGCCCGGGTTCATTACGACCGACGCCCACCTGGGAAACCTGGCCGACCTGGGCGCGGGCCTGATGTTGTTCGTCAACGCGCCGGTGGTACTGTTCATGTCGCCGCGGGCGATTGCCGCGATGCGCGACTATTTTCGCCGCCTCGACTCTGGTGCGATGCAGCCGACGCGCGCGCTACCGCCGATGCTCGACGTCATCGAAGGCCGCGACGTGGAGTGATTTGCATCGGTGCGAGTTCGCGAGTTCAGCGTAAGTCGTCCGGCGTAAGCTCATCTTGGGCCAAATGCCGCACGGTCAGAACGAGGACCAAACCGGTTCGGACGAGAAAGATTGCGCGGTGTGTGGGCCGACGACCAAGGCCCAACCGCAACTCACGAAGTTGATGGCCGAGCTTCTCGTGCTCTCGGACGAGTGGAAACCGTTGCGGCGACCTTCGACAGCGATCGCAATCTTCGTTCGTAAGCCGCTGAGCCACCGCGACGCCTGCTCTGGCGACCGCTCGGCAGCCCACCATCGTGCGATTCGTTCCATGTCGCGTTCCGCCCGCTCCGTGATGGCAACGGTGTAGACCATCACTCGGGCGGCAGGCCAAGCTTCGCTCGAATGCGCTCGAACGCCTCGTCAAGCGGGGACACGCGTCCTGCTTCTACATCGGCGAGACCGTCGCGGATGGCGTCTGAATCTTGCTGATGGCGCAGCCTTTCGATTGTTTCCATGTCGACGAGAAAATAGGCCTCGTGCGTCTCGTCATCCTCGACGCGAACTGGAGATTGTCGCTCGCGGCGACGAAGAGCTTCGCGCTGCTCTGCGGTGGTTTTAGGTGTCATACCAGAATCGTATCATGGCGCCCGGCTTGCCAGAATCCCGGCTCACGCCACTCCGTGCCTCTGTGTCCGTATGAATATTCTGTCAGCGCAAAACAAAACCGCTCGGGGGCAGCGGCCACCGAGCGGTTTGCGTTGGACGACGAACAAGGTGGTCGGTTAGACCATCGCCTTCAATTGCTTCAGCGCGCGAACTTTGACCTGCATCGAGGCCGGCTTCGCGGGAATGTCGCGGAACTCGCCCGGCTTGAACGGATTAGGCACGTTCTTGCGGGCCGGCGAGGCGGGCTTCTTCTTCTTGGTGATCTTGACGACGCCGGGGATGGTGAAGATCCCGGCCCCCTTCGCGCTCAAGCTCTTCTTGATCTCGGTAGCCAGGGCATCGAAGACGGCAGCCACTTCCTTCTTCGACAAATTGGTCGCGGTGGCGATGTTGTTCATCACCTCGCTCTTGGTCGGAGCCTTCTTCGCGGGCGCCGACGTACCGTTTGCGGCCTTTGCCATAATGGAGCGTTCCTCCTTGCGGGAATAGTGCTGGAAAACTCGTCCGTCCGCTATCGGACGCGATGATTAAAATCGAGAACGGCGAAATTGCAATGCAAAAAACCCGAGGAAAACGCTTAATTCGTCAAAAAACCTGCGGGATTCCTCGTGCTTTTGCCCACACGCGCCCTGCCGTCGTGCCCCGTGCGCGACGATCGGCCTAGCTCTGCTCCCGCGTCGCGAGAAGCTCGACCGGCTCGTCCCCCGGGGGCATTCGACGCGAAAGCGTAGCTCACGCTACGCACTTGCGCTGCTCGGTTGCTCAAACTTGCTCCGGCGATTGCCGGGCCCGTGGATCGCCGTCGCGGGCTCGGCTGCTTGTTGGTCTTTGGTAGCTCGTATAAGATATTGTTCAGTCGCCGGTTATGACGATTCGCCTAGAGCGTGCTCCGGGGATCGGGCCGGCTCAAGTGCATCCGGTGAGGAGGAAGGATGGGTCGCGGTCCGAGGGCATTGCGCCAAGCAGCATGGACGACGCTGGCCCTGGCTTTGGCCGGTTCCGACGTCCGACTACCGGTTGTATCGATTCTAACGCCCACCATCCCGGCGGCCCGGGCGGCGGAACCGCTGCTTGAGGAGTCGATCTACTTCCCGACCGACCGGGCCTCGATGCAGCGGCTGGCCACGGCCAGTAAGCTGTTCGACGAGAAGCGGTACGGCGAAGCGGTCCGGCTGCTGGGCAGCCTGCTGGAAGCCCCCGAGGACTACTTCTTCCGCCCCAAAGGGCAGCAGCAACAGGTCTACCATAGCCTGAAGACCGAAGCCCAGCGGCTGCTGGGCACGATGCCGGCCGAGGGTCGCGAGTCGTACGAAACGCAGTTCGGCGCCGAGGCCCAACGACTGCTCGATGAAGCGGTCGCGGCAAGCGATGCCGATCGGCTGGCCGAGGTCTCTCGCCGCTTCTTCCATACCCGCGCCGGCTACGAGGCCACCGAGCTTTTGGGCACGATCCACATGGAGCGCGGCCGACCGTTGCCGGCGGCGCTCTGTTTCAAACGGCTCAAGGAAACGCCGGCAGCCGCCGAGCGGTTCGAGCCGGCCCTGTCGCTGAAGCTAGCCGTGTGTTGGGCACGCGCCGGCCAATGGCAAAACGCCGTCGATGCGATCGAGCAGTTCAAGGGCACATTCACCATCTCGGGCCGAAAATACAAGCCATTCGAGGGGCCCATTCCGCCTGTCCCCGTGACGCCGCCCGGACAGTGGACGCGCAAACCGACGGCACGCGACATTCAGGCGCTCGCCTGGCTCGAGCAGATTGTCGAACCGGCTCGCCACGGCTCCAGTCCCGGTGCCGAGCAATGGACGTTGTTCCGCGGCGACCCCTCGCGCAACGCTGTTAGCCGCGGCGGAGCGCCGCTCTTGAATCGCCGCTGGGCGGTGCCGCTGACGAACGATCCGCGGATCGAACGGCTCACCGAGTTGATCGAGCAAGCGTATCTCGATCAAGGCATCGCGGCGGTGCCGAGCATCCATCCGTTGGCCGTCAATGATTACATCTTCACGCGCACGGTTGCTGGCCTGGTGGCCGTCGATTTCAAGACTGGCAAGCGTATCTGGAGTGGCCCAACCGACGAGAGCGTGCGCGCCGTGCTCGAGTCGAGCAACACCGAACCGACGGCCAACGCGATGTTCGCCACCTGGCTCGACGAGCGGCTGTGGGACGACTCGATCTACGGCTCGTTGAGCAGCGACGGCCGCTCGGTGTTCTGCATCGAGGATCTGACCGAAGACATGTCGAGCGAGTCGGGACGTCAAACCGTCGCCGCGAATGGCCGCGTGCTCATCGATTCCGCCAGCCGGCCGCAGAATCGCCTGGCGGCGTATTCGATCGCCGATGAGGGAAAGCTGGAATGGGACCTCTCGGGCGCCGGCCCCGACGAGCGTTCGGAGCTGGCCGGGGCGTTTTTCCTCGGCCCGCCGCTGCCGCTCTCGGGTCTGCTCTACACGTTGGCCGAGATCAAAGGGGAAATCCGCTTGTTGGCCTTCCGCCCCAAAGTCGATCCCGAAACGCGCGCCAAAACGGTGTCGGTCGAGTGGTCGCAGCAGTTGGCGATGGTCGAACGCACGATCGTCGAAGACGCCAGCCGCCGCCTTGCCGGCGCGATTCCCTCGTATGCCGACGGGATCCTGGTCTGTCCGACGAGTGCCGGGGCCGTTGTTGCCGTCGATCTGACTACTCGCTCATTGCTATGGGGCTACCGCTACCAGCGTGGCGACGAGATGCCCATGCGCGGCCGCGCAGCAATGATGCAATCGGTCGTCGGTGCCGGCACCGAGAACGATCACTGGGCCGACGCCACGGTGACCATCGCCGACGGGCACGTGCTCGTCACGCCGGTCGAGGTGGTTCAATCGGTCGCCGGCGGCGCGGCAGTGCCCGAGTTGCACTGTCTCAGCCTGCTCGACGGCAAGCGGCTATGGGTGCAGCCGCGCGAAACGGGTATCTACGTCGCCGCAGTCCACGACGGACTGGTCACCGTGGTTGGTAGCTCGCATGTCCGGCAATATCGACTGACCGACGGCAAGATCGCCTGGACCACGCCATTGCCGCAGGCGAGCTTTCCCAGCGGCCGCGGCTTCTTCAACGACGGACAGTACTTTCTGCCGCTCACGACGGCCGAAGTGGCGACGATCGATCTGAAAGATGGTCGGATCGTGGCGCGCGCCAAATCGCGCAGCGGCACAATTCCTGGCAACCTTGTTTGCTACGGTGGCGAGATTCTTTCGCAAAGCCCCGCGAATCTCGAAAGCTTTTACCAACTCGACGAGCTGCGCAGCAGAGTGGCAAAAACGCTCGCCGAGCATCCTGGCGACCCCGCAGCATTAGCGCTGCGGGCGGAGTTGGTGCTCGAAGCGGGCAAGCTGGACGAAGCGCTCGATCTGCTGCGGCGTTCGTTCGCGGCACGCCCCGATCCGCGCACGCGCCAGTTGCTCATCGACTGCCTGCTCGAAGGTCTGCGTGGCAACTTCGCCCGCGATCGGGGTGCGGTCCCCGAGCTGGAAGGGCTCGTCGACCAACCGGCCCAGCGGCTCGCCGCGCTGCGCGTGCTGGCTGTCGGCTTGCAGGAATCGGGCGACGTGCTCCCCGCGTTCGAAGCGTATTTGAAGCTCGTCGATCTCGAGCCGATTGGCAGCGATGAGCTGGAACGCATTGCCGAGGACGCGCCGCTGCAAGTCCGCCGCGATCAGTGGGTGCAGGCCCGGCTGCGATCGCTGCGAGCCACGGCAGGCGAACAGGAACGCTCGGCGATCGATGCCGCGCTGCGCCGCCGGCTCGATCTGGCCACCGAGGCCGACAGCACCGAGGCGCTGCGTCGGTTCGTGAGCTACTTCGACGGTCAGCCGATTGCCGAAGACGCGATCACACTGTTGGCGGCGCGCGTGGCAGGCGTGGCGTCGCCGCTCGAGTCCGAGCAGTTATGGCGGCGGCTGGCGCAGTCCGACGATCCGCAGCGAGCGCGGCCCGCGGTCGCCTCGCTGGTCCGCATGCTCAAGGAGCATCGTCGGCTCGACGAGGCCGGCGCGCTGGTCGAGCGGCTGCGGCAATGGTCCGACGACGTCTGCCTCGACGGCAAAACCGGCAAGCAGCTCCTGAGCGATTGGTTCCCCGACGCTGCCGACAAGTCCGCCATCGGCCGACTCGATGGCAACGATTGGCCCACAGGTGTCGTGAACCAGGAGCCGCTCAAATCGCAATCGGCCCAGCCGACGCGCGTGTTTGCCGTCGATATCCGCGGCAGCCGAGGACCATTCTTCGACCGCTCGACGATCGAGTTCGACCAGCAGGCGCAGTCGCTTGCCGGCCGCGACGAGCTGGGACGCGAGCGCTGGCGCGTCGCCATCGGCAGCGAGCGCACCACCTACGGTTTCAACCACAGCGTAATCCATACGCGCGTCGACGGTCACCTGCTCGTGGCGTCGATGGGCTTGCAATTGATCGCAGTCGACACGCTCGGCAACACGGGCAAGGGAGCGCCGCGCATCCTGTGGCGCCAGGAGCTGACCGAACTGCTGCCGAACATGGTTCGCCCCCCTGCGCCGCCTCGTGCCGTGAATATGCCCTGGGGCGTGCGCCGGTTCATCGCCAACGATGCCTCGGGCCGGCCGGTGGGAGCCACCGGGCCCGTAAGCAGCCAGCGTGTGTGCTTCCAGCGGCAGCGGCAACTCACGGCTGTCCATCCGCTCACCGGTAAGCCGTTGTGGATGCGCGGCGGCATCGAACCCGGGAGCGACGTGTTCGGCGATGACGAGTTGCTGTTCGTCGCGGCGCCGAACTCGACCAACGCCCTGGTCGTACGCGCCATCGACGGCCACGAAATGGGACGCCGCACGGTTCCCGTTGTCGAGCAGCGCTTGGCGGTGCTCGGGCGCCGGGTGCTGATCTGGTCGACCGTCGGCGGGCGTGCATCGCTCAAGTGGCGCGATGTTTGGAGTGAGAGCGACGTTTGGGAAAAGACCTTTTCCGCCGGCTCAAAGCCGTGGCCGATCGAAGAGCAGGCTGTCGGCGTGCTCGAGCCCAATGGTCACTTCGCGGTGATGAACCTGGCCGACGGCGCACGCCAGATCGACGCGCAACTCGAACCTGAGCCGGCGCTGACCGAAATCTTCATCAACCGCACTGCCGAGCGCGACCTGCTGATCACCAATCGTCCATGGTCCGATCGCGGCGGCGACAACGTGCAGCCATTCCCGGGCAGTGGCTTTGGCAATCCGCTGCACGGTAACTTGTATGGTTTCGACCGCGCGACCGGCAAGCTGGTGTTCACCACGCCGATCGACGGTCGTGGCCTTTCGTTCCATCAGCCGGCCGGGCTGCCGTTCCTGTTGTTCGCCGCCCAGGTTTATCCCCGGCAACGTTCGATGCGCGAATCGCAGCCACAGGTCGGCATCCTGTGCATCGACAAGCGAACAGGTCACGTCATCTACAACGAACGCACCCAAGGGCCGTTCACGACGATCGAAGTGGTCGGCGATCGGCAGAACCACCAAGCGATCCTCCGCACGCCGCGCATGGCGGTGCGACTGACCTTCACCGCAGCCCCCTGGCCGGCGGGCGACGCGCAGGCGGGAAAACCTGTCGAGCCTTTGACGACGCGCGCAGGCCGAGTGCTGGGGCGATCGTTCCAAGAGTGGCTCGAGTCGCATGCCTTCCCGATCGTTCCACCCTTGCTGGGCCAATGACATGCGCCGCGTGACGATCGCCCTGCTGACGATGTTCGCCCTGCTGACGATGTTGGTTCTTGGAGCGGCCACGGCCCAGGCCGATGTCTCACGCGATCCCACGGTCGAACGAATCGTGGGTCGCGGGCTCGAATGGCTCGCCAATTCGCAATCGCGCCTGGGACATTGGAGCGGCAGCGAAGGGCGTTATCCGACGGCGATGACCGCCCTGGCCGGTGTCGCGCTCTTGGGCGAAGGCTCGACGGCCACGCAGGGAAAGTTCGCCCCGAACATTCGCCGTGCGATCGATTACCTGGTGAGTCGGAGTCGTTCCAACGGCCTCATCGGCGATCCAACCAAGGACGACCGCTACACCTACGGTCACGGCTATTCGATGTTGTTCCTTTCGCAGGTCCTCGGCGAAGAAGAGGATGCCGACCGCCGCGAAACACTCGTCGACGTGCTCACCCGCGCCGTGCAATTCACCGGCGAGGCGCAAACTGCCGCCGGCGGCTGGGGATATGTCAGCGCCAAGGACGGCCATGGTTTCGACGAAGGCTCGACCACGATCACGCAGGTTCAGGGCCTGCGCGGTTGTCGCAACGCCGGCATCCCGGTCCCCAAAGAGATCATCGACAAGGCGGTGGCGTACATTCGCAAGTGCACCCTGCCCGACGGCGGCGTGCAGTACAGCTCGCAAGGGGGCGGCGGCCGGCCAGCCATCTCAGCCGCGGCGATCGCCTGCCTGTTCAACGCCGGCGACTACGACAGCCAATACGTGCCCAAGCTGCTCACCTACTGCCGCAAGAATCTCGACAACATCCAGAACGAAAGCTTCGGCTACTGGCACTACGCACACTACTACTACGCCCAGGTTTGCTATCGTGAAGGGGATAAGCAATGGACCCCCTATCGCGACAAGGTGTTCGCCAAACTCGCCGCCGAGGCGGCCGCCGACGGCTCCTGGTCGCAGGGCTACCTGGGCCCGGTCTACACCACGGCGGTGAACCTCACCATCCTGCAACTCGAAAACGGCACGCTGCCGATTTACCAACGGTAGCTACGAGTCATCGCGCAGAGCCCCGGCATCGGTCATGAACTTAGCAATTTTACTACTGACGCTTTGCGTAAGCGGCGAAACCGTTGTTGAGCTTGTCGCGCTACTCGAGAAGCCAGACGTCTCGAATCAAGATCGCGAGGCAATTATGGAAAGATTAATCGCCAGCGATCCCGCGGTCGTTGGGCCGGAAATGCTCCGGCGTCTGCGTCGAGGCACTGTTCTAGGCATTCTGCGGACCGAACAGTGGGATGAGTCCGCTGAGGCGCCGTTGGTCGATTTCATGAACCGACCAACAACTTCCGGCGCTGATCGGCGGAGCGTTATCGAGGTGTTGCTCCACCGATGCGGGGAAAAATATGTGCCGACCGCCGTCGAGTTCGTTCGGGCCGCGCCGTCAAGCGACGATATGTTAAAGCGACTCAGCTTGTTTAACATCGGCAATCGCTTCTTCACCTATTCGCAAGCGAACCAGGGAGCGATTCTTGATCTCGGTTTTTCAATTCTCGAGAACGTCGGCGCGCCAGGCGATCGGAGTGGTTATTTCGTAGCCTGTCGGCTCGGGTATTTCTTAAAGATTCACAACGGGTTTAAACCGAGCACACAATCGCCGAAGTATCGAACTGAGAATGGCTTGAATTTGAATGACCGCTTCTTTGCCGACACCGTTCAAAATGCACTTGCGTGGAGGAAGGAGCACCCTGCCATCACGGATGATCCCCGCCGAGCCGACGACGACTGAAGTAGAATGCGTGATTGTGCCAACAGTTCTTCGAGTAGGTCGCTATCGGTTCTTCTTTTTCAGCAACGAAGGTACGGAGCCGCCTCATATCCACGTGAAGGCTGGCGAACACGAAGCAAAGTTCTGGCTCGATCCCGTCGAGCTAGCGGCGAATTATGCGTTTAATGTTCGGGAGTTAGGCCAAATCGAGCAGATCGTCGCCGACTTTCGTGAAGAGCTTCTGGAGACATGGAATGAGTACTTCGTCTCGTAAAGTAAAAGGCAAAGTTTCGGCCTCAGTGCCGAAGGCCCAGCGCTCGTTCACGCCGACGACGGCACTGGCTAAGGACGTAAAATTCGACCCCGAAATGATGACCGTTTTTTTTACCGACGGGCGAATCTTGAGCGTTCCGTTGATATGGTTTCCGGCACTGCGGAAGGCGACCGTACAGCAGCGAAAGCAATACGAAATTGGCGGCGGTGGCATCAGCCTGCACTGGCCAGAACTCGATGAGGACTTGTCCATTGCCGGATTGATGGCGGGGGTCGATTCACAGTCTTCGTAACCGATAACACATCCTAATGACCTCCTTCGACTCCTCCGCTTCCAAGCGTATTACTGCTGCACGCACGCGCATCCTCGAACAGCTCAACCAGGTGATCGTCGGCCAAAGCGACGTGATCGAGGAGCTGCTGATCTCGTTGTTCAGCCGAGGCCATTGCCTGCTGGAAGGCGTGCCGGGACTGGCCAAAACGTTGATGGTCAGCACACTCGCCCAGACGCTCAGCTTGTCGTTCAGCCGCGTGCAGTTCACTCCCGATCTGATGCCGGCCGACATCACCGGCACCGAGATCATCGAGGAGAACAAGGCGACCGGCACGCGCGAATTTCGGTTCCTCGAAGGGCCGCTGTTCGCCAACATCGTGCTGGCCGACGAGATCAATCGCACGCCGCCGAAAACTCAGGCCGCGCTGCTCGAAGCGATGCAGGAACGGCAAGTCACCGCCGGCCGCGTGCGGCATGCGCTCGACGATCCGTTCTTCGTGCTTGCGACGCAAAATCCCATCGAGCAGGAAGGCACCTACCCATTGCCCGAGGCGCAGCAGGACCGCTTCATGTTTAAGGTGTTCGTTGGCTATCCGAACTTCGCCGACGAGTTCGAGATCGCCCGCCGCACCACCGGCAGCCCGGCCGAGCAGGTGGTGCCGGTGCTCATGGCTGAGGACATTTTGCAATTGCAGCGCGTGGTGCGCGAAGTGCCGATCACCGATCACGTGGTGCGTTACACGGTGGCGCTGGTGCGGCAGACGCGGCCGCATGAACCGGGCGCTCCCGACTTCGTACGCGACCAGGTGAATTGGGGCGCTGGCCCGCGCGCGGTGCAGAACCTGATCCTGGGTGGCAAGGCCCGGGCTCTGTTGCGGGGCCGCACGCACGTTTCCACCGAGGACATTCAAGCGCTCGCCAAGCCGGTGTTGCGGCATCGGCTGGTGCTGAACTTCGCCGCCGAGAGCGAAGGCGTCACGCCCGATCACGTCGTCGATCAATTGATCGAGCGCACCCCGACCCAGGAAGACGAACTTTCAGGCGATGCCCGATTCCAAAAGATTTTTGCGTCCTGAGACGATCCAACGGATCGCCCGCCTCGACGTGCGTGCCCGCTACATTGTCGAAGGTTTTCTCTCCGGCGCGCATCGCAGTCCGTACTTCGGCCAAAGCGTCGAGTTCCTGCAGCACCGCGAGTACACCCGCGGCGACGACATGCGCCGCATCGACTGGAAGGTCTGGGCCAAGCAGAACCGCTACTACGTCAAGCAATACGAGGAAGACACGAACCTGCGGTCGACGCTGCTCGTCGATGTCTCGGGAAGCATGCGCTACGGCCGTGGGCCGCTCAGCAAATACGAATACGGTTGCACGCTCGCCGTGAGCCTGGCGTATCTGCTGTTGCGGCAACAGGACGCCGTGGGCTGCGTGTCGTTCGACGCCGCGCCGCGCGTCATGGTGCCGCCTCGATCGGCCCACCATCACCTGCACGCGATCATCTCCGCGCTCGATGTCAGTGATCCCCGCGATAAGACCGACCTGGGCGGCATCCTTCGCCGCGTGGCTGAAAGCTCGCCGCGCCGCGGGATGATGGTGCTGGTGTCCGACCTGCTGGTCGACCGCGAAGGCCTGTTCAAAGGACTCGGCCTGCTGCGGCAACGCGGCCACGACGTGCTGCTGCTGCACGTGATGGACGACGACGAGCTTGATTTTCCGTTCGACGGTCCCACGCGCTTCGACGGGCTGGAAACGCTCGACCACCTGACGTGCAATCCCCGGGCGCTGCGCCGCGGCTACCTCGACGCGTTGCAGGCCTATCTCGACGAAGTGCGCCGCGGTTGCGCCCGGAACACGGTCGACTATGCCCTGGTGCGCACGAGCCAACCGATGGACGTGGCGCTGACAGCATTTTTGGCCGCGAGAGCCGCTTAAGGAGAATGCGAAATGCTGAAAGCGAAATGCTTAATTGCGGCAAGCCGCCGGTGTTCCTTCATTAAGCATTTCGCATTTCGCATTTAGCATTTACCGCCCCCATGCCCGCCTTCATCAATCCACTGTTGCTCTGGGGCTTGGCACTGATGGCCGTTCCGGTGTTCATCCACTTGATCAACCTGGTGCGGCATCGGCGCGTGCGCTGGGGGGCGATGGAGTTCCTGCTTGCGAGCCAGCGCAAGAACAGCCGTTGGATACGGATCAAGGAGCTAATTCTGTTGCTGTTGCGCGTCGGGGCGGTGGCGGCGGTGGTGCTGGTTCTGGCACAACCGTTGTGGAGCGATTCGTGGCGATTGGGCATCGGCGGGCAGGCGATCGAGCACGTCGTGCTGTTGGACGACAGTTTCTCGATGTCGGATCGCTGGGCCGACACCAGCGCGTTCGACCAGGCGAAACAAGCAATCGGCCGCCTCGCCGAGCACGCCGCCCAGCAAGATACACCGCAGCGCTTCACCCTAGTGCGATTCTCCTGGGCGGCGAGCGCCACGGGGGCCGACCGCGCCGACCTGCTCCAGCAGCGCGTTGACCGCGATTTCGCCCAGCGGCTCGGCGAGCGGATCAAGCCTTGGCAGCCGTCGCATGCATCGGCCGGCCCGGCCCGAGCGATTGCCGTGGCTCGCGAACTGCTCGGCCCGCCCGACGCCGCGCGCCGCGTGGTCTACCTGGTCACCGATTTCCGCACGAATCAATGGAACGAGCCGGCAGGCCTGGCCGCGGGCCTGGCGAGCTGGACTGCCGACGGCGCGCAATTGCAGTTTATCGATTGCGTCGATGCATCGCGCCCGAACCTGGCAATCACCGCTCTGCTGCCCGACGAAGGGACACGCGCTGCCGATGTTGACCTGCCGCTGCACTTGGGTGTGAAGAACTTCGGCACCGCCCCGGTGCGCGATCTGGCCGTCACGGTCGAGCAGGAAGGCGGCGGCCATACGTCGCTGAAGTTCGACGAAATCCCTGCTGGCCAAACCGTCACGCGCAGCCTTCAGGTGCTGTTTCCCACGGCTGGCGTCCACGTCGTCGCGGCTCGGCTGCCGAGCGATGCCGTGGCGGTCGACAATGCCCGTTACGCGGCCATCGACATGCCGGTGACTGTGCCGGTGCTGGTGGTCGATGGCGACTCTGATCAGCCCGATGCCCGGTTGCTGGCCGCCGCGCTGAACCCCGGCGGCTCGGTGAAGACCGGCGTCGATGTTCGCGTCGAGCCGCCGGCCTTCCTGAACACACAACCTCTTGCGGGCTACTCGGCGATCTACTTGCTCGGCGTCGAACGGCTCGACGAGCATGCCGTGTCAGCGCTCGAGCGCTATGTGCGCGATGGCGGCGGCGTGGCGTTTTTCATGGGGCCACGCGTGGCGGCGCAGTTTTACAATCAGCAGCTTTACCGTGACGGTGCAGGCATCTTCCCGGCGCCTCTCGTCGGGGCGACGCAGTTGATCGTCGATCGGCTTGAAAAGATTCCTGACCTGAGCGTGAACGATCACACGATCTTCAAAGCCTTGGCCGGTGAGCGAAACAGCTTCCTTTCGGCGGTAACAATCGAGCGGTTCATGCTCGTCGCCAAAGATTGGCAGCCCCCGGCCGATTCCAGCGTACGCGTGCTGGCCACCTTGCGAAACGGCTCGCCGTTGGCGATTGAACGGCGATTCGGCACGGGGCGCGTCCTCGCTCTGCTCACCACGGCCGGCCCGGCCTGGAACAACTGGGCGCGCAATCCCAGTTTTGTGGTCACGCTGCTGCAAATGCAGGCTTGGCTCGGCGCGGCATCGGTCCAGCAGGTGTCGCTGCCGGTCGGTTCGCCGTTGGTCGTAAAGCTCGATCCGACGCGCTACGACGCCCGCGCGCAGTTCACGCCGCCGGCGGACAGCGGCCTGCCGCCAACGGCGCTCGATCTGACGGCTGGTCCCGAAGGCCTCGAAGCCCGCTACACCGACACCGGTTTCGCTGGAATTTACGAGGCGCAGTTGACCGAAACGAACGGCCGCAACGAGGCGCGGCGCTGGGCGCTGAACGTCGATCCCGAGGAGGGCAACCTCGCCACACTCGACGCTACGCAGCTTGCTGCTCGGCTGCCGAAGCTGCACTACACGTTCCACGACGCCGCGCGGTTCGTTTCCGCGCCGCGCGACGCGGCCGGGTCGAACCTTAGCGATCTGTTGCTGTATGCGCTGGTGGCGCTCTTGGTTGGCGAGCAGGCGTTGGCGTATGCGGCCAGTTACCACCTGCCGGCCAGCGAGCGGGTGCTGCGATGAACGCTCCGGCGATTCCCATCCTGCTGGCCGAAGTGCTCACGCGCCGCGAGTTCGAATTGGGGCGCATCCAGTCGCCGACCGATTACCTGCTGCCGGCTGTGGTGTTCGTGACGTTGGCGGTGTACGTGGTGACCATGTACCGCCGCGATACCAGCGAGCTGGGCGCCGGCTGGTCGGTGCTGCTCATCACCTTGCGAATGACGGCGCTCGCCAGCCTGGCGGTAATCTACCTTCAACCACAGTGGCGCCACGAGCGCGACGATGTGCAGACCTCGCGTGTCGTGATGCTGGCCGACACTAGCCTGAGCATGGCCACCGACGACGACGATGCCACGCCCAGCGAGCCGAACCGGGCACAGCAGCTGGCCGCCATGTTCGGCGACGGCAAATTGCTCGGCGCCCTGCGCCGCGTGCACGATGTGGCTGTCTACCGTTTCGATGCCGACGTGCAGCCGATCGTGACCTTGGAACGCCTGGCCGAGGGTTCAGCGTCCGAGGCCAGTGGCCGCACGACGCCGGTCGATTGGGCAGCGACCTTGTCGCCGCGCGGGCCGGAAACGAGGCTCGGCCAAGCATTGCGCCAGTTGTTGAACGATCAGCGCACGGCGCCGCTGGCGGGTGTTGTCGTCTGGAGCGATGGCCAGCAGAACGCTGGTCCCGACGCGGCCTCGGCAATTCCTTTGGCGAAGGAACTGGGGGTGCCGATCTACGCGGTCGGCATCGGCTCGAGCACCTTGCCGGTGAACGTACGCGTGAGCGATTTTGTCGTTCCGGCCCGCGCCTATCCCGGCGACGCGTTCAATGTCACCGGTTACGTGCAAGCGGTCGGTATGGCGGGAAAGAGCGCGACGGTCGAACTGTTGTCGCGTCCCGGCACGGGCGACGACAAGACAGCGGCGCGGCTCGAGGGCACCCAGCAAGTGGTCCTTGGCTCCGATGCCGAGCCGGTGCCGGTGAAGTTCGAGATCACGCCGGGCGAGGCGGGGCGACGGACGCTTTTGCTGCGGGTCCGCCCACCGGTTGCCGACCGCATCGTCGACGACAACCAGCGCGAAGCAAGCGTCGAGGTGGTCGACCGCCGATCGCGGGTGCTGCTGTTTGCCGGCGGCCCGGCGCGCGAGTACCAGTTCTTGCGCAACGTGCTGCGGCGCGATAAGGACGTTGAGGTCGATGTGCTGTTGCAGACCGGCAGCGAAGGGGTTTCGCAGGATGCCCATCAGATCCTCGATGAGTTCCCCACGACGCGCGAGGCGTTGTTTGCCTACGACGCGATCGTGGCGTTCGATTCCGACTGGCGCGATCTCGACGCGTCGCAGGTCGAAATGCTTGAGCGCTGGGTGGCGAACGAAGCCGGTGGACTGATCGTCGTCGCGGGGCCGATCTTCATGGACGCTTGGCTCCAGTCGCCGGCGCTGGAAAAAATCCGAGCGCTGTATCCCGTCGAGTTCAACCGCCGTTTCGCCGTGGTCGAAGATGCGCGGTTCGGCGCCAAGCAGCCGTGGCCGTTGGAGTTCACGCGCGACGGGCTCGATGCGCAGTTCCTGTGGCTTGGCGACACGGCCAGCGCCAGCGCCGCCGCCTGGGCCGACTTCAAGGGCGTTTTCGGCTACTACGACGTACGCGGGCCGAAGCTCGGCGCGACGGTGTTCGCGCGGTTCTCCGATCCGCGCACCGCCATCGGTGACCAGTTGCCGGTTTACATGGCGGGGCAGTACTTCGGCTCCGGGCAGGTTTTCTACCTCGGCAGCGGTGAGATGTGGCGACTGCGCAGCGACGGGGATGGCCTGTTCGAATCGTTCTACACGAAGTTGCTGCGGCACGTGTCGCAGGGGCGATTGCTGCGCGGCAGCAGCCGCGGCGTGCTGCTGACCGAAGGGGATCGGTTCGTGCCGGGCGACACGGTGGAAGTGCGAGCGCAACTGACCGATGCGAAGCTCGACCCGCTCGAACTGCCGAACGTGCCGGTCACGGTGATTGCCCCCGACGGTTCGCTGGACAACTCGTCGATCGCCCGCGACGCCAATCGGCCCGGCAGTTACCGCGGAAGCTTCGTGGTCCGCAAGGAAGGGAGCTACCGTCTGGAGCTGGTGCTTCCCGAGAGCGACGGCCAGCGGCTGGCTGCCTTGCCGATCCAGGTGACGGTCCCCGACCTCGAGCGCGCTCATACCGAACGCAACGACGCGGTGCTCAGTGAACTTTCGCGGCAGACCGGCGGTCAATACTACGTAGGGTTCAAAGCTGCCGGTGCCCTGCCGGAGGCGCTGCGCGATGCGAGCCGCACCACAACGCTTGCCGCCGCTCCCGAACGATTATGGGACAAGCCGTGGATGCTCGCGCTGGTCTGCGGCGCGCTATGCTGCGAGTGGTTCACCCGGCGATTGCTGAAACTGGCGTAAACAACCGATTCACCTCATGGCCATTGTCGAAGAAGATCCCCGCATCACCGGCAACCTCGAGGCGCTGCTATCCAGCCTGCGGCGTCGCATTCGCACTTACGTTGCCTTGGAAGGGGCGGCCTGGACGGTGGCCACCGCGCTAGTGGCGTTCTGGATTCTGCTGGCCATCGATTGGACCTTCGAGCCGCCGCGCGACGTGCGGCTGGTGATGCTGTTGGCTGCTGCAGCAGCGACGGCCTATGCGGCCTACCGCGGGCTGATCGACCGCTTGCGCGTGCCGTTGCCCAACCGCAGCATGGCCGTGCTACTTGAGCGCTGGTTCCCGTTCCGCGAAAGCCTGCTGACGACCATCGAGATGTCCGGCCACGAAGCTATTGCGGACGAAACCACGCGCGAGATGCTCGCCGGGGCCCGGTTCGAAGCCGAAGAGCATGCCACTTCGGTCAACGTCAATCGTGTGTTCAACTTTCGGCCGCTGACGGCGGCGATCGTGTTGGCCGCAATGCTCTCGGTCTCGGTGGCAGCGATGGCCGCGAGCCGGCCGCAGATGTTTCGGTTCGCAGTAGCCCGGCTGGCCACCGTGACCGACGCCCTTTGGCCGCGAACGACGCGGCTCGTCGTGGAAGGATTCAAAAACGGTGAGGCGGTGATCGCCAAGGGGGGCGAGTTCAAACTCGTCGTCCGGGCCGACACCACGATGGAGATTCCAGAACGCGTGCAACTTCGCTACACTACAGAAGATGGGACGAAGGATCGGAAGTACATGGTGCGGATTGGCGTGGTCGATCCGGAACGCGACAAGTATCAGAACTTCGAATATTTGTTCCAAAGTCTACTAGTTCCGCTAAAGTTAGAAGTGCGGGGCGGCGACGCTCGGGTCGGCAATTTGCGGATTCGCGTGGTCGACAGCCCCACCGTGACGGTCGTCCTGCGCTGCCAGTACCCGAGCTACATGCAACTTGCCGAGCGTGAAATCCCGGCGACGGCGGTCACCCCTTTGCCGCAAGGGACGCGGGTCAGCGTGCGCGCCACTGCTAACAAACCGTTGCAGCAGGCGACGATCGAGCGGCGGCAAGGCCAACAAAGCACCTCGCAAACAGCGGCGATCCATGACGGCACGTCGTTCGAGTTTGTCGCTCCCAGCCTTGATGTTGAGACGACGCTCGACATGAAGCTGCTCGATACCGACGGCGTGCGCAACCGCGATGCGATCGAATTCACGCTCGTGCCGGTGCTCGACACCCCGCCGGAAGTCGACGTGCGGCTCTCGGGTATTGGTTCGGCGATCACCCCCAACGCCCGGTTGCCTTTGTCCGGCGACATGACCGACGACTACGGCGTGGCGCACACCTGGATCACCACGACCGTCGATGAGCAGCCCGCCTCCAGGCACCCGCTGCCGCTCGACCGACTGAGTGTCGACGTGAAAGTCAACACGGTCTACGAAGTGCGTGACCTGGGACTCAAGCCCGAGCAGCGATTGCTCGTCGGCGTCGAGGCCGCCGACAACCGCAAACTGCCGGGTCGCAGCGATCCGGTGCTAGGCGAGCCGAACGTCGGTACCAGCGAGCGCTGGCTGCTCGACGTGGTAACGCCCGACCAGTTGCGGGCCCAGCTTGAGTCGCGCGAGTTGAACATTCGCCAGCGGTTCGAGTCGCTGATTGCCGAGATGATCGAAACCCGCGATTCGCTGGCGCGGCTCGAAGCGCTCGAAGCCAAATCGACAAGCGAGGCACACGAGCCGAGCCGGCTGCGTGTATCCCGCGCGCGGCAGAATGGCGAGAAGAATGCGGCCGAAACGCTTGGTGTGGCGGCGGCGTTCGATGGCATTCGCGACGAGTTGGTGAACAATCGCATCGATACCGAGGAGTTGCGGCTGCGCCTCAAGGGACAAATTGCCGATCCGCTGCGGCATATCGCCGGCGAAATGTTCCCGGCGCTGGGGCAACGGCTGGTCGAGCTCGAGGCCGCATTGCCGGGCACAGGGCTTGCCGAGGCGCATCGACGTGCCGTGGCCCAGGCCGACGCCTTATTGGTCGCGCTCGAGCAGGTGCGGAACAAGATGCTCGAGCTGGAGACGTTCAACGAGGCGGTCGAGCTGTTGCGAGGAATCATCGCCTCGCAGCGCGAGATCGGCGAGCAGACCAAGAAACAGCGATCCGCCAAGGTCCGCAAACTGCTGGAAGAATAGAATGCCCGAGGGAGTGGCTCGGACGATGTCGACCCGACCTCGAACAATTCGTGTTATCTTGCTGCCGGTGATGCTCGCCGGATGGCTGGGATCGTTCTCATGGGCCAGGGCCGATGGGCCCGCGATCGACAATATTCCCCCCGGCGACAAGGCGGCGGCGACCGAAAAGGCTCCCGCGTCCGAAACTTCTGCGGCCGGTTCACTTGCCCAGCAGGAGGAGCAAGTCGTCCAGCGCTACCGGCGGTTCGAGGAAGTGCTGCTGCGGATGGCCGAGCTGACCGGGGCCAGCGATCCCAAGCGTGCGGCGCTGTTGCGCAAGGCGGTGGCTGAGAGCAAGCAGCGGCAGATTTCCCCTCAATTGGAAAAGCTCGCCGCGCTGTTGAGCGAGGATCGACTGGCCGCGGCGTTCACCGGCCAGCAAGAAGTCGACGGCGACTTGGCGAAGCTGCTCGAATTGCTGCTCTCCGAGCAGCGGTCCGACAAGCTCAAGGAAGAACGCGAACGGCTCAAGCAGCAATTGCGGAAGATCAAAGAACTGCTCAACCGGCAGGTGCAGCTCCAGGAGCAAAACCTTTCGGGCGAGGACGCGAAGCAGCTTACCCAACAACAAGAGAAGCTCGCCGAGGAGACGGGCCGGCTGGCCAAGGAGATCGGCGACTGCAACTGCGACCAGTCGGCCAGCGGCAAGAAAAAGACCGACGAGGAAGCTGGGAGCGCTGAGAAGAACGAGCCAACAAAGAAACCCAATTCCAAATCGCCTCCGAAGAAACAAGGCGAAAAGCAACCCGTCGAAGGCGAGCAAACTGAGAGCGAAGAGCAGCAAGAGCCGAAGACCGCGCAGGCTCCGCCGGGACAGCAGCGTGTCGCCGCGGCGCGGCAGCGGATGGAAGCCGCCCAAAAGCAGCTTGAAAAGGCGCAGCGTGAAGGGGCCCAGCAAGACCAGGAACAGGCGGTGCGCGAGCTGGAGCGGGCCAAGGCGGAGTTGGAAGAGATTCTGCGCCAGATGCGCGAAGAGGAGATGGAGCGCGTGCTGGTGCAACTCGAAGCCCGCTTCCGCAAGATGCTCGAATTGCAGACCGAAGTGTACGACGGCACAAAGCGGCTCGACCGGGTGCCGCTGACCGAACGGACACGCAGCGACGAGATCGAATCGGGCCGGCTGGGACGCCGCGAAGCGTTGATCCAGGCCGAGGCCGAAAAGGCGCTCGTCGTGCTGCGCGAAGAAGGCACCGCCACCGCGATGCCCGAAGCGGTCGAGCAGATGCGCGACGACATGGAGTCGGCCGCCGCGCGTCTCGGCCAGTTCAAAATCGACGCCCGCGCGGTCGCCCTTGAGGAAGACATTCTTGCGGCCCTGGAAGAGATGATCGCGTCGCTTCAGAAGGCCCAGCGCGAGAACGAACAACGCCAGCAGCAAGCTCAGCCTGGCCAGCCGGGCGAGCCACCTTTGATCGACAAGATTGCCGAGTTGAAGATGATCCGCGCGCTGCAAATGCGCGTCAACACCCGCACCCGGCGGTATTCCGAGCTGGTGCAAGGAGAAGTCGGCCAGGCTGCAGAGACCGATCTGCTCGAACAATTGCGGCAATTGGCCGAGCGCGAGCAGCGCGTGTACCGAGCGGCGCGCGAGATCGTGCTGGGGAAAAACCAATGAGGGTCAACCCAAGACATTTTGCCATGCTGAAATATTTCATCACGATTGCAGCGCTGTTGGCGCTTGGCATTGCGGTCGCCCCGCCCCTGTGGGCGGCCGGGACCGACGCGCTGAAGCCCGCTCCGCGAATCCATGCGCCGACGTACGGGTCGGTGCGCGGCGAGGTGCTCGCATGGGCCGAGGAACGCGGCATGTCCGAGCGAGCCGCCTCGGAGCTAGAACGACTTTGGCCCCCGAAACCGAGCGAACCGCCCAACCCCGGCGAAGTGCTCGATCGGCTCTGGACGACACTGGCCATCGGCGACCAGCGCGCCTGTGAGTTGCTGATCACCTGCCTGGCCCCGCGCACCGGCACGCACCTGCCCGACGTGGCCTGGCTGACGACGGCCGAGGTGCCGCCGCTGATGCGCAATCACCTAAAGCTGCTGTACGGCCGCTGGCTTGCCCAGCAGCGGCTGTACGACGAGTCGCTTGACCAGTTGCGCGAGCTGATCCCGGCCGACGTGGTCGATCCTGCGACATTGACCTTTTACCAGGCAGTCGGACATCATCGGCTGCTGCACAAAAGCGAAGGGCTGGCCGCGCTCGATCGGCTGCTCGACGACACAGCCGAGGTGCCGGTTCGTTACCGCACCGTGGGATCGCTGATGCGCAGCGATCTGTCGGCGCTCGATGACAAGTCGCTCGACCATATCACGCGGCGGATGGACGACGTGCGCCGTCGGCTCGAATTGGGACGGGCCGGCAAGCACGTGCGCGAGATCGAAGACGGAGTGATCGCGTCGCTCGACAAGCTGATTGAAGACATGGAAAAGAAGGCCCAGCAGCAGTCGATGGCCGGCGCTAGCTCCGGCGGCTCGGCAACGCCGATGCAGCAGCCGCGTCTGGCCCCTGCCCAGGGAGCCGGCGAGGTTGATCACAAACGCATCGGCAATTCGTCGGGCTGGGGCGACCTGCCTCCCAAGCAGCGCGAAGAAGCCTTGCAGCAGATCGGCAAAGATTTTCCCGCCCACTACCGCGACGTCATCGAGCAGTATTTTCGCAAGCTGGCCAGCGAAGCCCCGCCGCGCTGACGCTTCACCTCCCAGTGAAGCGTGCCGAAACTCAATCGGATCGTATAATTCCTAAGATCTCCACCCCGCAGAGTCACCCTGCATGACTTGGTTTCTGGCATTGTGCATGCTCGCCGGCTCGGGACGCGAGTTCGAGTTAACCGCCTCAACCGGCACAGCGGCTGGTCGTCTGGTCGAGCTGTCAGCCGAGCGCGTCGTGCTGGAAACGCCCAAGGGGCCGGCGACGTTTCCGTTGGCGCAGGTCGTGCGCATCGTCCCGCGCGGGGCCGAGCCACCCGGAGCCGCCGCAGCGCAGGCAGCCGGCATGTCGGTCGAGCTGATCGACGGCTCGTTGATCGCGGCGCGCGACTTCCAGACGGATGGCGATAAGGCGCGGATCGTTTCGGCCTTGGGCGAGATGACCGTGGCGACGCGCTCGATCGCCCGGGTGCGGCTGCAGCCGCAGTCGCCGAAGCTGGCCGAGCAATGGGCCGAAATCGTCGAGGCGCGGCATCCGACCGACGTGCTTGTGCTGCGCAAGCAGGCGTCGCTCGATTACTTCACCGGAGTCGTCGGCAAGATCGGAGCTGAGACCGTGCAGTTCGAGACCGAAGGGGAAACGGTCGACGTGCGGCGGGCACGTGTCGAAGGCGTGCTGTTCGCTCGCCCGGCAGGGAATGAGCTTCCTAGCTCACTATGCACGGTGGTCGATGCGGGAGGCTCGCGGTGGCGAATCCGCGACGTCAAGCTTGCGGGCGAAACAATGTCGATCGTCACTCCCGCGGGGGTCGCCGTGTCGCTGCGCCTCGATCAGGTTGAGCAACTGCAATTCGAAGTCCACTACCTCAGCGACCTCAAGCCCGAGAAAATCGAGCAGACGCCGCTCCTCGCCGCAGGCACAATCTCGGCTGCCGAGAGGCGATTTCATCAGCCGCGCTTCAACGCCGATCCGCGCACTGGTCCGCTGCACCTGGCTGGCTCGGCCTACGAGAAGGGGCTCTCCGCGTTCGCCCGCACCGAGTTGGTCTACCGGTTCCCCGAAGCGTTCAGTCGTTTGCAGATGGTTGTCGGTATGGATGACCTAGAAGCGACCGGTGCCAGCGCACGGCTTGTGGTGCACGGTGACGATCGTGTGCTGTACGATCATGTGCTCGGCGGCGAAGGCGTCGTGCCGCTGTCGTTGGACCTGCGCGGCGTCAAACGCTTGAAAATCCTGGTCGATTTCGACGGCAACGAGCTGCTCGGTCGCGTGAACCTGTGCGAAGCGAGGCTGCTGAAATGAAGCCTCGCACCATCCTACTGGCGACGCACTTCGTAGTGCTGTTGATGCCACCGACGTTGCGCGCGGCGGGCGAACCCGAGGTCGACGCGGCCGTGCTCCGCGCCGAGAGTGAGCGCGTGGCGGTCATTGCCCAGGCCTGTGCCGCGGCAATCACCGTGCTGGCCGATGGCGGCCGCGACGGCGGCTCGGGCGTGATCATCACCCCCGACGGTTACGCGATCACCAATTTTCACGTTTCCTCGGCGGCCGGTGTGGCGATGAAGTGCGGGCTGGCCGATGGCTCGTTGGTCGATGCCGTAATTGTCGGGATCGACCCGGTCGGCGACGTCGCCTTGATCAAGCTGTTTGGTCGCGACGAGTTTCCGTGCGCGAAGCTCGGCGACAGCGACCGCGTGCTCACCGGCGATTGGGCGTTCACGGTCGGCAACCCGTTCATGCTGGCCACCGACTTTCGGCCGAGTGTGGGCTACGGCATCATCTCGGGCGTGCACCGCTACCAGTATCCGTCGGGCACGCTGCTGGAGTACGCCGACTGCATTCAGACCGACGCAGCCATCAACCCAGGCAACTCGGGCGGGCCACTATTCAATGCCCGCGGCGAGGTGATCGGCATCAACGGGCGCGGGTCGTTCGAGAAGCGCGGCCGAGTGAACGTCGGCGTCGGCTACGCCATCTCGATCAACCAGATCAAGAACTTCCTCGGCCACCTGCGCGGCGGACGAATTGTCGATCACGCTACGCTTGGGGCGGTGGTCGCCAGCGACGAGGATGGCCGCGTGCTGGTGTCCGACATCCTGGAAGATTGCGACGCCTACCAGCGCGGTCTGCGCTATGGCGACGAGATCGTGCGCTTCGGCGGAAGACCGATTCGCACGGTCAACGCGTTCAAGAACGTCTTGGGCATCTATCCCAAAGGATGGACGGTGCCGCTGTCATATCGACGCGAGGGAGAGACGTTCGACATCGAGGTGCGGCTTGCAGGCGTTCACGGCACGGAAGAGCTGATCGCCAAGCTCGAACAAGAATCCCAGGCTGAGAGAGAGCCAAAGCCATCACAGCCGAATGACGAGGAGACGCCCAAGGCGCCTGAGCCAAAGAAGCCAAAGTTGCTCGACACACTGGATATGAAGAAGGCCGCTCCCAAAATGCCCACGGTGGTCAAGCAGCATTACGAGAAGCGGCGCGGTTACGCGAATTACTATTTCAATCGCCAGAACGTGGAACGCGTGTGGCGGAACTTTACAGCCGGCAGCGACTACGCGGCGGCTCGTGGTCGTTGGACGCTCGGTGGCACGTGGATCGCCGGCGACGACACGCAATTCGTGATCGGCGCTGCCCGCATCGAGTGTGCCCTGCCCGGCGGAACGCTTGAGTTGCCCGTCGGCGACAGCCTTGCCGAGCGGCTCGAACCTGAGGGGAGCGGCGGATTGCTGCCGGCGTTGTTCCTGTGGCGCCGCCTATTGGTGCAGGGGCCAGAACACTTCGGCAGTCTGTCGTACGTCGGCACGGCACCGTTGCCAGGCTCGAACCAGATGGCCGATGTGCTGGGCGCGACCTATGCCGGTGTCGAATGCCAGTTTTTCTTTTCACCCGGCGATGGTCGGCTGGCCCGCATGGAGTTTTACCCATACGCTGCCGCGGAGCCGTGCGTGCTGTTGTTTTCCGGGTACGAGGAAATCGACGGGCGCTGGATGCCGCGGCAGATCGACGTGGTGCACGGCGACCGGCGCTACGCATCGTTCCGATTCACGCGGTTCGAACTTGCCACAACCGATCACCAAGCGGAGCCGAAGCCATGAACGCCGCGTGGCTGCGATCGGTGGCGATCATCGTGTCGCTTTCATGCTGCGTGGCCGCGGCCCGTGCCGGCGATGCGCCGCCGACGGTATCGTTTCACCCGGCCATCGAATCGGTGCAGCCTAAGGTCGTGAAGATTTACGGCGCCGGCGGATACCGTGGCATGGAGCCGTATCAGAGCGGATTCCTGATCTCGGCCGAAGGGCACGTTCTCACGGTATGGAGCTACGTGCTCGACACCGATTACTTGAGCGTCACGCTGAACAACGGCCAGAAGTTCGACGCCAAGCTGTTGGCTGCTGATCCGCGTTTCGAACTGGCGGTATTGAAGATCGACGCCGAGGGATTGCCGCACTTCGATCTCGCCGCCGCGGCTAAGGCCGAAACTGGTGCGCGCGTGCTGGCGTTCAGCAATTTGTTCGGCGTCGCCACCGGCGACGAGGCGGCGAGCGTGCAGCACGGCATCGTGGCGGCCGTCAGCCGGCTCGATGCGCGCCGCGGATCGTATGAGACACCGTATCGCGGCCCTGCATACGTGCTCGATGCGATCACGAACAATCCCGGAGCGGCTGGCGGAGCCTTGACCGATTCTCGTGGCCGGCTGCTGGGCATGCTCGGCAAAGAGTTGCGAAATGCGCAAACGAACACCTGGCTGAACTACGCGCTGCCGGCCGGCGAAATGGCTGCCACGGTCGATGAGATTCGCGCCGGCCGATTTGTCCGCCGCGCGGCCGACGATGCCGCCAACCGCCCGGAACACGCGCTGAGCGCCGAGCTACTCGGCCTGGTGCTGGTCCCCGAAGTTCTCGACCGCACGCCGCCCTACGTCGATGCCGTTCGTCGCGATTCACCCGCGGCTCGCGCCGGCCTTCGCCCCGATGATCTCGTGGTGTTCGTCAACAATCATCTCGTCCCGTCGCTGCAAGCCTTGCGTAGCGAACTCGATTATGTCGACCGCGTCGACTCCGTGCAGCTCACCTTGTTGCGAGCCGGCGAACTGATCGAAACAACGCTCAAGGCGGACGAACCGTGATGCGACGCCTCGCCATCCAGTTGCTAGCGCTGACGGTCGCGCTGCCGTGGTTTACGGAACTGGCCACCGGGGCCGATGACCTGATCGAGCTGGAACAGCGTGCCGTGACGGCCGCGGTCCGGCACGTGGCGCCGTCGGTCGTGAGCATCGAAACGGTCGGCGGCATGGAGCGTGTCGGCGGCGCATTGGTCGGCAGCGGGCCGGCGACGGGGACGATCGTGTCTTCCGACGGCTACATCGTTTCCAGCGCCTTCCATTTCATCCAGAAGCCGGCGAGCATCCTGGTCACGCTGGCCGACGGCACGCGCCTGCCGGCAACGCTCACCGCGACTGATCGCAATCGGATGCTGGTGCTGTTGCGTGTGCGGGCAGGCCAAGCGCTGCCGGTGCCCGAGCCGGTCGCCGAATCGAGCTTGCGCGTTGGTCAGTGGGCTATCGCTGTCGGGCGAACCTTCGACCGCACACAGCCGAACTTATCAGTCGGCATCATCAGCGGGTTGAATCGCATCTGGGGTAAGGCAGTGCAGACCGATGCCCGCATCTCGCCAAGCAACTACGGTGGTCCGCTGATCGATATTCACGGCCGTGTGATCGGCATCCTCGTGCCGCTGGCCCCCGACAAATCCGGCGAGCTGGCCGGGACCGACTGGTACGACTCGCAAATTGGTTTCGCCGTCCCGATCGAGCAGGTGCTGGCGGTGGTGCCGCGGCTCAAGCGAGGCCAAGATTTGCAGCCGGGGGTCGCCGGCATCACTCTTGGCTCCGGCGACCTGTTCGGCGAACCGCCGGTGGTCAGTGCGGCCCGGCCCAACTCACCGGCGGCGAAGGCCGGTTTGCGGGCCGGCGACAAAGTGGTCGCGATCGACGGTGTACGGGTTACCTCGCGTGCCGAGTTGTCGCGTCAGATCAATCCTCACTACGCCGGCGACATGCTGCACATTTCCGTCGAGCGCGGCGGCGAACGGCTCGACTTACCGGTAACGCTGGCCGACGCGATCGACCCGTATCGACGACCGTTCTTGGGCATCCTGCCACGACGGCTCGCCGGCGATGCCGCCACCAGCGTGATGGTGCGCTACGTTTATCCCAACGGCCCCGCCGCTAAGGCTGGTATGGAAGCCGGCGATCGCATCATGGCCTTGAACGGTCGCGAGGTCGCCGATGCAGCGGAACTTGCCGAGCGGCTGGCGTCGCTGGCCGTTGGCGATACGGTGAAGCTCGCGGTCAAGCGCGGCGACGAGTCGCTCGATCTCAATGCGAAACTGGCCACCGAGCCGGAAGATGTTCCCGCACAGCTTCCCGCTGAGCCGCTCGACGCCGGAGCGGTAGTCTTGCCGCCGCCTGGCGACGCCCCGCGCACCGGATCGTTCACGACCACCGTCGGCGAGTATAAGAACGAATGCCGCGTGTATGTCCCGAAGGATTACGATCCGGCTCAGTCATACGGCCTGCTCGTCTGGTTGCACGGCGACGAGCCGCTGAAGCTTGAAAGGTTCGTGAATCGCTGGGCTGCGGCGGCAGATCGCGATCGGTTTATCGTCGTCGCACCGCAAGGGGCCGATGAGAAAGACTGGTCGATCCGCGATCTGGAGTTTTTATCTGCGGCGGTCGCACACTTTGCCGAAGCGTTTCGCGTCGATCCGCTGCGGATCGCAGCCTGCGGCGAACAAGTCGGCGGCAGCCTGGCGTGCCTGCTGGCCTACAACGACCGCGAGCGCATCCGTGGCGTGGCGGCGATCCAAGCACCTTTGGCGGGCGGGCCCGACGAAAACGACCCGGAACATCGCCTGGCGTTCTATGTCGCCTGTTCGCCGCAACTCGAAAATGGCGCGGCGATCGATCGCATCCGCAAGCTGCGTTATCCCGTCACGCAACGTGCGCTCGGCGAGAAGGCGACCCGGCTGAACGACGACGAGCAAGCCGAGCTGCTGCGTTGGTTCGACACGCTGGACAAGCTGTGATGCCCCGGCCGCAGCGAGTGATCGAACAGGGGAACGCGCGCCCGCTGGTGAATCGAACCACGGTGGGCATTCTCGCTGTGGTGCTGCTGGCGATCGGCATCGCGACGGTGAGCTTCGCTCCCCCGACGAGCATGTACGAACAGTTGGCTTCGGCGGGGTTGCGCCTCGGGGCGGTGCTGGCGATGCTGTGGATCGCGTTGCCCGATTTGCAAGCGGCCCGCAAACGCTGGCTGGTGATGGGATTGCTGGCCGTCGTGGCGCTGATTGTCGTCGTGCCGCGCATCCCGGTGGCCAAGCTGCTGCCGCTATTGGCCATTGTCTGGATCGCATTCGCCTGGGTGCGGCCGCGACGACGGGATGCTCGCAAGTAGCCGCGCCTGTTCGCTTGTTCTGGCCCCTGTTCTGGCATGGTCTCCCGACCATGCCAGTGCATCGGACCGCAGGTCTCCCGCCGCTTTTGTGCACCTTCCGACGGTGTACCAATCGCCCACATGCCGCCGAGGCCGGTTGCCTGGTGGGGGCCGCCGCTGGTTCAGGAGACCTGCGGTCGGCCCGAGTGGCTCGGTCGGGAGACCGGCCACAACAGCGTGCCAACGTCGCCGAGCTACACGGCACGGCTCTCGGCGGCGAGGATTCCCAGCACAATCTTTCGCAGCCTCGGCGCCGCCACGGCCGCGTTGGCCAGGATCGAGTCCATATGGGCCGGCTCCAGGGCGTCGGCCAGGCACATGTCGGTGATGCAGGACAGCCCCAGCACGCGCATGTTCGAGTGCACCGCCACCAGCACCTCGGGCACCGTCGACATGCCTACCACATCGGCGCCGATCATCCGTAAGAAACGATACTCAGCGCGCGTTTCGAGGTTCGGCCCCAACACCGCCACGAACACGCCGCGATGAACGGCAAAGTTTTCACGCCGGCCGATCTCCAAGCAACGTTCGATCAGCTCGGGCGTGTAGGGGCGGCACATATCGGGGAAGCGCGGCCCCAGCCGATCGTCGTTCACACCCACCAGTGGGTTGCCGCCCAGCAGGTTGATGTGGTCGTCGATCACCATCACGTCGCCCGAGCGGTAGCTCGGGTTCAGCCCACCGCAGGCGTTCGAGACAATTAGCAGGTCAGCCCCGAGCGCCTTCATCACGCGCACTGGGTGCGTGATCTGCTGGTGGCTGTAGCCTTCGTAGGCGTGGAACCGACCCTCCATGGCCAGCACCGGTACACCGCCGAGCCGCCCGCAAACAAGCTGGCCGGCGTGGCTGATCGCCGTGGAGCGCGGGAAATGCGGGATCGCGGCGTAGTCGAGCGTCACGCGATCTTCGATCTCGGCAGCCAGGCCGCCTAATCCCGTCCCCAGGATCACGCCGGCGCGCGGCGTCACGTCCCAATGCTGACGGATGAACTGCGCGGAATCTTGAATGCGATCGAGGAGGCCGATCAAAACGACGCTCCGGCTTCTTCACCGCGATCATCGCCCGTTAGGTCGCTGCCGACGCTGCTTAGCAGCTCGCGCATCAACGCCTGGTAGCGAGGATCGTCGCGCAAGCTGTCGAGATCGGCGTCGGTTTGCAGGAAGTCGAGGTCTTCGTAGCCCAGCTCGAGGGCGTTGCGCAGCTCGTCGATCGCTTCGCCCGGCTCGCCGTTGAGCGCCAAGCTGCACGCCAGGTTGTAGCGCACCACCGGCTCCTCGGGCAGCAGCAACACCAACCGGCGATCGATGACCAGCGCCCGCTCGTGCAGCCCCTTGCGGGTCAGCAGCTCCCCTTGGCAGCGCAGCACGTCGAGACAGTTCGGCGATCGTCGCAGGACCGCATCGTAGAAGGCGAGGTCGAAATCGAGCTGGCTTTGCTCGCCGAGCGCGGCGACCTTGTCGCCCGGCAGCTCGCCGCCTAGGGGATCGAATCCAGCCTCTTGATCCGATGGAGGTCCGCTCATCACTTGGTCCCCTGGGAGGAAATCAATCAGCCCGCAGTGCCAACGTGAGGTAACTCAACGATTAAAAATCCTCGTCTCCCTCGAATTCTTCGTCGTCGGCGTCCTCACCGTCGATCGGCAGTTCGACTTCTTCGCCAGCGTTCAATTCTTCTTCGAACTCCTTCAAATCCGTGTCGTCTTGTTCGAAGTCCTGGTCGAATTCTTCGTCGAATTCTTCAACGTCGATCTCGTCGGGCGACGGATCCTGGTGTTCGCGTTCATCAATGGCCCGGGGCGAAGCGCTAGGCGCCGTGCCCGCGCGCTGCTTCTCCTGCGGCTGAGGACCTGTGAATCGAGCGTCATTCGGCGATGTCATCATCAATCTGCCTGAGGGTACTACATTCGTGCCGGCCAGCCTGTCGGCCAACCGACAATTCTTCGTCTGGTGAAATCGTAGCGGGTCGCCGTCGGTTCGACCAGTCGGTCGGTGGCTTCAAAATGTGCCTGGTCACCGCTACGATAACCGCTTTGTGCATGGTAGCACACGCCGAGGCCAATGGTATGACTTCCGACCAGGCAACCGATCTTCAGGTACGTAAGGCCGAGCTGCGCGCCCTGGCCCACGCGGCTCGCAACGCGCAAGAGAACAAGGACGAGCTGAGCGAAGCGATCTGCGCCAAGTTCGTGGCCCTGCCCGCCTATGCCGCGGCACGCACCGTCATGTTCTATGTCGACGTCCGTGCCGAGGTGCGCACCCGCCATTATCTGCCGCGCGTGCTCGGGCATGGTAAGCGGATTGTCGTGCCTTGGTGCAATTCTGATGGCGAACTCGAACTGTTCCACCTCGAGAACATGGACGAACTGGCGATCGGCATGTACAAGATTCTCGAGCCGCGCGAAGACCTGCGGCTGCTGTCGCACAAGCAGATCGGCATCCAGGAGCTCGACCTGGTGATGGTCCCCGGCGTGGCGTTCGATCGCCGCGGGGCGCGGATGGGGCACGGCAAAGGCTACTACGACAAGCTGCTCGAGAACGCGCGTCCCGATACGCCGCTGGTCGCCTTGGCGTTCGAATGCCAACTCTTTCCCGAGATACCGACGCAGGATCACGACGTGTTCATGGACAAGATCATCACCGAAGCGGCTGTTTACGACGGCCGGGGGCGCTGACCCGCGCGATGGCAACCGACACTCGCGCCGAGGTTGAAGACACCTACGCCGAGGCGTTTCGCAGCATCTACGCCGAGGTGCTGATCACCGCGCGCGACCGGCACTGGCTCGACCGCGCGGTCGAGGCCGCCACGGGGAACGCCTCGAGCACGATCCTCTGCGATTGCGAAGCGGGACTCGACCGATACATCGGCCCCGGCGGCGACGAATCGCAGCCGACTCCCGATGGTCGTCCCGGGGCGGTGGTGCAGTTCCACGTGCCTCGCTTCCGCGGCGACCGGGTGCAGGCGCTCGAACGTAGCCTGCTAGTGCGCATCAGTCAGAACGTGCTCACGTGTCCCACGACGGCGTGCTTCAACTGCATCGATTCTGACCCGTACTTCAGGCTCGGCCGCAAGATCGCGTACTTTGGCGACGGCTACCAGCGCCGCGACGTGCGTTTCGGCCGCAAGGTGTGGGTGATTCCGATCCTGAGCGGCGAGTTCGTGCTCGATCGGCGTTTCGGCTTTCGCGACGGCTTGATGGGGGGCAACCTATGGTTCCTGGGGCGCGATCTCGATGCGGCTCTCGCCGCGGCCGAACGAGCTTTGCCGGCCGTGCAAGCGGCGCCCGGCGTCATCATGCCGTTCCCCGGCGGCGTGGCCGCCAGCGGCAGCAAGGCGGGCAGCCGCTATAAATTTTCGGTGGCCAGCACCTACGAGAACTACTGCCCCACGCTGCGCGAGCAGCTCGGCGAGCGGTCGCGGCTGCCCGAGGACGTTGGCTCGGTCATGGAAATTATCATCAACGGCCGCGATCTGGCGTCGATCGTGCGCGCCACGCAAGCCGCCATCGCTGCGAGTGTCGATACGCCGGGCCTGATGAAGATTTCAGCAGGCAACTACAACGGCCGGCTCGGCAAGAGCTTCATCTACCTGCATCCTGAGCGCCAGCCGGGATGAGCGAGTTGTCATCCGATGGCAGGCATTCTAAAGTTGAATTATGGACGCTGAGGAATTGCGCGACGTTGGGCGAAGCCGGCCGTTCGAGCCGTTTCGCATTGTACTGACCGATGGTCAGACGTACGACATTCGCCATCCCGACTTGCTGTGGGTGGGACGCAAGATGGCGTACGTCGGGCTGACCGGTGACCCCGGCCAGGTTTTCTTCGAGCGGTCGGTCCGTGTCGATCTGCTCCATGTTACGCGCACCGAGCCGCTGGCAGGAGATTCGCCGAAGGGCTCGAACGGCTCGCCGCCGCCGGGCGCGGCATGAGCGATTACGATCGTGACGTGTTGGCGTCGGCTCCGGTCGATCGTGTCGAATATCAGCCCACGCTTTCAAGCACGAGCGACTGTGCTCGCGAGCTGGCTGCCGAGCTGGCTGCGGGCGAAACGCTGCTGGTCGTCGCCGACGAGCAGACGGCTGGACGTGGCCGCGGCAGCAACCGCTGGTGGACCGGGCCAGGGAGCATGGCATTCAGCGTGCTGTTCCATCCCTTGGAGCGTGGCATCGAGCGTCGCTACACGGCGATGATCGCGCTGGCGGTAGCGGTGGCGATTTGCGAGGTGGTCTGCCGGCGGTTGATGGGCCATTCTGTCGGGCTGCATTGGCCGAACGATGTGTACGTTGGCGACCAGAAGCTCGCGGGCATTCTGGTTGAAGCGCTGCCCGATGGCCGGCACATCGTCGGTGTCGGCGTGAACGTGAACAACTCGGCATGCGATGCTCCGCCGGAGCTGCACCGGCTGGTGGCGACAATGACCGACCTGGCCGGCGATCGGTTCGATCGCTCGGAGCTGCTCGTCGAATTGCTCCAGGAGTTCAACATTGCACTTCAGGTGCTCGCAACGGCGCCGCAGGAGTTGGGACGGCAGAGCGATCGGCTTTGTCTGCAACACGGCAAACAGCTCACGATCGATCTTGCCGGCCAGCGACACACCGGCCGATGCATCGGGATCGCCGACGATGGCGCACTGGTGCTCGACGTTGCTGGCGTCCATCAGCGGCTCTATTCCGGCGTGCTGGTCAAGCCGTCAGCGTAGCGCGGCAACACAGATTTCCTGGCGGTTGTGCTGCAACTGCCGGGCACGCACCTTCGCAAAGCCCCACGAGCGGATTCGATCGAGGTACTTGGGCACCTCGGCCGCGAGCGACCAGTCGGGCAGCTTGAGCGTGAGCAACAGGCCGCGGATACGCACCTGCCGGTGGGTCACAATGGCTTCGACCGTATCGAGCGTGTATTCAGGCGCGACGTTCATGTCGGCCGCCAGCCAGCGTGTCGCCGCGAACATGCGCCGCGGCACTTCGCTGCCGCGCTTGCGGATGTGCGTGAATCGCGGATGGGCCAGCAACCGTTCATCGACCACGGCCGGGTCGATCCCCGTCACGATCAGGCCGCGCTCGAGGAGCGACTGACACGATCCGCCCGGGGCGCAGCCGATCTCGGCAACCGTTTGGCCGCGGCGTACCGGCAAGCCGGACCAACGTAGCGCCTCGTCCATCTTTAGCCACGCGCGGCTCACGGCATCCGCGGGCAAGGGTGTGTTGCGCATCCCGCCCGGCCAGCGCGACGTTCCAGTGCGCGTGCGATGGTGTCCGACGAACCACTCGTGTTCGCTCACGAGCACGACGTCGAGGACCACTTGTGAACTAGGCGTGGGTAATGCTGATGGCGTCAGTGGAAACTGGCACTGGGTCCGAAGGGCTGCTTCGGCCGCGCGCGAATGGTCGGTAAATCCCGGTTCGTAACCATGCTCGCCGGCCGGTAGGGCATCACGCGGCCAAACGTGAAGATGCTGAAACCGGCGCGCGCCGACGAGTTGCCACGTCGCCGCAGAGAGCGCCTCGTGCGACTCGCCGGTGACGCGCCCCAGGCTGAACGCATGAGCGCGCGTGAAGATCGATTGGAGATCGAAATCGTCCGGCAGCTCATGATTCGCCGGCAGCTTGAATGTCAGGAAACCCGGCCTGGAGTACGAAAAGCGGAACTCCGGCCAGCGACGCGCAAGCTCCCCCTTCACGGCACCCTCAGCCCCGACCTGGCACGTGAGGAACAAGAATGACGCAGCTTCCGTCATCGCGCGTTCGGCACGTGCTTCAGCGTGTAATACGCCTCGGCCGGGTGCAGCGGCTTTCCGTCAGCGGCGAGGTTGGCGACGCGCAGTTCGTAGACGTGGCCGGCACGCATGGCGTCGATCTTCAACTTCACGCGCCGTGCATCGTCGCTGACGTGGACACTCTTCACATGCCCGGCGCGTTCGTCGACGTTTTCGCCGCCATAGGCAGGCGTGACGATTCGACGATACGAAAGCACCGAGTAATTCTTCACGTCGGCGGCGCGGCGGGCATCGACTTTGCCGGTGAACTTGATCGTTAAGCCGTCGCTCGTCGCCCGCACCTCGTGAATCCCTAGGGGAACGTAGCCGGTCGGACGCAGCCGCACGAATGAGCCGGTGTTCTGCCCGCCCCCCCAGCCGCTGTCTCGCATGTTGCCGACGTACAAATCGCCACGCGGCGACACCGCGCAGACCACCGGACCCTCGAACGTCGGCTTCCCTTCCGGCGGCACAATGCTAAACGGATAAGCGGCCCCCTGGTATGAGTCGCCAACCTTTTCGAGCGTCATGCGGATCAGGCGAAGCGTCGTGTACTCGCAGCCGATCAGGTGACCCTCGAACGGTCCGAACACATGGTGACCGAGCTTCTCGCGCAGCGCAGGCGGCGTGTAGAGAAAGCACATGCCGTTCACGCTGCGGGTCCAGGGATGCGGCAGGTCGATGGCCGCGGTCTGGAACGACGGTTTGAATCCGGGTCGCACGTCGCGCTTGTTGATGAACCCGTAGCGCTGGCCTGGCACGAGTTGATTGATTTCGTTGTAAGGGTTGTAATTCCCCTGGTTGTCGCTGGCGAAGATCGCACCGGCGCGGTTGATCGCCACGCCCATGGGGAAGCGCAGCCCGGCGGCAAACGGCTCGATGCGGAATCGGCGAGGGTTGTCGGCAGTCGGCTCGCGCGGGACGAGTCGTAATGCCTCGCCGCGCAGTCGTGCAGCCGCCTCGTCGCGATCGTCCTGCTGACACGGCAAGGCGACGATGTAATCGCCGTTTTTATCGCGCGGCAAGCCGACCACCCAATCGTGATAGTCGTTGGTCATGCCCCAGCCATCGGCGACGATTTCGCTGCGCTCCGCGCGACCGTCGTTGTCGTCGTCGTGCAGGCGCACCAGGCCGTACTTGCAGATCACGTCGACGGTGCCGTCATTGTTCGCCGCCACGCCATACGGCGTGGCCAGGTCGTCGCTCAGCGGGGTCACGGTGTCTTCCATGCCGTCGCCATCAGTGTCGCGAGCGACACACACGCGCCCTTTGAGCGACGAAAAGACCAGGCTGCCGTCGGCTCGCCAATCGAAGCCGGTTGCCATCTCTTCAACCGGCAATGGCAATTGCACCGCCTGCCAGCCCGGCACCACATCGAGCTTCACCGCCGGTGGATTTGGCAGCGCCGGCACAGTCACCGGGAACTGATCAACGGGCAGATCGACGACGTAATCCAGTTCGCACACTGGCCGACGGCTCGAAAGCACCGCGCAAGTGCCGCCCTCGCTAATGGCTTCGCGCGGCGAGCCTTGGACCATCAGCACATCGATCGCCGGCTTGCCCTTCGACGGCTCAGCGATCGAGTTCCGCGGCAGCAGATCGATTAGTATTTCGTCACCCGTTGCCAGTCCTGTAATCTCCAGTCGTCGCCGGAACCCGCTGGAGCCCGAGGAAGTTTGTCGCGGGGTGATCGTTTCCGTGACGATCAACTCTCGTGGCATGGAGCCGAACGACAACCGGTAGCTGAACGCCGCCCCTGTGGTGGAGTGTCCGAAACTGTCGAGCACGGCGCGCACCTGGCCGATCGTGGCGGGCGTCGTTGTTTCGCCCTGAGAGCGAAGTCGATAATCGGATCGCGGCAATTCATCTTGCGGCAATACCGGCAGCAGCGGGTCGCCGCCGGGCGTCCAGTACCAGCTCTTTCCGCGGGTGCGCTGCATCGCCATGTCGCCGATCCACCAGTTCGCCAACCGACCGGCTTCCAGGTCGAACAGCACGTTGTGCCGGTTCGGCAGGCCGATGATCAGCGGGCGCGTGTAGACTTCGTCCCCCACTTCGAGCACGTCGGTCAAAATGCTTGCCGGTTCGTTGACGCCCGGAAGGTTGCGAGCGCGCACGGTGCGCACAGGCCCCGGCGGTGGCGGATTGAAGCCGGGCGTGTTGAGCGTGTTCCAAACGGCAGCAAGCTGCTCGTTGACGTTGTCGTGCAGTACCCCGCGCACGGGCAATTGGATCGCGGGCATCTCCATGCGAGGCACGATCCGCGCCGGGTTGCGCACCCAGCGGTCGTACCACGGCCGGCGGATGCGTTCGCCGAGCATCGTCAAATCGGTGCCGTGGGCGTTGAGCGCCACCTTCACCGGCTCGCTCGAGCCGATCTTGTGGCAGCTCGTACAGCCGAAGCCTTCGGCAGTCACGAGTCGCCGCGCGGCAAGCACCTGCGCCAGATCAGCGGCCGGCTCGGCAGGTCCACTCGGCAGCGGCGGTACGCGGTCGTGATCGACGAACATCCCGACGAGCTTCCGCATCTCCTCCGCTTCCAGCGGGAATTTTGGCATGCGGATCGCCAACCACGGACGCAGCGGTGGGTTCTTGAGCAAGATCGCTGCGGCAAGCGCCTCGTCGTGCAGCTTGTCGCCAACGCCCGTGAGCGAGGGCGGTGCGAGCGTCGGTAGCAACGGTCCCAGTTCGCCGTCAGCCCGCACAACGGCATCGAGGTTCGCTGCTATGCCCGGACTGAGGCCGCGTGCATGGCACCCCAAACAGTTGCGTTCGGCGAGCACGTAGGCTCCGTCCAGCGTAGGACTGCGGTGCTTCGCACCCAAAATGTACTCGCGGACCGTCGTCTGTTGTACGGCAGCGAGCTCGTAGCCGGGGCGATGCGTTCGTTCGTCCGGCGCTGCGAGGCATCCGTGGTCCCAGCGGCTTCGCTCGGCGAGTTTCGATCGCTGCGGTGCTTCACGCGGGGCATCAGGCAGTGCATGGCAGTTGCCGCAGCGATGTTCGACTACCAGGCGGCGGCCGAGCTCGATGAGTTCGCGATCGTCGATCTTTGGCTTCCACGATTTTCCGTCGCTCTTGGCAGCCGAGAGCGTTGCCAGGTACGTCGACAGATCGGCCCATTCGATCGCTTCGAGCCGGAACACCGGCATGCGGTGCGAGCGGTTGATTTCCTCGGGCTTGGTGAGCCAGTGGGCGAAAAATGTCGGCGGGCGCTTGTCGGCAATTGCCGTCAACTCTCCGCCGCCGAACAGCGCGTGACTACCGCGATCGCCGAGCCGGTGGCAAGCCAGGCAGCCGAGTGTGTTCACCAGCCGTTCGCCTTCTTTCTCGCTCGGTTTAGTGCGAGGTTTTTTGGGCTTCTTTTTGCCGGGCTCCAACGGCGGCGTCGGAACCATCGAAGCGTGGAACTTCGGTGCCTCGGGCGACTGTTGCGACGTGGCGAAGAGATAAGTGGCGATCGCGCGGGCTTCGTCGGACGTAAAATCGAAGTGCGGCATCCGCCGCGGTACGGCTTCGACGTTCGCTTGCGGCTTCGCAGTCAACCACTCAACGAGCCACCCCGGCTCGAGATTTCCGCGCAACCGATTCAGGCCCGGCGCCGCAACGATCTTTTCGTCAGCAGCAATTTCGTGACACGCCGTGCAGCGAAGGGCTCTCGTCAAAAGCGCGCCTTGCTCGAACGTTTCAGGCGGCGCCTCGTTGGGCAGATGGAAGAAATGCCGATCGGGAATCGGTTCGAGCTGGAACTGCGGTCCCGACCAAAATAGTCCGATTCGTCCCGCGTCGGCGGCTGGCTCGTATTCAAGCGTGAATGGATGGTAGCCGTAGGACAACTCGATCGGCTCAGCCGCCATCCATGCTGGTTCGGCGGATTGCTTGTCGAGGAGCGATTTTCCTGCCAACGATAGCCGCACACGTCCCGCGGCGAACACGTGCAGTCGATACTCGCCCGGCGCAATCGAGAACAGGCGGCCCGACCATGCAACGTGAAATGAACCCCCATCGAGTCGTTCGTCGGGCTCCTTGGCGCCCCAGGCAAATTGCACGTCGGCATCGCGGCGAACGAGCGTCGTTCCGCCGGCATCGGTATAACGGGCTACCAGGCCCGGACGGTATTCCGGTTCTTCGTCTTCGTCATCGGCGGCCAAAGCGATCTGCGTTGCCGTCACCAGCGCTGCAAGCAGGAGCCAAGCACGTACGAACAACATCGGGGCCAGCCGGGCGGTAGGAAGGTTCGGAAGACGACGGTTTGTCATTGTAGTCGGCGAATTTACGTCTCGCACGCGCTGCGAGCGATCGCCGTCTACCACGTCCAGCCGGCGCGCAGCTCGTCGTTCACCACGCAGCCAGCGGGCCAACGGCCCCGGTGCAGATCGACGATGCACTCGGCGGCGAGCTTGCCCATGGCATTGACCGCGTCGCGATCGATGCCGCCCAAGTGCGGCGAGACAACAACCTGGTCGAGCTTCAGCAGTGGATTGTCCGCCTCGGGAGGCTCTTGCTTGAACACGTCGAGCCCCGCCATGGCGGGCTTTCCGGCCCGCAGCGCCGCGGCCAAGGCTTGTTCGTCGACCAGTCCGCCGCGCGCCGTGTTGATGAGCACCGAGCAAGGCTTCATCTTCGCCAATGTGCGCTCGTTGATCAAATCGGTCGTCTCGGCGTTGCACGGCAGGTGCAGGGTGACGATGTCCGATTGTTCCAGCAGCTCGTCGAGCGAAACGATTGCGACCGAGTTGGCAGCGGCGAATTCGCGGTTGGGGAAAGGATCGTAGGCCACCACCTTCAGCCCCAGCGCCTGGGCTCGTGGCACGATCGCCCGACCGATCCGGCCGAGGCCAACCAGCCCGAGGGTGTTTCCCGCCAGGCGGCGAACAGGTTCGCGCCGCCAGCCTCCTTGGCGCGCCTCGCGATCGCGCCGGGCCAGGTCGCGGAAGCATGCGAAGACCAGCGCCAAGGTCTGCTCCGCCACCGAAATCTCGTTTGTGCCAGGCGTAATGCACACCGGAACTCCGTGCCGCGTGGCGGCAGGCACGTCGATGGCGTCGTATCCTACGCCGGCCCGAGCGATCGCACGCAGATGGGTCGCGTCGAGCACTTCGTCGTTATACAGCTCGATGCCCGCCATCACGGCGTCGACCTTGCTTAGATAGGCGATCCGCTCGGCGGCGGGCATGTACGTCAGGTCGCCATCAGGATAGATCATCTCGAAGCCGGCGGTATCGAACACCTCGCAGTAGGGGCCAGGCTTGCGATTGAAGACCGGCGGAGCAACCAGGACGCGCGGCATGGTGAGGGGCTTTCGCGAAGAGGCGGGGGCGGCGTGAGCTTCGGGGACATTCGCGGCGGGCAAGCGCGAAGCGGCAGGCGTTCTCACGGCGTCGGTTCGTCGGCGGAGAGCTTTTTTTTTTCGCTTTCCGAGGTGTTCAAGATCAACAGACCCATTGCAACCAGCACCAATCCAACGGCCCACACGATCAAGTAATTCGTGGTCCCGTCGGCGGTGTAGAAGTCGTACTTGATTGTGATGCGGTAGTTCCATTGAATGAACGTCACCGTGACCGGTGGAAGCAGCGTGACTTCGCGATATGCCAGCACGGTGGCGACCACGACGGCCACGAAGCCGACCCCAATCATGCTCAATGCGACGATGCGTGCCATGTCGCTCTATGTTCGCCGAACCTGTCGCGATTGCAAGTCCTGTCCGCCGACGCGTTTTCGAGGGCCGAATGCTTGTCAATATCGATGCAAACCGGTAACCTCAACAGTTCCGATTCTTCGACGAGGAAGGTGGCATGATCGCAGGGACAGTTCCGGCCGATCGGCCCGATTCGCAGCGGATTGTCATCACGGGCATCGGTCTGACCGCCCCGAATGGCAACTCGCTGCCCGAGTTTCGCGGGGCCTTGCTGGCCGGGCGTAGCGGCGTGAGCGCGTACGAAATTCGCTACGTCGGCTCGACGCTGGCGGGCATCTGCAACTTCGACGAGCTGCGCTACCAATCGAAAAAAGACGTGCGCCGCGGCACGCGGGCGGGCAGCGTCGGCATTTATTCTAGCCGCGAGGCGGTCGCCGATTCCGGGCTCGATTGGGCGAACGTCGACAAGTCGATGGTCGGCGTCTATGTCGGCGTTACCGAGCACGGCAACGTCGAAACCGAGAACGAGATCTACGAGCTCAAGGGGTTCGATTACGACACCAAGTTCTGGTCGCACCACCACAACCCGCGCACGGTGGCCAACAATCCGGCCGGCGAAGTGTCGCTGAACATGGGCATCACGGGACCGCACTACACGATCGGCGCCGCCTGCGCCGCCGGCAACGCGGGGCTCATCCAAGGGGCGCAGATGCTGCGCCTTGGCGAAGTCGACGTGGCGCTCGCTGGCGGTGTCTCGGAGAGTGTGCGAACTTTCGGCATCTTCGCCAGTTTCAAAAGCCAAGGGGCGTTGGCCGCGCACGACGATCCGACAAAAGCCTCGCGGCCGTTCGACATGCGACGCAACGGCATCGTGGTGGCCGAGGGGGGCTGCATGTACGTGCTCGAGCGCTACGACGACGCGCGGGCTCGCGGCGCGAAAATCTACGGCGAGTTGGCCGGCTACGCCATGAACAGCGACGCCAGCGATTTTGTGCTCCCCAACCCGCAGCGCCAGGCAGAGTGCGTCGGCAAAGCCCTTCACAGCGCGGGGATCACGGCCGACGAGATCGACATTGTCAGCACGCACGCCACCGGCACCGCCACCGGCGATACGCAGGAGTGCGAGGCGCTGCGATCGGTGTTCGGCACTTCGCCAAATGTGCGCTACAACAACGCCAAGAGCTTCATCGGCCACGCCATGGGAGCTGCCGGGGCGTTGGAGTTGGCCGGCAATCTGCCTGCGTTCGACGACGGTGTGTGCCACGCCACGATCAACGTCGACGAGCTTGATCCGCAGTGCGCGCTCGGCGGCTTGGTCGTCAACGAGCCGCAGGAAATTCCCCGGCCACGGTACATCCTGAACAACTCGTTCGGCATGCTGGGAATCAACTCGGTGGTAATCATCAAGCGCCTTTAAATTGGCTTTCTGGAGCGTCGCTGCATGACATCGGCGGAAATTAAAGACGCGGTCCTCGAAATCCTTTCGGACATCGCGCCCGATAGCGACCTCAGCGGCCTGAAGGACGACGTGTCGTTCCGCGAGCAGCTCGAGCTGGACAGCATGGACTTCTTGGACATCGTGATGGAACTACGTAAGCGCTACCGCATCCAGGTTCCCGAAGAGGACTATCCCCAGTTGCGGTCGATGGACAGCACCGTGGCGTATCTCGAGCCGCGCATGCGCGATCTGGCGAAGACCTAGGGTCGGCGGTCGGGATTCAGGATTCGGCCTGCTACACGTGTCCCTGCTCCCTGCCCCCTAATCCCTGCCCCCTAATCTCTGGCCCCTCCATGTACGACACGCTGATCATCGGTGCCGGGCTGTCGGGGCTGGCTGCGGGCATTCGGCTGGCGTATTACGATCGCCGGGTGTGCATCCTCGAACGGCACACGACGATCGGCGGGCTCAATTCGTTCTACCGCCTTGATGGTCGCAATTACGATGTCGGCCTACACGCCATCACGAACTACGTCCCGAAAGGGACCAAGCGCGGCCCGCTCGCCCGGCTGCTGCGGCAACTGCGCATCGGCTGGGACGAACTAGCCCTGAAGCCGCAGGTTGGTTCACGAGTGGCGTTTCCGGGCATCACGCTCGAGTTCGATAACGACTTCCGCCGCCTCGAAGCGGAGATCGCCCAGAAATTCCCGAAGCAGATCGATCGGTTTCGAGCGCTCGTCGCGCGGATCGGCGACTACGACGATCTCGATTTCTCGGCCGACACGCAATCGGCCCGTGCGATCCTGAACGAAACGATCAGCGATCCGTTGCTCGTCGAGATGCTGCTGTGCCCACTGCTGTACTACGGCTCGGCACGCGAGCACGATATGGATTGGTCGCAGTTCTGCGTCATGTTCCGCAGCATTTATTGCGAGGGGCTTGCCCGGCCGCTGGCGGGCGTCAGGCTCATCCTGAAAAAACTCGTGCGCAAGTTCAAAGACCTCGGCGGTGAATTGCGGCTCCGCGCCGGCGTGCGGTCGATCGCGGTCGAGGGCGAAGAAGCCCGGACCGTGACGCTCGACGATGAAACCCAGGTCGAGGGGCGCACGATTCTGTCGAGCGCCGGTTGGTTGGAGACGATGCGGCTGTGCGAAGATGTCAGCGAGGTCGACGCCCGCTCGGCCGGACAATTGTCGTTCGTCGAATCGATGTCGGTGCTCAATGTTCAGCCACGGCAATTGGGTTGTGACCGCACGATCGTGTTCTTCAACGATAGCCAGCAATTCCGTTGGCAAAAGCCCGACACGTTGATGGACGTGCGCAGCGGGGTGATCTGTTCGCCGAACAATTTTGTCTACGATGAGCCCTCGGGCGAGGGGCTGATGCGCGTGACGGCGCTGGCGAACTTCGATCGCTGGGCTTCGCTGAGTGAGGACGACTATCGACGCGCCAAGCTGCGCGGGTACGATGAACTGGCGGCGTCGGCCGTCCGCTTCGTTCCCGACTTCCGCAGCTCGGTGATCGCGACCGACATGTTCACCCCCACGACGGTACGACGTTTCACCGGGCACTTGAACGGGGCGATCTATGGCGCGCCCGACAAGCATCCCGACGGCCGTACGCACTTGAGCAACCTATTCGTGTGCGGCACGGATCAAGGATGGGTGGGGATCATCGGTTCGATCATCAGCGGCATTTCGATGGCGAATAAACATTTGTTGATGGAGGAAAGCAGTTAGCAGTTAGCAATGAGCAGTTAGCTGCCGGCTAATCGCTAATTGCTGATTGCTCATCGCTCCGCGGCATGCCCAAAGATTTCCTCAAAGACGCCGCCGACCACTACGACGTGATCGTCATCGGCAGCGGTCTGGCCGGGCTGACCGCCGCCAACACGCTGGCCAAGGCCGGACGCTCGGTGCTGCTGCTGGAGCATCATTACCAGCTCGGCGGGATGGCCACGTGGTTCAAACGCCGCGGCGGGCACATTTTCGATATCTCGTTGCACGGCTTTCCGGTCGGCATGATCAAAAGCTGCCGGCGCTACTGGACGCAGGAGATTGCCGACTCGATCGTGCAGTTGAAGAACATCCGCTTCGACAATCCAATGTTCTCGCTCACCACCACGTTTAACCGTGACGACTTCACGCGCTTGCTGACCGAGCGCTTCGCGGTGCCGCATGAAAGTGTCGTCGCATTCTTCGATGCCGCCCGTGGCATGAACTTTTACGACGACCAGACGACCAGCGTCGGCCAACTGTTCGAACGCTACTTCCCCGGCCGCGAGGACGTGATCCGGCTGCTCATGGAGCCAATCACCTACGCCAACGGCTCGACGCTCGAAGACCCGGCGATCAGTTACGGCATCGTGTTCAGCAACTTCATGTCGAAGGGAGTGTTCACGTTCCAGGGTGGCACCGATCGGCTGATCGGCTTGATGCGCGACGAAATGCTGCGCAACAGCGTCGACCTGCGCATCCGCAGCGAAGTGCAGAAAATCCACATTCACGACGGGCGCGTCGACGGCGTGACGGTGAACGGCCGGCGGATCGGCTGCGGCGCCGTAGTGTCAAACGCCAACCTCAAGAGCACGATCTTCGGCCTGGTCGGCGAGGAGCATTTCGACCGCAAGTTTGTCGACGACGCCCGTGCGGTGCGGCTCAACAACTCGAGCGGCCAGGTGTATATGGCCTTGAAACCGGGCGAGGCGCTCGACGAAGCCTGCGGCGACCTGCTGTTCAGCTCCACTGCGCCGCTGTTCCGCACCGAGGCGCTCTTGAGCCGCGACGTCACAAGCCGGACTTACTCGTTCTATTATCCGCGCACTCGCCCCGGCAGCGATCGGTCGCTGATCGTCTCGAGCACCAACGCCAACTACGGCGATTGGGCCACGTTGCCCGAGGACGAATACCAAGCCAGCAAGCGTGACTTGATCGAAACCACGCTCGCGGCCATCGAGAAATACGTCCCCGACATTCGCACGAAGCTTGATTATGTGGAAGCCTCGACGCCGCGCACTTTCGAGCGTTACACCCGCCATCAGCAAGGTGCGAGCTTTGGCACCAAGTTTGAAGGGCTTGCCGTGAGCCGCGCGGTGCCCGAGCAGGTGCCGGGGCTGTATCACGCCGGCAGCGTGGGGATCATCATGTCGGGCTGGCTGGGAGCGATGAACTACGGCGTGATCGTCAGCAACGACGTCGACAGCTACCTGATGCGCCGCGCGGCAGCTCACTCGGCGGCAAGCGTGCAGTGAGTCTTGGGCAAACAATGAGTCGCGATCAGATTCTTGCCGCGATCCCGCATCGCCCGCCGTTTTTATTCTTGGACGAAATTGTGAGCTGGAACGATCAGCGGATCGTTTGCCGCAAGACGTTCACCGGCGACGAGCATTTTTACGCCGGCCATTACCCCGGTCATCCGCTCACGCCCGGCGTCATTCTTTGCGAAGCGGCCATGCAGGCCGGCGCGGTGTTGCTGTCGCGGTACGTCGGTGAAGCTGCCAAGGGCGTCCCCGTGGCGACGCGCATGAACGATGTGCGATTCAAGCACATGATCCGTCCCGGCGACACGATCGAGATCGAAGCGGAATTCGTCGAGCGTCTGGCCGACGCGTTTTTCATGAAGGCTAAAGTGTCGTGCGCCGGAAAAGTCGCCGTGCGGCTGGAATTCGCGTGCGCCTTGGCCGCGGCAGAATAACCACAGAGACACGGAGGCACAGAGGACGCACGCAGCAGCGGATATTAGAATTGCCTCTCTGTGCTTTCTCCGTGTCTCTGTGCCTCTGTGGTCATTCCGATGGATTTCCTGCAGCTTGCCGGCAAGACGATCGTCGTGTTCGGCGTCGCCAATCGCAAGAGCGTGGCCTGGCATGTGGGCCGGGTGTTGACCGAGGCCGGGGCGAACGTGGTCTACGTGGTGCGCAGTGAAGAGCGGCGGCAGTCGGTTGCGAAACTCGTTGACCCGGCCGAGGTGTACGTCTGCGATGTCGAGTTCGACGAGCAGATCGCGCGTGTGTGCGACAAGATTGCCGGCCGGCATCCCGTGATCCACGGCATCGTGCACTCGATCGCTTTTGCCGATTATTCGCCGGATGGCGTGAAGCCGTTCCATCACACGGCGAAGGCCGCCTTCCTGCGGTCGGTCGATATTTCGTGCTATTCGCTCATGGCGATCGCGCGGGCCTTCGAGAAGCTGCTCGATCCCGATGCCTCGGTCGTCACGATCTCCATCTCGACCACGCGCATGGCGAGCGAGAATTACGGCTTCATGGCTCCGGTGAAGGCGGCGCTCGATTCGTCACTGGTCTTCCTGGCCAAGGCGTTCAGTCAGTTCTCGCGCGTGCGGTTCAATGCCGTGGCGCCAGGGCTACTGAAGACCTCCGCCTCGGCCGGCATCCCGGGCTATGTCGATGCGTATCTTTACGCCGAGCAGGCGACGCTGCGCCGCCAGGCGGTGCGGACCGAAGAGGTGGCTAACGTCGCCGCGTTCCTGCTCAGCCCGCGCTCCAGCGGCATCAACGCCCAGCGCGTGGTTGTCGACGCCGGCATGGAAGTGAATTATTTCGACCGCGAGCTGACCAAGCGCGCCATGGACAAATAGCTCGCCGAGGACGCGTCGCACTCAACGTTGGTCAGTGACGATAGGCCGAGGCATTCGCGCACGAGCGCGGCGTAGTTGTTGCGGGCCTCGTGAGCGATTTGCTCACGGGTCATTGAACCGTCAGCCGCGGCGAGCACGACGGCCGGTGCCAACGACGGGTCGCCTAGCGAGATTTTGCGCCCACGGTTTGTCAGCAGCAGCACGTGCCACGCAGTGCCGTATCGGGTCGAATATGATTCGACGACGACTCGCGTGATCTGATCGAAATCGAGTTCTTGCCGAATCGTTCGTTGCAGGCAAGGCCGGACGATCAGGACTCGCCGCGCCCGTCGATCGAATGCGGCGCACATACCATAAGGCTGGGCATAGACAAGCGCGAGCGGCACTGCGAGAAAGCCCACGGCTCCCAACATGGAAACCCAAGCCTGCAGCGTGAGCAGCTCATTCCGATAATGAATCGCTGTGGAGATTGCGATCACGGCGTCGGCAATTGCCGCCAGGGCGGCGGCGGCGATCATGGCAGTTCGGCGCGAAGCCAGATCGACCGTCTCGAACACGAGGGCATCGTCGTCGTTTCGGGTGATTTGCACGGGTCGCACCTGGGCGGCGTGGGAGACTCGGCCCTATCAAAGCATAGGGCGAGTTTCGCGGCGCGGCCGGGGCGTCGAACGCTAAACTGCAAGCGTCTTGCTGCGCGTGTGCGGATGGGGGACGGCGGCTGGCGCGGCTTGCCAGTCGACGCCGAGCATCAGCACGTTGATGCCTGAGCCGATGCCCAGCAGCGCGACATGGTCGCTTTTCTGCAAGCGGCCTTGTTCGATGCCGAAGGCCATCGTAATCGGCAGAGCAACGGTGCCGGTGTTGCCAAGCCATTCAACGGTTGAAAAGTCGATGGCCGGGTCTAGGCCGAGCGTCTCGAACATCAGCCGGCGATGGGCGACGCCGACTTGGTGGCAGAAGGTCTTGTCGACCTGGTCCGCCGACCAGCCAAGCTCGTCGAGGAATGCGCGGAACGCGGGGGCCGCGGCCGCCACCCCTTCGCGCATCAGCCGTTCGCTGTCGGTGTGCATGATCGGCTGCATACCGTCGCCGACCGCCTCGTCGCGGCCGCTGTGGCACAAGCGATGGCCGGCCGTTTCGGCCCGAGCGACGACGTTCATCAAGCGGTTGCCGGTTGTGCTAAGCCGCCGAGCGGTGAGCAACGCGGCCACGCTCCCCGAGCCGATCGTCAGTGACGCGACGGCCATCTTCACCGAATCGCGGGTGAGCGTCGTATCGGCGTTGAGCTGGGCGATCGTTGTTTCGACCAGCGGTCGGGCGCTCTCGGTGCCAACGACCAGGCCGGCGCGAATCTGCCCCAGCTCAATCATGTTCGCCACCTGCACCATGCCGTTGAGTATGCCGAGGCACGCGTTCGAGACGTCGTAGATTAGGCAGTCCGCGAAGAGGCCAAGCCGATGGTGGACCGTTGCCGCCGTCGCCGGTTCCAAGTAATCGCGGCAGACGGAGCCGTGAATCAGCGCGCCGATCTCGCGGCGATCGATTCCCGCCGCCGCGATGGCGCGCTCGGCACTGGCGACGCTCGGTCCGCTGGGCAGCGTCCCTGGCGGCCAGAAGCGGCGCTCACGAATGCCGGTCATCAGTTCCAGTCGCCCCGCCGGCAGCCGCAGCCGCGAGTACAGCGGTTCCAGGGCGGTTTCGATCGCCTCGCTGGTGACGATTTCCTCGGGCAGCGTATAGCCAAACGACTCGATGCAGACGTTTTCATAGCGCATGCTCGTCAGGATAGAGGTCCGACGTGCTAAACCGCAAGCGGCCAAGCGGAGCTAGCACCTGATGTTGTGCAAGCACGCCTGCCGGGCCGCAAAATCGGCTAAATCATTGCGTTTCCGAAACTTGAGCGTATAAACCGCTCTGTCGCGTTTGGCCGTGCAGATGCACGGCTCGAATGCGATGCGGAACCGAGGTGAAAGTATTCCGCAATACCTCTTCTAGACCCAGTGCCTAAGGATGGGCGCGATCGGCTGCAAGTCATGCGGCAATCGCACGACGCGATGGTGTTAGGGATGACGCTCGGAACACGATGTTTCGATACACCGGCGGCCGCGTGTCGCCGATGCGCTCTGGCGGCAGGATGTCGCCGGTAGGTCATTCCCTCGGACCTGTAGCTTCGCTCCCACTCTCGGTTACTGGTCAAGAGGCGCCTCGGTCGGACAGACCCGAGCATTGTTCCTCCGGGACCAAGGATGCGTCCCTCGTTTAAGGAGAGTGGAAAATGAACAACAAGCCCCTGATCGGTCTGAACATGGACTACCGCGCCGCCAAGAAGGATGCGCCGGCGTTCAGCTACGTGAGTGAGGGTTATTACGATTCGATCGTGAAGGCCGGTGGCGTGCCGGTGATTATCGCTCCGATGGACGACGACGCCAACCTCGAGCGGGTGCTCGACATGTTGGACGGCATCGTGTTCGTCGGCGGGGCCGATCTCGATCCGCGCCGCGATGGCTTCATGCTGCACCCCTCGGTGCGGACGCTGGCCAGCCGGCGCGAAGGGTTCGACCGCCGCTTGATGAAACTGGTGGCCGATCGTCGCTTGCCGGTGATGGGGATCGGCGTCGGTATGCAGTTGCTCAACATCACCGAGGGGGGGAACCTGTTCCTGCACATCCCCGAGGACATGCCCAAGGCGCTGCCGCACCAGGACTCGCTCGATCCGGCCCATCGCCACGCCTTGGAAGTGGTGCCCGGCACGCTCATGGAGCGCGTGTACGGCGAAGGCGAAATCCGGGTGAACAGCTTCCACCACATGGCCGTCGACACCATCGCGGAAGGATTTGTCGTCACCGCCCGCTGTCCCGACGGCGTGGTCGAGGCAATCGAGAGCATCCGCCCCGACTGGTTTGCCTTCGGCACGCAGTTCCATCCCGAGAGCAACTCGGCGTCGGCTCTCGACCTGCGAATCTTTGAAGAATTCGTCTGCGGCATCACGGGCGACGTGTCGGTCCTGAAGATTGCCGCCTAGCGTGACTCGATGGGGAACCCGGTTAGCCGCGACGCGTCAGCGATCCGCTCGAGCGTCGCGGCTAACCGTCCCTATCATCTTCACGAGCGCTGCCACGCTCACAGCTTAACAGGCGCACGAAGCCCGCCACCCGAAATCTTTGCGCCGCTTCCCGGCGCCATCGTGAACCATCGTGTATGGTTCAGAGAATTTGGTGGGTCTGCGTCCAGTTTAGCGATGAGCCTTGGGCCGAATGAGTCTCTCCAAACCGCACTTCGTCCTGCTGGCCGACGCCCGCAGGCGAAACGACCAGGGCGAATGGAGCTTTGTCCTGAAAGCGGCCGATGGATCGGCGCTACTCGAAGCCTCTGAAAGCTCGGTGGCCGAGCGCGGCGAGCGCCTCGAGTTGTTGTCGGTGGTGCGCGGACTCGAAGCGCTCGATCAGCCTTCGCAGGTAACGCTCGTCACAGCCAGTCGCTACGTGCGGCGGGGAATCGCCCACGGCCTGGAGGAGTGGCGGCGGAACGACTGGACGTGGGAATCGTTCGGCGAGATGATCCCGGTGAAGAACCGCGATCTGTGGCAGCGGCTCGGCCGGGCGATGGACTTCCACCGTATCGACGTCCGCACCTGGCGGCTCGATCCGTCGCATCACGGATCGTCCCTGCCCGCTACGCCACCGGCCGAGAGCCGCGAAGATGCCAAGCCCGCGCCGGGTTCGCGTGGGGTAGACATTCCTGTCTGCCCACCATCGCCAGCGTCTCGGCAGGCAGGAATGCCTGCCCCAAGCGGAACGAAGGCCAAGCAGCCGATGCCCGCTCCGGCGCGGCCCACGCGCATCCGCTCGCCCGGGCGTCGTCGCCGCGCCACCCAAGGCCGCGCCCGCCGCTGGTGCAGCGAGAAGGTCGAACGCTGGAAAACACGCCTCGCACAGCTCGGAACCGATTGGTTCCCAAAGCCTTGGCTCGACTAGCCTTGGCCACCCAACACAAACACTAATCTGCCGCGGGTGTCCCCCCCTGGACAACCGGCAGCCCAATCAGACAATCTTTATCGACTGGCAAGGAGGTAGCGTGCGTACCATGATTGGTTTGGATAGTATAGGCAAGCTTGTCGAAGGACGGCACCACAATCCCTTCGAGGTGCTTGGACCGCATGAGATCACCGTTGGCGACCAACGTGCGATGGCAGTGCGCACCTTCGCGCCGCACTCGACCCAGGCATGGCTCGTCGACCCCAGCTTGGCCGAGTCGCGCCCGATGCGCCGCATCCACCCCAGTGGTTTGTTCGAGGCGATCTGTACGCCGCCCGACGCCGGCAGCACGCCGTCTTATCTCCTTCAACTTGCCGACGAGCGCGGCAACCGAGTGACCATGCACGACCCCTATGCGTTTCCTCCCTTGTTGACCGACTTCGATCGGCACCTGCTCAACGAAGGGACCCACTGGCACTCGTACGAACGGCTCGGCGCCCAACTGCGCACGATCAACGGCGTCGAGGGGGTGAACTTCGCCGTCTGGGCCCCCAATGCCGACGCCGTGAGCATCGTCGGCGACTTCAACAACTGGGACGGCCGACGCCACCAGATGCGCAAGCACATCCCCAGCGGCTTCTGGGAGCTGTTTGTGCCCGCGCTCGGCGAAGGGACGCTGTACAAGTACCAGATCAAGCACTCTGGCCAGGTGTTCGAGAAGTCCGACCCGTATGGCTTCGCCGCCGAGGTGCCGCCGCGCACCGCCTCGAAGGTCGTCGACCTGACGAAGTACACGTGGTGCGACCACGAGTGGCTGCACACCCGGCAGCGCCACAATGGGCTTGATGCCCCGCTGTCGTTCTACGAGGTGCACCTGGGTAGCTGGCGCCGGCCGTGGGATGACTCCTCGCGCTGGATGACCTACCGCGAGCTGGCCCACGAACTGGTCGATTACGTGAAGCAGATGGGCTTCACGCACATCGAGCTATTGCCAGTGAGCGAGCATCCGTTCTCGGGAAGCTGGGGCTATCAGCCGGTCGGCTACTACGCGCCGACCAGCCGCTACGGCTCGCCGGAAGACTTCATGTACTTCGTCGACCACTGCCACCAGAACGGCATTGGCGTGGTGCTCGACTGGGTGCCGGCCCACTTCCCGCGCGACGGTCACGGTCTGCGCCAATTCGACGGCACGGCCCTTTACGAACACGCCGACCCGCGCAAGGGGGAACACCGCGACTGGGGCACGCTGATCTTCAACTACGGCCGGCACGAGGTGCGGAACTTTCTGCTCTCGAACGCGCTGTTCTGGATGGACAAGTACCACATCGACGGCCTGCGCGTGGATGCCGTGGCCTCGATGATCTATCTCGATTACAGCCGCGAAGCCGGCGAATGGATCCCCAACGAGTTCGGCGGGCGCGAGAACCTCGAAGCGATCTCGCTGCTCAAAGAGCTGAACATCCAGACGCACACGCAGCATCCCGGCACGCTGACGATTGCCGAGGAATCGACCGCCTGGGGCGGTGTATCGCGCCCGACGTATCTCGGCGGCCTGGGATTCAGCCTCAAGTGGAACATGGGCTGGATGAACGACACTCGCCGGTACATGCACCACGAGCCGGTGCATCGCCGCTTCCACCACGACGAGCTGACGTTCAGCCTGATCTACGCCTTTCACGAGAACTTCGTGTTGCCGATGTCGCACGACGAGGTGGTACACGGCAAAGGCTCGCTGCTCGACCAGATGCCGGGCGACTTGTGGCAGCGGTTCGCCAACCTGCGGCTGATGTACGGCTACATGTGGTCGCACCCCGGCAAGAAGTTGCTGTTCATGGGCGGCGAGTTCGGCCAATGGAACGAGTGGCATTACGACGCCGCCTTGCAGTGGGACCTGCTGCAATGGGAATCGCACCAGGGGCTGCAAAAGTACGTGGCCGACATCAATCACCTGTACAAAACTGAGCCGGCCCTGCACCAGGTCGACTTCGAGTACACCGGCTTCGAGTGGGTCGACTGCCACAATTACGACGAGAGCGTGCTGGTGTTTATGCGTAAGGCCAAGGACCCCAGCGACTACGTGGTCGTGGCGTGCAACTTCACGCCGGTGCCGCGGCTCGACCACCGCATCGGCGTCTCCGAGAAGTGCTGGTTCCGCGAAATCTCGAACAGCGATTCGACCTACTACGGCGGCAGCAACCTGGGCAACGGCGCCGGCACCATGGCGGAAGAGATTCCGTGGCACGGCCGACCGTTCTCGTGCAAGGTGACGCTCCCGCCGCTGGGCGTGTGCATCTTCAAGCCGCAGCGATAGAAGCTGGTTCGAAGCCGCGTGGGGCAGGCATTCGTGCCTGCCTCACCCTTCATGCTGCATGTGGCCGAGCACCTCTGCCACCAGCGGAATCGTCGTCGCCACTCCGACCACAACAAGTGTCCAGCCGATCGCTCGGCGCTCGCCCTCTGAGAAGCGGTCGGCCAACAATAAGCCGAGCCCCGCACCCAGCGCGGCCCGCGTGCCGGCCACAAGCCCCAACTCCGGTAGCGTAATGTGGGTATCTCTCACGGTGCTCGACCTCCGCAATGGTTTGGCCCCCATTGGGTAGGGTGCAAACTAGGTGCCGTCGCGCGTCGCAAGCCACGGGCTGGGCGCAGCACCGCGACCATCGATCTCTAACTGAAACCCCCTCTCCCTTTGGGAGAGGGTGGCGGCAAAGCCGCCGGGTGAGGGCGAAACGGGTACCCGCTTCACCCCTCATCCGATCCGCCTACGGCGGACCACCTTCTCCCGAAGGGAGTAGGGTCGAATCAGCGCGTGAACATCAACAAATGAATTGAATCGTGTGCAAGCAACCTTGACAGATAACCGGGTAAAACGGCACGCTTAGCAGACCTGGCGCATCAGGCTGATGCGTCGGCAGTGTCGTGTTGTAACCGCAGCGTCAGGGAGGACCAGCGATGACGGAAGAAACGCTCGAAGGATTGGCCGTTGAGTTCTTGCAACGTTACCCACTGAAGTATCACAAACGGGCGAATGCCAACTTCGCTCTCGTCTTGGACGGTGTGGCCGTATCTCCCGGCGGCGTTCGCGACTGGGTCGAATCGTGGCTGATCTTCGACCGAGCCGACCTACCCCACGCCCCGCACTACGCCCCGAGCGTGATCGACAAGGTCTGGTCGACCATCAAGAAAAAGGCGAAATAGTAATCGGCGAACACCGAAGGGCGCCCTATTCGTCGTGGCTTCCGACCTCAGCGAGATTTTCGCGCCATTGGCTCGGTCGCTTCCAACCGTTGGGTCGACTTTTGACGCTCGATCCAGGTTGTCGCTGCGTGAACTTGGTCCAGCGCTGGCATCAGTCGTTCTTTGGGGGCTTGACGCGTCGGATCATATCGCCGCGCGTAATCGAGCATCTCTTCGTAGATTTCGGGCGGCAGGCCGGCGAGGACGTGTTCCGGGTGAGCAGGATCGAGCATGTGCAAGCAATCGACGACAAGCTGGTAGCTCGTGATTGCACCGGATCGATACAACGCAACGTGTGTCTCCATCATTTGCTCGTCCTCATTTTTTCGACAAGGCGATCGGCAACATCCCAAGCCTGCCAATGCACGTTGCCTTCGTTGTTGCTCGCAGTTTCCGCTTCCCAGTCCTCGATTGAATGATTGCTATCAAACATTGTACGCAGCGTCTCCAGTTCGTACATCTCGTGGCCGAAAACTGCAACGATCGCCTCGTCGCTTGCGAAGACATCCGCTCGGACTAGGAAGGGTATCTTACCGGTCAGCCTATGGAAGAACGCCTCCCATTGGATGATGGTCCCGTCGAATTCTCTGAAGCGCGTAGTACGCGCGTACGTGCTCGGATCAAGAAAGCCCGGCGGAGCAACGTGAAACTCGACGTAATGTGGTATCTCCACGCCCCATCGACTCGCGATCTGCACCGCCTCAGCGACGGACCGACTCGCGCCATCCTCGTTCCGCTTCCATTCGTAACGAGGTGCACCTGCTGAAATCATTCTCGCACTGGCACCGACGACCGGAAATAGACGCGTGGTCGCACAAAAATCGCCCGCACAGGCGGATGAAATGGTTGGGGCCGGGATCGAACCGGCGACACATGGATTTTCAGTCCATTGCTCTACCAACTGAGCTACCCAACCGCAAAAAAGCGAACAGGCATGGTACGTGAGCGCGCCGGCGATTGTCAATTCGCGGTTGTTCTTCCTATAAAGCTATGATTTCCTTAGGTCCTGGCCGCCGGACGGGACTTTCCTGCGCGCCGAAGACGGTGGTTCGCACAACTATGGGTCCTGCTCGGCTCGCAGGACCTACGGGGAACGCTTAGGAGCCGAACAGCATAGCGTGCAGCGTCAGGGCCACGATGCCGCCGACAACGGCCGAGGCGCCCGCGACCAGCCATAGGCGCAGCGGGTCGGGCAGCCGTCGCCACTGTTCGCGCCACGATCGCGATCGCATTGCCATCCGGTGCATCGGCGAGCTGAGCGAATCGTCGGGACGGAAGCCTGGCAGCGTTTCGTCGATGCCGCCGGACATAGCATTGGTCCCCAGCGACTGCTGGCTGGGGCTTTCGGTCTGCCCGGGTTCCTGGGTCGGCGTAACGAGAAAATAGGGCTCCGTGTCGCTCATCGGCGACGGACCCCCGCGGCTCTGTCCGCCAGGGAACGCAGGCCCGCCAGGAAAACCTGGCCCACCGGGAAACGCCGCCGGCGGTAGCGATCCGCTAAACGATCCTTCCTCGACCGCTCCCGGCAGCGACGAGCCAACCCAGGCGGCAAGCCGTGCGCCGACCTCCGGTCCGTTGGCCACGCGCTGATCGGGCTTCTTGGCCATCATGTCGGCAATGACTTCGACAAAGTCGTCGCTCAGTTCCGGATTCAAGCGGCGTGGGTCGAGCGGCGGCAGATTGCAGTGGGCCCGGGCCTTATCGCGCGGCGAGCCGCCGGGGAACGGCACCTTGCCGGTCACGGCGTAGTACAGCGTGCAGCCGAGCGAATACACGTCGCTGGCCGGCGTGAGCTTGTCGGGCGTGGTGATTTGCTCCGGGGCCAGATAATCAGCCGTGCCGACCACCTTGCCGCCGTAGACGTCGGTCTGTTCCGACTCGTTGAAGTAGCCGGCCAAGCCCAGGTCCGACACCTTGCAGCGGCCGTCGGGCGTGACGAGCAGGTTGCCTGGCTTCACGTCGCGATGGATCAGGCCGCGGCCGTGCGCGTGCTCGAGCCCGCGCGCCGCCTGCGTGATAATCGACGCGGCCGTGGCCATGCTTAGCCGTCCCTGGACGCGGATCAGCCGCCGCAGGTCGGTTCCCGGCACGTACTCGGTGACCAGGAAGTGCACGTTGCCGTCGTGGCCGGCGTCGAACGCTCGCACCAGGTTCTCGTGGTCGAGCTGCGCCTGGGCACGGATTTCGCGCGTGAAGTTCACAATCGCCTCAGGCGTCGAGCGGCTGCGTGGCAGCACCTTCACGGCCACGACGCGTCCCATGATGGTGTGCTCGGCCTTGAAGACCTGCCCCATGCCCCCTTGGCCGATCGAGTCGATGATCTGGTACGGGCCGAGGTTGAACTTCGTGCGCCCCGCGCGGAGCTGCTCGGCCTGCCAGCGGTTGAGCCGGCACATCTCGACAAGTTTGCCGGCAATGCGCTCATCGCTGAACGATCGCTTGGCGGCAGGCGCTTCGCGGTCCAGCTCGTTGACAGCTTCGTCGATCTCAGCCTGCGTGAGCAGACCGCTGGCCAAGGCACAGCGAATGAAGACGGACTTTTCCACGGCGGTTCTAACGGCCGGCAAGGATCGTCGACTTGCGGCAGGCGCAAGATCGATCGAGCCGGCGAAGGCGGGCCAGCGGGCTAAAACAATCAATTAAGGTTAGCAGCCCGTAGCCAAGCGGCCAAGCGGCGAGCGGTAGAATAGCACGCATGCGCGACACCCAGGCCGAAAGAATCCGGCAGCTAAGCATCTTCTATTGCGTCGTTGCTGGAACGATTTGCAGCGTCGCCGTTCCGATGGCGATCATCGCGGGCAGCCGGTATTCGGGTATTTTCGCGACCAGGCTCTTCATCGCCGCCGGCTTGTTGGCATTCGCGGGGCCGTACTACCTCTGGAAAGGCTTGCGAGAGCTGCATCGAGGCGGGTCGCGTTGACTTGCGCAAACGCCGGCTGCCCCGTTGTATTGGGCGGCGGCGTAATTAGCCTGAAGGGTAGAAGCGAGGCGGCTGCGATTCACGAACGCACTCATCCAGGTGACCTATGCGAACACTTCGAACGATCGGCTGGCTGTTGCTGGCCGGGGCGATGCTCACGGTCGGTAGCTCCGACGCGAAAGCCCAGGGGTATTACAATGGTTGGGGACCGTGGTGGTACTCGTACGTGCCCGATCGGATTCCCTACTACGTGCAGTTCCCGCCGGTCTATTACAGCCATCCGGTGCCGCGCACTTACGGCTACAGTCCGTATGCGTATCCGGCAGGCATTCCTACGCCGCAGCCCGACCGGGTGACGGTGAACCCGCTGCTGCTCGCGAACCCGCACTTGGCACAGCCGCTAGCATACGCCGACGAGCGACCCGCCCCGGCAAGCGAGTCACCGCCAAAGCCGAAGGTGATTATCAATCCGTTCGTGCGCAAGCAGTGACGTGCCTGCCGAAGTCTTCTTTTATTTCCGGCAGGATCACGAAAACACGAAAAAGTTGAAAGCACGAAAAAGAGCGGCGACGACGTGCTTGCCTTTTCGGGTTTCGTGTCTTGGTCATTTCGCGTTTTCGTGATCCTCCGCTCGGCCGTTGAGCAAGTTGCTCTGGACGCCGTGGCGGAAGTCGGTAGTCTATGCCACCTTTGCGCCGAAGCAGGACTAGCTTCGGCGCACGTTGTCGTCGGTTGAAGGGAGTCTGCCGATGCCGTGGCGTGGGATTTGTCGGTCTGCCGTTGCGATGGCAGTCATCGTGCTCATTGTGGGTTGCAGGTCGACGCCTACGTCGACCAGCGATCCGTTCCTGCGCCCGTCAACCGTACCACCGCCAGGGACCGGAGCCGCGGTGCCACCGGCAGGGACCGATCCTTACTACGCTCCGGCAGCCCCGGGCGCCGCGCAACCCATGGCGCCGGCCACCACGATTGTTCAACCGGCGTCGCCTGCCGGCAGTTACATTCCACCGAGCGGCAGTCTTCCGCCGAGCGGCAGCTTTCCGGCGAACAGTTCCGTTCCGCCCAGCAGTTCGTTCCCCTCGGGCAGCGCGTATCCGCCGAGCAATCCCACGCAGCCGCCGAACCCGTATGTGCCGCTAGGCGGGTTCAATTCGGGAAGTGGTACACCACCCTCCGCGCCGCCGCCAGCAAGCTACTATCGCCAAGGTGCTAACGGATCGCCCAATCCACGCTTCGCCGGCAATGCGGCACCCGCCGCCAATCCGTCGACACCCGGCGCCGCCCAGGGCGCTGGGGCTGCGATCCCGGTCGCCTACAATCAGCCTGTCGGCAACGGGACTCGCGTCGTTACGCAACCGATTCCGACGACTCCGATTTCCGCCGTCACGCCAACGACCGACGCCGGCTCGTCGGGCTCAATCGACATTATGGACCTGCCGCAGGCCACGCCAGCCGCGAGCAGCATCGGCGCCGGAAGTTGATCGCTCCCGGGGGCCGCGTTACAGTGCCAACAGGGGCTCGGTCCATCCGCGACGTCGCTTCTGGCCGTACGCTTCGAGCTGTCGCAACTCACTTTCTCCGCCGTGCCGATTCTGTCTCATAGCGTTACCGCCGGGCTGGGTGATTGGCTGCCGGGCGTGCAGCGATGGCGGATGGGGCATTGGCGAGCACAGCTTCGCCGCATCGCCCAGGCCGAGCCGGCCCTGCAAGCCGCGGCCGATGACGAGCTGCGAAAACTCAGCCTGTCGCTCCGCTTCCGTGCCAAGTGCCGCGAGCCGCTCGACCGGCTGCTCGTCGAGGCGTTCGCCCTGGTGCGCGAGGCCGGACAACGTGCCTTGAACATGCGGCACTTCGATGTGCAATTGCTCGGCGGGATGGCGATGGCCGAGCGGTCGATCGTCGAGATGCAAACCGGCGAAGGAAAAACGCTCACTGCTACGCTGGGCATGTATCTGTACGCGCTCGATGGCCGCGGCACCCACCTGGCGACGGTGAACGATTACCTCGCCCGCCGCGATGCCGACTGGATGCGGCCGCTGTTCGATCTGCTGGGCATGACCGTCGGCGTGATTGAATCGCAGATGGCCTCGCCCAAGCGGCGCGAAGCCTACGCCTGCGACGTGACCTATGGCACGGCCAAGGAGTTCGGCTTCGATTTTCTCCGCGACCGATTGTTGAAGCGCCGGCTCGGCAACACGGCGGCAAGCGTCGTGGCCCTGCTGGGCGAGCCCGATTCGCAAGCCAGCGATCAGCCGGTGCAGCGCGATCCGCACTTTGCGCTGGTCGACGAGGCCGACAGCGTGCTGATCGACGATGCCGGCACGCCGTTGATCATCGCCGCCCCGGCCAGCGACGAGCAAAAGCTTGCCGCCGAATGTTATCCGTGGAGCTTTCAGGCTGCGCGCGATTTCGTCGAGGATGTCGACTACACCTACGACCACGACGAGCGCCGCGTATGGCTGACTCCCGCCGGTCGGCAGCGGGTGCGCGTCCTGTCGCAGGCGCCGCGGGTGGAGCGCGTCGGTGTGGCGACGCTGTACGAATATGTGGAGCGCGCGATCAAGGTCAGCCGCGATTACATCCGCGATCGGCAGTACGTGATTCGCGACGGCGAAGTGGTGATCGTCGACGAGTTCACCGGCCGCATTGCCGAGGGGCGCAAATGGCGCGACGGCATCCACCAGGCGGTCGAAGCGCAGGAAGGTCTTTCGGTCACGGCGGCGACCGGGCAGGCGGCGCGCATCACGGTGCAAGATTTCTTCCTGCGATACCCGTATCTGGCGGGAATGACCGGAACGGCGAGCACTTCGGCTGCCGAGCTACGGAAGATCTACCAGGTACACGTCGTGCCGATCCCCACCAATCGCCCGGCGATCCGCCAGCCATGGCCCGAGTGTGTCGCCGGGACTTCGGATGCGCGTTGGGCCGCGGTGGTCGAGGAAGTGCGCGAGGTGCATGCCGAGGGTCGGCCGGTGCTGATCGGCACACGGTCGATCGACAAGTCGGAAATCCTATCGCGACTGCTGCGCGAAGCTGGCATTGCGCACGATGTGCTCAACGCCCGGCACATTGCTCGCGAGGCGGAGATCGTCGCCGCTGCCGGCGAGCGCGGCCGCGTCACGGTCTCGACGAACATGGCGGGTCGCGGCACCGACATTCAGCTTGGCCCCGGGGTCGATGAGCTAGGGGGCCTGCACGTCATCTGCACCGAGATTCACGACTCGGCTCGCATCGACCGGCAGCTTATCGGACGCTGCGGCCGACAGGGCGACCCCGGCACGTATCGCCAATTCATGGCGCTGGACGACGACATTTTGCTGGCCGGCCTGGGGCCCGAGCCTGCCGAGCAACTCACGCAGCTTGGATTCGAATCGGCCGGACCGTTCGATTCGCTGGCCGCGAGGTTCCGTCGTGCTCAACGATCCGTCGAGCGACGCAAATTCCGGCAGCGGCGCGTGCTGCTGTACTACGAACGGCAGCGCAACAAGTCGCAGTTGCAGATGGGGCTCGACCCGTATCTCGACATGCCGGGGTGAGCGGTTGAATGCCGCACGGCGAGCAAGCTCGCCGGCTAAACGGGGTGGCCATCGTCGGGGGGCTTCGCCTCGCCCAAGGCCATGGCGCAGGCGACAGCGTGGCTGCGGCTGTACGAGAGCGTGACGATGATCTCGCGCACACCTTGCTGCTCGACCACGTCGCGCAGGGCGCCGCGCAGCGCCACGGTGAACTTCCGCCCTTTAGCCGGCCGCAGTTCGAGATCGACCGCGCGGATGCCGCGTCCGGGCGACACGTTCAAGGCTTTGAACACGGCTTCCTTCGCCGCCCAGAACGCGGTGAAGTATTGCGTCGCGTGCTTGCGAGTGTGGCAATAGCGCGTCTCGGCCGCCGTGTAGACACGGTCGATAAATCGCTCCCCGTGGCGGTCGATTATCTTCGCCACGCGAAGGCATTCGGTGATCTCGGTGCCGATTCCCAGGACATTCAACGCGCGTGACTCCTGCTTGTGTCGAACCGCTCGGTTGTATCTGCCGGCTGGCGGATGGCATAGAGATCGACCGTTCCACCGCGGCCGATAATTGCCTCGACAGCGACCATCACCAGTGCAGGCGCGAACAGGCCGACCAGCCCGATGAGTGAAGCGCCCGACTGAAATGGAACCTCGCGCCAAGGGTCACGTATCCGCCGACTCGGCCGCGACCGCAGCAGATCGTACAACAGGTTGTGCTCGAGGCGGGCAAGGTTGAGCACGCTTTGAATCCAGCCGAACACGTTTTGTTCCAGCGCCGAATGCTCCTCGCGTACAGCATGCAATCCACGCTGGGCGAGCTCCCGGCGCAGTCCCGCCGCGGTGAAATGGGCGCGGTGTCGCGGCAGGTCGAGGTGAAACCAACTCCAGCGAGTGAGCCGTGCCTGCAGACCGTCGAGGTTCGGCGCGGCCAAGGCCAACATGCCGCCGGGCTTGAGGAACCTCGCGATCTCATCCAGCGCCTTCAAGGGGTACGGTAAGTGCTTGAGCACGTGCCAGACGATCACCAAGTCAAATTCGCCTGTCGGATAACAGTGCGCGTCGAAGCCATCGGTGGCGACCGGAAGCTTTAGCTCTTGGCGAGCATGCTCTGCGGCTTCGCGGCTCAGCTCTACACCTTGCACATCCCAACCCGAGGCGCGCAAGTTGGTCAGCGTCCATCCTCGACCGCAGCCAATGTCGAGCACCTTACCTGGCCGGCCGGCTTGGCGATGGAGGCCCAGTGCCCGCCGCTGCCGGAACCACGCTACGGCGCGTTCCAGCGGCTTCGCAAACCGCAGGCTCCCCGGGCCATAGTATTGCTGGCCGTAGTAGTCGCTCAGTTCGTCGGCCGGCACCTCGGGCATCGTCCGTGCGACGTCGCAAGCGGCACAATGCCGCAGCCAATGTGTTTCCCGCGCCGCACGCTGCCAACGAGCGACCGTTGCCGCACCGCACGCCCGGCAGGCGGCTTCAACCTCTTCGGCGGGTAGCGGAACCGGGCTTTCAGCGAGCATGGCTGGTTGCCACCGCGGTGAATGGCTCGGGCGCGCGACCATCGTGCGATAGCTTCCTTCCGTCGGTGGAGAAGATCGGCGCGCGTGCGATGCCCCATCGCGCCAGGCGGAAGCAGAGGCTTGTTGCGAGCACGCCAAAGCCGTAGCGAATCGCGCGGCCGAGCGGGATGCTCGACGACTCGGCGGCGTAGCGCGTCGGGCACGAGATCTCGCCGATGCGGTAGCCGAAGCAGATCGCCTGGGTGAGCATCTCGTTGTCGAATACGAAATCGTCGGCGTTTTCTTCCAGCGGCAGCGACAGCAGCACGTCGCGGGAGAAAGCACGGTAGCCGGTGTGATACTCCGACAGCTTGTAGTGCAGCACCAAGTTCTGCACCAGCGTGAGCACACGGTTGGCAACGTACTTGTAGCGCGGCATTCCCCCGGCCAGGGCGCCGACGCCGAGGATGGGCGAACCGAGCACCACGTCGAACTCGCCGCTGGCAATCATCGCGACCATCGCCGTGATCAGCTTGGGCGTGTATTGGTAATCGGGATGCAGCATCACGATGATATCGGCGCCACGATCGAGCGCCTGGCGGCAGCAGGTCTTTTGGTTGCGGCCGTAACCGTAGTTGCGCGGATGGACGAACGTCGGCAGTCCCATCGCGAGGGCCACTTCTGCGGTGGCGTCGCAGCTGCCATCGTCCACGAGCAGGACTTCATCGGCCACGTCGCGCGGAATCTCGGCGACCGTGCGGCGCAGGGTCGGCTCGGCGTTGTAGGCCGGCAGAACGACGACGATTTTCAGGCCGTTGAGCATGCTCCTTAATCATAGCCCGCGGCCCATGACAGGCCGCCATCGGCGTTGCCAGGAGCAAAGGTCAATGCCTGCCTGCCATGGGCTTGGGCTCACCCCAGACCGCACACTTTTTTGGCCCGGGCGAGCACCTGGCCGGCCTTTTTCCGGGCCTGGGCGGCGCCGTCGTCGAGGATCGCTCGTACCCGGGACGGGTCGGCGGCCAAGGCGGCTCGGTGCTCCCGCGCCGGGGCAAAGAACCGCTCGGCCTGGTCGGCCAGCGCCTTCTTCACCTCGCCGTAGCCGAATCCACCGCGGCGATACATCGCCGCCATCTCGGCCTGCTCCTCGGCCGAGGCAAACAGCGAAAAAAGCTGGTACAGATGATCGTCGGCCGGCTCCTTGGGCTGCTCCATCGGGCGCGAATCGGTGGCGATGCGCATGATCTTTTTTCGCATCGCCTTCGGCTCCTCGAACAGCTCGATCGTGTTGTTGTAGCTCTTCGACATTTTTTCGCCGTCGAGTCCCGGCACCTTGGATGAGGCTTCGAGCACCTTGGCCTTGGGCATCACAAACGTTTCGCCGAAATGGTGATTGAAGCTGCCGGCAATGTCGCGGCAGACTTCGATGTGCTGAATCTGGTCGGCCCCGACCGGCACCGTCTCGGCGTCGTACGCCAGGATGTCGGCGGCCATCAGCACCGGATAGGTAAACAACCCCGCGTCGGCCGCCAGACCTTTGTCCTTCTTATCCTTGTAGGCGTGGCAGCGTTCGAGGAGGCCCATCGGGGTGCCGGTCATCAGCAGCCAACACAGCTCGCTGACCTCTGGCACTTCCGACTGCACGAACAACACCGCCCGCTCGGGATCGAGTCCCAGGGCCAACAAGTCGATCGCCGCTTCGAGCGTGTACTGGCCGAGCAGCCCCGGGTCGCGCACCGTGGTCAGCGCGTGCAGATTGGCAATGAAGTAGTACGCCTCATTGCCATGTTGCAGGTCGATGTACTGGCGAATCGCGCCGAAATAGTTTCCCCAATGGAAACGACCGGTCGGCTGGATTCCGGAAAGGACACGCATGCAGTAAGGGGTTGGCGGCTAGGGGCTAGGGGCTGATGATGGGCTGCCGAGTGCTTGCTTCTTCGCGGCGGCATCGTCGGCTGTCCGCAGCGTGCCAACCACGTCGGCCACGCGCCGCGCTCCCAACGTCGCAAGCGCCGTTGGCAACGCATCGAGCAATTTTATCGACACGATGGGATCGTAATAGTTCGCGGTGCCAACTTGAACGGCACTGGCACCGGCGACCAGAAACTCCATCACGTCGTCGATCGTCGCGATGCCGCCGATGCCGATGATCGGCGTTTTGGTCGCACGGGACACCTGGAACACGGCCCGCAGCGCGATCGGCTTGATCGCTGGTCCGCTCAGCCCGCCCATCACGTTGCCCAAAAGCGGTCGGCGACGGCGCCAATCGATGGCCATCCCGAGGCAGGTGTTGACGAGCGACAGGGCATCGGCCCCACCGGCCGCCGCGGCCTGGGCGATCGCCACGATGCTAGTGACGTTGGGGGTGAGTTTGGCGATGATCGGCAAGGTGCAACGCGATCGCACTTGGCTCACCACGCGCTCGCACATCGCCGGATCGGTGCCGAAATCGACGCCGCCGCTGACGTTCGGACACGAGATGTTCAGTTCCAAAGCCGCAATGCCGCCGGAGCCGCGGTCGGCAAACTCGTCGAGCCGCTCGGCCAGCTCGACGAACTCATCGGCCGTGCGGCCGGCGACGCTCACGATGATCGCCGTCGGCAGCGTGCGCAGGTACGGCACGTGATGGACGATGAACGCGTCGAGCCCGTCGTTATCGAGCCCGATCGAGTTGAGCATGCCGCCGGTGGTTTCGACGGTGCGCCACGGAGGATTGCCCAAGCGCGGCTGCCGCGTGATCGTCTTGGGGACGACGCCACCAAGTCGGCCGAGATCGACGATCCCGGCCATCTCGCGGGCGTAGCCAAAAGTGCCCGAGGCGACGAGGATCGGATTATTGAGCGAGAGGCGGCCGAGCGTCACGCCCAAGTCGACGCCGGCGTGCGCAGGAGAATCGGGCATGCGGCCAATGTATCGACGGCGCCGGCGCGCGGCAACGGGCCGGGTTTAGCCGGCGGACTTGTCCGCCGCGCTTGGTACAACACAGCGGGCAATTCGGCCGGCTAAACTAAATGATGCCGCCGTGAGTACGATGCGGAGACAGGTGGCTGGGCTGATCGAGCAGCCACAGCCGTTCCCAGTCTTCCAGCAGCATGCGCAAGTTTTCCGACGAGTAGATAAGCTCCTGATTGCGTCGTGCCTTGTCGCCCGAATAGGCCGGAATAATGCAGCCAATGCTCGAGCTGAACGCGGCAGCGATCAACATGGCGGAAAGCAGATTGCGCATGGCGGAACGTCTCCTCCGTGAGACCAGGCCCGCAGGAGTGCAATCGTTGCACCCGCGCGCAAGCCATGACCGAGGGATGTACGACGAAATGTAGGGTGAGTTCGGAAGGTGAGTTGCAGACGAGCTGAAAAGCTTAGTTGCCCGGCAGTGCGGGAGGCGCCGGGACTTGGTGGGAACGGCACAGTAGTAGGTTTGTCGTGGCGAGTCGAGGTCAGTTTGTCGAGGGTAATTTATTTGTTATTGTTCGCACCTCGCCGGTGCTTCTTGCGTGTGCCTGTTGCATCTCGACAGCGTGCGCTTGACCGCTGGCGGCGGCACCTGCCGCAGGCCGGGGTCCGCAAACCTGTTGCTAAGGTGTTGCTCCGCTTGGTCCACCGTATCCGGCAGGGCTGGCCATTGGTTCGGACACGCGGGGAGTTCCGCCAGCGCTGCTATCAGAACGGGGGGTGTGATCTTGACCGGTCTGTCGCGCCGCGACGGCCTGTCGCTCTAACTCGCGGACGCGCTCCTCCATTTCCTTGCCGGGCTTGAACGTCACCACGTACTTCTCGGGGACGTAAACCTTGTCGCCCGTGCGGGGATTGCGTGCCTTGCGCGCTGCCCGCTTCTTGACTTCGAACACGCCAAAGTTCCGCAGCTCGATTCGCTTTTCTTCGACCAGCGTCTCGACGATCGCGTCGAAGGTCTTCTGAACGATCTCTTTGGTTTTTAGCTGCGTGAGGCCGATCTCTTCGGAGATGGTTTTGACGATTTCTTTTTTGGTCACGACTTCGGCTCTCCTAGGGGAACGAACGCGAACGGCGAATGAATCGCGATCCGCAACGGCGCTCCCAAGTGTAGAAGCCGTAAGTACTAGTGTCAAGCTAATCGCCGCCGTCGTCGGCTAGCCCGTGTGTTGCCACCGCCGCGAACTGGGGCGTCGCTTGCCGCTGCTACCTTCCTGGTCGAATTGTCAAAGAGCCGTGCCCTTGAGGCCCCGTGCTGCCTTCAAGGCCGTGGGCGTAACGTCGCGGTTTCAGCCGCCTGTGGGGCGATGGCAATGCCATCGTTCCGTAGCGACTGCGCAGGCACGCTCACGGGCTAGGAAATCGGCCATCGGGCCCGCAAAGTTGAGAAAATCCGAAAAATCGGATCAACACGCACATCCGGCATCCGTCCCCCGAACTGCGCAAGTCGTTGATGCGCGGGGAGAACAGCAGCGTGGCGCTCGGCGGGCGTCACACGCGAATGACCTTCATCTGCTGGACGATCTGCTCGACGGACACCAGGTCGCCGTGGTTGCAGCCCGGGCACACCTCGCATGTCTGCCGCCACGCTTCCGGCGTTCGTAGGTTCGAGTGCCAGAACGGCCAGGTGCGGCACTGCCGAGGCCGCGCATTGTAGACCGTACACTTCCGTGTTTTGCCATCGAAGAACACGCAGTCGCCGTTGCGATCCTCGACCAGGCTCAGCCGCACGCCGACGCGGCGCACGTAGTTCTGTTCGAACTCTTCGACCGGCACGCCGATTTGCTTGGCTAGCGCTTCGATCTCTTCCCTGTTCACCCACACGTAACCGGGCGCTCCGGTGCAGCAGTCGCCGCACTGCGTGCACTTGAAACGCAGGCCGTCCTGATACCACGGTTTGTCGGTCGCCCGTTCATCGCTCATCGATCAAGCTCCATTCGAGTCGCTTCATGTTCCGACCAACGAGCCGGCGATCACTCGCATTGCATGCACGGCCCGCGACACTTCGTCGCTCGTGCTCATCGCACCAAGGCTGAACCGCAGCGTGCCGCCCATTTCGAGCGTCCCCAGATCGGCATGCATCGCACCGGCACAATGGTAGCCGGCCCGCGCTTGAATGCGATAGCCCCCAGGCACGGCGAGGCCACCATCGAGCATCGCCGCCAGCTCGTGCGGGTCGCAGCCGGCCAGCGTGAGACTTACGATGCCCACGCGCTCACGCGCCGCCGCGGGACCATAGAGCCGCACGCCGCGAATCTCGCGCAGCCCTTCCAGCAACTCCGACGTCAAACGTTCCCCATGCTCGCGCACCTGCGACACGCCGCGCTCGAGCAGGTAATCAACTCCAGCCCCCAAGCCCGCGATCGCGGGGACATTCAAGTTGCCCGCCTCGTATTTCTCGGGCAACGTCTCGGGTTGCCGATCGAACTGGCTATCGCTGCCAGTGCCTCCTTGGCGAATCGACGCGAGTTGCCGCTCGATTCCCGGTCGAACGTAAAGCACGCCGGTCCCCAACGGCCCAAGCAAACCCTTGTGCCCCGGCGCGGCCAGCAAGTCGACGCCCAGAGCGGCGACGTCGATCGGCACATCGCCGAGCGTTTGCGCCGCATCGACCAACAGTAACGCTCCGGCACGACGTGCCAATTCGGCAATCGCTTCGATCGGCTGCAAAGCGCCGGTGACGTTCGAGGCGTGTGTCACAGCCACGAGGTACGCGTCGTCGTCGATGGCTGCGCGCATCGCATCGAGAGCGACCACGGCTGCCGCATCGCAGCCGATGCGCGTCACGCGGATTCGCCCGGCCAGTTCAAGATGCCGTAGCGGCCGCAGCACCGAGTTGTGTTCAGCCACCGTCGTCACCACGTGCCGGCACGTTTGGTCCGTGCCATTGTCCAGTAGGCCGTGCAGCGCCAGGTTCAGCGCGTCGGTACCGTTGTGCGTGAAAATGACGTGATTTGCGTCGGCCGCTCCGATGAGTCTTGTAATCGACCGGCGTGTCCGCGATACGATCTGCGAAGCCTCGACCGCCTCGGCGTACGCGCCGCGCCCCGCCGGTGCGCCGACTTTGCGCAGGCAATGCTCCACCGCGCGATAAACCGCCTCCGGCTTCGGCCAGCTTGTCGCGGCGTGATCGAGATAAATGCGCTGCATGGCGTGGTTTGAACGGAGGCGGTCAGCGTGTAATCGCCGGGAACACCGCGGCAACGTCGCTCGACGGACTCAGTGCCGTGCGATCGTCGGCCTTCCCAGCGTCAACGGCGAATTGCAGGTGCGGCACCAGCGCAGCGATCGCCGGATACTGCATCGCCAGGGTTCGCCGAAGCTGGCCGATGGTCGCGCCGTCGGGCAGGTCCACATCGGCGACATCGTCCCCCAACGCATCGCGTGCTGCACCGAACAATTGAACTCGCACGGTCATATCAAACGAGGTCGTCGGCAGGTATCCTGGGAGAGTGGGCGGAAGCTCAATGTACCATCTTTTCGCGCTCGTCGCTGAGCCCGTTTTCTGAAGGCGACATCATGAATCGACTGCCGGTTCTCTTGTTGGTCATCGGCCTGTTATTCGCAGGTGCGACGCATGCCCAGCAGCCCCAGGCCAAGCTCTCCAAGCGAGACGCTGACGCCTTCGACCAGTTCCGGCAGTCGGTCTACGAATTCGGACTGAGCCTGGTGCTCGACGCCGACGGCGGCGTGCAGGTCGACATCCGTCAGATGTGGCAAAGCCTTACCCGGCTAAGAGAGACAGTCTGCCCCAAACCGCTGATCTCGCACCTGCGGGAAGTCTCGCAGTCGGCCACGGTCGATGCGGCGGCCCGGGCGCAACTCGATTCGATCCAGGCCGATCTCGAAGCCATTCGCAACACCGTTGATATCAGCGACGCGCTCGAGCATCTCGAAGCCGCCCGTACCGCGGCAGCCGCGGGCAATGCTGCGACATTGCGGCTGGAGTGCCAGGCGATCATGGACTCCGTCGTCGGTCAATTGTTGGGAATCAAGCTCGAAGACAGCGTCGCCATCTTGCGCCGCGCATCAAACTTGTTGTCGATCTCGCAAACGCCCGAGAAACGCCACGAGGCGTTCGCCGTGCTGCGCGAGCTGCCGTACTTCGAGCGCGGCAAGACGCGGGCCTATCGCGACGCGCTGTCGCGGGCCGACATGGCGATCGCCGCCGCTTCGGACTTGTATCTCGAAGGGTACTACATTCAGGCGAAGCAACAGCTCGTGTTCGCCGGCCCGCCGTTGAAGCTCGCCAAGCTCGCGGCACCCGACATTGCCGCTCAGCAGCGGATCAACGTGCTGGTGCAGCAGCTTGCCGAAGCCAATGCGCTGCTCACGCAAGGCTGGACCGATTCGACCGGCGCCGGATTCCGGCTGCTTCGCAAGGCACGCAGCGAGCTGGGAGAACTGGCGAGCCAGCCGGTGCCGACGACCCTCGGCCAAATCGCACCTCCCGCGGAGTTCCCCAAGCCGTACAACACCGAGCCCGCATCGTCCGGCGAGCCGTCGCCCGCCGAGAAGGCCGCCGCGGCGATGCGCGTCCCCGAAGGCTTTAAGGTGAACGTGTTCGCCGCCGAGCCCGAGGTGTGCAACCCGATCGCTATGAGCTGGGACGCCCGCGGCCGGCTGTGGATCGCCGAGAACTACACCTACGCCGAGCGCCCCAAGAAGCTGGAATTCGCGCTGCGCGATCGGATTATCATCCTGGCCGATGAAGACGGCGACGGCCGCAGCGATCGTCGCACGGTGTTTGCCGACGACGTGCAGGACCTGACCGGCATCGAGTGGAGCCCGACCGGCGTGTGGGCTATCTGTCCGCCGCAGTTGCTGTTCATCCCCGATCGCGACGGCGACGACAAGCCGGACGGCCCGGCCCAGGTGATGCTCGACGGCTTCACGGTTCCGCCTGAGAACTTTCACAATTTCGCCAACGGCCTGCACTGGGGACCCGACGGTTGGCTGTACGGTCGTTGCGGCGCGTCGGCCCCCGGCGAGGTCGGCATTCCCGGCACGCCCGCCGATCGGCGCATCCCGGTACGCGGCGGCCTGTGGCGCTTTCACCCCGAGCGCCGCGTGTTCGAAACGCTGAACCACGGCACCACGAATCCTTGGGGGAACGACTGGAACGAGCACGGCGAAGCGTTCTTCGTCAACACGGTGAATGGCCACTTGTGGTATTCGATCGTCGGCGCCCATTTCGTCCGGCCGCACACGATCGATCCTAATCCGCGCGTCTACGAGTGCATCGACATGCACGCCGACCATTGGCACTGGGACACCGGCAAGAGCTGGACCGATTCGCGCAGTGCCACCGGCGAGCACGATCGCCTGGGCGGCGGCCACGCCCACACGGGCACCATGATCTACCTGGCCGACCAATGGCCCGAGCAGTACCGCGGCCGCCTGTTCACCATCAACATGCACGGCCGCCGCCTCAACGACGAGCGCCTCGAGCGCGAAGGTTCTGGCTACGTCGCCCGGCACGATCCCGACATGATCTTTGCCGCCGACCCGTTCTTCCGTGGTCTCGAGCTAAGCTACGGTCCCGATGGTAGCGCGTACATCATCGACTGGAGCGACGCCGGCGAGTGCCACGAGAGCACCGGCGTCCACCGCACGAGTGGCCGCGTGTACCGTGTGACCTACGGCGACCCGGCACCGCAAAAGCCGATCGATCTCGGCAAGCTCGGCGTCGACGAGCTGGTTGCGTTGCACAAGCATTCCAACGAATGGTACGCTCGCCAGGCCCGCCGGCAGTTGGTAGCCCGGGCCGAGCGCGGCGAGCACTCCCGCGTCGCTGCCGACCAGCTCACTGCGATGACGCGCGAAGCCGACTCGACCGCGATCCGCCTCCGCGCACTCGGTTCGCTATTCGCCATCGGCCAGGCCGACGATCAACTGTTGCATGCGCTGCTGGCCGATCGCGACGAGCACCTGCGCACCTGGGCGATTCGATTGCTCACCGATCGCTGGCCGCTGGACACGGTAATGGGCCCGGAAGCTCATGTGCCCCCGGCAAGCGTCACCACGGCGCAACTGGCCGAGTTGGTCGCGCTGGCGAAGAGCGACGATTCGGGCCTGGTGCGCCTGGTGCTGGCTTCGGTGCTGCAACGCCTTGCTGTGACGCAGCGACCGGCACTGGCAACGGCCCTGGCCAGTCGCGACGAGGATGCCGACGACCATAACCTGCCAGCCATGGTTTGGTACGGCTTAATCCCTGTCGGCGACGTCGATCCGCAGAGGCTCCCGCAGGTGGCCGCTGCGACCCGCTGGCCGAAACTGCGACAATGGATCGCTCGGCGGCTTGCCGAGGACCTGGCCAAGAACGCTGCTCCGCTGGACGCGCTGTTGGCGACCGCCGCGAGCAAGCCCGACGGCGGCCTGTTGGCCGATGCGCTGGCCGGCATGAGCGCGGGCCTGGCCGGTTGGCACAAAGCGCCGCGTCCTGCGTCGTGGGACAAGGTGCAAACAGCCGCCGAGGCCGGTAGCGCCAGCGAACGCGAACTGGTGCGCGACTTGAGCGTGTTGTTCGGCGACGGCCGCGCGCTAGGCGAGGTGCGCAAAATCGCCCTCGACGGCAGTGCCGACATGAACCTCCGCCGCGCGGCACTCGAAACGCTCATCCAAAGCCGCCCCGACGATCTGCGCAGCATCTGTGAAGCGCTGCTCGGCACGCGGTTCCTGAATACGATCGCGGTGCGCGGCTTGGCAGCGTTCGACGATCCGAAGCTCGGCGCGAAGCTCGCGAAGAACTACAAGAAGTTCCATCATTCCGAGCGTGCCGCGATCATGGAGACGCTCGTCTCGCGCCCAACATTTGCCCTAGCCATGCTCGACGAGATGGCCGCCGGCAACATCGCACGCAGCGACCTGTCGGTATTCCAGGCCCGGCAGATCCGCAGCTTCAAGGATCCGAAGCTCGCGAAGCGCCTGGCCGACGTGTGGGGCGAAATCCGCGACAGTTCGGCCGACAAAACGCAGGCGATTGCGCAGCTCAAAGAGCAGCTTACGCCCACCGTGCTCGGCGAGTCGGACGCTGGCCAAGGCCGCGTGGTGTTCAACACCGCCTGCGCCACGTGCCACCGCTTGTACGGTCACGGCGGCGAGATCGGCCCCGACCTGACCGGCGCCGCCCGGCAGAACATCGACTACCTGCTGAGCAACATCGTCGACCCCAGTGCCGTGGTCACGGCGGACTTTCGCATGTCGGTGGTGCAGCTTGCCGACGGGCGCGTGCTCAACGGCATCGTGCGCAGCCAGAACCAGCGCACCGTGACGCTGCAGACCGCGAAGGAGCGCCTGGCCATCGACCGCGGCGACATCGATGCGATCGAACCCTCGCCGTTGTCGCTGATGCCCGAAGGGCTGCTGCAACCACTCAAGCCCGACCAGGTGCGCAACCTGTTCGCCTACCTGATGACCTTCTCCCAGGTGCCACTGCCACCCGGTGCCCCACCAACCGACGTCACCGGCGACGCAGGGCGTTAGTCGCCTTGAAGGCGCCTTGGTTACGAGAGATTGCCGTTCAAGCGAGCGCGTTCATGCAGTCGCCGGCGAGCGCCAATCCGCTAATCGGAGACCGGGAATCCATGCGAAGTGTTGCGTATTGCCGGTCACCAGCACGCGGCGGGCTTCGAGAGCGCCGTCGTGGCGATGATAAGGTCGGCGTCGTTCCTCGCGAGGCCTTTGCTACGGGCTTCTGCCCATAAGCGAGCGGCATGCATCAGGATCGGCATGCTGACGGGCAACACGTCGCTCGTGCCAACGATCCGGAGAAATCCGCTCAACTGCCGAGTCGCGCGGTTGGCAGGGCCGGCGCATCAAAATGGCTTCAAAAGCAATTGAAATGACAGGATTTGCGGCGATTCCATGGTCGAGATAGGTCGCAAACAAATCAGGCGCTGATAGCGTATGGTAATGGCAAGTCGCATTCCTCGATAAATGGGCCACGATTAGGGTGGATTTTGATGCGCCGGCCCTGGCGCGGTTGGCCTGCATACCTCGAACCATTTCGTAGACCGTGGTCGCAGAGCACGCGAATCGTTGATGCTCTGCCCAAGTACTGCCGCGCCGCTTGCAGAACCAACTCATCCTTTCGCTTGAGCACTTCCGACAGAATATCGGTGTCGAGCAGTGCTGAGTCCATGAGCTAGTCGAGCTCGCGTGTGAGGTTCGCTCGTGTCGTCGCGATCTTATCGATGGCCCCGACTTCGTCGTCGGTCAGCCCTTCGTAGACGTTCGTCCAATCATCGAGCGTTTGGACGGGGCGAAACGCGGCCGCCGGCGGCGGTTTGACGTCCTTGATGCAGATGATCAATTGCTGGTTGGTTGCCAACCGACGACCGATGACCTCTTCCAGAGCATGCCGGTGCGGGGCGTCGAGAGCCGCGACATTGATTTTCAGCTCGACTTCGATGGACAAATCATACCATGCCGCGCAAACGGCACGGTGCCGTACTTTTCATTCTGGCGGCAAGCGGCCACCAGTCGGTCGCGGACTCGACAGCCATCGCCTAAAATGCGCTTCGCACGGGCCAGTAGCTCAATGGTTAGAGCGCAGGACTCATAATCCTAAGGTTCCGAGTTCGAGTCTCGGCTGGCCTAATTCTGTTGCGACGGCCAGTGATCGGTTACAATGCTTCGACTCGGTTCGCCCCCGTCGGATGACCGAGTCCCCGCCAGCAGTCTCGCCCCGAAACATCCCCCGCCTGCGAGGTCCTGCCGTGAGCAATATCCGTAGCCAGCGTTGGCTGCTCGATCGCCGTCATTTTCTACGTGGCACCGGAGCCGCGCTCGCCCTGCCGCTGCTCGATGCGATGACGCCGCTGCGTGCCGCGCCATCGGCTGCCAAACCGAAGCCGCGCCGCAGTGTGTTCGTGTACATCCCCAACGGCGTGAACGGCATGGCATGGCAGGTGAAGAAAGCTGGGCGCGAATTCGAGTGGTCGTCGACGCTCAAACCGCTGGCCGGCCGCCGCGACGACGTCACGATCTTCAGTGGTCTGCACCATCCCAACGGCATTGGCCAGGCCCATGTGTGCGCCGACACCTGGCTCACCGGGGCGAAGATCGACGCCCAGAGCGCCCGCAAGTACGAGAACACCGTCTCATGCGATCAACTGATGGCCGAGGTCACCGGCGAGCACACACGCTTCCCGTCGCTGGAGCTGTCGATCCGCGCCGGCACCGGTCACCCGTTGGGCACCAGCACCCTGGCCTTCTCACGCGACGGCGTGCCGCTGCCGGCCGAAGACAATCCACGGCTGGTGTTCAACCGCCTGTTCGGGACCGAAGCTGGCGGTATCGAAGTCCAGCGCGCTCGCCTTGGCCTGCGGCGGAGCATTCTTGATTCGCTGGTTGACGAGGCCAAAAGCCTCCGCCGCGCGCTGGGGACCGACGACCGCACGAAGCTCGACGAGTACCTCCACTCGGTGCGCGACGTGGAGCAGCGTGCCGCCCGGCTCGACTCGTGGCTCGACGTTCCCAAACCCGCGGTCGACAAGGAGCTGGCGGCCCCGTTTCAGCGCGATGTCTCCAAGACGAACACCGGCGAGTATTGGCGCACGATGTTCGACCTGATCGTGCTGGCTCTGCGGACCGACATGACGCGCGTGGTCACGTACATGAACGGGGCCGAAGGCTTAGGCCTGGCGATTCCCGAGATCGGCATCACACAGCAGCGGCACAACCTGTCGCACCACAACGGCGACCCCGTGGTGCTCGAGCGCTTCGCGCGCAGCGACGAGTTCCTGATGCAGCAGTTCGCGCACTTTCTCGACGAACTCGCCGCGGTCGATGAACAAGGCGAGCCGCTCTTGGATCGCACGATGGTCCTGTTCGGCAGCGGCATGGGTTATGGTCACAGCCACGCCAACGGCAACTTGCCGATCGTGCTCGCGGGCGGCCGCGGCCTGGGGCTGCATCATGGTCAGCACATCGACTACAACTTCGGCGGCAGCCAGGAATACACGCTCAGCTACGACGAATGGAAGAGCTTGTGCGGCAGGCCAAAGAACGGCAACGCCCGGCTCAGCAACGTGATGCTCACCATGTTGCAAAAGATGGAGGTGCCGACCGAAACGTTTGTCGACAGCGTCGGTCCGGTGTCGGAGCTGCTGGCATGATGCGCCGCATTCGGTTCCTGGCGGTGATTACGATCGTCGTGCTGGGATGGTCGGCCGCTGGGGCAGGCGAGTTCGCCAAACACGACGCGGTGACCACGGTCACCGGCAAGCTCGTCACTGCCGACTTCATCCATCGCACTGGCCAGTTTCGCCGCGACGAGAGCGGTGAACTGGTCGACTTCGTGATGGCCCCGTATGCGTCGATCAAGTACTTCGATGTCGAGGCCGATCTGCGCGATGTGCCGCTGGAGACGAGTTTCGACTTTCTGCTCGCCCACCAGGTACGCGGCGGCCGCGGTGTGCTGGCCGCCATGCACGAGCGCCGCACGGCCGACACGCTCGACCCCAAGGCCACTGAGGCACAGCGCGAGCGTCACGCGGCGTTCGTCAAGTTCCGCGGCCTGCCGGGATGGATCGATCGTACACAGGGCAACGAGTTGACGATCACACTGTTCAGCGGCGAGCCCAAACGCTTCGAGCAGGCGTGGATGGGCGACTTCGCCGTCGGCAAAGGGGTCGATGTGGTGGTGGCCAACGACGAGCTGCGCACCTGGAATCCGGGAGTCGACCGTGAGAAAGCGACGCTGCGCGAGATCCAGCGCGTGCCGACCGACGGCTATGGCACCAGCGGCGTGCGGCTGGTCGTCACCGTGCCCAATATGCTCGAAGGGTTCCGGCAAGGCCGCGTCGTCCGCTGCTTCGCTTCCGGATGGCCGTTGAAGGACCAATTCTACGGCGAAAGCCTGATGAACTACGGCTATACGCCGCTGCGCACTCCAGACCTGATCGAATGCGTGGCCAAAGACTACCCCGAGCAGTTACCGTTCCGCACCGACTACGGCAACGAGCAGCTTCCTTGGTACAAACTGCGCAGCGACGAGGCGCCGCCGCCATTTTCCGAGCACCTGGTATTCGGCGACCTGGTCAGCGTCGACGCCGAAGGGCGCACTGGCCGCTTCCGCACCGATCGCACGGGCGAACTGGTCGATTTCACGCTCATCCCCACCGGCATCGTGAAGTACCTCGGGGCCGAGGCCTCGCTGGCGGATTTGCCGCTGGGCATGCGCTGCCGGTTTCAGCTGTACCAGGATGAGCAAGGGGCGTTTACCCGCGCGAGCCTTATCAGCGACGAGTTCAGCCATTTGGTGTTGAACCTAATGACGTTGCGCATCGACGCGCTGCGGCTCGATGAAGGCAAGGTGTACGTCGCTCGGCAGATTCCCGAGGTGAAGAACTACTCGGCTGACGTGGAAACAGTGCCCGATCTCGGCCAGCAGGTGCTACTGGTGAGCGACGCGACTCGCCTGTGGAAAGGGGCCGCGCAAGCGAAGCTCGCCGACCTGGCCGTGGGCGACGCGCTTCTCGTCAATCTCACCGGCGAGCAACTCGGCTGCCCTTCGCGCGCTGCCGATCTGTGGGTCGGAGCTGAATCGCAAAAGGCCGCAACCGACGGTCAGCTCAAGAAGCATCCTGCCGCCAAGCCCACCAAAAAGTAACGATGCAGCGCAGCATTCTCGTCATCGTCATGCTTTGCGCGGCATCGGTCCCGACCGACGCCGTGGCCGCGCCGATCGAGCGCGAAGGGTTCGGCACCGTGGTGCGCCCGTTCTTCGCCGCGCACTGCACCAAGTGTCACGGCGAGCAGAAGCACGAAGGGGACCTGCGGCTCGACACGCTCACGGTCGATTTCGACTCGCCCAAGGCGATGGCCCCTTGGGAAGAGATCATGAACCGGATCAATTCCGGCGACATGCCTCCCGAAGATGAGCCGCGGCCGAAGCCCGACGATGTATCGCGCGTGGCCGATTGGATCGTCGCCCGGCTGCGCGAGGCGGACGCGGCCCAGCACGCTGCCGACGGCGACCGCGTGGCGTTTCGCCGCTTGTCGCGCGGCGAGTACGCCAACACCATCCGTGATCTGCTCGGCGTGACGTTCGATGTCGACGATCCGACCGGCCTGCCCGAAGATCCCGATTGGCAAGGCTTCGAGCGGATCGGCTCGGTGCTCACGCTGTCGCCGGCGCATGTCGAAAAGTATCTGGCCGCGGCCGAGATGGTGCTCGACGAAGCGCTGCCGCTGGGGAAGCAACCCGAGCGGAAGGTGACGCGCTGGACGCCGTTCGACCTGCGCAGCTGGAAAAAATTCGAGCCTGAGTACCGTACCCGCGGGATCGCCGACAAGGTTCGCATCGACCTGGTTCCGAACAACGGCGCGCTCGACACGCGAACGCTGTACATCAAAACCACCGGCGACTACATGCTGCGCGTGAAGGTCAGCGGCCTGCGCCCCGGCGACGGACGCGCCCCGCGGCTACGGCTGTATTCCGGCGACTTGAGCCGCACGTTGCTCGAGCAAGATGTCGTGACCCCCGAGCACGAGCCGATCGTGATCGAAAAACTGGTTCATCTGCCGGCCGGCGAGCATCCGATCCGCATCGTCAACGCCGTGCCTGGACCGAACCCCGAAGGGCGCCGTTCGCGCGCCAGCGGCACGCCGAATGCCTTTACCGATCTGCGCACTCGCGTGCCGTGGCAGATCAAGTTCACCGACGACGACGGCAAGCCGATCGTGCCGTTCCTGTTGGTCGATTACATCGAATGGGACGGGCCGATCGTCGAGTCGTGGCCACGGGCCGCTCACCAGCGCATCTTCTTCGAAGGCGAACACGGCACCAACGACGCTGCTTACGCGCGCGAGATCGTCGCCCGTTTTGCCCAGCGCGCTTTCCGCCGGCCGGTCGAAAAGGCAGAGCTCGAGCGCCTGGTGCAGCTCTACGAACAGGCGCAATCGCTGGGAAACACGTTCGAGCAATCGGTGCGGACGACGCTCGTGGCGGTGCTGTGCTCGAAGAGTGTTCTGTATCTCGAAGAGGGGAACGCCGCGGCGCCGTCGGCGACGCTTACCGATTGGGAGCTGGCCTCGCGACTCTCCTATTTCCTGTGGAGCACGATGCCAGACGATCGGCTGTTCGAGCTGGCCCGGGCCGGCAAGCTGCACGAACCCGCGACGCTGCGCGGCGAAGTGCGCCGCATGCTTGCCGACCCCAAGGCGGCCGCGTTTGCCGAGGCGTTCCCGCGCCAGTGGTTGCAACTGCGCCGCGTCGGCATGTTTACGCCCGACAAAGTGCTGTACCCCGAGTACGACGATTACCTGGAAAACAGCATGATTGCCGAGACGGTTGGCTTTTTTGGCGAAGTGCTCGGGACGAACGCCAGCCTGCGCGAGTTCCTCGAGTCCGACTGGACGCTGCTGAACGAACGACTCGCCGATCATTATGGGCTCGACAAGGCGTCGCTCGGCATTCACGACGATACATTTCGTCGCGTGACTCTGTCGGCTGGCGACCATCGTGGCGGGGTACTCACGCAGGCGTCGATCCTCAGCCTCACCTCCGACGGCACGCGCCAGCGGCCGGTGCATCGCGGCGTGTGGGTGCTGGAGTCGCTGCTCAACCGTCCCCCGCCGCCGCCGCCGGCGAACGTACCCGCGCTGGGCACCCCGGCTGCCGGCACCCCAAAGACCACGGTGCGCGCAAAGCTCGAAGCTCACCGCGCCGATGCTCAGTGCGCCGCCTGCCATCGCAAGATCGACCCGCTGGGAATCGCCTTCGATAACTACGACGCCATCGGCCGCTGGCGGACCATTGAGACGGTGCGCGACGGTACCGGCTCCGATCCCACGCTCGATCCCAGTGGCTCGCTGCCCGATGGCCGCCACTTCGCCGACGCTGCCGAACTGAAGCGGCTGCTCGTGGACGACATCGACAGCTTCGCCGCCGCCTTCACCGAGAAGCTGGCAACCTACGCCCTGCGGCGCGGCATGACGTTTACCGACCGCGCCGAAATCCAGCGCATCGCCAGGGAAGCGAAGCCGAACGACTACCACTTGGCCACGCTCATCGAGCGGCTGGCGACCAGCGACCTGTTCCAAAGACGCTGAAAGGCGCTCGTCGCGGGCCTTCCGACCCCGCCGCTGGGCGACCATCACTCAACATCATAAGGCACAGATCACAACATCATGAACCCAAGCACTAAACGTTCGATTCTGCGCTGGACCCACCTATTCGCGACCATTCCGGTCCTCGGCGCAATCTACGGCCGGCCGGAGGAGGTGCAACAATACATTGGCGCTCCTCGGTACATCTTCGTTCCCGTGCTGATCCTTACGGGATATTGGATGTATGCAGGTGCAATGTTCGCTATCCTTGGCGCTGCGACCTGGCTGGGGGTTGTTTACCTGGCTGACTTTTGGCCGGCGGTGCTAAGCCAGATCGCGCTGTTGATCGCGCGGAAAGTTTGGTTGGTAGTTCGTGCGCGACAGGCCAAGTGACCGGGCGTAAACACCATGGCGCGCAAAAAATCAAAGGCGGCGAAGGTCACGAAGAAGACCGTCGCCAAAAAGGGCGGCACGGAACGCAGTGTTCGGCGCGGGTCTCCCGACCCCGCCGCTGGTCCGACCGCAGGTCTCCCCTCCCCACGGCGCGGTGCTGCCAAGCCAGCCACAACGCCGGTAAAGCTTCTTTCAGGCGGCAACCCTCAGATCGCCAAGGGCTACGGCGACGCCTCCGTGCAGGCTTACATCGCGGCGATGCCGGGCTGGAAAGGCGACGTCGGCCGCCGCCTCGACACGCTGATCAAACGCACGGTCCCGAATGTCGATCAAGCGGTCAAGTGGAACACGCCCTTCTACGGCTTCGAAGGGCAGGGCTGGTTCCTCGGCTTCCATTGCATGACGAAGTACATCAAGGTCGCTTTCTTCCGCGGCCTCTCGCTGCGACCGATCCCGCCTGTCGAGTCGAAGCAACGCGACACGCGCTACTTCCACATCCACGAAGGCGACCAGTTCGACGAAGCCCAATTCGCCGCCTGGGTAAAACAAGCCAGCCAACTCCCCGGCGAACGCCTGTGAGTCAGCTCCGATCGGTGCGTCCGTGCCGTATGCGATCAACCTAGAATGTTAGTTGCTAAGCATTCATGCGGGAGGCCATATTGGGATTCAAGATTTCATGGATTGGTTTCCACGGGCTGACCAAGGCCGCAGTGCTGGAAATGGTTGGTGGCGCCGATACTGGCGTTGCCGATGAGGCGAACGAAGCCCCTTTCTCCGGCGCCGAGATTCCCGGTACCTGGTATATCCTCTTTTCCAACGACTTTGGCTTTGTTTCGAGGATGCTTCTCAAATCGTTATCAGCAAATGGAACTGTGGTCGGTTGCCAAGTGCATGAAGGGATTATGGTCAGCACTGCGTACGCGTATGAGAGGGGCATCGAACAATGGTCGTTGACACACAATTCGGAGAACGGAATCCGCGACTTATGTGTCTCGGGATCGCCGCCGCCGGCGTTTGAGAAAATCCACGATCGCCTTTCAAAGGAACAAGATGCCAATGGCGGTGAAAGTGCCAGTGTCGATTATTTCTTCCGACATACCTGTCGCAACTGCCGAAACAATGTGCGCTTACAGGCATGATCGTTGGAAGTTCGACTGGGGTCAGCCCGCATTCACAGTGATCAATGTTCGGTAGGGGCCAATAACGCGCGACGCACAATCTGTCGTGAAGAACTCGACGATCACCATGAAGAAGACAACGAGCAGCTCGAAGAAAGAAGGTGCAGACGACTCTGCCTCTGAGTTGATCGATGCGAAGATCGAGGGGCTTGGCGATTGGCGCGGCGAGATGCTTGCTCGGGTGCGGGCGCTTATTCGCAAGGCTGATCCTGAGGTGGTCGAGGAGGTGAAGTGGCGCAAGCCGTCGAATCCGGCGGGGGTGCCGGTGTGGTCGCACGGCGGAATCATCTGCACCGGCGAGACGTACAAGGACAAGGTGAAATTCACGTTCGCCAAGGGGGCGTCGCTGGACGATCCTGCGGGGCTGTTCAACGCGAGCCTTGAGGGCAACACCCGCCGGGCGATCGACATGCACGAGGGGGACAAGATTGATGAACGGGCGCTGGTGGTGCTCGTTCGCGCCGCCGTGAAGCTGAACACGTCAGCGGCGTGATCGATCGCTTGTCGGTTGGCGGTCGATCAATTAAATTGCTGAAACCATTCCCCGATAGCTCAGTTGGTAGAGCGAGCGGCTGTTAACCGCTAGGTCCTAGGTTCGAGTCCTAGTCGGGGAGCTTGGTCGCTTGGCAACGCGGGGCAGGGAGCGGCAAGGACCGGGAAAGCGGGGGCTTCTGCTTCTGGGCCCGTTGGCGCCGGCGGTTCAATGCCGCTTGTTGCCGCGCCTTGCTGTGCGCAAAAGTGTGCGCGCGCGACCGGAGCCGCTGCCCGCTCGAAGTGTTCATCAGTCACTTGCAGGTAGTGTTTCCTGGCGACCGCCTCGGTGTTGCCGATCCAGGCGCAGACGACGTGGATCGGGAAGTCCTCGGCCAGTTCTGTCTCTCGCGTACTGCGAAGGTTCTGGAATAGCTTGGGCCATGGCTCCAGGCCGGCCTTCTGGATGATCCGTGTGAGTTGCGTTCGCAGGTTGGCCTTGTGGCCGCGGTATCGGGTAATGACGTACTCGGTGCCCGCTGCCGCTTGCTCGAACGCTTCCTCCAGGTGCGGCAGCAGCTCGGGGAAGATCGGGATAAGCCTCGAGCCCCGGCCTTCGTGGTGCTCGGTCTTCGGACTAGGAACCCGAATGCGGTTGCCGGCCCAGTCGATGTCGCCCCAGCGAAGCATCAAATGCTCGCTGGGGCAGCGCAGGCCGCCGAATCGTGATAGCGCGAAGAGCAATCGCCATTCGGCGCCTGGGCACGCGTCGAGCACCTTCTCCGCCTCCTGCCGCGTGATGAACCGCGCCCGATCGCTGTGGCTGCCCTTGACGGCTGATACGACCTCAGTGAACGGGTTCTGGTCGCCCAGGCCTCGCCGGTGCGCCTCTTTGAAGAACTGCTTTGCCCGGCCGCAAAGCCGCCGGGCCGTGTTCTCGGCCATGCAAAGCGACAAGAGGTATGCCCGGAAACGATGGCCATCACCCGCGGCCAGGTCGCGCAGCTTGTACGCCGCGCCGAACAACTCGACGAGCCGGCGGCGAGCTTGTTCGAGTTGCATCAACGTCGACGGCTTGAGATCCTTGCGGCGTTGCTCGATGTAGTCGCTGAGGAACTGCTGGAGCGTCGCTTGCTTGCGGGGTGGCAAGAGGCCGCAGTCAGCGAGCTTGGCGTGCATCGTATCCGGGAGCTTGCTGGCCCACAGCGCGGTTTCTTCGTCGGGCGGGCTGCCGGTGCGGACCGCGGTGACGAGTCGCTGCACCTTCGATTTAAGACGCTCCGCATCGCGCGGTGCCATGCGGCCGAGGCGGATCGTTTTGCGTGCCTGGCCGTCGACGGTGAACACGAGCCGACGAGTTCCGTTCTTGTCAAGCGATAAGCTGGCCATCGGTCACCTGGCTTTTCTGCGCGGCTTGGACTGGCTGGTGATGACTTGCCAGCCGAAGTAGAGGCCGAGGGCGTCCATCGTTTCGCACGACAGGCCGCGCTCGCTGTTGAGGAATCGCGATAGCGCGGTGTTATCGACGCCGGCGCCCCGGGCGATTTCACGCATCGGGGCGTCGGCGCCTCGAAGCAACTGGCGCATCTGGTCGGTTATGGTGGGCGGACGCTGCGTGCTCATGGTGTTCATGCTAGGGGGCCGTTGGCGTTCCGTCAAACTGGTGCGGCTGGGCTCGGCTTCGAGGCCTCGGCTTGGTGGCGCAGCCAGTCACGCAGGGCGTCGACCGGGTAGATAATCGCGCGGCCACCGTCAACGCGAACGTGCGGGATGTCGCCGTTCTTGGTCCACTCCCGGAGGGTTCGCTCCGAGATGCCAAGCGCCTTGGCAGCGTCGCGAGGGCGGAGGGCGAGCACCGGGGCGGGCGCGGTGTTGTCGCTCATGATTTCCTCGGCGGGATGGGTGGCTGGATGCTGCGCTTGTTGCAGAGGCGCCGGAACGACGTGCGCAGATAGCCGCCAGGGTTCGGCGGGTGGCGCTTTTGAATCGCGCGCAGAATGCCGTCGAGTTCCGGCTCGGGCACGTCGCCAGCGGCGACGATTGCAGCCACGTCGTGCAAAAAACAATCGGAGGTTCGCTTCGCGGGGTCGGGCGGGTCGACGATGATTGCCCGCAGCTTCCTGAAGATGCGCTGGCGGGCGTCGGCCAGAGCGCGCTGTTGCGTGGCTGGGTCGGTGATGCGGTCGAGCAACTCGGGAATCGACGCCCTCAGGTGGTGCGCCTGATCAGGCGGTGAACGGCGATCGGTGATGCGGTGATCTTGCATTGCACTCTCCGGTGATTCGGTGAGCGCGAGGATACCGCCGGCACAGCAGAACAAAACCGTTAACAACGCAGTTGGCGGCGCAATGTTAACGGCCATGCGGGCCTGATGCGGCAGGCAACGAATCGAAAATTTCCCGAAAAAAAGGCATTAACAATAACTATTGTTAACGTCGCCTCTCACGAGAAAGTAAGACCCGTAGCGAGGGGCACGTTGGGCAGGCCTGCTCGGGGTGGTTGAGATTGAATCGGTCTATTAGCTCGTGCGCTTTCAAGTGCGTGGGTTGGGTGATGCGCCACTTGTGAAACGCCCGGAACTTCTTTGCGACGCCGCGTCCGGCTTTTGGCCTCGGCGAGGGAACGACTGCCGTAGCGACCGGTGCAAGGGTCGCCGGCGGTGCCGCGGCAGGCGCTGTAACTGCCGCGGCGGCGGGTGGTGCCGGTGCGGCTGCCGGCGAGCTGCGGTCGTTGCGGCGGGCGAAGAGTTCTTGCAGATCCGCTTCGCGGTAGAACAAGCTTTTTTCGCCGCAACACAGCGCGGCGCCAGCCTTCTTGTGGGGGCGGAGCCCGTGGCGCTTCACGCGGCGGCGGACCGTTTCCTCATGCACGCCAAAATGTTCCGCCGTGTCCTCAATCGAAAGATGCCTTTCGCCATTTAGAACGATGGCTTTCTCCGCGATCAACGCCGCGCGTCTTGCCTTGAGTTCCAAAAGCTCTGGCTCAGCGTAGTGTCGCGTTGACACTGGGTGCTTCGCTGAGCGTGGCCAGCGTCTGACTGGCACTTGAATGCCCGCGCGCTTCTCCCATTTCGCGAGGTACCCTCGGATCACTTGCGCCGTCGTCTCGAAAAGCTTCGCGGTATCGTTGGCGTCCAAATACCTGATTCCATTCTCGATGTGCCGGCTCGCCGGCCGATGGGCAGCGAGGCGTGCGTCTCTGATAGCCTCCGCGTCAGCGCGATGCACATACAGCATCGGCCAGTTGCGATTGAGCTTGTCGCGCCCGATGTGCAGGCTGGACCGGGCCGCCGTACCGCCGAGCCAGGGACAAGAATTCTTGCAGTAATGCCGCAGGACGTGTGGACTCAATTGGGCCAGCTTCGCAGCGGTAGCGAGCGGGCTCATGTCGTCCGGCGGCGAAAGTGCTGCTGCGAGCTTCGCACAATCAGATTCTGCAAAGTACAGATATCGGCGGACTCCACGCCTCGGAAAATTTCGCTCGGTGCGTCGGTAGGGTCGGAGGCGGCGGCCATCGAGATACGGGCACGGGTGCGACGCCCAGAAACGCAGTCTGCTGGTCGATGCTGTTGTTCGTTGCGATGCAGCGGGCAAGGAAAGATACCGCACGCCATGCACTTCCATTCGATCGGGGTGTTCTTCTGCGAGCGCTAAGAACGGTTCAAGGCATGATGCAGGAATATAGAACGCCTCAATTTCGTACGGACTGCCGGCGTAGGTGCGAATGGTGACCTTGTGCTCGCGAGCCGGCAGCCTGCTGACGGTTTGCGGGTGTCGGTTCTTTATCCAGCCGTAAACAGTTTCGCGCCGCACGTGGAGCCGGCGTGCGAACTCCTGCACCGAAAAATGCGGTTGGCCGGAAATCTCCTTCACTGGAGGGACTCTCGAGGCACGCCGTTCGGGCGTCGAAGGCGCGCGCTGCTCGTGCGGCAAGCGCTGGCGATGGCTTCTGCTGCCCGGTTCCGACGCCGGCGCAGCGCGACGGTTTGCGACCATCCGTGAATCTCCAATGTTTGACGCGGCCCGGGCCGGGGGCACGTTGGAGAAAGCCGCCGGCGTCCGGGCCGCAGGGCTCGCCGACGGGTGTTCAGGCCGACGGCGAGTGAACGCCGCTCATTGTATCGCGGTCATGGCAAGGCGCCAGGGTGCCGATCAGAACAGGGTGAGCTGCCGATCGGTCGCGACGGACGGCCGCGGCTGCGGGATCGCCTCGACGGCGCGACGCAGCTCGTCCTGCTTGAGCGAATCGGCGATGTAAAAATCGTTCGTCGTCGAATGCCGTCCGTGCCCCAGCAGCAGCGTTGCCAGGCGGCGGTCGGCGGTGGCTCGGGCCATCTCCGTTGCCGCCGCCTTTCGCAGACCGTGAAACGTCTTGTTGACGCCGGCAGCTTCGGTGATGTTTTTGTAGAGATGGTCGAAGTGCCGGATGTGATAGGTCCAGGGAAAAATGCGCCGGCGGCGGAACCAGCCGCGAACTTGCTCGATGGCTTCCAGCGCGGCGGCGTTGAGCGGCACAGTATGCGTTTTGGTCCGACCCTTGCGGGTGATCGCGGGGAATTCGATCGCCCGGTCGATGATCTTGTCGAATTCCGCCTCGAGCAGCGCGCCACGTCGCTCGCCGGTGTTGTAGGCCACGACGATCAGGGATCGCCACCATTGCGACGAGGCGACGTGCGGAATCCGCGGAGCCTTCGCAATTCGACAGGCCTCTAAAATTCTGGCCAGCTCGTCGAGGGTGACGTTGTTGTGAACCGGCGAGTGATCGAGCTTTGGGCGCTCGAGGAATGGCACCTCGGGAATCAAGCGCTGGGCGTTCGGGCATTGCTCGGAGCGCGGACCGGCCTGGCGGAGAATTGCGCGAATGTTGCTGATGTGCCGATGGATCGTGAACCGCGACGCCTTGCCTTTGTGTCCGGGCAACTCATAGATGCGCTCGAGGAACGCTGCGCAGGTGTATTCGTCGATCAGGGCCAGGGGCGGGTCGGCGGTGAAGGCGGTCCAGTAGTGCACGCTGGTGCGGTATTGCTTTTCGGTCGATGGCGCGTCGTTGCGCGACGGTAGCAGAATGACTTTGAAGAACGCGAAGTAGAAGTCGCTCAGCGACATGCGGGGCGAAAGCCGTCGTGAGCGGGGGGCAGCTTGGTCTAACGTCGTTTCGGCGTCGAACGGTTTGACCCAGGTTTCCGGCGGGCACGGTGGAACGGTGGACACGGCGCAGGCCTTTCGAGCTGCGCGCAAGCGCACCGCCTCCTGTGCCAGTCCGTTGTGGCGCGCTCGCGCCGTTGCTGATGATCCCTAGAAGGCGCCGCTCCAACCGGCGCGCGCGTCAAGCTAACGCGCAGCCGTTGCCGTTCAAGGTTTTTCTTGCCGGAATGTCGGGCGCAGGTCTATCGGCCGCTTGCGGATCGGGCCGGGTGGTGCCAGTTGTGGCTCGACGACTTGCATTGGAGTCGCGCGGCGGTTGCGCCAAGCGCTTATTGCAACTCGGCCAGTACGCTTTCGAGGCCGCGGCTCACGAGTTTCGCGCGGCTGATGCGCAGCTTGCGGGCCGCCTTGTCGGCGCGCTCGAGCAGCCCCTTTTCGAGGCTGAGCGAAACGACCTGCACGCCCTTGCCGATCTTGGGCCGGCCGATCTTGGCCTTTGCCTTGCGCCACTGCGCGCGTTCCGCTTCGTTCAACGGGCGAGACTTGTCGACGATGTTTTCTTCGTCGAACTGGCGCGTCGCGGCCGCCAGCTCGCGCGTGATCATCTTGGTGTATTTCTTTTTCATCGCCGGCGGCGCCGCATGCGGCGCTTCTCCTTGTCAGTCAACGATCGGGCATGAATCACGAACACCGTGCCGTCGTCATCGAGAACGAACACGACCTGGAGGAGCCGGCCGCCACTGCCGCGGCCGCACACCAGGAATTTGTTATCGTCGATGGCGCGTGGAAACGGCCGTCGTACCCCACGAACCACGGCTTCCGCCTCTTCGATGGAGACACTGTGTGCGGCGATGTGCTCTTCGTTCCATCGATTCCATCGGAAGTTTGGCATGACCGACTTAATTATAGAACAAAGTCCGTGGGCGTCCATGCGTCCGTGGCGCGGCCGCGGTATCATGGGCCATGCTTCCGAAGCGGCCACGTCGGAGCCCGCGGGTGCATTGCCGGGTGTGCGGGAAGCGGCGGCCGTTCACGGGTTACAGCCTGGCCACGCGGACCTGCGGGGCATGCCAGCAGCGCGGAGATCCCGAGCCGCTGATCGCGGCGCTGCGGGAGCACTTCGACCTGCTGCCGCAGAGGCTATTGCGAGCGCTGCTGGCCTGGCAGGCGTCGCTCGACCGGCCCGGTTTGGTGGCCGGCACCGCCGACATTTCTTGAGCTATATCGCGGCCAGCGGGAGCTAGTGCTGGAGGTACTGGACGGGATGCGTGCCGGCGTCGAGCAGCGCGCCGTCGCAGCGCAGGTAGGCGATGAAACCGCTTTCGTCGAATTCGGCGTAGCGTTCGACCAGTTTCATCAGCCGCACGTCGCGGACGCGCCGCACCTTATACTTGTTCAGCGCGCCGAAGAGCACGGTTTTGTTGCCGCTGGCGATCGTCGAGTCCATCGCCTGGTTCAGGAACACCGGGAAGCCGAGCAACATCGGCGGCTGCCCCATTTGCAGGCCGTCGCTCCACATGTAGCGGCCCTGGCCGTCCTTCAGCAGCCGGATGGCATGGACGATGGAGTTGTGCATCATCCAGCCGCAGCCTTCGCCCAGGTACGCGGGATCGATTGCGTGCAGCAGCGCAACCAGGTCGTCGGCTTCGATCTCCGTGGAGCTGGCGGCCGTGGGGCCGAGCGTCGCCGCGTTCACGATCCCAAGCGGGCCGTTGCCGCCGGGGCAGGTGGTCAGGTCGAGGTTCACCTTCCGCCCGATGCGCTCGCCAAGCATCGCACCCAACGCGCCGGCCAGGTCGACGCCAGTGTCTTCCAGCAGCGCGTTGCTGACGCGCACCATGTTCGAGGTGTAGACCGGCGCTTGGAACACGACGGCGCCGAACTTGGGATCGTTGCCGGTCGCGCTGGCATCGGTGTTTTCGCCGATGCGCGAACCGATGTTGCCGGTGTCGTCGGCCGTCGGCCAGGGCAACGGGTTGCCGCTGTCGGTGGTCATAATCTCGGCAGCTTGCATGACGCCCGAGAAGCTGAGCAGCGCGCGTTCGAGCCGCGGCACAAAACCTTCGGGAGTGGTGAAGCCGCCGGCGGAGCCGATGCCGGTGCTCAGGTCGTTGAGCGCTCGCAGCCGGCTGAAGCCGTTTTGCGGACCGTGGATCGGCAGGCGTGCATGAAAGGCGGCGGCGTTCAGGGCGATGCCGTACCGATCGCAGGCGTCGGCGTCGGACGGTGTGACGCGCAGCCCGAGGGCGTTGCGGGCCCAGCCGCGCAGTGCGCAATCGAGCGTGCTATTGGCCGGTGTCGTCGGCCGCTCGCCGCCCGTGGCAAAGAATTCACGGTTCGTCGGGCCATCGTCCAGGGTGCCGCCATCGCGGCCGAGGCGCCGACGGTCGTTTCCGGCTGGAGCAGCGTTGGCGGGGTCGAGCTGCTGTTTCACGCGATCGTACTCCGAATTGAGCCGGTCCCACTCGCGGCGATGCGCTGGGGTCCAGGCGGGTTGCTCTGCGGCAAGCGCGCGAATCTGGTTCGCCAGCTCGCGTCGCTGAGATTGCAGGTCGCTGCGGATCATTGGTGCTTCAGGCGGGCGATTCGGTGGCAGCCGGTTGGTCGTGCAAGGTGGCTTCCCACGCCAGGAGCTCGGCCAGGTTCCAGCGCATCAGCCGGCCGGCGAAGCGCACCGGCGCGGGCATCGCGCCGGCCTGCCACCAACGCCTAATCGTGCGCTTGCTTACGCCGTAGCGCAGTGCGGTGGCTTCAATGGCCAGGAAAACTTGTTGCGGTTCGTGCATGGTGGAATCCCTCAGTTGCTCGACGCGATCGCGCGCAAGCGCAGGCGGTTCATGGCGACGCCGGCCACGAGCGTCAGCGCCACGTCGGTCAGGTCGCGCACGAGGTCGCTGGCCACGGCTGCGCTGTTGGTGAGATGGATCATGGCTTCGAGCGCACCGGCCGCGTCGGCGTCGCTCCAGCGGCCCCAGTCGGGCGGCGGTGGAAAGAGCACGTTCTGGCCGGGGCGTCGCTTCTGTTCGCTTGCGCAGATGGCCTTGAACCAGGCGCTGATGTCAGGCGACGGGCCGCGGATCGCTGGCTCGTCGGCAAGTGCGGCCAAGCCGTCGACTTCTTCATCCGATAGGTTCGTCGCCGCGGCGACGAGTTTTTCGACCAGGCGTGCAAGCTGCTCGATGCGGGGTGCCTTGTGGCTCATCCTGTCCACGCTAGGGCACCTGCGGCCCGGTTCGCGAATGTAGCCAGATGGCTTTCGCCGGAGGGGCCGAGGGGGGCCCCGGGAATTTCGCGGCAAAATACCCGAGGGTTCGTGGCCGGCTGCCGGACTGGTGCCTTGCCAGAATTTCAGGTGGGGGGCGTCGTCACGCTTGCGCGGCCTGGCTTTGCGCGGCCTTCACCATCGCGAGGATGCCTGCCCTGATCACAGCGGGCAACGCGTGCCAAGCGGCATTGATGGTGGCGAGATCGGGATTGATCGAGGCGACCGGCGCGGGCAGCGCGCGCGAAAGTGTGCGCGCCTGCCGACCGGCCTGCGGTTTTCGCGTGAAATCGTTGGGGCGTTCGAGTCCTAGTCGGAGCTTCAGGCGAATTCCTCAGGCGATCTCAAACGCTCTTGGCTCTGGCGAGCGGGTCGGGCGGACACCCGCTACAATGCCGGCATGGACGACAAGCGGACCAGGACTCGGGGCGGCCTTTTGTCCGCGCCGCCGAGCGGCGCATGGACACTCGCGATCATGTTTGCCCCCTTCTTCGTCGGCCTGTTGATCACGCTGGTGATGTCGGTCGTTGCCTGCTGGCAATAAGCTCCGCGGCCGTCAGGATCGTTTTGGCGGGGTCGGGAGACCCGCGCCGAGCGCGCGGCGGAGACCCCGTGCCGAACGCGCTTGCCCGTTAGCGGCGGAGCACGGTGCCGTCGTTGATGGCGGTTGGAACGACGGTTGGCGATGCTGCTGCGCCGGCCGACGGCTCGGTCTTCCCGTCGGGGCCGCTGTGAGCCACCGCGGCGCGCCGATCGGCAACGTGGGTCGACGCGGTCCCTTTCGCTTTAGCTTCTTCGAGCGACGCCAGCCAGTCTTGGGCGGGCTGCAAGGTAGGATCGGCGTCGGTGGCTTTCTTGAAGTGCTCGATCGCCAGGTCGCGCTGGCCACGGGCTTGCAGCAGCACGGCGACGTTGTAGTGGGCGATCGCCTTGCCATGCACCGCTTCGAGCTGCGCGATCGCTTCGTCAAGCCGGCCCACCTCGACTAGCACGGCCGCCAAGTTGTTGCGATAGAGCGGCTTCTCCGGCTCCACGTCGATGGCACGACGGAGATAGACCAGCGACTCGTCGTATTTTTCCTGCCGGGCGTAGCAGAAGCCGAGATCGTTCATCGCCCCGGCTTCTTGCGGATGGGCCTTGATCGTCTCGAGGTATTTCGCCGTGGCCAGCTCGAGCTTTCCGTCGCGATCGTACAGCCGGGCCAGGCCGAGCTGGGCGCTCAGGAACTTGGGGTCGAGCTCGAGGGCGTGCTCGTAGGCGGCGATCGCCTCGGCGGTGTTGCCGTTCTTTTCCTGCAACCGGGCGATGGCGACGTACACCTCGGGGCCGGCCTTGGCAGGTTTGGCCAGCGACGTCGGGTCGGGCGCTTCAGTCTTTTTCGGATGAAAGGTCTTGGCGATCGATGTCGACGTCTTGTGGTAAGTGCTCGCCACGCCGCGCCCCACTGAGGAGTCGGCAATCGAGTGGCCCATCTTCTCGAACGCGTTCGGCTCGTCGTTCTTCGTGGAGGCCTTTGCGGCGGCGATGTTCGTCGGCTTCGCCGCAGTGGCGTCGTCCTTCTTTCCCATCCACGAGCCGACGAAGCTTGGCACGGGAATGCCCCACGAGCCGCTGGCACAACCGGTGCCCGTCGACACCAGCGCGGCGGAGGCGGCCAGCGCGATTAGCGAATGTTTCCAGCTCACGGCGATCCCCCCGGCTATTCGACGCACTGCGCGATATTATTCAATCCAATCGTCCGCCGCGCCGGGCCATCATCACTCGAACCGGACCGTTGGCGCGGATTGTATCGAGCGGGGCTAGCACGGTGCGTGGGTGCGAGAACATTGAACGCGGTGCCAGCGCGATCGTCGCTGCAAAAGCGCGGGGCAAGCCCCGCGGCTAAATGGACCTGCCTCATTCGCTGCTAGCTGCCGGCGCCGGTGGGCGCGCTGCTCATGCCGCCGCTCATCCCGCCGCCACCTCCGCCGCTATCGAGACGCGGCACCGGCTGCGACGCACGGAAGCTGCGATCGACGCCGTCGACCACGTACGACGGCGTCGTGGGCGGACTGATATCGGTGTACGCCACGCTGGGCGTCGCGCCGGCTGGGGTGACCAGGTTGGCAGCCTGGTAGACCGAGGCGAGCCGATTGGCAGTTTCTTGCTGGTCGGTGGTGCGCAGGATGAAGATCGTGCGGTACTCGGGCGGCGAGACCGTGAGAATGTTCTGTACTTTCAAGCGGCCGGCCTCGTTCAAGTCGCCCGAGTCTTCCGCGAAGTGGGCGTTGCTCAGCGTGTTCTGCGTTCGCCAGCCGTTGGCGACCATGATGTTGAACGGCTGACGCACGCTGGCCCGGTCGGCGGGAATGAACGCTTCGGGCCAGGCGTTGTTACGCTGGGCGTCGCGGACGAAGCCGTTCCATTTCTTCTTGAACCAGCCTTCGCCGTGGGCCAGCGAAGCCGCGAATCCTGAAATGGCCAAGGCCGCCGCCAGCGATGTCCAGCTACGTCGCATCGTGCGCTACTCCGATACCAAGGATGCCCGTACCAAACAGCAACAGTGCGACGGGTCGAACGACGCTCGTCGCGCTTCGTCGCAGGTCGGCGCTTACGATTTCGCCGAATTGAACGATCGTTCCTTCGTATCGACACGCCGACGGGTGCCAGCATCGATTTTCGCGCTCTGCGCGGTGCAGCTTGCCCAGCATGCCCATCCAAGGGTTACTCGGGCAGCGGCTTTCCCTTCGTCTCTGGCAGAAACAACAGCGCGACAAGCCCGACAAGGAACACGACGCTTACATACGCGCAAGCATTGCGAAAGGCTTCGAGCCTGGCCTCGGTGGTGGTCGCGCCGGCGGCGAGTCGCGCCTGCAAGATTCCTAACGTGAAAGGTCCGCTAGCGGCCAAAAACCGACCGACGTTGTAGCAGAAGCTGGTGCCGGTCGAGCGCAGCGACGTCGGAAACAGCTCGGGCAAATAGATGGCAAATCCCGCAAACAGGCCGAGCTGGCAAAATCCCATCAACGGAATCAGCGTGAAGATGTGCCAGGTCTCGCTGAGAAACTTGAAGGTGAATGCCGTCGAGAGAAATGCCAGGACAAAAAACACAGCGAACACCGGTTTACGACCAAACCGCTGCGCAAGCTTCGTGAACGCCATCATTCCCAAGAACGCCCCGAAGTTCTGCAAGATCATGTTGATGCCGGTCCACATCATTTTCGTGCCTGGCACTTCCCCCTCGGGCACGTTGGCGCTCTTCAAATGCTTCGCGGTCACGTCACCAATCAGTTCAGGGCTGAAAAAACCAACGCCCCATAAGCCCACGACGCCGGAGACGCAGAGCAGCATTCCCAGCAGGGCAGCCTTGCGCCAGCGACTGTCGCCGAACAGTGCAGCATAGGAACCGAACTTGACGCCAGTCGCCCGCCCGGCTTCGCGTGCCTTGACCCATTTCTCGGGTTCCCGCAGGCGGATCTGAATGAACACGCACAGGAATGCGGGCGCCGCACCAATCCAGAACAGATACTTCCAAAAGTCGGTTGTCGGCGACGACCCGCCCCGCACGGCGGCGACCTGCATCCAGCCAACAACGACCGCAAGCACACCGGCCGCGATATTGCCGACTGCCGAGAGCGCTTGAAGCAATCCAAGTGCGTATGGCCGCGCACGGTCCGGAAGCGAATCGGCGACGAGCGCCACCGCTAATCCGAATACTCCTCCGACTCCCAAGCCGGTCACGAAGCGATATCCGCAGAATTGTTGGACGTTGTCCGAAAGCGCCGATAACCCCGTGAACACCGAGTACAGCAGGACGCAAACCGTCAGCATCTTCGCGCGTCCGATGCGGTCGCCAAGTGCTCCAAACAGCAGCCCACCGGTCGCCCAACCGGCGACGAAGATCGCAGTGGCGTTGCCGCCCCATGTCTTGGCCAGGCTTACGAACTCGGCCTTTTGAGCGTCGCTGATCGTGCCACTTTGGAAGAGCGGCGCATAAACCGGATCCGCCGTCTTGAGCAGATCCTCGATTGCCGGATTGCGAGCAATGACGAAAAGTTGCTGGTCCAAGCAGTCGAACAGCCAACCCAGCGCAGCGACCACGAACACGAACCAGTGATACCTGGTGAGTTCCTTGTACCAGGGAGGCGCAAGCGCGGAGGGAGCGAGCGTGGATGCCATGTGAATTCAGACTCTGACACACAGCGCGGCGCCGGTCAAGCCCAGGGAAGGTCGTTAGCGATCGTCCATTATTTGCGACCTAGCCGAGCTTCCTTGGGCTTCTTCAAAGGCTCGATCGTTTACAATCTCCGCTATGGACGACCCGCGTGCCTGGTACCACGTAATCCTGACCACGTACGGGGCGTGGCTCTACGGCGACCCGCGCGGATTTCGGACACGGCATCATCGTGAACGCGTCGAAGGTGACGACAAACATCCGCCCCCGCCGGGAATATATGCTCGCCGCGCGCGGCGCAGTCGCGAGTTGCTCAAGCAGCCGCCGGTCGTGATCCCGTTTGCGTTACGTGCGCTGGTCGGGCAGTCGCTACGCCATGAACGAACCCGACTTGGAGCGTGGGTGTTGGTGATCGCCGTTGGCGGACAGCACGTTCATTTGCTGGTGAAGATGCCAGCCGGCCGACCGCGAGATTGGATCGGCCGCGCCAAGAAACACGCCACCGATCGCCTGCGCGCCGAAGCCTGGCAAGGAAGACTTTGGGGTGTTCGGAGAAAGGCGCTGCGGATTCGCGACCGTGAGCACCAGCGGAACGTGTTCCATTACATTCTCGCGCACGCGGCCGACGGCGCCTGGACTGGGGTCTGGAAGAACGAACCAAAACGCGAGGGTGAATAAGCCCAGGCCAGACCGGTAGGGCGTTTTCTAGTTGGTACGTCGATGCCGGTCTGGCCTGGGCTTGCCCGTTACCGCACCGCGTACGAGAACAGCTCGACCGCCTTGTACACGGTCCGCATCTTTTGGAAGCCGAGGCGGCGGTAGAGCCGCACGGCACCGTCGTTCTGCGCGGTCACTTCAAGGAAGGCGCGGCGCAGCCCGAATTCGCGGAACCCTTCCAAGGCGCGCAGCAGCAGCGCGCTGCCAAGCCCCTGGCTGCGATGCTCGGGCGTGATGCCCAGGTTCTGGATTGCTCCCAGGCCGTTGCGGTCGCGGATGCCCTGCACAGTACCACATGGCTCTGTGCCGCACGGCGCATCGCGGCGCGAGACGCCGTCATCGTACATCAGCAGCCAGGTTGCAGTGGGAATGAAGCCGTCCTTGCGGGAGATTTCGGTCATCAGCCGCAGGCAGCCGTCGTAATCGCCGAGGCACGGAAACACATTCGCGTCGACTTCGGTGCGGAAGCTGGCGCACTTGGCCTCGGAGTGCGCGCCCAGCAGATCGGCATCCCACCCCACAAATCGATAGCCGGGCGGAAGCGGAAGGTGCGGCAACGATCGACCGAGGTCGATCTCCATCTGGTAGCGCTTGTAATAGGTCAGGCCCATGCACCAAGACCCTCGCACCGCCAACGGTTGCTCGCTTCAGCAGACGACATTCTAAATGTACCCGTCGACTTGGCGCGGGTCAAACTTCGCAGGCAGCGCCGCGGCGGCCTCGGCGACGCAGCAGCCGCGCCTCACTCCACCAGTCCGCGCAGCACGCGCAGGTTGGTCAAGTCCCAGTCCTCGCCGTCGTGCTCACCCTTAGGCGTTTCCAGGTACATCGGCACCTGGGCGAAGCGCGGATCGTTGAGCAGGTGGCGGAACGGCTCGAGGCCCATCGCCCCGGCGCCGATGTGCGCATGACGGTCGACGCGCGAGCCTTGTGGCTTCGCGCTGTCGTTGAGATGGAAGGCGCGAACCTTGCCGAGGCCGACGACCTTGTCGAACTCATCGATCGTCGCCCGGTAGTCGTCGGCCGTCTGAACGGCATATCCCGCCGCGAAGATGTGGCAGGTGTCGATGCACACTCCCACACGCTGGGGTTCGGCGACGGCTGCGAGGATGGCAGCTAAATGCTCGAACCGATGCCCTAGGCAACTCCCTTGGCCGGCAGTCGTTTCGAGCAAGCACTTGGCTTGCACCGCGGGTGTGGCGGCATGAATGGCATCGAGCGCCGCGGCCACCCGGGCGATTCCTGCTTCCTCGCTGCTCGTGGTGTAAGCGCCAGGATGAGTTACGACGTATCGCAGCCCAAGCAGGTCGGCTCGCCGCAACTCCTCGACCATCGCATCAACGCTGCGCTGCCAAAGCTGATCGTCGGGACCCGCAAGGTTGATAAGGTACGAGTTATGGGCAATCGGCTCGCAAATCGCCGTCGCGGCAAGCGTGCTGCAGAACTGCTCGGCCTCGGCAGGACCGATCGGTTTGGCCCGCCATTGGTTGTTATTCTTGGTGAAGATCTGCACGCAGTCGCAACCGACGGTGCGCCCTTTCTCCAGCGCGCGATGGTAGCCGCCGGCGATCGACATGTGGGCTCCCAACCGTGGCATGGCACAAACTCTCCGCAAGCAGCGTGCTCGGCACCTACGCCAAAGTAGCCGCCGTCCACACTCCGTCAATCCGACTGCGGCGAATTGTGTCATTTGCTTGCGTTTTTCGTTCGCGACTCGGTAAGATGCAGACGGACTTCGGCGGTGGGCTTGCCTGGGGTTGGCGCTCGAGCTGGGGAGTGGTTTTCATGGGTCGCTGGACGAGATTTCTGACGAACGTGCGCGCCATGGCGGGGCGGGTTTTTGCATTCGTGAAGGAGCCGTCGCGCACCGCGCGCCAGAAGGCCGAGTTCGATGTCGCGCGGCGAGAGTTTCACTTTCAACGCGAACGGCTCGAAGCCAAGTTCTTCGAACTGGCAGCCAGCTCGGGCAAGCCGCGCGGCTTGCGCTGGAGCGAGTGTGAGTTCGAGAACGATGTGACCTACGCGCGCCAGCGCAGCGGCGGTCGGCTGTGCGCGTTCGTCGCCGTCACCATCTCGTTTGAGGCCATCGAAGGGGGCATGATGGAAGGAGTCGAGGCGGTAGGCAACCTTCGCGCCGCCACCGCGGTCTTCCATCGCAACGCGGCCCGCTGGGACACCGACGGCCGGGCGCTGTTCAATCTCAGCCCCTCGGAAGCGATCAGCTATTACCAGGACAACTTGGTGATGGTCGGCCACGAACCAGCGGTGCGGGCGTAGGTCGCACGGTTAGCCGCGTCGCTTGCGACGCGCGTGGCAAGCCACGCGGCTAACTCTTCCCAGCCAGCTTCAACAGCACTGTGGGCAGGATGCCGCCGTTGCGGTAATAGTCGCACTCGACTTGCGAGTCGATGCGCGCGATGACCGGGAATTCTTTCTTCGAGCCGTCGGCACTGGCGGCCCGCACGGTCAATCGAGCCCGCGGCTGCAAGTTGTCGTCGAGTCCGACGATCTCGTAGATTTCTTCGCCAGTCAGCCCAGTGCTCTGCCACGTCGCACTGTCGACGAACTCCAGCGGCAGCACGCCCATGCCCACCAGGTTGCTGCGATGGATGCGCTCGTACGAGTACGCGATCACCGCCCTCACTCCCAGCAACAACGTCCCCTTGGCGGCCCAGTCGCGGCTGCTGCCGGTGCCATACTCGGCACCAGCAATCACCAGCAGTGGCACGTTCTCTTTCTGATACTGCATCGCCGCGTCGTAGATCGACATTACCTTGCCGTCGGGCAGGTGTCGCGTGACGCCCCCTTCGGTCCCCGAGGCGAGCTGGTTGCGGATGCGAATGTTGGCGAATGTGCCGCGCGTCATCACGCGATCGTTGCCGCGCCGTGCGCCGTAGCTGTTGAAGTCGGCCGGTGTCACGCCGTGCGCCTGCAGGTATTGTCCGGCAGGACTCTTGGCCGAGATCGAGCCGGCCGGCGAAATGTGATCGGTCGTGATCGAATCGCCCAGCAATGCCAACACACGCGCGCCGCGGATCGGCTGAATCGTGCGCGGCTTGTCCGACACATCGGTCAGGAAGGGCGGCTCCTGGATGTACGTGCTCGATTCGGTCCAGTCGTACAACTCGCCGCCGCCGACGGGCAGCTTGTTCCAGCGCTCGTTCGATTCAAACACATTGTCGTACCGCTTGGTGAACATCTCGGGACGCACCATCTCGTCGACCACGCGGCTCACTTCTTCGGCGCTCGGCCAAATGTCGCGCAGGTACACCGGCTTGCCGTCCTTGCCGTTACCGAGAGGCTCGTTCACCATATCGATGTCGGTCGTGCCGGCCAGCGCGTAGGCGACCACCAGCGGCGGGCTGGCCAGGTAGTTGGCCCGCACCAGCGGGTTCACGCGCCCCTCGAAGTTGCGATTACCACTGAGCACCGCGGCGGCGACCAGGTCCCCTTCGGTGACCGCCTTGGCCACCGGGTCGGGCAGGGGACCGCTGTTGCCGATGCACGTCGTGCAGCCGTAGCCGACGGTGTTGAAGCCGAGTGCATCGAGCGAGGCGGTCAATCCCGCGCGCTCGAAATAATCGGTCACCACGCGCGAACCTGGAGCGAGGCTGGTCTTCACATAGGGTTTGACCTTCAAGCCCCGCGCCACCGCGTTGCGTGCCAGCAGGCCGGCGCCGAGCATCACGCTGGGGTTGCTGGTGTTCGTGCAACTGGTGATCGCCGCGATGACAACGGCGCCGTGGCCAATGGTCGAGCTGCGGCCGTTATCGGCGACCTTGGCGGTGCGCTTCAAGGCGTCGCCCTCGAGCGCGAAGCCGCGCTTCGCCAGCGGCGCCCGCAGCGATTCCTCGAACGATTGCTTCATCGCCTTCAGTGGCACGCGATCCTGGGGCCGCTTCGGTCCGGCCAGGCTCGGCTCGACGGTGCCCAGGTCGAGCCGCAGCGTCTTGCTGAACTTCGGCACCGGGGCTTTGTCGTCGCGGAAAAGCTGCTGCTCCTTGCAATAGCGCTCGACGAGTTGCACTTCTTCGTTGCTGCGCCCCGTGCGCCGCAAATAGGCGAGCGACTCGCCGTCGACCGGGAAGAAGCCCATCGTTGCGCCGTACTCGGGGGCCATGTTGCCGATCGTTGCCCGGTCGGCCAGGCGCATTTTCGAGACACCGGGTCCAAAGAACTCGACGAACTTATTCACCACGCCTTCCTTGCGGAGTATTTCTGTGACGGTGAGCACCAGGTCGGTGGCGGTCGACGCGGGCGAAAGTTCGCCGGTCAATTCGAAGCCGACCACTTGCGGCATGAGCATGAACAACGGCTGGCCGAGCATCACCGCCTCAGCCTCGATCCCGCCGACGCCCCAGCCCAGCACGCCCAGACCGTTGATCATCGTGGTGTGGCTGTCGGTGCCGACGAGCGAATCGGGCAGCGCCACCGGACCGAACGAATCGCTACGCAGGAACACGCACTTGGCCAGATATTCGAGATTCACCTGGTGCACGATCCCCACGCTCGGCGGCACCACGCGGAAGTTGCTGAACGCCTTCTGGCCCCAGCGCAGGAACTCGTAGCGTTCGCGATTGCGGCTGTATTCCAGGTCGACGTTCAGTTCCAGCGCCTGATCGGTGCCGAACTGGTCGACCTGCACCGAGTGGTCGATCACCAGGTCGACCGGAATCAACGGGTTGATCTTGTTCGGATCGCCGCCGAGCCGTTTCATCGCGGCGCGCATCGCCGCCAGGTCGACCACGCACGGCACACCGGTGAAGTCTTGCAGCACCACGCGGGCGGGCTTGAACGGCACATCGACGTCGGTCGCTTCCGCGGGCTTCCAACCGGCGAGCGCACGCACGTCTTCCTCGGTCACCTCGTAGCCGTCGCAAGTACGGAGCACCGCTTCCAACAAGATGCGGATCGAGTACGGCAGGTCGGTAACACGGCACAGGCCCAGTTGTTCGAGTTTGCTGAGGCGGTAGATCCCCGCAGTTCCGTGCCCCGTGTTGAACGTGTCGCGCGCGCCGAATGGGTCGCGGGTCTTGGCGGCAGAACTCATCGATCGGTCCCTTGTCGTGGATAGACAGGATGCAAAAAGCCGTGCGAGACACGGCGCGTGTGGCAATACGCCCGGCAGTTTACCCGATCGCGCCGCGTTTGTCTGGAGGCACGGCATCATGACGCCTTGCCTCGTCTCTCCCGCACAATCGGCATAAAGCGACGTGGTGTCCGCAGGCCAGAGGGTGGTGGTTTGACCCGGGGCGTTGGCGGCCTAAAGTTGCGGTACCAGACCCGTTGCGTCCCAGCCTGTCGATGCCGTTATGCAGGAACGTTTTCGCACCTCTTCGTCGTCGGATTCCGCCGCGTCGCGCCGTTCGCTCGGCGATCTGCCAACGGTAGCGCCCCTCGACGACGATCGCACCTTGCCGCGCCCCATGTTGCGCGACGAGCACGCCGCCGGTTCGATGGCCGTGCCATTGCCTGGCGCGAGCGAAAACGTCATCCGCTCGAAGGGCATGGACGATTCGCGGCTCGAAGAATTGCTCAATCGCGTGCGCAGCCAGATCCCGTCGGCCGGCGGCGCGCCGGTGCTTGCCAAGGCTGGCGGAGCAGCGGCTTCGGCGCAGTTCGTGCCCATCGAGCCGGCGTCGTTCAAGGATGCGCAGCTCAGCGAGAGCTTTGTCGAATCGCTGGTGCTGAAATATCTGCTGGCGCGCGGCGATGCCTCGGGCCGCGAGGTCGGCGAGCAGGTCAAGCTGCCGTACAAGCTGATCGAAGAGCTGCTGCGGCAGATGAAGAGCGACCAAATGGTCGTGTATCGCGGCGCGGCGGCGGCCGGCGACTATCAGTATCAGCTTACCGACATGGGTCGAGAACGGGCCCGCCGGTTCTCCGAGCACTGCACCTACTTCGGCTCGGCGCCGGTGTCGATCCGAGATTACATCGCCAGCGTCTCTGCACAGTCATTGGTACACCAGCATCCCACATTTGCCGACCTGGAGATGGCCTTCAGCGACATGCTGCTCAGCAAGTCGATGCTCCGCCGCCTGGGACCGGCGATCAACTCGGGGCGCGGCTTGTTCCTCTATGGTGAACCCGGCAACGGCAAAAGCAGCATTGCCGAGCGCGTGATGCGTGCGTTCGGCGAGTACGTGTGGATTCCGCGAGCGCTGGTGATCGATGGCGAGATCATGCGCCTGTTCGATCCCAGCAACCACGAGCCCGCCCCGGTGCAAAAGAGCACTGGCCTGCTCGACAACCAGAACGTCGACACGCGTTGGATTCGCGTCCGCCGGCCGACGGTAATCGTCGGCGGCGAGCTGACGATGAGCGCCTTGGAAGTGACGCTCAACACCAGCACCGGCATCAGCGAGGCGCCGTTGCAGCTCAAGAGCAACTGCGGCGCGCTGGTGATCGACGACTTCGGCCGCCAGCGGATGAGCACTGTCGAGTTGCTCAACCGCTGGATCGTACCGCTGGAAAAGCGCTACGACTTCCTGAACCTGCCGAACGGCAAGAAAATCCAGGTGCCGTTCGACCAACTCATCGTCTTTTCGACGAACCTCGAACCGCGCGAGCTGGTCGATGACGCATTCCTGCGGCGCATTCCGTACAAGATCGACGTCTCGAACCCGACCGAAGAAGAATTTCGCGAATTGTTCCGATTGATGGCCGCGCAGCTCGGCTTCGAACATCGCGAGATGGCCGTCGACTACCTGATCGATCGGCATTACCGGCCCCTGCGCCGGCCGTTCCGCGCGTGCCAGCCGCGCGACCTGTTGCTGCAGATTCGCAGCTACTGCCAGTTCATGAAGCAGGCGCCCGAGATGCTGCCTGAGTATTTCGACTTTGCCGTCGAGAATTACTTCGCGGTGATGTAAGCAAAAAAGCGATTAGCAGTTACCAATTAGCGTCCTGCCGGCTAGCTGCTCATTGCTAGCTGCTCATTGCTAGCTGCTCATTGCTAACCGCTCATTGCTAACCGCTCATTGCTCGCTATTCAAACCGCCGCTCGATGCCGAACGCCAGTTGCAGTTGCGGATCGAGCTGCACCATCTCCGGGTTCAGCTCCTTGAACAGCAGGCTCGGCTGAATGTCGTGATTGTTCTGGTACTTGTTGCTGGCGTACGACGTGTAGTCGCCGGCGATCTGGTGATAAAAAATCTGGCAGATCGGCACGCCAGCGTAGATGCGCACCGACTGTACGGCGAACATCTCCAGTGTCCAGTAGCCGCAGAAGCCGACGTCGCCGAACCCGGCGGTGACGTGCACGAACAATCCCAACCGGCCGATCGACGAGCGCCCCTCGATCATCGGCACGAAGCCGTGCGTCTCGGTGCGCTCCACCGTGCGCGCCAGGTAAAGCTGATTGGGGCTGAGCACCAACCCCTCGGGCGGAATGCTGATACGGCGCACGCGGTTGGCCCGCCGCATGTCGAGCACCAGTTCTTCGTACGTCAGCAGCTCGTGGTGCAGCGAAAGGTTGTAGCTGTTCGGATTGAGCTGGCTTTCATCGAACGGGTCGATGATGATCTTGTCGCCCAGTTGGCGGTGGATTTCGAGGCCGGAAAGGATCATGGCTTGGGGGTCCTCGACGGTCGCGGTGAATTCGCCTTGCATCGCCCGGCATTGGCTGCCGGAGAATCGTGACTCGGCAATGGCGGCAGGCCGACGCGCGGGCACATCTTTAGCAAAAAGCAGCGTTCGCAATCGGGCTTGCGGGCCGTGCACACTCGCCGGCCATGCTGGATCAGTTCGTGGCTGATCGCCACCCAGCGGCTCGCAGGCAGCAGGGCGATCAGGTCGCGCTCGATGTGTACCGGATCGCGGGCAGTCGTTAGCCCCAACCGCCGGCTGAGCCGAGTGACGTGTGTATCGACGACCACGCCGGTGGCAATGTCGAATGCGGTGCCGAGCACGACGTTGGCCGTCTTGCGTCCCACGCCCGGCAGGGCCACCAGTTCCTCAAGCGACCGCGGCACCTTGCCGCCGTGCTGCTCAACGAGCGCCCGGCACGCTGCCTGGATATTCCGGGCCTTGTTGCGGTAGAAGCCGGTGGTGCGAACGTCGCTCTCAAGCTCCGTCAGCGGCGCACGGGCGTAATCCTCGGGCGTGCGGTACTTCCGGAACAGCGTTTTGGTGACGATGTTCACGCGGACATCGGTACACTGGGCCGAAAGAATCGTGGCGACCAGCAACTCCAGCGGCGTGCGATGGTCGAGCGAGCACTCGGCATCGGGGTAGGCGCGCTCCAGGGCCGCGGCCACTCGCAGGGCATGGCGCTTCGCCGCGGGCGATACCTTCGACGATCGCGCTCTGCCTGCGCGCTCGGGTGCGGCGGAATCGGGCATGAACGTAGGCCAAACGTTTGCTTCAGAGCGCTCGGGAGGGCGGCGACCGCAACGCCAATTGTCAAAGCGCGCCGATGGCGTGTCAAGCGTGGACCGCCAAGCCGCCGCGGCGCAGATCGCGTATACTCTGAGAATCGCCCGAACCGCCATTTCATTCCGCAGATTCTCCCCAATGACCGACGCTGACGATGAACATCATCCGCTGTACTTGAAAGGCATCGAGCTTTTCAACGCTTGCGAGTTCTTCGAGGCGCACGAAGCGTGGGAAGAATTGTGGCAGGAGCATTTTGGCCCTTCGCGGAAGTTTTATCAGGGGCTGATCCAAGCGGCGGTCGCCCTGCATCATTTCGGCAACGGCAATTTGCGCGGCGCCAAAAAAGTATTCTACGGCTCGATGGGCTACCTCGAGCCGTATCGGCCGGTTCACCAAGGGCTGGATCTCGACAAGTTCGCCACGGACATGAAGCGCTGCTTCGCCGATGTGGTGGCCAGCCAGGAGGAATATCCGCAAGTCGAGCTGGTCGCCGACCTGATTCCGGAGATTCACCTGGCATAGTTTAGCCGGTCGCCGCGGCGACCGCGTGGAACGGTTTGAACCTCTGGGCCGTGCTGCCTAAGATCAAGGTTGGAGAAACTTCGTGGCGGACGCATCGAAATCGAACGGCAGCATTGCGGCGGAGCTTGACGTCGACGCCGAGGCACCGCCGTCGGCCGGGGCACGGGCGGTCGATCAGCCACGGATCATGCGAGCCGTGCGCGAGATTCTCGCCGCTGTGGGCGAAAACCCCGATCGCGAAGGGCTGCTCGAAACGCCGGCCCGGGTGGCCCGCATGTACGCCGAGCTGTTCGGCGGCCTGCACGAAGACCCGCGCATTCACCTGCGCAAGTTTTTTACCGAGAAATACGACGAAGTGGTGCTCGTCAAGGACATCAGCTTCAACAGCATGTGCGAACATCACATGCTGCCGTTCATGGGCATGGCACACATCGGCTATCTGCCGGCCGGTCGCGTGCTGGGGCTGAGCAAGCTGGCCCGCGTGGTCGAAACCGTTGCCCGCCGGCCGCAGGTGCAGGAGCGCATGACCGAAACGATTGCCGATCTGCTGGTCGACGAGCTCGAGGCGAAGGGGGTGGCGGTGGTGATCGAAGCGAGCCATTCGTGCATGACGATCCGCGGCATCCGCAAGCCGGGGAGCATCTGCGTCACCTCGGCCATGCGCGGCATCTTCCGCTCGCACCTGTCGAGCCGTTCGGAAATCATGACGCTGATCTACGGAGGAGCTAGGAGTTAGGAGCTTGGAGTTGGGCTTCAGGTTCCTCATGCATCGCTCCCAACTCCTAGCTCCTAACTCCTGTTCGCCATGCTGCTCCTCTCGCAATTCCTGCTTCGCCTGGTGTTCGGCATGGCGGCGGCGATGGCCGCCGTCTCGTCGCGGCAGGTCACCAGCGGGTACTTCCGCAACAATCTGTATGTGCTGTTGGGCATCAACGTGCTGGCGGCGCTGGTCGGCATCGGCGCTCCGGCCGATTCGCCGCTGCGCTTCGAGCCGGCGCTCCTGGGGGCGATGGCTAGCTACGGCACCGCAGTCTGCTGGTTGTACGAGCGGCCCCGGGCGGGATTGTTCGGCCTGTTTCTGGTCGCCGTGGCGGCGTTATTGGGGGCGTTCATGGAATCTCCACGGCTTGCCATGGGGACCGATCGCAATCTGCTCGATTGGCTCGCACCGCCAGCCGGCGGGTTGGTTCTCGGCACAACCATGGCCGCGATGCTCCTGGGACATTGGTATCTGAACAGCCCCGGCATGCAGATCGCGCCGCTCGAGCGGTTGATCAAGTTCATGGCCGTGGCGATCACGGTTCAAGCAGTGCTGGCCGGCGTCGGCCTGGCGATGAACCTGAGCGACGGGGTGACATTCTCGGCCGGCCAATGGACGCTGCTGGGGCTGCGGTGGATCGCCGGGCTGGCCGGCTCGGGGCTGATGGCCGCCATGGCCTGGCGGACGCTCAAGATTCCCAACACGCAAAGCGCGACCGGCATTTTGTATGTCGCGGTGATGTTCACCTTCCTGGGGGAATTGGCTGCCGAGCTACTGTCCGCCGAGTCGCGGTTCCCCCTATGATAGATTTATGAACGTGACGTTTTCGTGTCCGCACTGCGACCAGACGGTACGCGTCGAGGTTGACGATTCGACACCGCAGCTTGCGTGTCCAAGCTGCGGTGCCCAGTCGAGCATTCCCGCCGGGGCGATTCGTGCGGGCCAGCCGACGCGCTGCCTGTTGTGTCCGAGCACCGAGCTGTTCGTGCGCAAGGATTTTCCACAGCGGCTCGGCGTGGCCGTGGTGGTGCTGGGGGGCGTGGCCAGCAGCATCGCGTGGTACTATTACCGCATCTACCTGACGTTTGCCATTCTGCTGGCCATTGCCGCGATCGACGTGGTGCTGTACCTGTTGGTCGGCGAAAGCCTGACTTGTTATCGCTGCGGCGCCGAGTATCGCGGCGTCGACGACGTGAAGCGTCACGGTATGTTCGACCTGGCAACCCACGAGCGCCATCGGCAGCAGGCGGCGCGCTTGGCGCGTCGCCTGTGAGTTCGTCCAGTCGGTGACCACGTCCAAGCATCTTCGTCCGCTCGCGGCGGACACCTTAGCGCAGCGATGAGCATCGATCCCGAGCGTCAGCGAATCGAGGAAGACCTGCGCGGTCTGATCGCCGGCGATGTGCGCGGCGACGACGTCTTCGTCCAGATGTACGCAAGCGACGCGAGCATCTACCAGATCAAGCCGATGGCGGTCGTCCGGCCGCGCACCACCAGCGATGTGATCGCCGCGGTGCAGTACGCTGCCGCGCATCAACTGCCGGTCCACGCGCGCGGCGCCGGCACCGGCCTGGCCGGCGAGTCGCTGGGCCCGGGGCTGGTGATCGATTTTTCGTCGTACACGCGCCGCATCCTGCGCACCGACGACGATCGCGTGACCTTGCAGCCAGGCGTGGTGCATGAACGGCTCAATGCCCATCTGCGCCGCTACGGCCGGCAATTCGGCCCCGATCCGGCAATGAGCAGCGTCACTACCATGGGGAGCGTGGTGGCGGTCGACAGTTCGGGGAGCCATTGGCTCAAGCACGGCTCGGCGCGGCGGCATGTGTTGGAACTCGAGCTAGTGCTGGCCGATGGTAGCTTGATGCGCGTCGGCCGCGAGCCGCTCGTCGTCGGCGTGAGCAGCGACCCCGATGAGCGCAAGCGCGCATTGATTAACTCGCTGGCGCAGATGCTGGCGCGCGATGCCGAGGTGATCGCCCGCAATCAGCCGCGCAGCCTGGTGAACCGCTGCGGCTACCAGTTGGCCGACATTTATACCCGTGATTGGCTCGACGTGGCCCGGCTGATCTGCGGCTCCGAAGGGACGTTGGCCCTGATCACCGAGATGACGGTGGCGACGCAACCGTTGCCGCGGCATCGCAACGTCGCGCTGCTGCTGTTCGAGAGCCTCGATTCGGCGGCCCGGGCGGTGACCGAGATTCTGGCCTTCCAGCCGTCGGCCTGCGACCTGATGGATCGCCGGCACCTGAGCCTCGCGCGCGAGAACGAACCGCGCTTCGATCCTCTGATTCCGGCGGCGGCCGAGGCAATGCTGCTCGTCGAGCTGGAAAGCGACGACAGCATCGAGCTGCGCGAGCGGCTGCGGCGGATGACCGATCGGGTGCGTTACCGCAAAAAACTGGCGTTCGATTCGCGCCATGCGGCCAGCACCGAGGAAATTGAGTTTTTCTGGCTGATGTCGCGGCGAGTGACGCCGACGTTGGCCCGCCTCAAGGGCTCGACGCGCGCCATTCCGTTCGTCGAGGACATGGCGGTTCCGCCCGACGTGCTGCCGAAGTTCTTGGTCGAAGCCCAGAACGTGCTCAAGCGGCACCAGGTGACGGCAACGCTCTTCGGCCACGCCGGTCACGGGCAATTGCATCTGCGTCCGTTCCTCGATCTCAGCGATCCCGAGCAGGTGCGGTTGATGGAGACGCTCGCCAGCGAGTTGTACGACGCGGTACTTGCCGTGCGTGGCTCGATCTGCGGCGAGCATGCCGCGGGGCTCAGCCGCACGCCTTACCTCGAACGCCAATACGGCGAGCTGTGCCGGGTGTTCCGTGAGGTGAAGGAGCTGTTCGATCCGCAAAGGTTGTTGAACCCTGGCAAGGTGATCCCCGACGGGCCGATTCGAAACATTGAGTTGCTGCGACCGGCTTGGCCCATGTCAGTCACTCCGACTGTCGAGCTAGTCGTGGTCGAAGAGTCGCCGGGCAACGGTGCCGTGCTGCCGGCGCAGCGCGAGATGGTCGATTTGCAACTCAAGTGGTCGGCTGCCGACATGGGACAGATGGCTCGCGCGTGCAATGGTTGCGGCGCGTGTCGGTCGCAGGCCGCTGAGACGCGGATGTGCCCGATCTTCCGCTTCGCGCCGAGCGAAGAAGCCTCGCCGCGAGCCAAGGCCAATCTGGTGCAGGCGGTTCTCAGCGGCCAGCTCGAACCCGAGGCGATGCTGAAGGACGATTTCAAAGCGGTCGCCGATCTGTGCGTGAACTGCAAGATGTGCCGCCTAGAGTGCCCGGCGACGATTGACATTCCCAAGATGATGATCGAGGCGAAGGCGCAATACGTCGCGGCCGACGGGTTGCGGCTCGGCGATTGGGCGCTCACGCGGCTCGATCTGTTCAGCGCGTTGGGATCAATCCTTAGTCCGCTGGCCAACTGGGCGCTGACGAATCGGCAGATGCGTTGGCTGCTGGAAAAGGTGGTGGGGCTGGCGCAGGGCCGCAAGGTGCCGCGGTTCACATCGCGCAGCTTCATGCGCCGCGCAGCACGGCGGCGCCTCACACGCCCCACGCGCCGCAGTGGGCAAAAGGTGCTGTACTTCGTCGACACCTACGCCAACTACCACGATCCGCAGTTGGGCGAGGCGCTGGTCGCGGTGTTCGAGCACAACGGCATCGCAGTGTATGTACCTCACGAGCAGACGCAATCGGGCATGGCGATGATCTCGGTCGGCGCGATCGCCCAGGCACGCGAAGTGGCCCGGCACAATGTCGAGTTCCTGGCCGAAGCGGTGCGGCAGGGATACACCATCGTCTGTAGCGAACCGTCGGCGGCGCTCTGCCTGTCGCAGGAATATCCGACCCTGCTCGATGATGAGGACACGCGGCTGGTAGCCGCCAACACGGTCGATGCCTGCGCGTACCTATGGAACCTACACCTGACCGGCAAGCTGCAACTCGACATGCGTCCGCTGAACGTCGTGGTGAACTACCATCAACCGTGTCACGTGAAGGCGCTCGGCGTGGGCACGCCGGGCCTGAAACTGTTGCGGCTCGTGCCGGGGCTGATCGTGCAGCACTTGGATCGCGGCTGCTCGGGGATGGCCGGCATGTTCGGCCTCAAGAAGAAAAACTATCGCAACAGCCTGCGCGCCGGTTGGCCGCTGATCTCGGCCTTGCGCGAATCGTCGGCCGCGGCCGGCACCACCGAGTGCAGCGCCTGCAAGATGCAGATGGAACAAGGCACTCGCAAGCCGACAGTCCATCCGCTGAAGCTGTTGGCCCTGGCTTACAACATCCTGCCGCGCGGTCGCTCGCCGTTGACCGCGGCGCCGCAAGAGTTGACGGTGTCGTGAGCAGAATGACGAATGACGAATCAATGACGAAGGTCGAATGACGAACACATCGCTTCGTGCTCCGTCATTCGGACTTCATTCGTCATTCGGCATTTACTCCCTGCGGGCCAACTGTTCTTTGGCGCGGAACAGGCCGACGTGCAGGCGGCCGTCGTCGGCGAAGTGCCCGGCGATCGGCAGATCGCCCGAGGTGCCGAACTGCAACCGAGTGTCGCGCTTGTTCAGCACGCGATCGCCGTTATCCAGCCGCCACTCGCCGCCGCGATAGATGCCCACTTCGGTGATGCCGTCGTTGTTCCAATCGGCAGCGATCGGCAGGTCCCCTTCGGCACCGTAGGCGAAGCTCGCATCGGTCTTATTGAACCGACCGTCGCCATTGGTGTCGAGCACCCAGCGGCCGTCGCGGAAGATGCCGATGTTGTCGACCGTGTCGCCGTTCCAATCTCCGACCACCGGCACATCGCCGGCCGTGCCGAACTGGAACACGTAGTCGATCGGGTCGATCCGCAGCGGTCCGCGAGCCGTGAGGCGCATCATGCGGCCGCCACCCGCGACGGCCGACGGCGCCTTTGTACCACGCGGCGAGTTGGCGGCATCGGGCAGCCCCACTTCGTTTTCGAGCGCAGCGGTATCGTGCGGCCAGGCGCGGCCGAACACACCGATGTCGGCCTTGCCGTCGCCGTCCCAATCGCCGGTCACCGGCAGGTCACCGGACTGGCCAAGCTGCACCCACAGATCGCGCTCGTCCCAACGGCCATTGCCGTTGAGGTCGATGAACCACTGGCCGTTGACGAACACACCAATCTCGGCCAGCCCGTCGCCGTTGAAATCGCCGCGCAGAGGCAAGCCGTCGGCCGCACCGAACGTGACACGGTAGCGGCCGAAGGTGGCGATGCCCGAGCGGAAATTCCAGTGGGCCTGGTCCATCGCCTCGGCGCTCGGCCACGGCGTGGCGGCGCCGGGCGTCTGCGGTTCCTCGAGCGTCGTCGAGTGCGGCCGCGTCTGGCCGCCGTTGATGACGCTCAGGTGCCAGGTGTAGGCGGCCGCCGGCTCCGACGAGAACAGTCGCGACGCACACAGCGAACGCAGCGCGTCGGGGACAAACGAAGGCACGAGCGGCTCGTTGACGTTTGGCAATGAGGCCTCGGTCAGCAAACGTGTCGCGCCGGCGCTCGAGAGACTGCTCGCCGAAGCCGAGTCGGCAACTGACTGTTGACTTTCACTCGCACGGGCTGCCGCGTTCAGCGAAGAAGCGGCACAAACAATGGCCAACGACACAACACCACCGACGGCGCGCAAGCGCGCAGGCGCAGTGAACATGCAAAGCTCCAAAGATGCCGAATCGAGTGATAAGTGCAGTCTATCGGGTTAATCCACCTGGAAGCAACGCTCGGGTAGAAGAGATTTGAGCGATTGCAACTAGCAGGTGTGGCGCCGCATGGGCGCCCGACTTTCCCGAGCACGCGTTACGGAGAACTCCGTCGCGTGCAGCACAAAACTAGGTCAAAAACCTAGAGGCGTCCAATCGGATTGAGAAAAGTTTCCGATTGCGGATGCTGCGGAGTTTGCGGAAGAAATAAGGGCGGGCCGGTTAGTCGCGACGCGCAGCGGAGCGCTCCGCTGGCGCGTCGCGGCTAACCGCTAACTACGCGCCCTTCGCATCGGCGTCGCCTTGTGCCACTTCGGCGTCGGCGTTGCCGCCGTCGCTGTAGACGCCCATGTCGTCGCGGCCGTCGCCGTTCCAGTCGCCGTGGTGCGGATCATTGATGGCCAATACAGTGGAGCGATTTTATGCTGCCCGTTGGATTAAAACGCCACTACCGATAAACTGTACACATGAACAATGGCAAGCGCCACGCGCTGACACTCGACTACGATTCAGCGCGCGTCGGCGGTTCGTGGATTTGCCACGCTGACTGCCTGGAATGGCTAAGCAGGGTCCCTCGGAACACGTTGCACGCAATCGTGACCGATCCGCCGTACGGCGTGAAAGAATACGACTTGGACCAGTTGGAAAAGCGCGCGGCAGGGCACGGTGGTGTCTGGCGGATTCCACCGTCATTCGACGGCCATACTCGCGCTCCGTTGCCGCGATTCACGGCGCTCGATGCCGATGAACGCGAGCGGATGCGCCGGTTTTTCATCGACTGGGCAGAACTCGTCGTTCACGCCTTGCGGCCGGGCGGTCACGTGTTTATCGCGACGAATGCCTTCATCGCGCAGTTGCTCTACGACGCGCTGGTTGACGGCGGCCTTGAATTCCGCGGCCAAATCATCCGGCTCGTGCGAACGCTGCGCGGCGGGGATCGTCCGAAGAATTGTGAAGAGGAGTTTCCCGGCGTGTCATCGTTACCTAAGGGTTGCTATGAGCCGTGGGGCTTATTCCGGAAACCGTTAGGAATGACCGTCGGCGAGTGCCTTCGGAAGTGGCAAACAGGCGGCCTGCGGCGCATTTCGGATGAACGCCCGTTCGAAGACCTAATCCCCAGCGAGCGGACGCCGAAACGTGAGCGACTAGTTGCCAATCATCCGAGCATTAAGCCGCAATCATTCTTGCGTCGCATCGCATATGCCGCTTTGCCCCTCGGCGACGGAATCATCGTTGACCCGTTCATGGGTTCGGGGTCTACGATTGCGGCTTGTGAATCGCTCGGCATCGAGAGCATTGGCGTCGAGCGATTTCGCGACTACTTCGATATGGCAAAAGCCGCGATTCCGAAACTGGCGGGCCAGCGCCAGCCAACGCTATTTTGACGCCCGATAAATCCAGTTGGCTTCCATCTTGTCGAAGCCGGTTCGCTTGACGCTGGCCGTAATCGTGCGTCGACTTGTCGCCGAGCGGCCGGAAAACTGCCAGTCGTCCTTCAGAATCTTTGCTCCAGCAACTTTGATGAATCGGAACGGCTTCGGTGCGATGCTCCGGCCGGCATCACGTGACGTGTTCGAGTCGAACACGAAAACCATCAGCCAAACCTCTTCAACGTTGTGCCCTTGCCATCCGCTCGTGTGCCGACTGCCTTTGATTTCGATTCCTTCCGGCCCGTGCAAGATGGAGTCGCCTGGATAGTGGCCGGTTGGAACCATGTCCGGGTGCCCGTTGTGATACTTGTTCCGCATGATCGTCTTGCAGTGCTTCGGAATTGCCGCTGCCATGAACTCGCCGACCATGCTGGAAAAGTTGGCGGGCATTAGGAACGATTCGAGTCGCTCGATTTTCTTCGTGTGCAGTTGCGCGTTGATGAACCCTAGGAAGTCGATAAACTCTTCCATTGCCTTGCGAACATGCGCCGCAGTAACGCCGTAAGGTATGTCCGCGCGAGCGTTGAATCCTTTCGATTCGATGGGCGCTGGCGTGCATGCCGCCGCTTCCACACTTCGCATCGACGCTCCCGTTCTATCAGGCGGCCGAGGACGAACCTCATCGACGTGACGGAGACGCCGCCTGCCCCGCGACAACCATCGGAAACAAACCTCGTAACCGTGCGCCGGGCCAGTTACGCGCTCTTCGCATCGGCGTCGCCTTGTGCCACTTCGGCGTCGGCGTTGCCGCCGTCGCTGTAGACGCCCATGTCGTCGCGGCCGTCGCCGTTCCAGTCGCCCACGACCGGGCGATCGTTCGGTCCGCCGAACTCGACGATCATGTCCTTGTTGTCGAGTACGCGGTCGCCGTTGATGTCGATCAGCCACTTGCCCTGGCGGTAGACGCCGATCTCGTCGATGCCGTCGCCGTTGAAGTCGCCGATCACCGGCACGTCGCCCGTCTGGCCCATGGTGAACTTGATGTCACCCTTGCCGAAGCGGCCGTCACCGTCGCTGTCGAGATGCCACTGGCCGTTGCGGAACACGCCGACCACGTCGATGGCCGAGCCGTTGAAGTTGCCCGCAACCGGCACGTCGCCCGGGGCACCGAAGTAGAACACGTGGTCGATGACGTCGCTGCGGACCTTGCCGCCGCTGGTGCGACGCATCTCGCGCATGCCGTGCGTGGCGTGATGCGGTCGCGGCGGCACGTTGCGCTCGCGGTCGGCGACGCGCTGGTTGTCGGGGTTCGGCAGGCCCGGCTCGTGACGGATGGCGTTGGGATCGCCGGGCCAGGCGCGGCCGTAGATGGCGATGTCGGTCTTGGCGTCGCCGTCCCAATCGCCGGTGACCGGCAGGTCGTCGCGTTCGCCGAGGCGTGCCCACAGGTCGTCCTTGTCCCAGGTGCCGTTGCCGTTGAGGTCGACGTACCACTCGCCTTCCATGAACACGCCGACGTCGGTGCGGCCGTCGCCGTTGTAATCGCCGGCGATCGGCGTGGCGCCGCCCATGCCGAACACGAACTCCGTGATGCCGATCTCGCCGTCATCATCGATCCGCAGCTTCCAGCGCGAGGTCGATTCGTCGATCGCGTCCCAGCCGTCCCCTTCGGTGCGATCCGAGATGAGCTGCACGATGGCGTCGCCGTCGGGGCTGCTGGCGCGCGGCAGGCCGGCGTTCACCACGCTCAAGTGCCAGGTGTAACCTTCGCTGCCACTGTAGCCGGGAGGCGGGTTCGTCGGGTTCGGCGAATTGATCTGTTGATAACCTAGCGGTGTGTATGTGTAGTAAGAGTAGTACGCCACCGGGGGCGTGACTTGCGGATTGGGCGTGGACGGCGGCTGGAAAATGAACGGCGTGACTTGCAGGAAGCTGAAGTCGTTTTCGACCGACGTCTGGCCGATGCCCAGCGGAATGCTGACGATCGTCGTGCCCAGGTACGACGCGGTGCCGCCGGTGCTGCCGGCGTGGTTGATCCACTGGAAGTAGCCGGCCGCGCCTCCTTCGATCACCGTGTACGTGCCGTCCTTCAGCCCGGTGAACGAGTAGAAGCCGTTGGAGTCGGTCGTGGTTTGGATCAGGTTGCCATTGGCATCGAGCAGCGGGTTGCCGTTGGCGTCGGCCAGCGTCACCACAATGCCGGCCAGCGGCGTGTCGCCGGCGGCACGCACTCCGGTGCGGCCGGCCAACAAGCTGGGATCGACTTGCGACAGGCTGGTGACGCTCTGGGCGCCAATGACCGTGATATTGGGTCCGTCCTCGTACGTGTAGCCCGTGATCGACGAGTACGGATTGAGGCAGAAGTTGTAGTTGACCGGATTGTCGCCGGGGTTGAGGCCGACGAGCGTGATGGTCCACGCGTTGTAGGTGTCGCCGCCATTGCAGCCGACGTGCGACGCCGCGGCGTAGTAGCCGGCGGGCACGACTTCTTCGACGGAGTACACGCCCGGGGCGATGCCGGTGAATTCGTACAGGCCGTTGGCGTCGGTGATCGTAGTCTTGATCACGTTGCCATTGGAGTCGAGCAGATCGACTGTTACGCCGGCCACGCCGGGCTCGGTCGTTGCGTCGCAGGTGCCGTCGATGTTGTAGATCACCTTGCCGCTGAGGTTTGCCGGCGGCAAGAGCACGAAGTTGTAGTTGATGCCGTTCTGGTCGCTTGAGAGTGCCGCATCGTCCAGGGCGGTCGACGAGGTGGCGACACCGTCGACCAGGCCGTTTACCGTGCCCACGCTGTCGTAGCCGGTGAAGTAACCGCTCGGCACGGTGGCGTGTACGCCATACGCTCCCGGCGGCAGACCGCTGAACGTGTAATCGCCGTTCGAGTCGGTGACGGTGGTGATCGGTTGGCCGTTGGTCGCCAGGACCGGGTTGCCGCTGCCATCGACAAGCGTGACAGTCACGCCGGCCAGCGGCGTGAAGGTGTTCTGCGGGTTGTCGCAGTTGCCGTTGGTCTGCGCGACCACCTGGCCCGAGATGCTCACCGGCAGAATAAGGCAGAAATTGTAGTTGGTCGGGGTCTGGCCGGCATTGATGCCGACGAGCGTGATCGTGTGCGGATTCAAGGCGTCGCCGCCGTTGCAGCCCGGGTGCGACGCGACTTCGAGGTAGCCGTTTGGGACGATTTCCTCGACGCTGTACGTTCCCGGAGCGATGCCGGTGAACGTGTACCAGCCGGTCGAATCGGTGGTGGTCACGGCGACAATCGTCCCGACACTATTCAGCAGATCGACGGTGACGTTCGGCACGCCCGGTTCCGTGGTCGGATCGCAGGTGCCGTCGATGTTGTAGATCACCTTGCCGCTGAGCGTCGCCGGCGGCAGCAGCACGAAGTTGTAGTTCACACCCGCCTGGCCCGAGCCAAGCACGGCATCGTCGAGCGCGATTGGGCTGGTGTCGACGCCGTCGGTCGAGCCGTTGACGGTGCCCACGCTCGACGTGTATTGGTAGTAACCGGTCGGCACGAGGATGTGGACGCCGTACGTGCCCAGCGGCAGTCCGGTGAACGCGTAGCGGCCGTTGGAGTCGGTGGTGGTGGTGATCGCATTGCCGTGGCTGTCGAGCACCGGATTGCCGCTGGCGTCGACCAGTTCGACGGTCACGCCCGCCATCTGCGTGATGGTGTTGGCCGGATTGACGCAGTTGCCAAAAGTTTCGAGCTGCACCTGACCGGCGATGCTCGCCGGCAGCTGTTCGTAGAAGTTGTACTGAACGCCGCTTTGGCCCGATACGAGCGCGATGCCGCCGAGGTAGTCGACGTTCACGATCGAGCCGTCGGCCGAACCGTTCACGGTGCCGACTGTGTCGGTCTCTTCCAGGTAGCCGGCCGGCTGCACTTCCCTCACGCCGTACGTGCCGGGATTCAGGCCGGTGAACGAGTAGTTGCCGTCGGCGTCGGTGGTGGTGGTGATCGCATTGCCGTGGCTGTCGAGCACGGGGTTGCCGCTGGGATCGACCAGCTCGAGCGTCACGCCGGCGAGCGGCGTGTGCGTGGCGCCGGGGGTGTTGTAGCCGCCGTTGGTGTCGGCCTGGACGTGGCCGCTAATCGTGACCGGCAGTTGCTCGATGAAGTTGTAGTTGGTGCCGTGGTCGTTGGCGACGACGGTGATGCCGTCGAGCTCATCGACGTTGCCGATCGTGCCGGCAAGCGAGCCAACCGTGTCGCCTCCTTCGAGGTAGCCGTTCGGCTGCACTTCGACAACGTGATAGGTGCCGGGATTCAGGGCAGTGAAGATGTAGTTGCCGCTGGGGTCGGTCGTCGTGGTGCCGACCAGCACGTTCGACGAGTTGTACAGGTCGATCGTCACGCCTGAGATGGGCGACTTGGTGACGCCGGGGGTGTTCCACGCCCCGTCGGTCGCCACGGAGACGTTACCGGCGATGGTGCTGGGCAGCGGCGTTTGCGTGAGCGGGAACATGGTGCCGGCGGTGAGCACCGTCTCATCGACGGGGTTGGGAGGTTCGTAATCGTCGGGGGGCAGATTGAGGCCGGTTCCCGCCAGCTCGCTGTTGAACTGGTCGATGAAGATGTTCGACCCGCTGGCGGTGTAGTAATTCGGGTTGGTGAACGTTCCGCTCAGCCACGAGCCTTGGAACTCGGCTCCCTCCATCACGGCGCTAACCGCCGGGTTGCCGTGAGCGTCGACGCCCACCTCGTCAACATCGATGCCGAACTGCAACACGTCGCCGGTGACGAATCCCGACAGCCCGATGATCAATTGCTGACCGCCGTCGGTGACTTGCACGCTGGTGATCGAGGCGCCGGACGTGAGCGATTGCAGCGTGAACGGCGTGTAGCCGTAGACGCCCGGGGCGGAGGCAGCGGTATCGAAGAAGCCTTCGCCGTCATCGACGGTGCCGTTGAGGTTCTTGTCGAGATTAATCTCGACGCTCGTGAGTTGCGTTCCCGCCGCACCGCCGTTGAAGCTGACGGTGAATTGGTTGGGGACGGTGTCGGTGCCGCTGGCGGGATCGAAATAGACCGCGCCGAATTGGATGTCGGCAGCCATCATCTGCCGCGGCTCGAGCTTTTCGACCTGGCAACGCCGCCACAGCGACGTGTGCGGTCCGCCCGAGCATTCGCGGCGCGCGAACCGTTGACGCCACCGATCGATCGTAGTCTTAAAACCCACAACCACCTCCATGTCGGTCACACGGCATCGTGCGTCGAGGCTTGGCGAGCGCCGCTCGGCGCGCTCGCCGACCGGTTCAGTGCAGCGCTGGCTCGGCGCTGGCGCCCGGGCGGCGGGCCACGTCTGCTCCGCTACCGGCTTCCGCGTTCAGCTTCCAAATGCGAATCGATGTATCGAAACTTGCCGAGACCAACTCGCCAGCCGCCGCGTTGTATTCCAATGCGGTGACGGAGCCGGTATGCCCAATCAGGCGCATCGCGTCCTGCCGGGCGTCGATGTCCCAAATGCGGATCACGTTGTCGCTGGTGCCGGTGGCCAGCAGGCCTTTGCCGCAGTACAGCATGCTGTGGACTTTGCCGGGGCGCAGCGGAAGGCGGAACGCTTCCATGCCGTCTTCAATCCGCCAGATGATGATCTGCCGGTCGTCGCCGGCGCTGGCCAGGTAGGCACCGTCGGGCGAAAAGGCCAATGCCCGCACGCGCTGGCGGTGACCGTCGAGATCGCGTGCCGTGGCCGCGTCGCAACCCTTCCAGACGCGAATGCGGCCGTTGCGGCCGGCGACCGCGAGCACGTTGCCGCCGGGGGCGAATGTGACAGCGCGCACGTCATTTGTCGGCGCTTCGAGATCGTGGACCACTTGCTTGGTCGCCAGGTCGATCACTCGGACCCGGCTATCGAAGCCGGCCTCGGCAACCTGTCCAGCGTCGGCACGGAAGCAGAGGCAGAAGCTCGGCGCGGGAGTTTGAATCAACGTCGCCGATTGCTTGGTGGCGATGTCCCAGATGCGGACCTCGTGGTCGTCACCGGCGGTGAGCAGCCGTTTGCCGGAGGGGTCGAACTCGGCGACGCGTATCCAGTCGCTATGGCCCTGCAGCTCGTCTTGCAGCGTGCCGGTTTCTTTGTCCCAGAGGCGCACCACGTGGTCGTCGCCGCCGCTGGCGATCAGCTTGCCATCGGGGCTTAGCGCCAGCGCGCTGACCACCGGTACCTGCCGCGTGTGCTTATTGGTAGGCAGGCGGATGACCTGCTCGGCGGCGATCTCGATGCCGCTGCCCAGCCCTTGGGCCATGGCGACTGAGCTGCATGCCAGCACGACAGCCCCTGCCAGCGACGCAAAACGATACAGGCGACGGTCCATCATCGATTCGTGCCTCAACTTCTTCCGGCGGCGCCCCCACTGCGCGCAGTGACTCTTCGTCGTGTATCGGTTGTGAGGCGCGGCGGAGTTGAGGCCCGGGCGCGGAATCGCGCCGATTTGTAACGAGCGGGTGCCACTGGCTGCTTGCAGCCAGTGCTTGAAAAGCCGCAACTGCACTGGCTGCAAGCAGCCAGTGGCACCTAACATCCCTTACCCGCGCTTTTCGATCGGCACGAAGGCCCGTTCCAGCGGGCCGGTATAAATCTGTCGCGGCCGGCAGATTTTCTTCGTCGGCGAGGCGTGCATCTCTTTCCAGTGCGCGATCCACCCCGGCAGCCGCCCCAGGGCGAACAGCACCGTGAACATCTGAATCGGCATGCCGATCGCCCGGTAGATCACGCCCGAATAGAAATCGACGTTCGGATACAGCTTGCGCTCGATGAAGTACGGATCGCTCAAGGCGGCGGTCTCAAGCTCCTGGGCGATGTCGAAGATCGGGTCCTTGATGTGCAACTTGCTCAGCAAGCGGTCGCAGGTCTTCTTGATGATCTGCGCCCGCGGGTCGTAGTTCTTGTACACGCGGTGGCCGAAGCCCATCAGGCGGAAGTTTCCCTTCTTGTCCTTCGCCATGTCGATGTACTTCTTCACATTGCCGCCGTCCTCGCGAATTTCCTCGAGCATTTCGACGCAGGCCTGGTTCGCCCCGCCGTGCAGCGGTCCCCACAAGGCGCAGATTCCCGCCGAGATGCTCGCGAACAGGTTCGCGTTGCTCGAACCGACCATCCGCACGGTGCTCGTGCTGCAATTCTGCTCATGATCGGCATGCACGATCAGTAGCAGGTTGAGCGCCGCCGCGAAGTCGGGATCGACCTCGTACGGCTCGCTCGGCACGGCGAACATCATCTGCAAGAAGTTATCACAGTAAAGCAGATCGTTCCGCGGATAGATGAACGGCTGGCCGATCGACTTCTTGTGGCTCATCGCGGCGATGGTCGGCAACTTGGCCATCAGCCGATGGACCGAAACTTCGACCTGTCGTGGATCGTGCGGATCGAGCGAATCCTGGTAGAAGGTCGACAGTGCGCCGACGACCGAGCTGAGGATCGCCATTGGATGCGCGTCGCGCGGGAAGCCGTTGTAGAACAGCCGAATGTCCTCGTGCAGCATCGTGTGCCGCCGCAACGACTGCCGGAACTCTTCGAGCTCCGCCGCGGTCGGCAGGTCACCGTAGATCAGCAGGTAGCTGACCTCGACGAAGCTCGATTTCTCGGCCAACTGCTCGATCGGATAGCCGCGGTAACGCAGGATGCCGCGGTCGCCGTCGAGAAACGTGATGTTGCTGGTACAGGCCCCAGTGTTGACGTACCCCTCGTCGACCGTGATGTGGTTGGTCTTGGCCAGCAGCTTCGAGATATCGAGGCCGCGTTCCTGCTCGCTACCGACGACCACCGGCAATTCGATCTCCTCGTTGTTTTCGAGGCGCAATCGGGCAACGTCGCTCATCCACCGGCCTACCTTTCTAGTTCATCCTTAATGTGTCCCGATGCGATTCATGGCACCGGTCCGGCTCAATCAAGGGCGCCCGCTGCGTTACGGAAACCAAAGTTTAGCGGCTCGCTGTGCGTTCCACAATTGACCGGCAAGTCAGTCGAATTTAGCCGCGTCGCTTGCGACGCGCGGGGCAAGCCCCGCGGCTAAATGAGAAAACAAAATCGATTCGCCACCCGGGTCTGACTACGGTTGTCGCCGTCCCGATCTCGTTTACACTGGATCGTTTTCCCACGCGCCTCGGCGGCTCTGGTATGGTCCACAATCTTCCCGTCAAGACGATCGTCCACAAGGGAATGACGATCGAGGGCTACTCGCGCGCCGCGGTGCAAACCTACTGGCGACTCCCCGAGTTGAAGCTGGGCTTCGACCTGGGCGCTCAGCCGTGGGCGTTTATGAGCACCGCCACGTGGTTCGTCTCGCACACGCATCTCGATCATGTTGCGGCCCTACCGGTGTACGTCGCGCGGCGGCGGATGATGAAAATGGAGCCGCCGACGATTTACCTTCCCGAGGGGGCGATCGACTCTGTTGAGCGCATCCTGAAGTTGTTCACGCGCCTTGATCGAGGCCGCATGCCTTGCCAACTGCTGCCGATCAGGCCGGGGGACGAGATTGAACTATCGCGCGAACATGTGGTGACCGTCAGCGCCACCAAGCACACGGTCCCTTCGATGGGCTTTGTCGTCTGGGATCGTCGCCGCAAGCTGAAGCCCGAGTTCCAGCATCTCCAAGGACATGAGATTCGCGATCTGCGCCTTTCAGGGACCGACGTGACCCACGAGCTGCGCATTCCGCTGGTGGCGTATCTCGGCGACAGTTCCCCCGAAGGCCTCGACGCCTGCCCCGCGATGTTCGAAGCCCAGGTGCTCATTACCGAGATGACCTTCGTCGCCCCCGGCCATCGCAAGGACCAAATCCACAAGTACGGCCACATGCACCTCGACGACCTGTTGGCCCGCCGCGACCGCTTCCGCAACGAGCTGATCATCGCCACCCATTTCAGTACGCGATACAATACGAAGCAGATTCGCCAGCGCGTCGAGCAAGTGGTGCCGGACATGCTCGATGGCCGGCTGCAACTGTGGATATAAAGAGCTGCCTGTCTTCACCAGGGGGACAGGCACTGTTGGAGAGTCGGCCCATGGCGCGAATGCCTTCCTCGCTCGACCGGCGCGCGTTCTGTTCCGCCGTTGCCGGCCTCGGTGCGGCGGCGTGCCTGCCGTCGCCTGCCGAGGGTGCATCGTCGCCGGCCAGCGGGTACATCGACGTCCACACGCATCTCGGCCGCGTGTGGAACACCAAGCAGACGCTCACGGCCGAGGAACTGCTGCGCTGGATGGACGCCTCGGATGTCGCCCAGGCGATCGTGCTGCCGTTGGTCTCGCCCGAGTCGTCGAGCTATCCCATTTCGACGGATTATGTGCTCGAGCAGACCCGGCCGTATCGCGATCGGCTCATCCCGTTTTGCTCGGTCGATCCGCGCACATCGTTCAGCGGCAAGTTGAAGGGGCTCGTCGACATGCTGCGCGAGTATGTCGACGCCGGCGCCAAGGGTTTCGGCGAGCACAAACCGGGCGTCGCGATCGGCGATCCGTGCAATATGCTGATCTACGAAGCCTGCGGCCAAGCCGAGTTGCCAATCCTGTTCCATCTCGACAACCTCCGCAACATGGACACGCCGGGTCTGCCGGGCTTGGAAAAGGCGCTCAAGGCGTTCCCCCAGACGACGTTCATTGGGCACGGTCCCGGGTGGTGGGCGTCGATTTCGGGCGGGCTAGTGCAGGCCGATCTGTATGCGACGCGGCGCACGCCGGTCACCCCCGGCGGCGCGATCGACCGGCTCATGGACGCGTATCCGAATATCTTCGGCGACCTGTCGGCAGGCAGCGGCGCGAACGCCATCAGCCGCGATCCATCGTTCGGCCGCGAGTTTTTGATCCGACGCGCCGATCGGTTGATGTTCGGCACCGACATGTTGTCGCCGGGCCAGGCGGTGCCCCAGCTCGAGCTGTACCGCACGATCGACTTGCCGGCCGACGTGCAAGCGAAAATCTTTCGCGACAACGCGCGGCGCTTGCTGCGATTGGTATGAACACGCAGAGCGCTGCCACGCCGATCAGATCGCTCGACATTCCGAACGGCGTGCCTCGCGCGGCCTACCTGCACGTGCCGTTCTGCTCGCATCACTGCGGCTACTGCAATTTCACCGTGATTGCCGGCCGCGACGACCTTGTCGATCGCTACCTCACGGCCATCGAACGTGAGTTGTCGTGGCTCGACAAGCCGCGGCCGGTGACGACGTTGTTTCTCGGTGGTGGCACGCCGACGCATTTGTCGCCCGCGGCACTCGACCGGTTGCTGAGCATCGCTCGTCGCTGGTTCCCGCTCGAAGCCGATTACGAGTTCAGCGTCGAGGCGAACCCCATCGACATCGACGCCGAGCGTGTGGCCGTGCTCGCGGCGCACGCTGTCACGCGCGTCAGCCTCGGAGCACAATCGTTCGATGCCAACAAGCTGTGCATGCTCGAGCGAGATCACTCGCCAGAGCAAATTGTCGAAGCGATTGATCGCTTGCGACCGGTGGTCAAGTCGCTTTCGCTCGACCTGATCTTTGCTGCCCCCGGTGAGACGCTCGATCGGTGGTCGCGCGATCTCGATGCGGCGCTAGCGCTTGCTCCCGATCATCTCTCGACCTACGGCCTCACGTACGAGCGCGGCACGATGTTCTGGGGACGCCGGGCCCGTGGCGAACTGGTGTCCGCGGTCGAAGACGCCGAGGCGGCGATGTACGAACTGGCGCTCGACCGCCTCGCCGCCGCGGGATTCGAGCACTACGAAGTATCGAACCTCGCCCGCCCCGGTCACCGCTGCCGACACAACGAAGTGTATTGGGCCGGCGACAGCTATTACGCCGCCGGTCCCGGCGCGGCACGCTATGTCGACGGAGTGCGTGAAGTCAATCATCGCAGCACGACCACCTATCTGGCCCGCGTGCTCGCCGGCCAATCACCGGTGGCCGAAAGCGAACACTTGTCGCCGGAAGACGTGGCGCGCGAAGCCCTGGTGCTCGGCCTGCGGCGCATCGCCGGCGTGGAGCGCGCGGCGTTCGCGCGCCGCTTCGGCTACGCGCTCGACGACCTCGCCGGCACAGCACTCGCACGGTTCGTCGCCGAGGGGTTGCTCTTCGACGATGGTCGGCGTGTGGCGCTCACGCGCCGCGGTCTGCTGGTAAGCGACGCCATTTGGCCGTATCTGCTGCGACGGTAGGACTCAGCTACTAGCCCGAAGCGCCAGCGAGGGAGCGTCGGTACCCGCTTCACCCTCGCTTGCGCGATCCACGTCATCTGACACTCGAAGCCCACGGACTCACCGTCCGTGGGCTTTGTGACGATGCACTAGCGTGTTTGCGGCTGCGGGACGGCCTTGTCGAGCGAGGCTTCGGCCTGGTGCAGGATATTGTCGCCGGTCTTAAGGGCTTGCCCTTCGACCTGCTCCAGGCGCTTCTTATCGACGTCGATGGTGTATTGATCGCCGCTCTTCGAGATGTGCAGCACACCGGCCACGATCAACGCCCCGACCACCACGACGAGTAACAAGATGATTCGCACGACGATCCTCCTTGATCGTTAATTCTGGGAATAACCGAGTCGCGGCACTGTAGCGCAGCGGGGCCGACGAGTCAATCGCGGTTAGCCACGGCCGCTGGCCAGGGGCAGTCACGCCGCTTGCAGTGCTTCAATGCTGTTGACGTGAATCAACGAGATGTGCACGAAACGATCGATTTCCGGATAGACCAAGGCGAGCCGGTTTTTGCCGACTGCCACGTTCTCCGGATGGCGTACTTCGTAGGATTCGCCGTTGGAAAGTCGTAGCGCAAACGACTCAAAGGGCCGGCGATCCAGCCACTCGCGGATGGTTTCCATATTCATACTGCAATCCTACCACCCACGGAAAACGCAACAACCCGCTGGCACTGTGTACCAGCGGGTTGCAACCGCCAGTGGAGGCGAAGGGATTCGAACCCTCGACCTTCGCATTGCGAACGCGACGCTCTCCCAACTGAGCTACGCCCCCGGGGTTACGGCCGAATCGGCCGCCGAATCAGAACCGCCATTTTAGGGACGCTGGCTATTGGTGTCAAAGCCGCCCTGCGCCCGCGCACCGGCTTGACCGTACGCCCATTTACCAGCCCGACGCGCCAGCGAGGGACGAGGCGAGTACATACGCTCCCTCGCCGGCGCTTCGGGCTGGTGTTTTCGTGCGGCGCTGAAACATTTGTTGCGCTTCGCACGTCGAATAGATAGACTGCCCTCGGTGCGCAAACTTCGGCATTTCGCAAGGGGAGGATCGTCATGACTCGTCGCCATTGGTATTGGTTGCTGGTCGGTGTGGCTTCTTACAGCCTGTTGGCGGCTGAGTTTGCCCGGGCCGACGATCCGCTGCCGCTCTCGACCATCGTGCTCTATAACTCGGGCGTGGGCTTCTTCGAACACGCAGCGCAGATCGAGGGCGACAAGCAGATCGAGCTGAAGTTCGATGTCGACGACGTGAACGATCTGCTCAAGAGCATGGTGCTCCGCGACCAGGACGGCGGCACGATCTCGCGCGTCACCTACGGCTCGCGCGATCCGATCACCACGACGCTCAAGACGTTTGCGATCGACCTGACCGGCAATCCCACGCTGGCCGACCTGCTCGGCCAGGTGCGCGGCGAGCGGGTGTCGATCGCGGCCGTCGGCGGCGATCCGATCAGCGGCATCATCCTCGGCGTCGAAAAGCGCAAGGAGCGGGCAGGAGACGAAACGATCGATGCCGACTATCTGAACCTGCTCACCGACGCCGGCCTGCGCAGCTTTGGCTTGGCCAGCGTCGCCAGTGTCACGCTGCTCAACGATGCGCTCGATCGCGAGCTGCGCGAGGCCTTGGCCGTGCTCGCCTTGGGGCACTCGACCGACAAGAAGACCGTCACGCTGAATTTCGCCGGCCAAGGCAAGCGGCGCGTGCGCGTCGGCTACGTGCAAGGTTCGCCGATCTGGAAAACCAGCTACCGGCTCGTCGTCGGTCCTGAAGGCAAGGCGATGCTGCAAGGCTGGGCGATCGTCGAGAACACCACCGAGGGCGACTGGAAAAATGTCTCGCTGACGCTGGTGAGCGGCCGGCCGATCTCGTTCGTGATGAACTTGTACCAGCCGCTGTACGTCAACCGGCCGGTCGTCGAGCCGGAACTGTTCGCCTCGCTGCGGCCGCAGGTGTATGGGCAGGATTTTGAAAAACAGCAAGGGACTCGTGAGCAACTCATGCTGCCTGGCGTCAGGGCCGCCACCGCAGCTGCACCGCCCGCAACGCCGTCATTTCGCGGTGGAGGTCAACAACGTCGGTTGGATGCCGCGGAGCCACAGTTCCAAAATATGGCCGGCGTTGCCACTGCCGCCAGTGCTTCCGATCTCGGCGAATTGTTCCAGTACGTAATCGACAAGCCGGTGGTGTTGCCGCGCCAGCAGTCGGCGCTGTTGTCGATCGTGCAGGAGAACGTAAAGGCCGAGAAGCTATCGATCTACAACCCGGCGGTGCAACCGACGCATCCGCTCAACGGCCTGCGGCTGCACAACACGACCGCCCTGCACCTGATGCAGGGGCCAATCACGGTGTTCGACTCCGGCGCCTATGCCGGCGACGCGCAGATCGAGGACATGAGCCCCGGCAGCGAGCGGCTGCTCAGCTACGCGATCGACCTCGATGTGGAAGTGGTTCAGGATCGAAAACTCGCTCCCGAGGAGCTGGTGAGCGTGCGGATTGCCAAGGGGGCGCTCACCGCGAGCCGGAAGCAACGGCAGACGCAGCGATATACGGTGAAGAACTCGGGCCGCGATGACAAACGGGTGTTGATCGAGCAGCCCTATGCCAGCGGTTGGAAGCTGCTCGCGCCGCAGAAGCCCGATGAAAAAACACGCGATCGCTACCGATTCGCGGTGCAGGCAACACCCCACAAGCCGGTCGAGTTGGTCGTCGAGGAGGAAGCTGTAATCGACCAGCAGTTCGCGATTTCGAACTTCAACGCCGATTCGATCGAGTTTTACATCCGTGCCAAGAGTGTCAGCGACAATGTGAAAAGCGCCCTGTCCGATGTGGCACAGCGCAAGCAAAGCCTGGAACTGCTCACGGTGATGCAGAAGCATGTGAACGACCGGATCGAGGCCATCGGCCAGGAACAGGGTCGCATTCGCGAGAACATGCAGCAGCTCGACCACAACTCGGAACTGTACGGCAGGTACGTGAAGAAATTCACCGCGCAGGAAGACGAGATCGAACGATTGCGCACCCAGGCAAACGATGTCGAGCGCCAGATCGAAGAGGCACGTCGCGACCTCGATCAGTTTCTGCTGAACCTCGACGTATCGTAGCGCCATGCCCGAGGTTGCCGAACCGCTGGCCCTGCGAGCCCGCTGGGTGTTTACCGCCGCCGGCAGCGTGTTACCCGATGGCGTGGTGACGATTGCCGGCGACACGATCGTGGCAGTCGGCGAGAACGCTTCTGGTCGACCGCCGGGCGATCTGGGCAACGTCGCGCTGCTGCCTGGACTGGGGAACGCGCACACGCATCTGGATTTCAGCGATCTGCGCGCACCGCTGGGCAAGCCGGGGATGCCGCTGCCGGCGTGGATTCAAGAAGTGCTCGCCTGGCGGCGCGCGCAGCCTGCCGATCCTACGGCAGCCATCGAGTGCGGCCTGCGAGAGTCGTTGGCAGCGGGCGTGACGGCGCTCGGTGAGATTGCCACACCGGGAGACTGGACCGCGGCGATCCGCCTGCGGCAGGAGGTGACGGTGTTCCACGAGGTGCTCGCGCCGACGGCGGAGCGCGCGGCGGAGGCGCTGCGCGTGGCCCGGGAATTCGCGGCCGGCGAAAACCTCGCCTGGAGGCGAGGGCTAAGCCCGCATGCGCCCCATACGTTGACGGTCGACGCCTTCCAAGAAGTCGTACAACTTGCGGCGCGCTTTGGGCTCCCGGTGGCGTCGCACGTGGCCGAGTCGCGCGAGGAACTGGAGTATCTCGCCACAGGCGGCGGCGCATACCGCGAACTGTTCGAGGGGTTAGGGATCACGCCGTCACCATGCCTACCACGGCCGCTCGACTACTTGCGGTTGCTCGCCGAGGTGCCACGGGCACTGGTCGTGCACGGCAACTATCTCGATGATCAAGAAATCGATTTCCTCGCGCAGCGTCGCGATCGCATGACGGTTGTCTATTGCCCGCGCACGCACGCCTACTTCGGCCACGAGCGCTATCCGCTCGAGCAGATGCTCGCGACAGGCTGCAACGTCGCGCTCGGGACCGATGGCCGGGGATCGAATCCCGACCTGAGCTTGTTGGAAGAGATGCGCCACGTGGCCCGGCACTACTCGTCGATCGCGCCGGAAAGGGTGCTGCAAATGGCAACCGTCAACGGCGCGCGGGCATTGGGGATGGAGCAAATGCTCGGCACGATCGAACCGGGCAAGCAGGCAAATCTCCTCGCGGTGGCGCTGCCGGACCGCGCGGCGCATGATCCGTTCGAGGCGCTATTCGATTGCGACTTGCCGGTGGCGGCTACTTGGTATCGAGGCAAGGAACTCTTAAGCCGTTAGGCGACGCTCTCGGGCTCGTAGCGCAGCAATGCGCGGAAACCAGCTTCCTCGAAGTCGCGATCGGCGCTGAGGGCGTCGACGATGTCGAGATCCGACAGGACCACGAACGAGATGCAGTCGGTGAGTGACCAGGTCTTATCGAGTCGTTCGCCGAAAAGCTTTGCCCCTCGGTCCTGAAGCTGCGTAGTGGCAGGTACCACTTCGAGCGCTGTCGTCTTTCGGAGCGCTGCTTGGAATTCAACAAATACGGATCAGTCCTTCCCTTTTGTCAGCGAGTTGCCGACCTCGATCACCACGTACTCGGTGGTAATCACGGGCGCCCGCATGCAGCGGGTCCATGCCAAGGCACGTTTGTGATGCTGGTCGCGCTCGCCGAAAAACGCCAAGAAGTACGATGTGTCGGCAAAGACCGGCATCATGAGTTCTTCGGCGTACCGTAAAGATAATGGTCGTGTTGCTCGGCAGCGTCGGGCGGAAGATTCTTCGCCTTGCCTGCCAAATGGCCAATGCTCTCGGCGAGATTTGGCTGCGCGCGTGCGATGATCTCGACCCGAACGCGCACGCCCTCGGGTCTGCTCCAGCGGCACGGCGTCGAATTCATCGTGATCGGAGGTCAAGCCGCCGTTCTACACGGTTCGCTGCTGCCGACGTTCGACGTCGACTTGTGCTACCGTCGCACAGGAGAGAATCTAGAGAAGCTTGCGGCGTCGCTGCGCGAACTTCATCCCACGCTCCGTGGTGCGCCGGTCGACCTGCCCTTCCAACTCGATGCACGCAGCTTGGCGCTCGGTTCGAATTTCACGTTCAACACCGACATCGGACCGCTCGATTTGCTCGGTTGGGTCGAACCCTTGGGCGGTTACGAGGATCTACTCGCCGGCTCAGAGCAGATCGACATCGGCGGTTGCCGAGTTGCAATCATCGGCCTGGATGACCTGATTGCCGTGAATCGCCACATCAATCGCACGAAAGACCAGGCCGTGCTCGTGCAGTTAGAGGCAATCAAGCGATTGCCACCGGAAAAACAACAAACTGCCCGGGAGAGGGATCGAACCTCCACGACCTTAACGGTCACAAGCTCCTGAGGCTTGCGCGTCTGCCAATTCCGCCACCCGGGCGCGAGCAACGAGACGTTGCAGGGAATAGGTGGTTATAGGTCGCTAGCCGCCGCTTTTCAAGCGGCGCGCTCGCGATGAGCGGCTAAGATACTCGTAACGAACAAGCCCGTTGGAGCAGTCATGCGAGCTATCTTCCTTTCGGCAATCGTCGGTGCGCTCGTCGGATTGTTGGTTGGCACATGCATCGACACATTAGGCACGCCTGGCACGTACCCCTACAGCACGTTCACATCGCCTGATTGGTTCAATGGCGGCCTGGCGACCAATACGGTGCCGCATTGGCCTGGTTACGCGATGGGAACGCTGCTGGGAGGGTGTTTCGCGTCTTTGGCCACATACGTACGGCGGAACTGGGACTGGTAGTTCGCCAAAGCGGTCGCGACTGCTCAACGCCTGTGCCTCAGTACCGCGGCACCGCAGGATCGATCTCCTGCGACCAGCGGTCGATGCCCCCGGTCATGTTCTGCGCCTGCGGGAAGCCGTTTTGCCGTAGCCAATGCGTCACCTTCAGGCTGCGCCCACCGTGATGGCAGTGCACCACCACCGGCTTGCTTTGCGCCGCTTGCAGTTCGCCGACGCGTATCATCAACTCGCTCATCGGGACCAGCGTCGCCCCAGCAATGCGCGCGGTCTCGTATTCCTCGCGCTCGCGGCAATCGAGCAGCAAGAAGTCATCGCCGCGATCAAGCCGGGCTTTCACGCTGGCACAATCGATCTCGATCGGTACGTCCGTGGGCATTGGTTCCTCCGTCGGCCATTGTATCACCGTCGTCGTGCGGATTGAAAAACACCGCCCCGCGTGGTCTACTTTCCCTCTCATTTTCGCCGCCCCTTTCGCCTTTCCGGCACTGCGAAGCGCATGTTTCGACCTGTTCCGACTTCGGCCAACTTTCCGCAGCTCGAAACCGAGGTCGGCAAGTTCTGGCTCGAACAGCGCATCTACGAAAAGTCGCTGGAACGCCCCTCGCCGCACGGCCCGTTCATCTTCTACGAAGGGCCGCCGACGGCCAACGGCATGCCCCACCCCGGCCACTGCCTCACCCGGGCAATCAAGGACCTGTTCCCGCGATACAAGACCATGCAGGGTTACCGCTGCCAGCGCAAAGCGGGCTGGGACACCCACGGCCTGCCGGTCGAGGTCGAGGTCTGCAAAGAGCTGGGCATCCACTCGAAGGAGGAGATCGAGGCCTACGGTGTCGAGCCGTTCATCCAGAAATGCCAACAAAGCGTCTGGCGATACATGCAGGAGTGGGAACGCCTCACGCGGCGGATCGGCTTCTGGGTCGACCTCGACGACGCGTACGTCACGTACCACCAGAGCTACGTCGAAAGCGTGTGGTGGGCACTCAAAACGCTGTTCGATAAGGGGCTGTTGTATCAGGGACACAAGATCGTCTGGTGGTGGTCCCAGGGCGGCACCGCCCTCAGTAGCGGCGAAGTCGGCCAAGGTTATCGCCAGGTCGCCGATCCGAGCGTCTACGTGCGGTTTCCGATCGTCATGGACGAACGGGCCAAAGCACTAGGCCTCGATGCCGACACCAGCCTGCTCGTCTGGACCACCACCCCTTGGACACTGCCAAGCAACCAATTCGCCGCGGTCCATCCTGAGCTGGAATACGTCGTCCTTGAAGATGTAGGCGCCGCGCACGAGGCGAGCGGGAGGAGTAATCCCCCCGGTACGTCGAAGCTGATTGTGGCCCGCGCGCTGGTCGACACAATCCGCGGCAAAGTCGGCCACGAGTTGAATGTCGTCGGCCGCCCGATGAAAGGGAGCGAACTAGTCGGTCTGCGCTACCTGCCACCATTTGATTGTTATTCACGTGCTCGTTGGAACGATGTCACGCTGTTCACCGACGGCAAAGTGAAGCCACGACATTGGCGCGTCGTTCACGCAAATTTCGTAACGATCGACAGCGGCACGGGCATAGTCCACATCGCTCCGGCGTTCGGCGAGGTAGACTATGAACTTCTCATGGAGGAACATCGCCAAGAAGACGACCAAGGCAAAGCAACGACGAACCTCACGCCATTGCTGTTGCCGGTGGCGGCGGACGGGAAATTCACTGAATTCGCTCCCGAGTTCTGCCGGGGTCGCTGGGTCAAGGACTGCGACAAGGACATTATCCGCGACCTAAAGCATCGCGGCCTGCTGTTCCACCAGGAGCAGTACCTGCACGACTATCCGTTCTGCTGGCGGGCTGAGGAAGATCCGCTCATCCAGTATCCGCGGCGGAGTTGGTTCATCCGCACCAGCAACTTCGTGGGCCCGATGCTCGAGAACAACGAGCAGATCAATTGGCTCCCCGAGCACATTAAGCACGGCCGGTTCGGCAACTTTCTAGAGACGAACGTCGATTGGGCCTTGTCGCGCGAGCGCTATTGGGGCACGCCGCTGCCAATCTGGACGTGCAGCGATCCTGAGTGCAATCATCGCGAGGCGATCGCTAGCTACGCCGAGCTGGAAAAGAAACCGAAGTTCATGCCGAGCGCGAATTGGGCCAAGGCAAAGAAAGCGAATCCCGCGCTCGTCGAAGACCTGAAGGTTCACAAACCGTACATCGACGACGTGACCTACGCCTGCACGCATCCCGGTGGGAAGTGCGACGGAACGATGAAGCGCGTTCCGGAAGTGATCGACTGCTGGTTCGATTCCGGCGCGATGCCGTTCGCCCAATGGGGCTATCCGCACACGGGCGTCGAACAGTTCAACGACCAGTTCCCGGCCGACTTTATCAGTGAGGCGCTCGATCAAACCCGCGGTTGGTTCTACAGCCAGTTGGCGATCAGCACGCTGCTTTTCGGCGATATTCCGGTCGCTTTGCCGGGAACCGAGCGATCGAAGCCGTTTCCTCATCCGTTCAAAAACTGCGTCGTCCTCGGCCTGATGCTCGGCGAGGACGGCCAGAAGATGTCGAAGAGCAAGCGGAACTACCGCGAGCCGACCGAGATTTTCGATCGCTACGGGGCCGACGCGCTGCGCTGGTACTTCTTCGCCAATCAACCGCCGTGGACCGGAATCCGTTACAACGAGCAGGCAATCAAGGACAGCATTCCCGAGTTCCTGCTGCGGCTGTGGAACGTCTACACGTTCTTCGTCATCTACGCGAACATCGACGGCTTCGAGCCGACGAAGGGCCTGCGCGGCGAATTGGACGATCTCAATTCCGACATCCTCAAATCGGCCGATTCGTATCGCCCCGCCGCTGAGCGCAGCGAGCTCGATCGCTGGATCGCCGGCGAGCTGCACCGCACGATCCAGGTTGTCACCGAACGCATGGACGCGTACGACAACTTCGCCGCCTGTGCCGCCATCACTGCCTACGTCGATGCTTTGAGCAACTGGTACGTCCGCCGCAGCCGCGATCGGTTCTGGCGTGAAGACAAGCACGACCGCGACAAGCTCGACGGCTACTGGACGCTGTACGAGTGCCTGCTCGAGACGACAAAACTGATCGCCCCGTTCGTGCCGTTCCTGGCTGAGACACTGTGGCAGAATCTGGCGGTTGCCGAATCGGAAGGTCGCGCAGTCGAGAGTGTCCACCTGGCCGATTACCCGCCAGCCAATACGGCACTGGTCGACGAAACCCTCTCGGCCCAAATGGCGCTGGTGCGCGAGGTCGTGTCGCTGGGGCGCAGCGCGCGGACCACGGCCAAACTGAAGGTGCGGCAACCGCTGGAACGCGTCGAGATTGTGCTGGTCGATCCACGGCATCGAACTTGGCTAGAAGGACATGCCGCGCTGGTGCGCGAGGAGCTGAACGTTAAGGTGCTCGATTTCGCCGAGCGCGCCGATCAGTACGTTACGTACACGGTATTGCCCGATCTGAAGCGCTTAGGGCCGCGGCTGGGCAAGCAGTTGCCGGCCGTCAAGAAAGCACTGGCCGAGGCCGACGTCGCGGCGCTGCTCGCGCGGCTCTCGTCGCAAAAGCAGGTCGAGCTACCGCTGGCCGGCGGCGCGATCGCCACGCTCGACGAGCAGGACGTGCAAGTGCGCCTCCAAGCCCGTGAAGGCTGGGCCGCGGCGCAAGGCCCTTCGGCCGTCGTGGTCCTGTCGACCGAATTGACGCCCGAGTTGCGGAGCGAAGGAATCGCCCGCGAGCTGGTCCATGCTATTCAGACGATCCGCAAGGATCAGCGGCTCGAGTATACCGACCGAATCGAGCTAGGAATCGAAACCGACGATCCAGACATTCAGGCGGCCGCGGGTGATTTCCAAGATACGATCGCCAGCGAGACGCTCGCGGTGCGCGTGCTGGTCGGTCCGCTGCCGGGCGTCGAGCCGGTTTCCATCGAACTGGCCGGCAAGCCAGTGAAGCTGTACGTGAAGGTGGCGCGCCGATGAGCGCCGGCCTTCCCGCGTCGCCTGTGCGATTAGCAGTGCTGATCTCCGGCGGCGGGACGACGCTGCGAAACCTGCTCGAAAAGATTGCCGACGGCGAGCTCGATGCACGAATCGAGTTGGTGATTTCGAGCAATCCGCAGGCGGGCGGATTGGCGATTGCCGCCGAGGCGGGCGTGCCGACCCAAGTGTTCGAGCGCCGCGATTACACGAGCGACGCGGCCTATGGCGAGGCGGTGTTCGGCGCCTGCCGCGCCGTGGCACCGCACTTGGTCGTGATGGCAGGCTTCCTGAAATTCACGCCGGTGCCCGATGATTTTACCGGGCGCGTGCTGAACATCCACCCCTCGCTGATCCCCGCGTTCTGCGGCCAAGGAATGTACGGCCTGCGCGTGCATCAGGCGGTGCTCGATGCCGGAGCGCGCGTCACCGGCTGCACCGTGCATTTCGTCGATAACCAGTACGACCACGGCCCGATCATCCTCCAGCGCCAAGTGCCGGTACTCGACGACGACACCCCCGAAACACTCGCCGCCCGCGTATTCGCCGCCGAGTGCGAAGCCTATCCGGAGGCAATTCTTCGCGTGGCGGCGGGAAAGGGGCTGGGGGCTAGGGACTAGGGGCTGGGACGGGCACATACCCAAGCGCCTCATACAGCTTCCCGGCGGCGGTCCAGGCGGAGTGAGTTTCGAGGCGGATTTCGCGGCCGCCGGCATTCCATACAGCACGATGAACCGCGTTCATCAGCAATCGGCCGATGCCACGCCGCCGCCAGGTGGGCAATAATGCCAGCCAATGCACAACCGGCACCGCGGCGGTGCCGCGTCCGCGCTCAGCGAGCGTCACCATGCCGACGGGTGACGACTCCCCGCGCGGTTCGGCGAACCAGACGCGCTCCGGTCGCCACCAGGGCTTCATGAGCAGTTCGCGCTCGAAATCGGCGCGCGACCAAGTGCCGACGCCGACGCGTTGCCGGGCAAAAGCCCGCTGCCGCAATTCGAGCCAGCGATCGATATCGTCCGGGCCGCGGTAGTGGCGCAGCGTGAAGCCTGGCAGATCGAATCTTGGCGGCTCCGCCTCAAGCACCAGCCGTAATTGCTGCACGACGACCATCGAGTTGCATTGTAACGATCGCGCAGGTCACGCAATTTCGTGAAACTAAGTGGTTGCAAAGAATGCGCGATTATGACAGAATGCTTTCATCTTCGAGCAGAACGATGCGCATTTTTCGCCGCCATGCTTGCCGAACAACGCCGCCATCGTTTGCTAGAAATGGTTCGATTGAAAGGCTTTGCGTCGCTTCCAGATCTGGCCAACGAGCTGGAAGTTTCTGAATCGACGGTCCGCCGCGATTTGGAGTCGTTGGAGGAACAGGGGAGCGCAAAGCGCACGCACGGCGGCGTGTTCTACACCGGCAGCTCACCGCAGTTGCCGCACTTCGAGGAACGCGAGCCCGCCCAATGGGACAAGAAACGAGCCATCGCCCGCCGCGCCGCCGAGCTGATCGACGACGGCGACACGCTGCTGCTCGACGGCGGCACGACGACCTACGAGGTTGCTCGCCTGCTGCTGGGCCGACGGCTGCAAGTCGTCACCAACTCGCTGCCGGTGGCGAACCTGCTGGCGTCGAACCCGCAGACCGACCTGGTGCTGATCGGTGGCTACGTGTATCCGCGCACCGGCGTGGCCCTGGGACCCTACGCCAACGAGATGCTCGCCGCGGTGAACACGCGCCGCACGATCATGAGCGTCGCGGGGATCAACGAGCGCGGCTTCTACAACAGCAACCTGCTGCTGGTCGAAACCGAACGGGCCATGATGCGCGCCAGCGAAGAAGTGATCGTGGTTGCCGACAGCACGAAGCTCGGCCACCAGAGCCTGGCGCATTTGTGCGCGCTGGACGAGGTCGATTGCCTGGTGGTGGACGACGGGATCGACAAGCGATGGCGACAGGCGATCAACGCGGCAGGCGTGCGCTTGATCGTCGTCGAAACGGCACGCGAAGTCACGAAACCCAAGACTGAACGTTCATGAGCACCGCAACGCTCCCGGCAAATCTCGACCGCGCGACGATCGAACGGATCGTGCGCGAAACCGTCCTTGGCAAGTTCGGCGCGGCCAACGGCGCGAAGCCCAAATCGCATGTGCCGAACCTGGCGGTGAGCGTGTCGGCACGCCATTGCCACCTGACGGACGAGCACGTCGAGATTCTGTTCGGCAAAGGGCGTAATCTCACGCCGATGAAGAACCTGTACCAGGACGGCTTCTACGCCGCCGAGGAAACGGTGATGGTCGTGGGGCCAAGCAAGCGCCGCATGTTGTCGAGCGTACGCGTACTGGGACCGACACGCCCGGCAAGCCAGGTCGAGTTGGCGTTCACCGACAGCATCAGCCTAGGACTCGACATTCCAGTGCGTGCCAGCGGCAAAATCGACGGCACGCCGGGATGCGTGCTCGTCGGGCCCAACGGCGTGGTCGAGCTGTCGCAGGGCGTGATTCGCGCCGAGCGGCACGTGCACATGAACTTCGACGATGCGGCGTTCTACGGTGTCAAGAACGGCGATCGGATCAAGCTGCGAATCAGATCGAGCTGCACCACAGTGTTTGAAGAGCTGCTCGTGCGGGCTGATGGGACGAGCAAGCTGGAGGTGCATCTGGATACCGACGAGGGGAACGCGGCCGACGTCGATCACGCGACGAAGGTGGAGTTGTTTTTGTAGTTCATCCGTTTAGCCGGTCGCCGCGGCGACCGCGCTGAAAGCCGGCGACCAAGGTCGCCGGCTAAACATCCTTCTTGGGAGAACCGTGTTTATGGCCAAAGTGATGGAGGCGCTCGGCATGATCGAGACCAAGGGCTTTGTGGCCTTGGTCGAGGCGACCGACGCGATGATGAAGGCGGCGAACGTCCAGTTCGCCGGCTGGGACAAGATCGGTAGCGGCCTGGTGACGGCGTTCGTCACCGGCGACGTCGCCGCGGTGAAGGCTGCGACCGACGCGGGCTCGGCCGCGGCAGGACGTGTGGGCGAAGTGATCAGTGTGCAGGTGATTCCGCGCCCGCACGAGGAGCTGTCGCTGGTGATGCCCAAGGCCGGCGAATGAGCCGCGCACGTTCAACCACAGTTACTCAAAAAAGCAAAGGACCCTCGATTCCCATGAACGAAGCAATCGGATTGATCGAAACCAAGGGGCTGGTGGCCCTGATCGAAGCGACCGACGCGATGGCCAAGGCGGCTAACGTGCAGATCGTCAAGAAGATTTCCATCGGCAACGCGATGATGACCGTCATCGTGCGCGGCGACGTCGGCAGCGTGCGTGCCGCGGTCGAGGCTGGTGCGGCGGCGGCCACGCAGGTCGGCGAGCTGCTGGCCAGCCACGTGATTCCGCGCCCGGCCGAAGGCTTGGTAAAGGCGTTCGTAGCGTAGTCGCCGCGACGGGCGTTCGACATTCGGATTTCGTCATTCGTCATTTTCAGCATGCACATCCTGGTTGCCAACCTGGGTTCGACGAGCTTCAAGTTTCGTCTGTTCGATATGAACGACGAACGGCAGCTTGCGCGCGGTGGGATCGAGCGCATCGGCTCGCCCGAGAGTCGCTGCACGGTCGAGATCGGCGACTGGCGGCAGGAATCGAGCGCACCGGTTCCCGACCACGCGGTTGCGGTGCGCTGGTGCCTGGAACAGTTGACGAACCCCGATCATGGATGCCTGAAGCGGCCGAGCGACGTCGCAGCCATCGGTTTCAAGGCGGTACACGGAGGCCGCTTTTCGGGAGTGCAGCGTGTGACGGTCGAGGTGCTGGCCGAGATGGAGACGATGCGCGACGTGGCCCCAGCGCATAATCCGCCTTACGTGGCGGCGATGCGCTTGCTGGCTGAGCGGCTGCCGGAGATTCCGTTAGTCGCGGCGTTCGAGACCGGCTTTCACGCCACCATCCCCGAACGGAATCGCTACTACGCGGCACCGTACGAGTGGGCCGAAGTACACCAAGTCCGACGATGGGGGTTCCACGGAGCGAGCCATCGGTTCATCAGCACACGGATCGCAGAGCTAACCGGTCGCCGGGACCTGCGGATTATTTCGTGCCACCTGGGCGGCTCGAACTCGTTGTGCGCGATTCGCAACGGGCAGAGCGTGGCCAGCAGCCTGGGGATGAGCCCGCAGAGCGGACTGTTCCACAACAACCGGGTCGGCGATTTCGATCCGTTCGCCCTGCCGGTGATCATGGAACGGACCGGCAAGGGGTTGATGGAGGTGCTGGATGACTTGGCGTGCCGCGGCGGCCTGCTGGGGCTGAGCGGCATCAGCGGCGATGTGCGCGACCTGGAGGTCGCAGCGAAGCAAGGGAACGAACGCGCTCGCCTTGCGCTCGATGCCTTCGTAGCCTCAATCCGACATTACCTGGGTGCGTACCTCGTCGAGCTGGGCGGTGCCGATTGCGTCGTGTTCACCGGCGGCATTGGTGAGAACAGCAAGCTGGCGCGCCGCGAAGTATGCCGCGACCTGGCGGAGCTCGGAATCGTGATCGATGAGGTGGCAAACGAAACGGCCCGCGGCGAAAGTCGTATCAGCGCGCCCACCAGCCGCACTCAAATCTGGATCGTCCCGACGAACGAAGAGATCATCGTCGCCCGCCAGGCGAAAGAGTTAATTTCCCCAGTCCCCAGCCCCTAATCCCCAGCCCCCGAAAATGTTCGTCGCCAAAGTCACCGGCAGTGTCGTCGCGACCCAGAAGGTTGCCGCCATGACCGGCCACAAGTTGATGATCGTCGAGCCCTATCGGATCGATCCGGTGGATCGCCGCCGGCTGGCGACCACCGGCCGGACGTTCGTCGCGGTCGATACGGTCGGCGCGGGGCAAGGCGAGTTCGTGCTGATCGTGCAAGGCTCGAGCGCTCGGTTGACACCCGAAACAAAAACGTTGCCGGTCGACGCAACGATCATCGGCATCATCGACACGGTGCAAGTCGACAGCGTCAGCGTCTTCGACCGCAACAACCATCCCGAATCCTGAATCCCAACTCCTGCTCATGCAAGCCACCGAAGAACTGATTCGCAACGTCGTCCAGGAAGTGCTCAGCCAGATGCGCAAGGCGCCGGCGCCCAGCAATGGCCGCTCGCTCGCCGGCCGACATGGCGTGTTCACCTGCGTCGACGAAGCCGTTGCCGCAGCGACCGAGGCATTCAACCAACTCTCGGAGCGCACGCTGGCTGAGCGCAAGCGGATCATCGATCACATCCGCCGCATCTCGATCGACGATTCGGTCGAGCTGGGCACGATGGAGATGAACGAGACGAAGATCGGCCGGCTGGTGCACAAGATCGAAAAGCTCAAGACGCTCGGCGAGCGAACGCCCGGCGTCGAGTTCATGCGCAGCGAAGTGTTCAGCGGCGACAACGGCCTGGCGGTGATCGAGCACGCCCCCTTCGGCGTCATCGGGGCGATCACGCCGGTGACCCACTCACTGCCAACAATCACTGGCAACGCCGTGAGCATGATCGCCGGCGGCAACACGCTCGTGGTGAACCCGCATCCCAGCGGCAAGAAGGTCGCTGCCGAAGGCGTGCGGCGGTTCAACCAGGCGATCTATCGCGACCTGGGCATCGACAACCTGATCTGCGTGATTGCCGAGCCGACACTCGACACGGCCAATGCCATCTTCGCCCATCGCGGCGTGAAGCTGATCTGCGTGACCGGCGGCCCTGCGGTGGCCCGGGCGGCGATGAACAGCGGCAAGCGCGCCGTGGTCGCTGGCCCCGGCAATCCGCCGGTGGTGGTCGATGAGACGGCCGACCTCGATCGTGCTGCGCGGTGCATCATCCAAGGCGGCGCCTACGACAACAACCTGCTGTGCATTGGCGAGAAGGAAGTGTTCGTCGTCGACGAAGTGTTCAACGCGATGCTTGCCGCGATGGAACGTGCCGGCGCCGCGCGATTGAATGCCCGCGAGGTCGATGCCTTGACCAAGGCGGCGATCACCACGGTCGGCGAGGGGGACCACAAGCACGATGTCGCCCACAAGGATTTCATCGGCCAGGACGCAGCGGTGCTGGCCCGTGCCGCAGGGCGGCAGGTGCCCGAGGCGACCGAACTGTTGTTCGCCGAGACCGACGAGTCGAATCCATTCGTGCCGGTCGAGCAAATGATGCCGTTCATGCCATTTGTCCGTGTGCGCGACATCGACGAGGCGATCGCCAAGGCGAAGCACTACGAGCATGGCTTCCGCCACACCAGCATGATCCATTCGAACAACGTGCGGAACATGACCAAGATGGGCCGCGCCTTGGACACCACGCTGTTCGTGAAGAACGGTCCGTGCATGGCGTCGCTGGGGCTGGGTGGCGAAGGGTACTTATCGTTCTCGATCGCCACTCCCACCGGCGAAGGAGTGACGACACCGCTGACCTTTACCCGCGAACGGCGCTGCTCGCTGATCGACGACCTGCGGATTCTAGGGAAGTAGCGATGCAAACAGGCCTAGTGATCGGCACTGCCACCGCAACCGTCAAACATTCGTCGATGACCGGCGAGAAGCTGCTTGTGGTGCAACCATTGTTGGCCGATGGTCGCGGAGCCGACGGCGAGCCCGTGCTGGCCGTTGATCGGCTCGGCGCGGGCACGGGCGACACCGTGCTGATGACGAGCGACGGCAAGACAATCCGCGAAATGCTCGGCGACACGACGCCGGTGCGTTGGAGCGTGATGGGGATACCGGATTAATCGAATGCGAATCGGAAAAGTCATCGGCAATCTGACGCTCGTGCGCTGGCATCCCAGCCTCGGCGGCGCCACGTACAAGCTGGCGATACCGCTTACACGCGGCGAGTTGCGCGACGGGGCCGCGCCGAAGGGGGAAGAACTCGTCGTCTACGACGACATGAATGCCAGTCCCGGCGACACGATTGCCATCAGCGAAGGAGGCGAGGCGGCTCAGCCGTTCGAGCCCGACATGAAACCGATCGACGCCTACAACGCAGCCATTCTCGACCAACTCAACATCGCCGTTTAGCCGGCTCATTTGAAAGCCGCGTGTCTCTTCCCGGAACCAACATGAACATCCATCGCATCAAGCAAGAAATCTGCGAGATCGGCCAGCGAATCTACAATAAGGGATTCGCGGCCGGCAACGACGGCAACATCACCTATCGGCTCAATGAGCGCGAGGTACTCTGCACGCCGACGATGATCAGCAAGGGCTTCATGAAGCCCGACGACATTTGCTCGGTCGACATGGAAGGCAATCAGCTCAGCGGCCGGCGGAAGCGCACCAGCGAAGTGCTGCTGCACCTGGCGATCATGAAGGAACGGCCCGACGTGAAGAGCGTCGTGCACTGCCATCCCCCGCATGCCACAGCGTTTGCCATCGCCCGCGAGCCGATTCCACAATGCGTGCTGCCGGAGATCGAGGTGTTCCTGGGTGAAACGCCGATTACGGTGTACGAGACTCCCGGCGGCCAGAAGTTCGCCGACACGGTGCTGCCATTCGTCCACAAGACGAACGTGATGATCCTGGCCAACCACGGCACAGTGAGCTACGGCGAAACGGTCGAGCGGGCCTATTGGTGGACCGAAATCCTCGACGCCTATTGCCGGATGCTGATGATGGCCCGCGACCTGGGGCGCGTGACCTACCTCGGCGAAGAAAAATCGCGCGAGCTGCTCGACCTGAAAACTAAGTGGGGCTGGAAAGACCCGCGCATGTCGCCGGGCATGGAGAACTGCGACATCTGCGCCAACGACATTTTCCGCGACACCTGGAAGGGGGCAGGCGTCGATCGCCGTGCGTTCGAGGCACCGGCAGCGATCGCCACCAAGGCGGGTGCTAAACCGCAAGCGGTGGGCACGCCGTCTCCCAACGGCAGTGCCGATCAAGAGGCGATCATCCAGGCGATTACCGATCGCGTGATGGCGGCGCTCAAATCTTGAATCTCAAATCTGAAATCTGAAATCACATGAAAGTCAGCATCATTGGCGGCGCCGGGTTGGTCGGTTCATGCACGGCGTTTGCCTTGCAAATGGGGCGCGTGGTGGGCGAGATCGCGCTGTTGGACGTGAATGCCGAGGCGGTCGCGGGGCAGGCGCTCGACCTGCTGCACGGCGCCAGCGTGATGGCCGACCAGCGCATCGTCTCCGGCGGCTACGAGCATGTGAAGGACAGCGACGTGATCTGCATCACGGCCGGCCTGAGGCGTAAGCCCGACGAAAGCCGGCTCGATCTGATCAATCGCAACGTCGACCTGTTCGTCGGCATCCTCAGCGAGATTGGCAAAGTCGGCTACCGTCGCGACGCCGTCGTGCTCGTGGTGTCGAACCCTGTCGACGTGCTGACGTACCTGGCTGCCCAGCGACTCGATTTGCCGCCGAAGCAGGTACTGGGCTTGGGTACTCAGTTGGACACGATCCGCTTCCGCAGCCTGATTGCCGAGAAGCTCGACGCCCCGCCGACGCAAGTCTCGGCCCTGATCCTCGGCGAGCACGGCGATAGCATGGTGCCGATCTGGTCGAGCGCCACGATCGCCGGCCTGCCGTTGGAAAAGTTCCCCGGTTGGACCGCGAACCTGGCGACCGAGCTGTTTACGCGCACCAAAGGCTCCGGCGCCGAGGTGATCAAGAAAAAAGGTGGCGCGGGCTTCGCCGTCGGGCTGGCGATTCAGGAGGTGATCGAGACGATCGCCCTGGACCGTGACCGCGTGCTGCCGGTCTCGAGCGTCCAAAGCGGCTGCTATGGCCTCCGCGACGTGGCGATCTCAGTACCGACGGTGGTCGGCCGAGCAGGCGCGATCCGCACGCAGGAAATCGAGCTTTGGCCGAAGGAAGTGCAAGGGTTGCGCACTAGCGGCCAAGTGCTCCGCGGAACGATCGACACCGTGCTTCAACGATTAAAAGGCAGATGAAACCGCAGATGGATGCAGATGGACGCGGATCGCTTAGCGGCCGTCTTACATCTGCGTTTATCTGCGTGTATCCGCGGTTCCTTCCATAATGCAAAAATCTCTCGATCAGAAACTTGCCGCGATTCATGCCGATCCCTCCGGCGCGCGCGATTTCATCATCGCCGATGCCAAGGATGCCGACATGGGTTTCGGCATCAGCGCGCCGGGGAAAAGTCCTGAGGCGCACAGCGGCGAAGCACGCTGGCGCACGCTGGCCGAGTACCGCGACCAGATTCGCGAGATCGTCCGGCAAGGCGTCGTTGACATCATGCTGATGTCGAGCAGCACCAACGATCTGTTGGCCCATCGCGAGCGGATGTTCGACGACTCGCACATCACACCGGCTGCCCGGGCCAACGATGCGACCGACATTTTCGTGGTCCGCGGGAACAACTACATCGCCGAGCCATCGCGGCCGTTTCGCACCGCGCAGCTCGACCATATCCAGTGCGGCCACTTGGATTGCAAGCCCGAAGAGCGCACCCGTGGTACCAACCTGGGCCTGTACAGCATCACGTTCAACAACCGGCTCAGCGAAGACCTGCGATCGTTGGAAGAGTACAGCCGCTTTCGCGAGGAGGCAGAGCGCAAGGGATTCCGGCACTTCCTGGAGGTGTTCGACCCCAACGCGCCGCAAGGTCTTTCGGCCGACGCGATTCCGACATTCATCAACGATTGCATCGCCCGGTCGTTGGCCGGCGTGGCGCAGGCCGGTCGGCCAGCGTTCTTGAAGGTGGTCTACCATGGCCCTCGGGCGATGGAAGAACTGGTGAGCTACGACCCGCACCTGGTTGTCGGCATCCTCGGCGGCGGCGCGGGGACCACGTACGACGCTTTCAAGCTGATTGCCGAGGCGCAGAAGTACGGTGCCCGCGTAGGGTTGTTCGGCCGCAAGATCAACAGTGCCGAGTGCCAGCTGGCGTTCGTCGACTTCCTGCGGTTGATCGTCGACCGCGCGATCTCACCTGAGGAAGCGGTGCGAGCGTATCACGCCGTGCTCGAACGATTGCGAATCAAACCGCACCGCCGGCTCGATGACGACCTGCAACTGCAAACCAATGTGATGAGCTACGGCGGCAGCGCGGTGCGTGTGCCTGCGGCGATTCTGTCGACCAATGGCGCGGCGAAGCACGATTGCGGCTGCAAGACGAATCACGGTGCCTGCGCCTGCGACGACAAGAACGGGGCGGCTAAACCGCAAGCGGCAGGCACCGCGGACACGAATGGCGTGGCGCCCGACTTCGCACGGATGACGCAGGCCGAAAAGCTCGCCTGGAACCAGGCAAAGCGAGATCGCATCTTCGGCACGACGCGCTAAGCGTCAAGGGCCACTTAACAGAAGGTCGCCAAGATCGCGAAGGGAAAAGCGCGTCGCTTCTTTTCTTCTGCTGTCTTTGTGCTCTTTGCGCCCTTCTGATCAAATCCTGCCCTAGTCGCCACCGCAGGCGTCGGCAAGGTCGCGAAGGTATTCGAGCGCCTCGTCGAGGTCAGGCACTTCGGCGCCGGGGACGCGCCCTTGGCGATCGCATCGCTCGAGCAGCTTCAGCTCCTCGACGTGCTCCGATTCTTCCAACCGCCGGCGGGCACGCTGGCCCAGCGTGCCTTCGACCAGCGCTCGGGCTTCGCTCTGATGCTCGATCAGCCATAAGCAGCGCGGCGTCGCCAGCTCTTCGAGCGCTTCGACGGCTGCGGCCACGTGATCCTTCGGATCGATCGCTTTACCCACATCGTGCAGCAGCGCCGCCAACAAGAACTCTTCATCGTAGGGCAGATGGCTGCGGGCCAGCGTGAACACTTGCAGGCTGTGATAGAGCGCGTCCCCTTCGGGATGACGCTTCGGCGAAAGTCGAACGTCCTCCAGCGGCATCAGCAGGCCGCGGTAAACTTCGAAGCGGTCGAGTTGCCGAACGGTCGGTAGCAGTCGGGCGTCGTGGTCGTCGTGCCAGCGGGCGAGTTTTTCGATCTCGGCTCGAATCTCTCGCTGGCTGGGAAGCTGCCGCGGATTCAGCCATCGGCCGGCCACGGTCTTGGCCGCGTGCATCGTGGCACGATGGAACGACTCGCACTCGACGTACATCAGCCGAGCGGCTTCCGAGGCAATTTGCTGACGCAACTTATCCTGCGCCATAGAGTCGATCGCCCCCCATGTTGCCCCGAATCGTCGGAATCCTCGGTACAAACCGATTATACGGACGCTGCGCCTCGGCGTTCAATACTGTCGCGACGCCGACCCATTCATCCGTTGCAACCTATCGTTGGCATGAGTCAAGTGCCCCGGCGACAGAGCAGCGATCATGAGCAAAACACGACCGTCTGAAAGTTCCACGGCGTTCGATCGTGCCATCGGATTGCTCGAGGCATCGTGCGAGCTGATCAAAGAGCAGCCCGTGACAGACTGCAAAGAGTCCGCACCGCCAGAACTGGTGCGCGACGAATGTCGGGAGAAGATTCGACCGACCGCCATGGCGATCGGCTTGGGCTGCGTCGCGCTGGCCATGGCAGGGTGGAACGTGCTCGAACACTGCTACGGTCCCTTCTGGGGAGTGCCTGAAGGAATTCCGCTGCGGTTGCGGGCCGAGTTGGCGATCGTGTCGTACGTGCCGCCATCGTTCTTTGCCGGCACGATGATGGTGCTCGCCTTGCTGGCTTACTTGATCGGCCGCGATCGGGCGACCAAGGGCGAGAAGCAATGGCTGTGGAATACGCTGGCGGCGACGTTCGCGGTGCTTTCGTTCCTTGAATTCCCGATGCTGCGGCAAGCCCTGGCTGGGATGCTGCCGGCACGGCTATCGGCAGCGAACGGGGCATTGATTCTGGGGCTGTTGTTGGTGGCGTGCGGTCAATTCCTGCCAGCAGCGACGCGCTCGGCGGCGCGATGCAGCCAAGTGGCGGCACTCATCGTGCTAACCGGTTGTTTCGGGGCCGAGACGCTGCACCAGGAGGCGAACCTGGGCTTTGCCAGCGACATCGATCGGGCCGAGTTGCTGCTCGAGGCCACCAAGGCACTGGCCTTGGTGGTGCTGGTGTGGGGCTTTCTCGACGATTTGCGCTACTGCCGGCCGACGGAGCTTGCCAAATCGCCTGAAGAACCAACCTTTTCGTAATTTGCTCAGCCGCCTAGAATTCCGTCGCCCATGAGTGTGACGGAATCGCCATCGGTCGAACGCGACCAGTTGTGGCATTTGGCCGGCAGCGTGTGGGATGCCGAGGGCTTCGACGCTGTGGTGGCCAGTCTGCGCGCCGGCCACGGTGCCACGCTCGACGGAGTCCGCGGTTCGAGCAGCGCACTCGTGGCCGCAGCCTTGGCCGAGCACTGTCCGGCGACGCTCGTGGTCGTCTGCGCGCATCCTAGCGACATCGACGGCTTTGTCGACGACTTGGCAGTGTTCTCGCCTCGCGCGGCGGAGCGATTTCCGGCCTGGGAGTCGACTGCGTTCGAGAATCGTCTGGGCGACGAGTTGTGCGGCGATCGGCTGCGGGTGCTCAAAGCGCTGCACGCCCCGGCCGCAGGGCGCGTGGTCGTCACGAGCATCCAAAGCCTGTTGCAACCGGTCCCGGCTGCCCAGCGCATCGAGCAACTGACTCGCCGGCTGGCGGCGGGCGAAACGCTCGATCTCGAAGCGCTGGTGCGCTGGCTCGTTGAGCAGGGGTTCCAGAATACGACCGCCGTGGCCATGCCCGGCGAATTGTCACTGCGCGGCGGCATTCTCGACCTGTTCGCTCCCGATTGGCTCGACCCGGTGCGCATTGAGCTGTTCGGCGACACGATCGAATCGATCCGCAGCTTCGAGGTCAGCAGCCAGCGCAGCCTCGAAGTGCTCGACCACATCGACGTGACCGCGCTAGCGCCAACGGCCGAGGATCGTTCGCACTTTGCCGAGCATCTGCCGGCCGGTAGCTGGTTCCTGCTCGTCGAGCCAGGCGAGGTGGAAGACGAAGGACGGCATTACCTCGATCGCGTCGATCATCCGGCCGAGTTTCACACGGTCAATGCTGCGTTGGAAAGCGTGTTCCGGTTCCCTTCGGTGACCGCCGCCAGTTTGTCGATCACTTCGCTCGAAACGACCTGCCGACTGAAGATCGAAACGGTCGAGCGCTTCAGCGGCGACATCGCCAAGGTGCGGCAAGAGCTGGACTCGGCGGGGCTCGGCCAGCAGGTGTTCATCGTCTGCCAAACCGAAGCCGAGATTCACCGCCTCGGCGAGCTGTGCACCGACACACAGTTGGCCCGCGACGGGAAGCTGCGGTTCTTGCTTGGCCGGCTGCGCGCCGGCTTCCGGCTGGTCATCGAGCGCGTGGTGATCATCAGCGGCGGTGAGTTGTTCCATCGCTCCGACGTAGCTCGCCCAACGCGCCGTCGGCTGGGGCGCGTGATCGACAGCTTCCTCGAGCTGCGCGAAGGGGATTACGTCGTCCACGTGTCGCACGGCATCGGTCGCTATCGCGGCCTGCGGATGCTCGAAACCGAGCAGCACACCGAAGAACATCTGGAGTTGGAATTCGACGGCGGCACGCGGCTCTATGTGCCGGTGTCGAAAATCGAGCTGGTGCAGAAATACGTCGGCGGCTCGAAGACGCGACCCACGTTGGCCAAGATCGGCGGGCGCTCGTGGGGTCGGGCCAAGGACGCGGCCGAGGCGGCGGTGATCGACCTGGCCAGCGAGATGCTCGACCTGCAAGCGGCCCGCGCCAGCCGTCCGGGGATCGCGTTTCCGCCCGACAGCGAATGGATGAAAGAATTCGAGGCGTCGTTCCCCTACCAAGAGACGCCCGATCAGTTGACCGGCATCGCCGCGATTCGTCACGACATGCAGGAGAGCCGCCCGATGGACCGGCTCATTTGCGGCGACGTCGGCTACGGCAAGACCGAACTGGCGATGCGAGCCGCGTTCAAGGCGGTCGATGCCGGTTACCAGGTCGCAGTGCTGGTGCCGACGACCGTGCTGGCGGCCCAACATGGCCGCACGTTTCGCGCGCGGATGGGTGAGTATCCGTTCCGCGTCGAAGTGCTGAGCCGCTTCTGCACCGAGTCGCAGCAAAAGCAAATCACGGCGGGTATGGCCGATGGCGCTGTGGAAATCGTCATCGGCACCCATCGGCTCGCCCAAGGCGACGTCGCCTTCAAGAATCTTGGCCTGTTGATTATCGACGAAGAGCAGCGATTCGGCGTCGGCGTGAAGGAGCGGCTCAAGGCGTACCGTCACATCGTCGACGTGCTCACGATGACCGCCACCCCGATCCCGCGCACGTTGCACATGTCGCTGCTGGGCCTGCGCGACATCACAAACCTCGAAACACCGCCGGCCGATCGGCTGGCCGTGGAGACGCGCGTCACGCGCTTCGACGAGGAGATGATTCGCCACGCTATCCTGCGCGAGTTGAACCGCGAGGGCCAGATATTCTTCGTCCACAATCGCATCCACGACATCGACAAGGTGGCCTGGCGGCTGCAACAGGTCGTGCCCGAGGCACGGATTTGCATCGGCCACGGTCAGATGGCCGAGGGGGAGCTGGAACGGGTGATGCTCGACTTCATCGAGCGCAAGTACGACGTGTTGCTGGCGACAACGATCATCGAAAGCGGTCTCGACATTCCAAACGCCAACACCATCTTCATCGACGATGCCGATCAGTACGGCCTTGCCGACTTGCATCAACTTCGCGGCCGTGTAGGGCGCTACAAGCACCGGGCTTACTGCTATCTGCTGGTCGATCCGCGGCGATCGCTGACGCTCAACGCGGCAAAGCGCCTTACGGCGATCGAAGAGTTCAGCAACATGGGAGCCGGCTTCGCCATTGCGATGCGCGACCTCGAAATTCGCGGCGCGGGCAATCTGCTCGGCACCCAGCAAAGCGGCCACATTGCGGCCGTCGGCTACGAGCTGTACTGCGACCTGCTCGAGAAAACAGTCCGCCGGCTCAAGCATCTGCCGCCGAAGAAATCGATCGACGTGAACTTGGCAATTCCGGGACAAGCATATTTGCCGCGGCGATATGTCCCCGATATGCGGTTGAAGATCGACCTGTATCGGCGGCTGGCGCGCGTTACCGAGTTGAGCGAACTTAGCGAGCTGCGAGCCGAGTTGACCGATCGCTTTGGTCCGCCGCCCCCCGAGGTCGAGCGATTGCTACTGCGTACCGAAGTGGCGATCCTGGCCCAGGAGTGGTCGATCAACTCGATCCACCTGGAAGAAAAATATCTCGTGCTTGGCTACACGTCCCGGCCACGCATCGACGAGTTAGTCAAACTTCGTAAAGGAAAACTGCGCGTCGTCGATGCCGATAGTGCCTACGGCACCATGTCGTCGGCTGCAATCGAACCCGACGCGGTGCTGGCCCTTGCGCACGGGCTACTGCAGCCCGCATGAAGATTCTATCCGCGATCACTTGACGCGCAGACACCACATCTAGTATGCTTCGTCTCGTCGCATCCCAAGATGCGGTGCTTGCAGTGCCAGAGGTTATGCCCTGGCTGAAAAACTCGGGGGAAGTCCGGTGCAAGTCCGGCGCTGTCGCGCAGCGGTAAGGCCAACGAAGGCCAAGCCCGAATACCCGACCGCAAGCTTGGTAGTCCTATAGCCCTTCGCGTCAAAGGGAACGTGGAATGTCGCTTGCCTTTTGGCACGCGCGCCAGCGCTGTTGCGCCGCGCCATTCTTCGATTCGCCGCCTGCTGCGTCGGGCTTGGTCTTTTCATGGATGGACCCAAGCCATGGCATCTGTCTCCGCGATTTCGTCGATTGAGAATCCCGCCTCCGCCGTTGTGCCGCAGACCGTTCGCAAGCGCGACGGCAACATCGCCGCGTTCGATCCGGTCCGCATTCGCGTCGCGATCACGAAGGCGTTTCGCGCGGAGTTCGGCCTTGGCGGCGAGGCACCCCTGCCAGCCGAGCTGACGATGGCCGTGGCCCAAGCCGCCGACACGGTGGTCGGCTGGTGCGAAGGGCGGACGGCCCTTGGCGTCGAACGGATTCAGGACGAAGTGGAACGCGTGCTGATGACGCGCGGCGAGCACCGCGTTGCGCGCCGCTACGTGCTCTATCGCGAGCAGCGTGCCGTCGAACGCCGTGGCCGCACGGTGCATTACCGGCGCGCCGATGGCACCGATTCGCCGCTCGACACAGCGGCCCTGCGCAGGCGGATAGCCGCAGCCTGCAAGGGCCTGCCGGCGACCGTGGCGGGTGACGCGGTGTTCGACCAGACCGTCGCGCAGCTTTATCCGGGCATCCCTGAAGCTGAGATTGGCCAAGCGGCCATCATGGCGGCACGAGCCCGGATCGAGATCGAGCCCGACTACACCTTCGTCGCCGCTCGGCTACTGCTCGACGACATGCGGCGCGACATCCTCGGAGACGAGTCAACCGACGTAACCTACCGCAGCGGCTTGCACCACTATGTCACCCGGGCTGTCGAGACGGAGCTACTCGCACCGTCGATGCTCGAGTTCGACTTCGACCGGCTGGCCGCAGCTATCGCTCCGGAGCGAGACTTGCGCTTTGCATACCTCGGGTTGCAGACGCTGCACGATCGATACTTGCTACGCCACGGCGGTAGAGTGGTCGAGCTGCCGCAATGGTTCTGGATTCGCGTCGCGATGGGCCTAGCCCTGGGCGAGTTGGACCGCACCGGACGCGCGATCGAGTTCTACGGTCTGATCTCGCAGTTTCTGTTCACTCCCGCCACGCCGACGCTGTTCAACGCTGGCACGGGGCATCCGCAGCTTTCGTCGTGCTATTTGACGACCGTGGACGACGACCTCGCACAGATCTTCAAGAGCATCGGCGACAACGCTTTGCTGTCGAAATGGGCGGGCGGGCTGGGGAACGATTGGACGAATGTGCGTGCCTTGGGCTCGCGCATCCGCGGCACCGGTGGCACCAGCCAAGGGGTCATCCCGTTCCTGAAAATCGTCAACGACGCAGCCGTGGCAGTGAACCAAGGGGGCAAACGCAAGGGGGCGGTCTGCGCGTATCTCGAAACGTGGCATCTCGACATCGAAGAGTTCCTCGAGCTGCGCAAGAACACCGGCGACGAACGGCGGCGGACGCACGACATGAACACCGCCAACTGGATTCCTGACCTGTTCATGCGCCGCGTTGCGGAAAATGGCACCTGGACCTTGTTCAGCCCCGACGACGTGCGCGATTTGCACGATCTGTACGGCCAGGCATTCAACGAGCGCTACGAGCACTACGAACGCCTGGCCGATGACGGGCGGATCGCACTGTTCAAGCGGCTGCCGGCCGTCGAGCTGTGGCGAAAGATGCTCTCGGCGCTGTTCGAGACCGGCCATCCTTGGATCACCTGGAAAGACCCGTCGAACATCCGCTCGCCGCAGGACCATGCCGGCGTCGTCCACAATTCGAACCTCTGTACCGAGATTCTGCTGAACAACTCGGCCGACGAGACGGCGGTGTGCAATCTCGGCTCGATCAACCTGGCAGCCCATGTCGCCGATCGTGAACTGAATGTCGAGCAAATCGCCAATACGGTTCGCACCGCGGTACGGATGCTCGACAACGTGATTGACCTGAATTTTTATCCGACGCCGGAGGCACGCAGCGCGAACATGCGTCACCGACCGGTTGGCCTGGGGCTGATGGGGTTTCAGGACATGCTGCACGCCCTGGGCATCGGATACGCCAGCGACGAGGCGGTGGTACTGGCCGACCGCAGCATGGAGGTGATCTCGTATTTCGCGATCCTCGCTTCCACCGAACTGGCCCGCGAGCGCGGCACGTATAGCAGCTACGCCGGCTCGAAATGGCAGCGCGGACTGTTGCCGATCGACACGATCGACCTGCTCGAAGCCGAGCGCGGCGTGGCGATCCCTGTCTCGCGACGCGCCACGCTCGATTGGCAGAACGTGCGTGAGGCGGTCGCTGCACATGGCATGCGCAACAGCAACTTGTTGGCGATCGCACCGACCGCGACGATCTCGAATATCATCGGCACCAGCCAGTCGATCGAGCCGTCGTACAAGAACCTGTACGTAAAAAGCAACCTTTCGGGCGAGTTCACGCAGGTGAACCGCTATCTGGTCGAAAGCCTGCGCGAACGAGGATTGTGGGACGCCGACATGCTCGACGCGCTGAAGTACTACGACGGCGCGCTGGGGCCGATCGAGCGCGTACCCGACGAGCTGAAACGCCGGTATCAAATGGCATTCGAGATCGAGCCCCGCTGGATGATCGAGTGCGCCGCCCGGCGACAGAAATGGATCGACATGGGGCAGTCGCTGAACCTGTACATGTTGGAACCCAACGGCCGGCGGCTCGACGAGATGTATCGCCTCGCCTGGCAAAAGGGGCTCAAAACGACGTACTACCTGCGCACGCTGGCGGCGACGCAGATCGAAAAGTCGACACTCGACGTGAATCGCTGGGGCATTCAGCCACGTTGGATGAAGGCCCGCAGCGCCAGTGCCGACATCCAGGTGGCGCGCCCAGCAGCGTGTAGCGCCGACGGCGAATGCGAGGCGTGTCAGTGAGCGAAACCCCAACTTCCAAATCCCAAATATCAATTCCTCGAATGGAGTCGCCCATGATTCAACGGACGAATGACCTTCCCGCTCTCGCCGACGCCAAGCGCCTGATCAATTGCCGCACCGTCGATGTGAATCAGCTCATGCCGCTCAAGTACCACTGGGCCTGGGAGCATTACATCAACGGCTGCGCCAACCACTGGATGCCCAGCGAGGTGCCGATGGGGCGCGACATCGAAACGTGGCGCACCGGCCGGCTCACCGACGCCGAACGATTGGTGATCCTGCGGAATCTCGGCTTCTTTTCCACGGCCGAGAGCCTGGTCGGCAACAACCTGGTGCTGGCCGTTTTCAAGCACATCACCAATCCCGAGTGCCGCCAATACCTGCTGCGCCAGGCGTTCGAGGAGGCGGTGCACACGCACACGTTCCTGCACATCGTCGAGAGCTTGGGGCTCGACGATCGCCAGGTGTTCAACATGTACCGCGAGGTGCCGGCCATCGCCCGCAAGGACGCTTACGAAATGCAGCTGACTGCCGCAGTGCTCGATCCCGGCTTCTCGACTGACACCTTCGCCGGAGCGCAGACCTTTCTCGAAAACCTGATCGGCTACTACCTGATCATGGAGGGCATCTTTTTCTACACGGGGTTCGTGATGATCCTGTCGTTCCACCGACAGAATCGCATGACCGGCATCGGCGAGCAGTTCCAGTACATCCTGCGCGACGAGACGACCCATCTGAACTTCGGCATCGACTTGATCAACGGAATCAAGGCCGAAAATCCAGAACTGTGGACCGCCGAGTTCCAGCAGCGTGCCGTCGAACATGTGCGCACCGCGGTCGAGCTGGAGATTGCCTACGCCTGGGATTGCCTGCCCGAAGGCATCTTGGGGCTGAACGGCTCGCTGTTCCGAGATTATGTGCAGTACATCGCCGACCGGCGGCTCGAGCGGATCGGGCTGCCGGCGCAATACGGCTCGCCGAATCCGTTCCCGTGGATGAGCGAGACGATGGACTTGGGCAAAGAAAAGAACTTCTTCGAGACGCGTGTCACCGAGTATCGCTCGGCCGCCGCACTCGCTTGGGATTGAAACCGCCGTGGCTGGCCAGACACCTTTGAGGTACTTCCATGATGCCCTTTACAACCACCGTTCCCGGTTACCCACGGCTAGGCCGCGGTCGAGCCTACAAGAAGCTGCTCGAAGATTTTTGGAAGGGCTCGCTCGACGACGCTGCATTCGCCGCGAGACTCGACGAACTGCGCGTTGACCGCCTGCGCACACAGGCGGCGTGCGGGCTCGACTTGATTCCTTGCGGCGACTTCAGCCCCTACGACCACGTGCTGGATACGGCCACGATGCTCGGCTGCATGCCAGAACGGTTCGGCTGGAAGGGCGGAGCGGTCGATCCCCGGCTGTACTACGCCATGGCCCGGGGGCGCGACGGTGTGCCGCCGTTGGAAATGACCAAGTGGTTCGATACTAACTACCATTATCTGGTCCCGGAACTGCCGCTGAGGTTCCAGATTACGAAGAATTGCGCGCTCGAGGCGCTGCGTCACGCTCGGCGTTCGGTGGCGACCGCCGTGAAGCCGGTGCTGCTTGGGCCGTTCACGTTCCTGCGGCTGGCTCGGCTGAGCGGCGCGGCACTGGTGGCCCGGCTCGACGAATTGTCGCCGCTCTACGCGCAGACCCTTGCGGAGCTAGCTGCCGAACAGGCCAACCTGGTGCAGATCGACGAACCGGCCTTGGTGGGCGACGTTACCGATGAGGAAATGCGCGCGGTTGCGCGGTCGTACGAGAAGCTTGCTGCGGCCAAAGTGCCGTTGCTGGTGCAAACGTACTACGGCGATATCGAGCCGGTATGGCAGGCGCTCACGGCGCTGCCGGTGGCCGGGTTGGGCATCGACTTCGTGCGAGGCCGCAAAGGCAACTTGCGCGCCCTGCGCGCTCAGGGATACCCGGCCGATAAGCTACTCGCCGCGGGGCTGGTCGATGGCCGGAACATCTGGCGCACCGATCTCGATGATGCCTATGAGCTGGTCGGCGAGCTGCGCCAACATGCCGAGCCTGAATCGCTGCTGGTCAGTGCGTCATGCTCGCTGCTGCACCTGCCCGAGACGGTTGAGGATGAGAACTATTTGCCCAACGCGGTCAAGCACGGTCTTTGTTTCGCCCAGGAGCGGATCGGCGAGTTGGCGTTGCTCTCGGCAGCGCTGCGCGATGGCAAGTCAGCGGTGCGTGAGCGTTGGAATGATGCGCAAGGTCGCCGCCGCGCGTGGCTCGACAATGCGGCGCGAAACATCCCGGCAGTGCGCGAGCGCGTTGCGCGGTTGAAAGAGGCCGATTTCTCGCGGTCACCCTACGCCGAGCGGCTACCGTTGCAGCAGGCTCGACTCAACCTTCCGCCGCTGCCGACGACGACGATCGGCTCGTTTCCGCAGACCGCCGAGCTGCGCAAGGTCCGCGCACACGCTGCAACGAACAAGCCCGGCTACCAGGCTGCGATCGATGCCGAGATCGAGCGCGTGGTGCGCTTGCAGGAAGAGATTGGGCTCGACGTGCTCGTGCACGGCGAACCTGAACGCAACGACATGGTGCAGTTCTTCGGCGACCAGATGCAGGGTTTCGCCACCACCCGCGAAGGCTGGGTGCAAAGCTACGGCAGCCGCTGCGTCCGGCCGCCAATCCTGTACGGCGACGTGGCGCGTGCTGGGCCGATGACGGTACGCGAAACGGCGCTGGCCCAATCGCTGACCGCTCGGCCAATGAAAGGCATGCTCACCGGGCCGGTGACAATCTTGCAATGGAGCTTCGTGCGCGAAGACATCCCGCGCGAGCAGGTAGCCAACCAGATCGCCCTGGCGATTCGCGATGAGGCAGTCGACCTCGAACGGCAGGCGAAGGTCGCGGTGGTGCAGATCGACGAGCCTGCGTTCCGCGAAGGCCTGCCGCTACGGCGAGCCGACTGGCCAGCCTACTTGCACTGGGCCGTGCGAGCGTTTCGGCTTTCTACAGCCGGCGTCGCGCCGACGACGCAAATCCACACGCACATGTGCTACAGCGAATTCGGCGACATCATCGACGCGATCGCGGCGCTCGATGCCGACGTGATCAGCATCGAAGACGCTCGCAGCGACGGGGCGATGCTGCGTACGCTGCGCGAGTATCGGTATCCTCAGCAGATTGGCCCCGGCATCTACGATATCCACAGTCCCAATGTGCCGTCGACCGACGCGCTGTTGTCGCGGCTGCGATCGGTGCTGGACAGACTGCCGGCTGAGCAAGTGTGGGTGAACCCCGACTGCGGCCTGAAGACGCGTGGTTACGCCGAGATCGTGCCGGCTTTGAAGAACATGGTCGAGGCGGCCCGGCAGGCGCGGCGGCAACTTGCGCGGTAGCGCTTTTTGCCGAGTCTTGCCACTCGCCAGTGCCACTACTAGCCCTTAAACAAGCGAAGGCCGACCGCGTGGAGTGGCGTTTTCTCCGGTCGGCATGAAGCGCAATGCCGAGGGCCGACGCCCCTCGGCGTGGTGGTGAAGGTCGGATTGTGGTCGGGCATGGTCGAGTGCTTTCTGGGGTTCG
>DATAXP010000002.1:0-34245 GCA_036272935.1 Pirellulales bacterium | reverse complement strand
TGTAGCCTTGCAGTCCTTCTTCGTAGAACCGCAGCAGCCGGCCTGCTTCCTGGAAATCGAGACGCCCTTCGCGCACCGCGCTTTCTACATCCGTGCGCAGCTGGCGCACCAGCGCGTTGACGTCGAACTCGACGTACTCGAGCGCTTCGCGCACCGTATCGCCTTTAATGACGGTTTCCAGGATCACCCCGCCGCGCTCGTCGAGGCTGACGTGTACCGCGTTCGTGTCGCCGAACAGGTTGTGCATATCGCCGAGGATTTCCTGGTACGCGCCTAGCAGGAACGCGCCGAGATAGTACGGCTCGCCGTTGAACGAGTGCAGCGGCAGTGTGCGCTTCACGTCGCGGCGGTCGATGAACTGGTCAATCTTGCCGTCGCTGTCGCAGGTGATGTCGCCGAGCACGGCGTTCTGCGTCGGCTGCTCGGCGAGGCGGTGGATCGGCATCACGGGAAACAACTGCTTGATCGCCCAGCTATCGGGCATCGACTGGAACAACGAGAAGTTACAGAAGTACGTGTCGCTCAAGAGCGCGTCGAGCGGCTGCAAGTCCTCGGGCACGAACTCCAGTTGCCGCACCATCCGCTGGATCTTCCGGCCGATGGCCCAGAACAGGTTCTCGCACATGCTGCGCTGATCCAGCGGCAAGTAGCCGCCGTTGAACAGCCCCATCGCCAGCTCGAGCGCCTGCTGCGCATCGTGATAACCTTCGAGCAAGTTGCGGCTTGTGAGGTTGTTGTATACATCGTACAAGTCGTGGATCGGCTGCTCGGCGTCCTTGGGCGCTTCGCTGGGGACTTCCGAATCGCCGAGGCCTGAAACACCCAGCACGTTGAACACCAGCGCGCTGTGATACGCGACCACGGCCCGGCCGCTTTCGGAAACGATCGTCGGATGCTTCACGCCGGCGTCGTCGCAGACGCTTTGGATGTGATACACCACGTCGTTGGCGTATTCTTGCAGCGTGTAATTCGCGCTCGATTCGAAGTTGGTCTGCGAGCCGTCGTAATCGACCGCCAGGCCGCCGCCGACATCGAGATATTCCAGCCCCGCGCCGCTCTTGACCAACTCGACGTACACCCGCGACGCTTCGTTCAGCGCCGCCTTGATGTGCCGGATGTTCGGCATCTGGCTGCCGAGATGGAAGTGCAACAGCTTGAAGCAATCGGACATGCCGCGAGCCTTCAGCTCGTCGAGCGCCCGCATGATCTCGGTCACGGTCAATCCGAACTTCGAGCGGAAACCTCCCGAACCTTGCCAGCGGCCGGTGCTGCGCGCGGCCAGCTTCACGCGCATGCCGACCTGCGGCCGCACGCCAATGCGCTGGGCGTAGTCGAGAATCAATTCCAGCTCGGTGTACTTCTCGACCACTGGGATGATCTTGCGACCGATTTTCTGCGCGAGCATCGCGGCTTCGATGAACTCGGCATCTTTAAAGCCGTTGCAGATGATCGGCGTGTCGTTCGTGGCCATCGCCATCACGGCCAGCAGCTCGGGCTTGCTCCCCGCTTCGAGGCCGAAGCTGTACGGCCGACCGAAGTCCAGCACTTCTTCGACCACCTGGCGCTGCTGGTTCACCTTGATCGGATAGACGCAGAAGTAGTTGCCCTTGAACTGATGCTCGCGCATCGCGTTCTGAAAGGCGGTGTGGATTTCGCCGAGCCGGTGCTTCAGAATCTCGGCGAAGCGAATCAGAATCGGCAGATCAATGCCGCGCAGTTGCAGGTCATCGACGAGCTGTTTGAGATCGATCGAGCGGGCCGGGTCTTTGGTCGGATGCACACGCATGTGCCCCGCCTTGTCGATCGAAAAGTATCCGGCGCCCCACCGACCGACGTCGTACAATTCCGCGGCATCGGCGACCGACCAAGGCTTCACCTGCTGATCGAGCATCAAACGCAACTCCGGGATGGGCAATGGCCTGCGACAATACTGTATCGTAGGAAACCTGGGGGCAAGCTGTCGAGAACGGTTTCCGGATTCCGCCGGAGTTGTGACCGATGCCAATCGAACTGCGCTGGATCGCCAATCGCTCGGCCAGCGCCATGCACGCTTTGGGCGTGATCGCAACCGACCGCTCGGTCACCGACGACGCGCTGGCCCAGCAGCTCGCGGCGCCGGCGGCGACGATTGCCGGAATCTGCCGCGAGTTGGCCATCGGTGTCGAACCGTTGTTCGACCATCTGGTGCCGGAGTCGGCCGCGATCGAGGCTCCGACGCAGTTGATAGATGTCGTGCTGCGCAAGGCCGTCGGCAGCACCGTCGCTGCGGACGTAGCGCCGCGGTTCGTCGCCGCCTTGATCGAAGCAAAGGCCACCTACGCGACGAGCCGTCCAAATATTTTGGATGAGTTAGAACTGCGCTCCGGCCCGCTGCGCGAGCTGTGGGAAGCCCGCGGACCAGGGCTGCTTCACGGCATCGGTCGACGCACGGAGCCAGGGCTGATCGTCGATCGGGCCGACGTGTTGCTTGTCGAGCCTGTCACCGGCGGCGGGGGCACGGCTCACCTCGCCTACAACACCGTGAATTTCGAGGCGGTGTTGGCCAACCCGTATGCCGACCTGCCCGAGATCGCTCGGCTCGCCTGGTTCCTGGCCCAGTTGAGCGGCGACCTGCCGCGGTACTCCGAGCAGCTTGATCCTGGCCGCTGCCGGCAGGTGAGCGCCCTGGCGATGCTGCCGCCGACACTGGCCGCCGCCGCCGACGTGGAGCTGCTGCACGACTCCCCTGCCATGCTCTCCCGCGCGATCGAGCGTTGGCAACCGGGCGACGCTACACTGGCCCAAACCGTGACGCGCTGGTGGCAGACGTACACGGCCAATCGCCCCCCCTGGCCCGTCGCCCTGGCGGCACTCGATCAGATGGTTGCGGAACTCGCATGAAAATCTCGCTGATGGTCACCTGCCTTGGCGACGTGTTTCGGCCCGAAGGGGCGAAGGCGACTGTGCGCCTGCTGCGGCGGCTGGGGCATGAGATCGTGTTCCCCGAAAGCCAGACATGTTGCGGTCAGCCATTCTACAACAGCGGCTTCCCCGACCTGGCCCGCGAGCAGGCGCGGCACACGATCCGCGCGTTCGACGATGCCGAAACGGTGGTCGTTCCCTCAGGTTCGTGCGCGGCAATGGTCAAACTCGAGTATCCCCGGCTGTTGGAAGGCGACCCGGCGTGGCATGAACGGGCTGTCAGTCTCGCCGGCCGGACGTTCGAGCTGAGCGATCTGCTGGTGAACCGCTTGAAGGTGCTCGATGTTGGGGCGCGGTTCGACGGCCGCGTTGCGTATCACTACGCCTGCCACTTGCGGGGGCTAGGGCTGGAGCGAGAGAGCGTCGCGCTGATCGAGCACGTGGCCGGCGCGACGTATGTGCCGCTACGGCACCAGGAGCAGTGCTGCGGTTTCGGCGGCAGCTTCGCGGTGCGCTATCCGCAAATCTCTACCGCGATGGTCAACGATAAGACCAAGTGCATTGCCGAGACCGAGGCGGACGTGCTTGTCTCGACCGATGCCGGCTGCTTGATGAATATCGGCGGCCGGCTGCATCGCCAAGGCATTGCGATCCCCGCGATCCACCTTGCCGAGCTATTGGATGGCAGCCGAAGCAGCGGCTAGCGCGGCATCTGCGTGCTGCGTAGCGACGTGAGCTGCTGCTGTGGCGACTGCTGCTGTTGCCGGGCCGCATCAAGGTGTTCGAGCAGCTTCGAGCTGGCGCGGTCGAGCACGATGATCCGGCTTTGCACGCTCGGCTCGTTGGGCGAACGAACGATGCAGATCACCTCGGCCTCGCCCGTCTGCCGTTGTAGATTCTCTAGCGCGGCCAGTTCCTCGGCCGTGAGCTCGCGTCCGCCAGTCGCTGCGACGGCGGCCGGCTGTCCGCCGGGCATCGTCGCGGGCATCGCTGGCGGCGGAGCACTTTGCGAGGCTAGCACCTTGGTCAGGCCAATGTCTTCGAGCACCGCGTAGATCGTCGGCAAGGCGGCGAACAGCCCTTCGTTATCGGCCGGGTCGGCTGCATTGCACACACCGATCACGCGCCCGTCGGCCGTGAACAGCCCACCGCCGCTGCGCCCCTGCACCGGCTGGCCGTCGATTTCCAGGTTCGCGGGGCCTTGGAACTTGTCGATCGTTGTGACGCGCGTCCGCCGGACGGTCGGGTCGGCCCCGTGGTCGCAGCCGATGCTTACGACCGGCTCGTTCGGCCGGGCTTTGTAGTCGGCCGTGGCCAAGGGCGCCGGGCTTACCGTCATGCCGGGACGAAAGCTCACCAGGCCGATATCACGCTCCAGGTCGTACGTGACCAGCTCGGCCGGAATGCCACGCCGAGCCTGCGGGCCGAATGTATCGACGACAATCTTTCCCTTCCCCTTCGAATCGCGGAACACGTGCCCGCAGGTCAGCACCAGCGCCTCGCCCTCGCGGGCGTCGATGATCGTCCCCGAGCCGACCGAGTTGCCGCGGGCGTCGGTGATATGCAGTCGCACGCTCGCCGCCAGCAGCCGCTGCTCGATATCGTGCCGGGCGACCGAACCCACCGGCACCAGCGCATTCGCCTTTGGCTTGACGATCCCGGTCAGCTTGGTTGCCGATGCAGAAGCTGTCGCGACTGCGGAAGCTGTTGGTGCTGCGGCTGCCGACTTCGGATTGGCGGCCTGGGCCTGGTTGAGCATCTGCACGAGCCGCTCGGGGCTGGTCGCCCCGACGACGCGGTCGACTTCGCGCCCATTGACGAGCATCACGAAGCACGGCACGCCGGTGACGCCGTACTTGGCGGCCAGCGCCGGCTCATGGTCGATATTCACCTGCCGCACCGGGTAGCCGGCCGCAGCCAACTGCTGCACCGCCGGCTGCATCATGCGGCAGGGGCCGCACCACTCGGCGCTGAAATCCAACAGCGCCGTCTCGCCCCCCGAGCCGACCACCATCAGCGCGCACGCCAGCGCTTGCAACGAGACCATGTTTTCCCTCCCTGGAAGCGCGGCTCGATTCAGATAGCATCCCCGGCCGCAGGCACGTCCTGCGCCGCGGCCAAGGGAGCGGGATCATGGCGGTCTCAGATAGTATTAGCAATGGCAGAATCGCCTAAATCGTAAATTCCGGCCGGAGCGGCTCGCACGGCTTGACACTCGTCACCATAGCAATTATTATAGGAGCAATTAAATATAGATGGCACCTGCCAGTTATTTTTAGAATTTAGGGGTGCTTACAATGGCTTCGATTGATGAGATTCGCGGAGAAATCGAGAGTTTTTTCGTCGCTCTGGGTCAAATTCCTGCATCATATCTGCCGGATGCGATCAAGCCGCTGCGCCGATTCGCCCCGCAACGCGGCAACTCGGTGCGTGTGACGTTTCGCGCGCGCAGTCCGGAAGACCCAAAGAAATCGCGGCAAATCAGAAGCGACGCCGACGAGAGTTATTTTGATCAGGCGACATGCTCGATTGTCATTAGTTACGAGTCTGCTGCGGAAAGTTGTACTGCAGACGTCAAGATTTCTCAGACCGCGGCGGCACCCGCGCCGGTCGATGGTGGAAACATCCAAAGCGACTTGATTGTCGCGCTGGAAAAGGCGGAGCGCGACCCGCGCTTCCGTGAGTTCGTGGCGCTGAAAAAATTTCGCGACGAATATCTTCCTCAACTCGGCTATGTTTGGGCTCAAGCTCGCGATGCGTGCGGTGATGCACTGGCCGACGCGATCGAGCAGCAAATCATCTTGAAGGGAAGTGTGTTTAATCCGCGATTGCCCCATCCCACGACGACCATTCGTCTAAACCGTGAGCACCCCGCTGTGAATGAGGTTTTGCGCGTGCGCGCGGCGGAGCGGTCCGCGTTTCGGCCCGTGCAAATCCAGGGGCCGCCGCTGTCACAAACAATTCTTTCCGAGCGGCGGTGAGGATTGAGCCTGCTTTACTTGGACGCGAGTGCGCTGGCCAAGCTCTACATTAGCGAAGCCGGCACGGAGTTCATGATCGAGCAGGCTCATCCGGATTCCGGTCACAGGTTGACGATCTTGTCGTTGTCGCGCGTCGAACTGCGGTCAGCGATTCGACGTCGCACACGGGAGGCCGACCTCTCCGATGAGCAGGCCCAACAATTGCTAGACGACTTTGGCCGACATCTGGCCGACATTTTCCTAGTACAGCCCGTGAATGAAACTGTGATCGAGCACGCCTCGACGATCGTCGATCGTTACGCACTCCGCGCGTACGACGCCGTGCAGCTTGCCGGCGCGCTAGTTACCGGCGCAAGCCTCGACGATATGGCTAAGCTAAGATTCATCTGTGCTGATGCGGCCCTGTTGATGGCCGCGAAAAGCGAAGGCCTAGTCGCGATCAACCCGAGCGACCATCATTGAGCGACGCGGAAGCGTTGCTCCCCTCCCTTCATACGGCCAGTTTCGTTACATTGGCCGCATGCCACGCCGCATTCTCGTCACCAGCGCCCTGCCCTACGCCAACGGGCACATCCATCTCGGCCACCTGGTCGAGTACATCCAGACCGACATTTGGGTGCGCTTCCAGCGGATGATGGGCAACCGCTGCATCTATCTGTGTGCCGACGACACCCATGGCACGGCCATCATGCTGCGCGCCCGGCAAGAAGCGCGCGGCGAGGAAGCGGTGATTGCCGACATGCAAGCGGCCCACGAGCGCGATTTCGCCGGCTTCGCCGTGGTCTTCGACAACTATGGCAGCACCAACAGCCCCAGCAACCGGGCGCTGTGCGCCGAGTTCTGGCAGGCGCTGCGGCGGGCGAAGCTGATTCTCGAGCGCGAGGTGGAACAATTGTACGACCCGGTTGAAAAGACCTTCCTGGCCGATCGATTCGTCAAAGGCAAATGCCCCAACTGCAAGAGCCCCGACCAGTACGGCGACAACTGCGAGAAGTGCGGGCAAACGTACAGCGCCACCGAGTTGATCGAGCCGTACAGCGTCTTCAGCGGCGCCGCCCCCGAGCTGCGTCCGGCCTTGCACTGGTTCATCCGCACCGAAGATTTTCACGGCTTCCTCGACGAGTGGACCCAGAGCGGCAAGCACCTGCAGCCGGACGTGGCGAACTGGCTCGCCTCGGCGTTCCTGGCCGGGCCGTTGCACGATTGGGACGTATCGCGGCCGGCGAAGTACTTCGGCTTCGAGATTCCCGACGCGCCGGGCAATTACTGGTACGTCTGGTTCGACGCGCCGATCGGCTACATCGCCAGCACCAAGGACTGGTGCGATCGCCACGGCGAGCAGCTCGATGCATGGTGGAAGAACCCTGAGACGGAAGTGCACCACTTCATCGGCAAGGACATCACCCGGTTCCACACGCTGTTCTGGCCGGTGATGCTCAAGACCGCTGGCTACAACCTGCCAACGTTCGTACACATTCACGGCTTCCTGACGGTGAACGGCGAGAAGATGTCGAAAAGCAAGGGAACGTTCGTTCGTGCGTCGACGTACCTCGAGCATCTCGATCCGCAGTGGCTACGGTACTTCTACGCCTCGAAACTGGTGCCGAAGCTCGACAACATCGACATGAACCTCGACGAGTTCGTCGCCAAGGTGAACGGCGACCTGGTCGGGAAGATCGTCAACCTGGCGAGCCGCACGGCGCGGTTCGTTACCGCTTGCGGCTTAGCACCGGCCTACCCCGACGACGGCGGCTTATTTGCCGAAGCCGCAACCGAAGGGAAGGCGATTGCCGCGGCCTACGAGGAGTGCGACTTCAACCGCGCGATGCGCACCGTGATGGCCCTGGCCGATCGAGCGAACAAATATGTCGACGACCGCGCGCCCTGGACCCTTCGCAAAGATGCTGCACGTGCCGCTGAGCTGCAACAGATTTGCACGGTCGCGCTCAACTTGTACCGGCAGCTTGTCGTGTACCTGGCTCCGGTGCTGCCGAAACTCGCCGAGCAGACTGGGGAGTTGTTCGGCGAGCCAATCGTGAGTTGGGCGCAAGCGCAGACGCCGTTGGTCGGCACGCCGGTGAAACCGTTTGAACATTTGATGACCCGAGTCGATCCGAAGCAGGTGAATGCCATGGTGGAAGCCAGCCGCGAAGAGACAAGTGCGTCGATCCCCAGCGCCCCGGCGGCGCCCGTCGATGGCCCCGAGGCGCTGGCCGCCGAACCGTTGGTGGCCGAGCGGATTACGATCGACGAATTCACGAAGGTTGATCTGCGCGTGGCGCGCGTCGTAGAAGCGAAGGAAGTGCCCAAGGCCAAGAAGCTGGTGCAGCTCACGTTGTCGCTGGGGGGCGACGAGCGGCGGAATGTGTTCGCGGGGATCAAGAGCGCGTACAAGCCCGAGCAGCTTGTCGGCCGGCTGGTGATCATGGTGGCGAACCTCGAGCCGCGGCAGATGACGTTCGGCATCAGCGAAGGGATGGTGACCGCCGCAGGGGCCGGTGGCGAAGAAATCTATCTGCTGTCGCCCGACAGCGGTGCCAAACCGGGTCAGCGCGTCCACTGACGCGCTCGGTTGCTGCCAATTTGACAGCTCTCGAAAATGCCGACTTTTCCGGTGTTTTTCGCAAATTCTTGATCCGTCGCCGGATGCGCTCGCTCCCCGCATTCGGCACGGCCGTTGCTTTTCCTTTCTGCCGAGTGCCAAAGCGACACGAAAGGAGAACAAACCATGATGATGTCACGTTTACGGGGCAATGGCTTCGCGCCTCTTGGTCAGTTGCGGGGCGAAGTGGATCGGTTGTTCGAGGACTTCTTCGGGCAAGGTGGCAACGTGGGCCAGGTTCGCGGGTTCCCGCCGGTCAACGTGTGGGAAGGCGAGCACGAGTTGTTTGCCGAAGCGGAGCTGCCCGGCTTGAAGAACGAAGACCTGGAGATCAGCGTCGTCGGCAACGAACTCTCGATCAAGGGTCGCCGGGTCGATTCGGCGCAGGAAGGGACGACCTACCATCGCCGTGAGCGCGGTGCGGGGGAGTTCGTTCGCGTGCTACGGCTACCGGTTGAGATCGATGCCGAGCGGGTGCAGGCCAACCTGCGCGATGGCGTGCTCACCCTGACGCTCCCCAAGGCCGAGAAGGCGAAGCCGCGAAAGATCAACGTCGCGACCAACTGAGTTCGCTCGGTCGGGGTCGTATCAACCGAATAAGTACGGAGGAACCAAACCATGTCGAACGAGGCTACCTTGACCACCAAAGAGGCGGAAACCAACGAACGCGGCGAGCGCACGCGCACCGGCGCGACGTACCGTCCGCGTGTCGATATTCTCGAGCACGCCGACGAGTTGCTGCTGCGGGCCGACATGCCGGGCGTAAAGGCCGGCGAGATCGACGTCCGATTCGAGGACGGCGAACTAACGATCCGCGGCCCGGTGGCGCCGCGGCAAAACGAATCGGCCGCGTACCTGCTCAACGAGTACGGCGTGGGCGATTTCTATCGCACGTTCCGGGTGAGCGAGCAGATCGATGCCACGAAGATTCACGCCGAGTACGCTGGCGGCGTACTCACCGTGCATCTGCCCAAGACCGAAGCGGTCAAGCCGCGCAAGATCGAGGTTCGCGCCTGAGCGGAGCGAGATCGTTGACGGTTATTCTCCTGCAGCCCACGGACTCGCCGTCCGTGGGCTTTTCTTTTGGTGCCGTGCCCCGCTACGATGCGGTGCATGAAACGCATCGCATCGCTGCTCATCGCCGCCGGGCTCTGCGCCGGGTGTACTGCCGAAGTAAAAAAACCTGAGGCCAAGAAAGCCCCGCCGGTGCCAGTCTCGGAGGCCGCTCTGAAATATCCCGACGCCCGCCGTGGCGACCAGGTCGACGAGTACCACGGCACGAAGATCGCCGACCCGTATCGCTGGCTGGAAGATCCCGACAGCCCCGAAACACGCGCGTGGATCGAGGCCGAGAACAAGCTCACCTTCGGCTTCCTCGAAACCATCCCGCAGCGCGAAACGATTCGCTCCCGGCTCACCAAGCTATGGGATTACGAACGGTTCGGCGTTCCCACGAAGCGCGGCGGCCGCTACTTGTTCACGCGCAACGACGGCCTACAAAACCAAAGCGTGCTCTACACGCTCACAGCGCTCGATGGCAAGCCGCAACTATTGCTCGACCCCAACAAGCTCTCGGCCGCCGGCACCGTGGCGCTGACAGGTTACACCCTTTCGGACGATGGCTCTCTGCTGGCGTACGGCCTGGCGCAGGCCGGCAGCGATTGGCAGGAGTGGCGCGTTCGCGATGTCGAAACGGCCAAGGATCGCGACGACCTGGTGCGCTGGGTGAAGTTCTCGGGGGCGAGTTGGTCGCACTCGGGCGACGGCTTCTACTACAGCCGGTACGACGAGCCGGCCGAGGGTGAAAAGTTCACCGGCACAAATTACTACCAGAAGCTGTACTTCCACCGTCTCGGCGAGCCGCAAGAAAAAGACAAGCTGATCTACGAGCGTCACGACCAAAAGGAATGGGGCTTTTATGGCCACGTGACCGACGACGGCCGTTACCTGATCATCCACGTTTCGCGCGGCACCGATCCGAAGAACCAGGTGTTCTATCTCGATCTGGCCGAGCCGGACGCCAAGGTGGTCGAGCTGATCACCGGCTTCGACGCCGATTATTCGTTCGTCGACAACGACGGCGCGAAGTTCTGGTTCCGCACCGACCTCGACGCCCCGCGGTACAAAATGATCGCCGTCGATTGCACGGCCAAGGACCGTGACGGCTGGCAGACGACGATTGCCGAGGCGGACGACTTGCTGGAAGACGTGAGCCGCGTCGGCGGCAGGTTCTTCGCCACCTATCTGCACGACGCCAGCAGCCGGGTGGCGCTACTCGACGACGCTGGAAAACCGGCCGGCGAGATCAAGCTGCCCGCAATCGGCAGCGTCGGCGGCTTTGGCGGACGCAACGACGATACCGAGACGTTCTACGCGTTCACTAGCTTCACCGCGCCGACGACGATCTATCGTTACGACATTGCCGCGGCCAAGAGCGAAGTGTTCCGCGAGCCGAAAGTCGATTTCGACGCGCGTGCGTACGAAACGAAGCAGGTGTTCTACAGCAGCCGCGACGGCACGCGCGTGCCGATGTTTATCGTCCATCGCCGAGGACTGAAGCTCGACGGCAATAACCCCACCTATCTGTACGGCTACGGCGGGTTCAATATCTCGCTGACGCCGAGCTTCGACGTGCGGCGGGTCGCGTGGCTGGAACTGGGAGGCATCTTCGCCATGCCTAACTTGCGCGGCGGGGGCGAGTATGGCCGCGAGTGGCACGAAGCAGGGATGATCACGAAGAAGCAGCACGTATTCGACGATTTTATCGCGGCGGCCGAGTACCTGATCCGCGAGCGCTACACTTCGACGCCAAAGTTGGCGATCGCCGGCGGCAGCAACGGCGGGCTGCTCGTCGGGGCGTGCATGACCGAGCGTCCCGAGCTGTTCGGCGCCGCGATCCCCAAGGTAGGCGTGCTCGACATGCTGCGGTTCCATAAGTTCACGATCGGCTGGGCGTGGACCAGCGAATTCGGATCGAGCGACGAGCCCGAGCAGTTCGCGACGCTGCTCAAGTATTCGCCGCTGCAAAACATCAAGCCGGGCACGCATTACCCGGCCACGCTCATCGAGACGGCCGATCACGACGACCGCGTGGTGCCGGCGCACAGCTTCAAGTTCGCCGCGGCACTACAGGCTGCGCAGGCCGGCGATGCGCCGGTGTTGATCCGCATCGAAACTAGCGCCGGCCACGGCGCGGGCACGCCGACGAGCAAAATGATCGACGAAACCGCCGACAGCTACGCGTTCCTGGTGCGGGTGCTGGGCATGGATCGTACAAAGTAGCTGTAGCTATGCAGGCTGTTGCGCGTCGGCCGCGGGGCCGCTGAGCAATCGCGCGGAAAGAATCTCATTGGCTACTAACGGCTCGATGTCGTCGCATGCGACGACAATCGTTGCGATCGAATCGCCGATCGCGTTGAACACCTCGATCACCGCCCCCTCGGTGCTTCCGGCGGGGTGTGGAACGCGGTCGACCAGCACTGCTACGTCCCCTCGTTTCAATCCGTGGGCGGGCAGGTCGCGCGCGAGCGCCACTCGCTCGAACATCTGCGGCTTGCTCATGGGCGCTGCTTCCAGGGTTTCAATGTCACAAAATGAAACGTGCCGTCCATGTGCCATTGTAACCAGATCAAGCTGATTTGCAGCAGATAGCCGTTGTCCATTGTTTTCGCCGCGTCGATTCTCCAAAAGACACCATACGCGTTGGTGCCATCCTGCATCGCTTCGACTTCTTCGGCCAACGAGCGAATCAATCGCAATAAGTCATCCGGGTTGTCTTGGCTGAAGCCAGCTCGAGCCAAAAACGCCGACTTGTCGTCCCACGGACGCGGCACAAGCAAATAGTGCGTCAACTTCTCACGAGCAATCACCGCATCGGCGGGAATGAACATGCACTGTATTATGCCGGCACTGCGCTCGCGAACGCAAACACATCAGAAAGATGATCGCAACAGCGGAAGGAATAACCACAGAGGTATCACCAATCGCTGCTTCGTGTGTTTCGTGGCTTCGTGGTCATCAAAATACCACGAGACACAAAGGACACGAAGCATGCAGGGAAGATGCTTGCTTACGGCCGCTTGGCGAGCACGACGGTGCCCAAGGCGCTGGCGAGCTTGGTGTAGCTGTCGGTCTTGTTGATCGTCAGCGCGAGCGTTTCGGCCGAGGGGAGGTTCTCGACGGTGACGCTGTTCATGCCGGTGCCAACCAGCACCGTGAAAGCCTTCGCGGCGACGGTGAAGCCGATCGTGAGCGAGCCACGAGTGAGCTGGTTGCCCTGGATGTCGTACGTTGTGCCGGTGCTGTTGGCCGAGTCGTCGAACGTGAGCGAATCGTGGATGCCTTGCGACTGGATGGTTAGCCCCGGTGCGATGTTGCCAAGGTTGCCAGAGCCGACGTCGATCGTGGTGCACCCAGCGGCCGACGTCGTGACGTTCATCGGTGCCGAAGTGGCGGCAATGGTGACAGAGTCGTTCTTCCCGCTGCCGGTGAGCAGCGCCACGGCCTGATAGTTCGAACTGTACAGGACCGAGGTGTAGCCGGGGCCGCCCTGGGAGATGCTGATCACGTGGGCGATTAGGTTGTACGACATGCCCGCCACCGTGTCGGCACTGTCGTCGACCGTCAGGTAGTCGCCGGCGCCGGCGGGGATGAAGCTCGACGCGTCGACCGTGCGTTGCAGGGCGGTGGTGAAGGCGCCCGATTTGAGCGTGACGACCGTACCCGGCGAGGCCGCGGAATTGTCGAGGTGCAGCGCCAGCGAAGTCAGCGCCGCGGGGAGCGAGCAGACGTTGACCGTGTCCTTGGCGGTGCTGGTGAACAGCTCGATCGCGACGAGACTGCGATATCCGATAATCTGGCTGTTGAACACCAGGTAGTTGGAGTAAATCGTATAGGTGGCCGAGGCGGAGCTGGCATCATCGAGGAAAACCACCGCGTCGAGCGGATTGGTCTGAAGCGTGAGCGGGCCGGCAATCGCCGCCAGGGTGCCGAGGAGCAGGTTGCTATTGGCACCGCCGACGTAGATCGTCGTGCGATAGGCGCCGCTGGTGTTGATCGCGACGGGAACCTGCGCCAGCGTCTGGACGACGTTCACAATATCGTTGATTCCCCGGCCGGTGTTGATGACCAGTCCGCCGGTGTCGCCGGCGCCGTATTCGACCAAGGCGCCGCCGCTCAACTGCACGCCGGAGTTGATGACCGTGTAGACAACGCTTGCGGTATTGGTGCTGTCGTCGACGGTCACCGAGGTGCTGCTCCCCGCGGGAACCTTGCTGGCGGCATCGATGATGCGGGTGGCGTGCAACGCGTCAGGAGAAACGATGAACGAAGTATTCGTGCCCGCGGGGGCGAGCGTCACAAACGTCGTCGAGGCGGGAAGCGACGTGACGAACAGCCTGTCGCCGGTAGCACGGCTGGTGGCCACGGTGATCGAGCCGGGCGAGATGTAGCCGATAATCGAACTGTTCCAGAGCAGGTAACTGCTCATGAGCTGATAGTTGACGACGCTGGTCGTGGCGTTGTCGTTGAACACGATGCTGTCGACGGCGTGCGTCAGCAGGGTCAACGGCCCGGCAATGTTCGCCAGGCTTCCGGTAACGAGGCCGCCGACGAAGATCGAGGTCGCACTGGCACCGCTGGTGTTCACGGCAACCGAGACCGCGGCGGAAGTCGAGTCGACGATCACCTCGTCGCCGGATCCCTTGCCGGTGTTGATGACCAAGCCGCCGGAGGCACTTGAGCCGTAAACGACCGCGGTATTGCCCGCTTGGACGAAGGTTGCCGTGACCGTGTAGAAAACCCCGGAGGTGGGATCGGTGCTGTCGTCGACCGTCATCAGGTCGCCCGAGCCGGCGGGGGCACTCGAGCCGGCGTCGATCGTGCGCGGCGTCGAACTGGCCAAGGCCGAGGGAGAGACGATCATCGAAATATGGCCGGCCGTCGGCACGAGGCTGACGTACGAGGTTGCCGTGGGGAGCGACGTGACGAAGACTGCCTCTCCCGCGTAGCTGCTGGTGGCCAGCTTGATCGAGGCGGCGGTGGTGTAGGGGATAATCCGGCCGTTGAATATCAGGCCGGTGGCGGTGATCGAATAGCTCGACAGCGCGCTGCTCGCATTATCGAGGAATGTGAGGCTGTCGGAGGCGTGCGTGTTGAGCGTCAGATAGCCGACAAAACTGCCAAGGCTTCCGGCGGTGCTGCCACCGATGGACACGCTCTCTGCACCGGCGGCACTGGTGTTGAGCGTCAACGGTGAAGCCGGATTCACACTGTTGATCGTGACCTGGTCGCCGATGCCTGAGCCAGTGTCGACGATCATCCCATTCACGAAGCTGGAGCCGTAGCAGATCGTGGTTGCGTCGACTGCCACGGTCGAGCTGCCGATGGAGTAGGCGACTCCGGCCGCGGTATCGGCATGGTCGTCGATCAGCAACTGGTCGGGCGTTCCGTTGGAATTGATCGTGATAGGAATATTGAACGCCCCGCCGCTGAAGTCGACATCGAACGTCTGCCCACCGCCTGCGTAGCCGTTGATGGTTACGCTGCTGGTCGAGGCCAGCACCGCCGACTGCACAATCGCGTTGGTCTTCTGATCGCGGAGCTCGAGCGTGCTGCCCACGACGACGAGCTGCAACGGATCGGCATTCATGGCGGAGTAGTTAAACGGCGTGCCGCTCAGCAACCGGCGTGTTTCAAGGGCTTCGAACGATAGGCTGCGCCGGCGCGGAATTCGCTGTCGGCGCTTCTGGCGCTCGGCCGAGGTGCCGAGTGTGCGCAGACGACCGAACAACTTGAATTGTCCCATTGCTAAGCCCCCCGGTTGACGAGATCCGGGGGCAACCTAACACGCGCCCCGGCGCGTCGCAACGCTTAGCACTGCGCTGACATGGAACTAATAAAAAAACGAGCCCTGGACTTTTGTCGCAGGGCTCGTTTTGCGAAGCGTGACTCTACCCCCGACGGCCTTTGGGCCTCGGGCTTGAACGTCACGCGCTTTTGTGTTTGGCGTCGGCGGCCGACGGTAACGGCAGCAACTGTTCACGGCCGCGTACGATCTCGGGCGTCACCACGTACTTACGTCCGGGCCCCTGATCGGGCAGGTCGAACATGACGTCGAGCATCACCTCTTCCACAATCGACCGCAGACCACGTGCGCCTGTATCCTTTTCGCGCGCCCGTTCGGCGACGGCACGCATGGCTGCGTCGGTAAAGGACAGCTCGGCGCTCTCCATCTCGAACAGTTTCTGGTACTGGCGGACCAGGGCGTTGCGCGGCTCGTGCAGCACGCGCACCAGGGCGTCAACGTCCAACGGCTTGAGCGCGCTAACGACCGGCAAGCGGCCGACCAGCTCGGGAATCAGGCCGTACTCCATCACGTCGTCGCTGGTCACCTGCGGCAGGAGCTTGCCCAAATCCTTCTCGTCGGTCGAGCCAGCCGACTCTTGGCCGAAGCCGATCGTCTTGCGGCCGAGCCGCTTGCTGATGATCTTCTCGATGCCGACGAACGTGCCGCCGCAGATGAACAGGATGTTGCTCGTGTCCATCTGGATGTACTGCTGTTCGGGATGCTTGCGGCCGCCCTGCGGAGGAACGTTGGCCACCGTGCCTTCGAGCATCTTGAGCAGCGCCTGCTGCACGCCTTCACCTGAAACGTCGCGGGTGATCGACACGTTCTGGCTGGTCTTGCCGATCTTGTCGATCTCGTCGATGTACAGCACACCGCGCTGCGCCGCTTCCAGGTCGAAGTCGGCGGCATGCAGCAACTTCAAGAGCAAGTTCTCGACGTCCTCGCCGACGTAGCCTGCTTCGGTGAGCGTGGTGGCGTCGCCGATGGCGAACGGCACGTTCAGTAGCCGGGCCAGCGTGCGCGCCAGAAGCGTTTTGCCGCTGCCGGTCGGACCGATGAGCAGGATGTTCGACTTGTCGATTTCAATGTCCGAGCCTTCGTTGCCGAGCATCAGCCGCTTGTAGTGCGTGTGGACGGCGACCGAGAGCACCTTTTTGGCCTCTTCCTGTCCGATCACGTACTCGTTCAGTTGGCCGACGATCTCGCGCGGGCTGGGCACCTTGTTGAACAGCGGCTTGCTGGTGCCGCGGCGACGGCGCTCCTGCTCGAGAATGCTTTGGCACAGCTCGATGCACTCGCCGCAGATGTAGACGTCGCCCGGTCCTTCGACCAGCGGGCCGACGTCGCGGTAGCTCTTGCGACAGAACGAACAGAAGGCGTTCTTCTTCGTGGTGCCGCCGCCTCGGCGGCCTCCGGTCACGTCCCTACTTGGGGGCATGCTCACTCCTTTCAAATCTTCGGTCGTGGCATCCACGCGATTGGTCGCAGTTGCCGCGCCGAAGTCAATGGTCCGTTGATGTCGATCGAGCGGCCAGCAGACTTGCCTGTAGACTGCTGGCCGGGGGCTTCCGTGTCCGCGTTCGGTCGAGCGTTTGGTTCCGACTTGCCTGTAGTACGTTGTTCGTCCGGGCGCGGTTTGCCAATGCGGCACACGGACCGGGTCCGTACGCCACGCGGCTAACCGCTACGATCGCAACCCTCGGCAAGCTTTCACCCAGCTGACAGCGGGCATTTGCCGGTTGCCGCCAAGCATTTGCCTCGCGACAACCCCGGCTTTCAAGCTTCCGATTTCTGCTGCTTCACCTGCTCCTGGAGCTTGGCTGCCAGCTTCGCTTTTATAGTTCGGAATTCCTCGTCGCTTAGCTCACCCCGTGCATGCAGTTCGCGGAAGTTCGTCATGAAATCGCTGGCCGACGGTCCGCTTTCATGGAGCCGTGAGCGCAGCTTGCCAACCACGTAGTAGCCCACGGCGCACAAAATCGCTACGACTGCCGTCAGGCATACAGCCCGGGCAGACGGCGTACTAAGAAACTCGGTCCAAACGCTCGGTGCCATCCCAATAGGTGCAGTTGCTAACGCCGCTGCCGATCGCACAATCCCGCACCCTGGCATTATGCGCCTGAGCGCCCGAAACGTCCAGCAAATGGAAGGCTGCGGCGGACTACGGGCGACGGACTACGGGCTACAGCCTGCATGCCTTTGGACGGCGACTCGCGGCACCTGTCGCCCGAAGTCCGGCGCCTGTAGCCAGTAAGGCCGAAGTTGTTAGCCCGTAGCCAGTTCAGTTCGCAGCAACCGGGATCGGCGCGTCGGACACTTCGACCGATTGGCCGCGCAGTTGCTTCTCGAAGAACGCATGCACCCGCTCGATGATCTCCGGACCGCGGATGGCGTGGCCGCCCCCTTCGATGCGAATGAACTTCACCGGCACGCCGGCTTCCTTCAGAGCAGCGACGAGCCGCTCGGCCTGCCCGATCGGCACCAGCGGGTCGTCCGTGCCGTTCACGACCAGGAACGGTGGATCGTCGGCCGACACATACGTCACCGGCGAAGCCTCGGCCGCAACATCCTTCTTCTCGACGATCGGTCCGCCCAGCAGGCGCGAGACTGGCGAGTCAGGGTCGGTCGTCATCTTGGGGATCTCTTTGCTTTCGAGCAGGAAGTCGCTGGGGCCGCAGAAATCGACGACACACTGCACGCGGCTCGAATAGCCGGGGCTGCCGCTAGAGCCTTCGAGCTTGGCGACGTCGCCCGAGGTGCCGAGCATGCTCACCAGGTGCCCGCCGGCCGAGCCACCCCACACGCCGATCTTTTCAGGATCGATGCCGTAGGCGTCGGCATTGGCGCGGAGCCAGCGGATGGCCGCCTTGCAATCGTGGATTTGCGCGGGCCAGATCGCCTCGCCCGTCAGACGGTAGCCGATCGATACACCAACGTAATTGCCGGTCGCCGCCAGGGGAGCAAGCTGTGCGACTGCGCCCGATTTGTCTCCGGCGCGCCAGCCGCCGCCGTGGACGAACGCCACCACCGGCAGGCGCTTGGCGTTGGGCTTCGACGGCCTTACCAAATCGAGCTTCAACGCGCGTTCGCCCGCCTTGCCATACTCGATGTCGCGCTCGACCTCGGCCCCTTCAAATCGCTTGGCAGCCGCTTTCTTGGCGGCTGGTTCGCTGGTCGTCTGCGCGATCGTGCAGCGAGCTACACACAAGATCAAACCAACGACCAACCCGACGCGGACACAACGCATGAGCTTTGATTCCTGAGAGGGCCAATCAGTCTTTAAGTTTCTCGCCGGGCGAACGTGTCGGTTTTTTCGAGTTGGCGGATTCTTTCTGTGCCACTTCTTTTTTTGCCGCAGCCACCAATGCCTTGGCCTGCTTCAATTGGTTGGCAGTGAAGTACGGCTCGTACTCACTGGCTGCCACCATCGTTCCTTCTTTTTTGGCCAGCTCTTCCCAACTGACGCTGCTAGCCAAGTGCCACGCCGCGGCTTGAACGACTAGGCGGTTGTACTTACCGCTGCCCCAGGCACGGAGCACGGGCTCGATCGCCGGATCGGTCGCGATGCTTGCCAGGGGCACCAGCTCGTAAGGGATCAGTGCCCGCGGAGTGGGCTTGCCATAATCGAGGCAGACAGCCGCCACCTTGATGTCGCGCGTCTGTTCGGGCGGGATGTTGAACACCCCGCGTGGAAACGCGTTCTGTTGATTGTTCTGCGGCCCGGCGTTGATCGGCCCGCCGAAAGTTTGCGGCGCCTGCGCGGCACCGGCCTGGGCACCGTTGTTCGGCAGACCCAAGATCTGCGAAAGCACCGGCACGGCGGCGTACGTCTCGGGCAGGCGCACGTTCAGTGCCCGTCCCGACTTGTTGGTCACGAAGATGCGCGCCTGCTTGTCGTCGCGCGGGATGATGCGCACGTCGATCAGCTTTGACTCGGCCGCCGCGAACAGATCGACCACTTCGCCAGGCGCCTTGGCAAGCTCGGGCGGCGCCACCCGGGCGGCAGGTTCAACCGCCGACGCCACGGCGCTGGCGAGCAACAACATTGCCAACGAGATAAGTAGATGGAGACGCATACCCTGCAACCTCCCAAAAAATACGGCGAATGCGTAGCGGATCGCTACCGAAAAGAGAGCGTCCTTGCCTCGCCGTCATTTTAAGAGAGCGGTCGCGGAGATGCCAAGAAAAAAGGACCGCTTAGCCGGCTCGTTTGCGAGCCGCGTTTGAAACGCGGTCGCCGTGACGACCGGCTCAACAACCCGATTCATGAAACCGAGTTAATTAATCTTCCGCAACTGTTCGACGCGGGCACGCAGGTGTTGCACTTCTTCTCGCAACTGCTCGACTTGCCATTGCAGGCTTGAAACTTCCGCCTCGTGGGACGAGTCGCGGGCCTTGTCGTACCGCAGCCTGGCCACTTCGACCGTCAGCCGCAGCCGTTCCAGCTCGTCGTTCATCACGCTCCCCTTGAACCGCTGATTGGCGGCCAAGGCCTTGTTGTAGTCGGCCTGCGCGCAGCGCAGCGACCCCTCCTCGCTCCGCACGTACAGTTCGTACAGCGGGTCGCCCGTGGCGTTCTTCACCTGCTCGTAGCGTTGCTGGGCCACGTCGACCGCCTGTTGCAGCGGTTCGACCGCCGCCGGCGAGAAGGTGTTCGGCACCAGCTTGTTCACGTCGAGCGCCTTTTGCAGGTCCATCTTCGCCAGCTTCAGCGTTGCCTCGGCATAGCGCAGCGCGAACGACGAATCGGCGTTGCCGCTGACTGCCGAATTCGGCAACACGGGATCGGCAACGGCCAGCGTCGCCCCCACGATCACCATCGCCACGCAACCAGCCACCAGCGCACGAAGAGAACGATTCATGGTCCGATGATCTCCCCCAAAGATACGCGGCGCGAGCCAGTTCGACGGCTCAACACCTCCGCAAAGCTGGGAAACTATAGCTGACAACGAGCGCTAGGGAGAAAAATGCCTCGTCCGTCACAGCCGCTACAACCGGCAGAAGAAGTCAGAATGCAGAAGTCAGAAGTGAGGCACAAATGGTCTGCTGTACTTCTGCATTCATCCTTCTGACTTCTGCCTTTGGCCGCTCTTTCACCGCCCTGCCCCGGTGGCGACCGGCGGCTTGGTGTTCTGCGCCGGGTCGTTGTTCTTGCTCGTTTCGAGGAACGCGAACAGGTCGGCCACGTCCGATAGCGACAGTTGCCCCAGCAGATTCTCGGGCATCACCGAGATGGTGGCCGGCACCGTCTCCTCCACGTCGCTCTTGGCGAGCTCGAGCTTCGTGGCGTCGGGCAGCATCAGCACTAGCTTGTCGTTACCCGGCTCCTTGATCGGCAGACCGGTGTAGATCAGCCCCTCGGAGGTCTGCACGGTCACAGAGCGGTACTGATCCGAGATAACTTTCGATGGATGCACGATCGATTCGACAATCTCCTTGCGCTGGAACCGTCGGCGCACGCTGGTCAGGTCGGGGCCCACCCCCTGCCCTTCGCGCAAAAATTGGTGGCACTTGATGCAGTTGGCCTTGGCGAACATCTGCTTGCCGCGACTCACGTCACCCGCGCGCCCCGCGTCGGTGTCGAGGAACTTGGTCAGCTCGACCACCGAGTAGCGGCTTTTCGACGGATCGTTCTTCGGCAGCTCAGCCGGCGGTTCCTGGGGATACTTGTCGTGAAACCAGCGCTGATAGGTGGCCAGGGCCTTGCGGGCATTTTTGCCGCCGTCGTTATCGAGGCCCGTCCACCGCTTGAGCAGATTCACCGCCGCTAGTCCGCCGCGATCGCCGATCTGCAGGCCGACCAGGATCACCGCGCGATAATCGGCCGGCTTCTCGGGCTTGCGATCAATCTTGGCCAGCCCGCCGATGCACAGTTGCAGCGTCGTCAGATCGCCGAAGTCGAGCGTTCGCACCAGGTACGGCCAGTTCTCGGCCGTGGGATGCTGCGCGAGGATGCGGGCAAGTTCGTTGCGACGATCGGGGTTTTCGTCGTACAGCCGGCGCAGCAGCGCGAGCACTTCCGGGGAGTTCGTGTTGCCCAAGGCGCCGATCGCGGCGTCGAGCAGTGCGCTGCGCTCGGGATCAGTGGGCAACTTGTACAGCTCACCGATCAAGCGCTCGATCGCGCCGACCGAACCGGCCAGCTCCTGTGCGTTGGTCTTCATCACGAGCATGCGCGTCGCATGCGGCCGGGCCTGCCAATCTTCGACCAGCTTCGTGCGTTCGGCCGCGTTGAGGTTTGCGAACGTTGCTCCGCAGATATTTTCGAGGAACGGCACGAAGCTCGCGCCCCCTTCCCAGGTGCGCGTCTGTTGGTACCAGTCCAACAACGCAACACGCTGTGGATGCGTCCAACCGCTGGCAACGAAGCGCAGGCAAAGCGCGTAGTGGATCTGCTCCTCCTGCGAGCCCTTGCCGAGCATCGCCAACAGCTTGTCGATCGCCCCCGGCGGGTTGAGCACGGCCAGCAGGCGCGCAATCTCCATGTTCAATGCCGATTCGCTTGTCGGAAAGGTTGTAAGCAGCGCAAGCGCCACCGCTGACGGGAACGCCTCCTTTCCCTTAGCGATGACGCCAAGTTGCAGCAGACGCGCTGTGTCGAGATCGAATCCACGTTTGCTTCCAATCGATGATGGATCAGCAGGAAACGCTTTGTCATCGATTTGATAGAGGGCAAGCAGCAGTTCGAGCTGCGCTCGCCAATCGGTCGTTCGCGGCAACTTGTCGCGCCACTTGTCGGCCGGTACGCGCTTGAGCGCTTCGCGCGCCGCATAGCGCAGCCAACGGTCATCGCTGCTCAATACTGGCAGCAACTCAGCCACAGGCGCTTCCAATCCGCTGCGCACGAATGCCTCGCAAGCGCGGCGCTGCACGCGGTGGTCTTTGTCGCCGAGCGCATCGGCCAACACCGTGGCCGTGTCGCCGCTGGGATGCTCGCCAAGCAGCCAGACGGCAAACGCCCGCACCTGCGCATCGTCGTCGCGGGCCAGCTCGTGCAGCAGCTTCGGCCTCGGCTTGGGGCCGAATTGGCTCAGCAGCGTCAGTGCCCGCACCTGCTCGGCGGGGGTGCCAGTGCGTGCCGCGGCGACCATCGACGGTTCCCACTGGTTGCCGGCCTTGGTCTTGAGTTGGCCGATCGCTTCGCGCGCCCAGGCGGCGTGGATTTGCGGGATTTTCAGGGCGTCGTCGAGCCGCGGCTTGGCCACTTTGTCCTTGTCGCCGAAGCGGACGCGATACACGCCCCCTTCACTGTTGCGGCCACCGGTGCAAAAGATGAGCGTGCCGTCGCGATCGACTTCAATGTCAGAAACATTCAGCGGATTGCCGGCCACCAGCACCTCGGCCTCGCCGCCGAACGTGGCTCCTTTGGGCGACAGCTTCACACTCAGGATGCGGCCGCGCGACCAATCGCAGATGATGAACGCGCCGCGGTACTTCTCGGGGAACTGCTCGTGCTCGTAGAACACGACTCCGGTCGGCGAGCCGCGGCCGATATCGACCGTTTCGGGCAGCGAATCGAAGTAGTACGCTGGCCACTTGGCGCTGCCGCTGCGCCAACCGAACTCGGCGCCCGGCACGCAGTGATTCACACGGCACGGTCGGTACCACGGCGTGCCGACGTCCCATTCCATGTCGGCATCGAACGTGAACAGCTCGCCGTCGGCATTGAAGGCAATGTCGAACTCGTTGCGGTAGCCGACGCTTTCGAGCCACCAGTGCTGACCGCCGGGCGTGAACCGCCACACGCTGCCGGCCGGCACCGGGTTGCCTTTGCCATCGTGACCGCGGGCATCCTCGAAGCGCGGCTCGAGCAGGTTGCCTTCGTAGTAATCGGCCACGCCGCTGGTCGGTTCGCGCTCGTGCGTGATGCGGGCGTGGTTGCCCATGTTGTGGTACAGCCAGCCGTCGGGGCCGAGCACCACGTTGTGCGGGCCATGGTCGCCGACGTGCCCCTTCGTGCCGGGGAACACGCCCTCGTGCAGGATGACCAGGTCGACGGAGTCGGCCTTATCGTCGCCGTTGCGATCGGGCATGCGGTACATGCCGGTCCCCTGCGGGCCATCGCCCACGGCATACAGCGTGTCGAACACCATGCAGATGCCCTGGCAGTTGGTCACCGCTGGGCTGAACTCGATCGACCGGTCGTAGCTGCCGTCGCCGTCGTTGTCGACCAGGCTGTGTAGCGGTCCCTTTTCCTGCGAGACGATCAGCCGGCCGCGATTGCCCCAGGTCATGTTCACCAGCGTGCCGGCCAATTCGGGCTCGACGATGCGCTCGATCTGGAACCCTTCGGCCAGCGTGAAGCGGTCGTCGGGCGCGTCGCTGGTGCCGATCCGCGCCCAGGGGCTTCCTTCGGCGGTGGCCAGCTCCTTGGCGGGCTTCCAGCCGGCGGTGTCGTAATCGCGCTCGAGCCACTCGTTCCCCTCGGGCTCGTCGCGCGTCGCCAGCCAGTGCGAGGCCGAATCGAGGCTGAGGCCGGCGGCGGGGTTCTTGCGATTGCCCTGGTACAGAATCTCACCGTCGATGTACAAGCCCGCGGGACCGCCGTCGTTGCGGGCCTCGATGCCGATGACGTTCGTGCCGGCGTCGACCTCGCCGGCCAGGTTGAACTTGTACAGCCGGCTGAAATCGCCTTCGCCCAGCCGCTTGCCGTTGACCCACAGCACGAAGTGGTTGTCGCACGCCACGCGGATCACACCGGTACACGGCTGCGCCGCCTTCACGGCGTAGCGGAACCAGACGGTCTCCTTCGGCGCGCCGCGCAGCGCGTTGCCCTCGTCGTACCAGATCCACTTTGACTTTTCGTCGGCCGGCTCCGCCCCCCTCCCCTGCCCTGCACTGACGACGACGGCGATGAACAACAGACGAAGAAGCAACCAGCGCATGCGAAGCGATCCTTGACGAGTGATTGTTGCGGGCGGGCCGGACCGTTCCGGCACTCACGAGGCGGGATCACCAATTGTGGTGTGCCGCTGGGGCGAAATGCAAGCCACGCGAAGCCGGCCGGGGGACGGCCGGCGCTAAGCGGCTGTGGCTTCGGCCGAACCGTCGCCGACACCCGCTGCCGATGCGGCCCAGGTTTCGGTCCACGTGCAACCGGCCCAAGAGAAGCCGACCCCGTAGCCGATCAACAGCGACCGCGTTCCGGGGCGCAGCCGGCCGCTGGCGCGCAGGTCGTGCAGCATGATCGGCAGCGTCGACGAAACCGTGTTGCCGTAGTCGGCGAGGACCATCGGCATGTTCGTCTCATCGAGCTGCAAGCGCTCGCTGAGCTTGCTCAGCAGCAGGTGCGTCGCCTGGTGCAGCAGAAACAGGTTGACGTCCTCGCGCTTCCAACCGGCCGAGGCGAGCACCGTGTCGATCAGTCCCGGGATGCGCTCGAGGGTGAAATCGACCAGTGCCGGGCCGTCCATGAACAGCGGGCTCGACCAGCGCTGGCGCTTGCGTGGCTGGATGGCCTGGTCGGGCTGCCGGGCACCGCCGGAGTTGACGATCAGCGCGTCGGCCCCCGAGCCGTCGCTGCCGTATGCAAAGCCATCGAGCGTCGGCTGCGATGCGGCATCGATCAGTGTGGCCGCGGCACCGTCGCCAAAAATGGTGCGCAGCGAGCGGTCGTCGGGTCGGATGTACTTGGAATAGGTTTCGGCGGTCACCAGCAGGATGCGTTTCGCCTGGCCGGCCCGGATCAGCGCATCGGCCAATCCCAGGCCATAGACGAATCCCGAGCAGCCAAGGTTAAAGTCGAGCGCGCCGACGCCGGTGCGCAGGCCAAGCCGATGCTGCATCAGGCAGGCGGTGGTCGGCAACGGATAATCAGGCGTCTGCGTGCACAGCAGCAGGTAGTCGATCGTCGAGCGGTCGATGTCGAACTGCTTGAACAACTTCTCGGCCGCCGCCACGCCCAGATCCGAAGCACACTCGCCGGGTGCGGCAATGTGCCGCGAGCGGATGCCGGTCTTGGCTTCGATCAGGTCCATGTTCCACTGCGGGAACTCGCTGCGGAGGAAGTCGTTGGTTTCGACTGCCTCGGGCAGGTGCATGGCGATGGGACCGATCGAAGCGTAATTCACTGCCGGACCTCGAAGCGTAAACGCGACAACCGCTGCCGTCGTCAATCTTATCCATCGCCCCGGCGGCGCGTCAGGTCAATAACCGGAAAAGTGCTAGCACGCCGCTAGGAGTCGGGAGCCGGGAGTCAGGACTCGGGGTGACGGGGCTTTGCCGCCGGCCCGACTTCTGAATCCTGACGCCCGACTCCCGATTCCTGATTCCCGACCCCCGATTCGGTCGAAATGGTTTGAAGGCACGCGCGTCGACGATCTTTCTGCCGACGAATTCTCGGCACCGGTGGCACCATGTCCAGGCTGCTCGCACGCTTGCGATGTTTTTGGCTTGCCTGGTTCGGTCGCCCCGCTGCGTGGCGCGTCTTGTACCGCCATGTGTGGCGCCGCCGGCCGGCGCGGCTGCTGGAGATCGGCATCGGCACCGGCGAGCGTGCCCGGCGGCTGATTGCGATGGCCCGCGCGATGAATCCCGGGCAAGGCATGCGCTACGCGGGGATCGATCTGTTCGAGCTGCGCCGCCCCGACGAGGGCCCCGGCATGTCGCTGAAGTTGGCCCACCGCTCGTTTATCGACAGCGGCGCGAAGGTGCAGCTTGTGCCCGGCGATCCGCGCACGGCACTGGCCCGCTCGGCCAATGCGCTGGGGGCGTTCGACCTGGTGCTAGTCGCCGCCGACCAGGATCGTCGCTCGATGGCCGAGGCATGGTTCTACGTGCCGCGCCTGCTGGCCGAAGGAGCCGCGGTGTTCGTCGAGGAATCGCGCGATGGCACTGGGCACTGGCGCCGCCTCAGCGATGCTGAGCTGCGTGAACTCTCAGGCGGACCGACTCGCCGCCAGGCCGCGTAGGCCGGTTATCCCTAGGCGTTTAGCCCCCTCACTCGCGAGCCGCGTTTCCCTTGTTTTAGTCCCATCTGGGGGTGGGTATAATCGTGCGTCGCTGTTCACCGTCGCGGCGCCGCCATCATGCCTTCCGACCTCGAATCGATCGCCAAGCAACTCGCGGACAGCGGCATCGTGTCGGCCGCGAAGCTCGATAATCTTGTTCCGCCGAAAGCCAATCCAAAAGACGTTGACGAACTGCTCGCGGACCTGATCCGGAAGAATCTTCTCACTAGATTCCAAGCCCAGCAAGTGAAGGCGGGCAAGGCCAAGGCGCTGATCCTTGGCGGATACACGATCGTCGATCGCATCGGCGCCGGCGGCATGGGGCAGGTGTTCAAGGCGGTGCATCGGCGGATGGATCGCACGGTGGCGATTAAGATGTTGCCGCCGACGATGACCAAGGACCCGGCGGCCTTGGCGCGCTTCGAGCGCGAAGTGCGCGCGGCAGCCAAGCTCGAGCATCCCAACATCGTCACCGCCTACGATGCCGATCAGGCCGGCGGCGTGCACTTCCTGGTGATGCAGTTCGTCGATGGCCGCGACTTGTCGAGCCTCGTCAAGGAGCGCGGCCCGCTGCCGGTCGAGATGGTGATCGACTACATCCGCCAGACCGCTTGCGGACTCAGCTACGCACACGGCGAAGGCGTGGTGCACCGCGACATCAAGCCGGCGAACCTGCTCGTCGACAAAAAAGGGACTGTAAAAATTCTCGACATGGGACTGGCGCGGTTCGACGAGCCGAAAGAAACCGATCACCAGCTCACGAATACCGGGCAGGTGATGGGCACGGTCGACTACATGGCCCCCGAGCAGGCTGCCGACACGCACACCGCCGACGCCCGTAGCGACATCTACTCGCTCGGCTGCTCGCTGTATCGGCTGCTGATTGGCGAGAACCTGTACGAAGGTTCGACGGTGGTGAAGAAAATCCTCGCCCACCTCAACTCCCCGATTCCCTCGTTGGTGGCCAAGCGACCCGATATCCCCGCGGCACTCGACGGCATCTTTCGCCGCATGGTCGCCAAGCTTCCCGAGCAACGCTACCAGACAGTTGACGAATTGATTGCCGATCTCGACACCTTGCGCGGCGCCGCGCGGCGGCCCGTGAGCGCCGGAACCGAAGACAGCCAGCTCACGAATTTCTTGAACACGCTCGGAGGCGGATCGACCGCCATCGGTCGCACGGTCAGCGACGAGGGGATGACCGCAGCCATGGGCAACCAGCGGCTGCGCAGCCTCAGCGAGGAACTGACCGGCGCCCACGTGACCAACGAGGTCGAAACCGATCCGAAGAGCGAGATTCTCGATCCTCGCGTAACGGCGGCGTCGAGGCTGTGGGGGGCAAAGATGCCGCCTTGGAAGAACAAGAAGGTCCTCATCGGCGCCGGCGCGGCTTGGTTCTTCATCTTGGTGTTCGGCGTGATCGTCATCATCCGTAACCGCGGCGGCGAGGAGATCGGCCGCATCGAGCTGGCCGATGGCAACACGGTCGAGGTGGTCGCGCAGGAATCAGGAAAGAAGCCGAAGCCGTGGGAGATGGCCGATTTCAAAATCTGGATGCGCGGCATTGCCACCCTGCCGGTCGACGAGCAGGTCGCGGCGGTCGCCCGGAAGCTGCAAGAGCTGAACTTCGGCTTCGACGGCAAGCTGACGCCGACGATCTCCGACGGCGCGGTCACCGAGCTTTCGTTTCGCACCGACAACGTCACCGACCTTTCGCCGGTGCGCGCGCTAACACAACTCAGTAGCTTGACCTGCTCGGGGAGTGTTGGAGCTAGCTACACAGGCAACGGCAAATTGACCGACCTCGCGCCGCTAACTGGAATGAAGCTGCGAACGCTGGACGTCAGTTACAACGCGGCGTTGTCCGATCTAGCGCCGTTGCGTGGTCTACCGCTCACGGAGTTCCGATGCTTCAGGACGAGCATTGCCGATCTTTCGCCGTTGGCCGAATCGCCGCTGAAGGTGCTCTCCATCGGCCAGACAAAAATCTCCGATCTCGAGCGGCTGCGAGGGATGAAGCTTCGCTACCTAAGTTTCGCTTACAGTCAAGCCATTCCCTCGTTGGCGCCGTTGGCCGGCATGCCGCTTGAAGAGCTACACGCCAATGATGCGAAGATTACCGACCTGTCGCCATTGCGTGGCATGCCACTGGCACGCGTCATCTTGCGCGGCACCAGGGTCGTGGATATCTCCCCCTTGTCGGAATGCTCTCGGCTGACATCGCTCGACATCACGCTTACCAAGGTCCCCGCCGATCAGATCGCCGCGCTGCAACGAGCGCTACCCAGGTGCAAGATCGAGTGGGACGGAGCGGAAAAGGGGCTAGGGGCTGGGGGCGAGGGGCTGGGGAAAGCGGGGGCTGGCTTCGCGCTCGATTTCAGCCCCGATCGCCAGAGCTACGTCGAAGTGCCTGAGTGGAAATACGACGGCACAACGCCGCTGACGGTTGAAGCGTGGGTCACGCCGCGCGCGAAGCCTACCAAAGGACAGACGATCATCAGCGATGGAAAAAGTTATTGGTTGACCCGTTACGATCGGAACTCAAGCTTCCGGTTTTTCGACGCGACGCAGAATCTGGTGGGAATAAATGGCCCTGCGTTGCAAGATCAAGTTGTGCATGTCGCAGGGATGTTCGACGGGCGCAAAATCCGATTTTACGTCGATGGACACCACATCGGCGTAACACCGTTGCCTCTGCCGGCCGGCGCTACGCCGCTGCTGATCGGTGCCAAGCCGGGATCGCCGCCGAGCGAATTCTTCGACGGCACGATCGACGAGGTGCGCGTTTCGAGTGTCGCGCGGTACGACAAGGATTTCACGCCCGCCGAGCGCTTCGAGGCGGACGACAAGACCGAGGTGCTGTACCACTTCGACGAAGGCAGCGGCACGGTTGCAAAAGATGCGTCCTCGCACCACCGCGACGGCAAGATCAGCGGGGCGACGTGGGTGAAATCAGGCCTTCTCCCTCTGGGAGAAGGTGGCCGAAGGCCGGATGAGGGTGACGCTGCCGCCTGGACCGAGCCCGAAAACCTCGGTCCGCCGGTCAACACTCCAGCGAGCGAACACGCCCCGTGTCTATCGGGTGATGGCTTGGCCCTGACGTTCGATTCAAAGCGACCGGGGGGCCAAGGAGGTTCAGACCTGTGGGTGAGCCACCGCGCTTCGGCCGACGCTCCGTGGTCGGAGCCGAAAAGCCTTGGCTTGTCGGTCAACACCGCGGCCGACGAAAAGTGTCCCAGCACCGCGGACAATGGTCGCGTGCTCGTCTTCACGCGCAACGTCGGTCCTCCAGGCGGGCTCGATCTGTTCATGGCGACGCGCAAGTCGAACAAGGAACCGTGGTCGAAGCCGGTCAGCTTGGGTTCCCCGATCAACACCCCGGGACATGAAGACGGCGCGAAGCTCTCGTCCGACGGCCTGATTCTCATGTTCGCATCGAAGCGCGAAGGTGGCAGCGGAACGACCGACCTCTGGCAATGCCGGCGAAAATCGCTGGCCGACCCTTTCGGTCCGCCCGAAAATCTCAGTCAGCGGTTGATGAAAACCAGCAACAAAGATTCGGACTTCGATCCCGGACTGTCGGCCAACGGCCTCACGCTGGTCTTCAGCTCAAGGCGTCCCGGCGGCCTGGGGGGCCACGATTTCTGGATCACATCGCGGACGACGATCGATGCGCCGTTTGCGCCACCGCTGAACCTCGGCCCGCCGGCGAACACGACGGACGACGAGTACGGCGGAGCATTGTCGGCCGACGGCAACACGTTGTTGTTCCACTCGAATCAGCGCGGCGGCCTCGGCGACGACGACATCTTCGTATCGCACCGCATCTCAACCCCCGAACTTCCCGCCTCTGGCTTCGCGCTCGATTTCAGCCCTGACCGGCAGAGCTACGTCGAAGTGCCTGAGTGGAAGTACGGCGGCGCAACGCCGCTCACGGTCGAGGCGCGGATCGTGCTGCGGACGTTCGGCGATGAGACAGCGAGGAATATCATCAGCGATACTGAGAATGGCGGCATCGGCACGCAAGTTTTCGGCGCACCTAGCGCGAGGTTCGGTTTCCAGTTGCACGGAGCTGACAAGTACGAATATGCGAAATCCAAGGACAAGTGCGCCCTTGGACGCCTAACACACGTCGCCGGCGTCTTCGATGGCCGCGAGGCGCGATTGTACGTCGACGGCCAACTCCAACCCGATCGAATCAAACTTGCGCTACCATTCAAGCCGTCCACGGTTGGCCCGATCATCGGCGGTGAGCCAACCAGAAGCCGGCGTCCAAGCCAACCCTTCGACGGCACGATCGACGAGGTGCGCGTTTCGAGTGTCGCGCGGTACGACAAGGATTTCACGCCCGCCGAGCGCTTCGAGCCGGACGACAAGACCGAGGTGCTGTACCACTTCGACGAAGGCAACGGCGCTGTTGCAAAAGATGCGTCCTCGCACCATCGCGACGGCAAGATTGTCGGGGCGGCGTGGGTGAAATCAGGCCTTCTCCCTCTGGGAGAAGGTGGCCGAAGGCCGGATGAGGGTGACGCGGCATGGACGACGAATGCCGCTTCACCCTCACCCGGTCGCCGCGGCGGCGACCACCCTCTCCCAAAGGGAGAGGGGGCCGGAGGGACGGCTGCTCCGCCGCTGGCCGCCGCGCCGTTCAACGAAAAACAAGCCCGCGCCCATCAGGAAGCCTGGGCCAGCTATCTCGGCGTGCCGGTCGAGACGACCAACGCCATCGGCATGAAGATGGTCCTGATTCCGCCGGGCGATTTTCTGATGGGTTCCCCCGAAGCCCAGATCGATGACCTGGTGCGCTACGAGAAAAGGGCTGGCTTTCATCCCGCAAAAGATTTTGCCAATGAGCTGCCGCAACATCGAGTGACAATCACGCGGCCGTTCTATATGTCGGTGGCCGAGACGGCCGTCGAGCAGTTCGGCAAGTTTGTCGATGCGACAAAGTACCGCACCGTGGCCGAGACCGACGGCCAGGGGGGCGCGGCGATGAACAGCCAGGGCCAGTGGATTAAGGATCGTTCGCTCTCGTGGCGCACGCCAGGATACGACCCCACGCCGCAGACGCCTGTGACCCAGGTGACTTCTAGCGACGCCGCGGCCATGTGCGACTGGCTCTCGAAACAGGAGAAGGCAACCTACCGTCTGCCGACCGAAGCGGAATGGGAATACGCCTGCCGTGCCGGGACAACCGGGCACTTCTGGTTCTCCGACGGCACGGCCGACTCGCAAATGCGGAACAAATACATTTGGACGACGGAGAATAGCAAGCTGCCGCAGCCAGGCGGGACGAAGCCTGCCAATGCCTTTGGCCTGACCGAGATGTCGGCAAACGTTTGGGAATTGTGCAGCGACTGGTACGGTCCCTACGATTCCGCGGCGAGCATCGATCCGGTCGGGCCGGCCAGCGGCAAAGTGCATATTCGACGCGGTGGGTCGTTCGGCAACGCCCAATACAACGGTTTGTTTCCGCGCTCGGCGAACCGTCGCAGCAACGTGCCGAACTATTCGGCCTACGATATCGGCTTCCGCGTGGTGCGCAGCATTCTCCCCTTGCCACTTGCCGGAGAGGGGCCGGGGATGAAGGATGGCGGTGGCGCCGCGTCAACGAGCCCTCACCCGGCGGCTGCGCCGCCACCCTCTCCCAAAGGGAGAGGGGTTGAACTGTCGCAGACCGAGCTGCTCATCTCGCCCGACTGGGTTTGGAGCGAGCCGGAGCAGGCCGGCGGCGCTGTTCCTTCTCCTTGCATCTCCGGCGACGGCTTGACGATGGTAAGTCAAGGTTATGGGCCGACGAAAAACGAACACGGCGCCAATCACAACGATATCTGGATTCGTCAGCGCTCGAGCCTCGACGAGCCGTTTGGCAAGCCGACCCTGCTCGGGGCACCAATCAACAGCGGTGCCGACGAGAGCTATGCGTGGCTTTCGGCCGACGGCCTGACGCTGTTGTTTGCCACGACTCGCCCTGGAAGTACCAACGGCGGCAGCGACCTTTGGCAGGCGACGCGCAAGTCGCAAGCGGAACCGTTCACGACCGCCGCGTCGTTGGGCGAGGCCGTTAACTCGACCACGAGCAAATACGCCGGCGCGATGGCGGGCGACGGCTTGGTGCTGATCGTGCAGGCCGTCAAGGGCGCTGGTGCTCTTGACGGCGGCGATTTATGGCAGATGCGGCGCAGGGACCTGCAGTCTCCATTTGGTCCGATGGAGAATCTGGGGCCCGCGGTCAACAGCCCGCACGACGAGGCCCACCCCTGGCTTTCAAGCGACGGGCGCGTGTTGCTGTTCGAGGTCAACGAGCGGTCGAAAGACAGCTCCGGAAAATTCATGCACGTTGCCGGCGCTGGTACGCTGTGGATGGCTGTGCGCCCGAGCATCGACGCACCGTTCGCCCCGCGGCAAAAGCTCCCCGCGCCGATCAATCTCGACGACGTCGACAACGCTAGCCCGAGCGTGACGGCCGACGGCAAGTTGCTGTTCTTCAACTCGAAACGCTCCGCCGACGGGAGCAACTACGACGTGTGGCTCTCGCGCCGCGTGCCAAAAACAGAGGGCAGTAGGCAGACGGCGGAGGGCGGAGGGCAGTAAGCAATCGCCTGTACCGCAATCGCCCGACCCCGCCGGGCGCTGCCCGACTGCAAGATCGAGTGCGACGCGCCAGCGAAGTGAAACACCAAGGCACGAAGGGCACCACGCCGGAATCTTAGTGCCCTTCGTGTCTTGGTGGTTCCGTTAAAAAACGGCGGGCGGTCACGGCACCTCGATCCCGTCGAGCAGGTCGCAGTAGCCGAATCGGTTCTCGCGCAGCACGCGCTCGCCCGCGCGGCACGCCACCGGTGTCGCGAATCCCGGCCCGTCGAACACGAAGGTGTGGAACTCGCCGTTCTCACCGCACGGATCGACCCCCGGCGGCAACTCGGCCAGCAGCGCGGAGTCGAAGCTTCGGCCAGCGAAAACATGGCTGAGCACCGTGGTATCGGTACAGCAGAGGATGGCACGAAAGCCAAGGCCGATGAACCGCCGCGCCAGCGCATCGGTCGGCTGCTTCCAGAGCGGGAATACGCCGCGCACCCCGTCACCGAACAGCCGCTCCTCGCGGTAGCGGCGCACGTCTTCGAGGAACAGGTCGCCGCAGATGACCGCAGTCACGCCCGTTCGGCGATGGCGGTTCAGCGCGGCTCGCATCTGCTGCTCGTACTCGTCGTTCGAGCACGCCTGTGACACGACCACTTTATCGAGCGGATATCCCAGCGCCGCCGCCTGCTTGTCCAGCAGGCTCACGCGCACGCCGTGCATGCTGATGCGGTCGTACCCTGCCGTGACGGTCGTCACCAGGGCGACGATCTCGAACTCGTGCCGCGCCTCGTGCAGCGCCAAGGCACAATCCTTGCCGCCACTCCACGATACGATCGCTTTTTCGCGCATGCACTTACTCGAACGATTTGTATCACTGGCCGAGGCGGGAATCGAACCCGCACGGGGATTACTCCCCACGGGATTTTAAGAATGCCAACGTCTTTCGGCGACAACTCTTGCTGCCGCATCGGATTCCATTTTTTGGCAGGGACTTAGCGTCGATTCGAGAGTCCTTTTTGCTCCTCGTCAATCCTCCTCATTTTTTCTCGGTTCGCAGCACTCGTGGGGTGAATTGAGGGGGATTTGCCGTTTTACCTTCTGCGAACTTTGAATCCTGTAAAATCCTGTAGCTCTGTGGCGGTCTGCATCGCAGCCTTCGGCTTCGGTTCGGCAAGCTAATCGCTCAAGGCGACCTGGGAGTCAAAAACCCCAAGTGTCCTCGACCAATGCTAATGCCACACATGGCCAGGGCCAGCGCATCAAAACTTGGCGTTTTCCAAGACGGTTAGCAGATAATCTGGATCAAGGGCACAGGCGAGTCGTTTGTTCTTGAGGCCGCGTTGGTTGGTTTTCTCTTGTCGCAGCAGGCTCAGGGCCAGTCGC
>DATAXP010000001.1:0-27519 GCA_036272935.1 Pirellulales bacterium | reverse complement strand
CAAGGCGATTGTTAGCCGCGAGCGCAAGCGAGCGGTGTTGGACGGTGCCCCGTCGGGTGCGCACAAAACCCCTCGCTCGCGCTCGGGGCTAAGAGCTCACCGTTTTGGCCATCGCGTTATGCCAGCAGTTGCATAATGTTGTTGCGCGTCGGGCTGTTGGATCCCAGAGCATGCTACGACATTTCGAGAATCGCTCTGAGCAGTCCGACGCAAGGGATAAGGTAGAATAACCTAGGCGGCATTCGCGCTTCGCCCGAGTCCCTAACCCCTTTCCCATGCAGCTCGACGACGAAGTCTGCCTCTGCTTTCACGTCACGAAGCGGAAGCTGCTGAACTTCCTGCGCGTCGAGCGCCCCCGGCGCGAAGGGCAAATGTCCGACTGCTTCGGCGCCGGCACGGGCTGCGGCTGGTGCCGGACCTACCTGCGACACATGTTCCGCGAAGCGGTCGCCGGCGGCACGACCACTGAAGCCGATGTCAGCCCCGAAGAATACGCCCGCCGCCGCGCCGACTACATCCGCGCCGGCCACGGCACACCGCCAACCGAAGCGCAGAATGATGAATGATGAATTGGGTCGTAGGGTGCTGTCGAGGTCGCCGCGGCCGAGACGCACCGCGTGGTGGCGGCGTGTTGCTCTGTGCCGGTGGCGGGCTGCACCTCACGCTTCTTCCCAATCGCGCGAGCGCTCGACGGCGCGCCGCCAGCGGCGCAGCAGGCGCCGGCGCTGCTCGTCGGACATCGCCGGCGTGAACTCGCGCTCCAACGACCAGTTGGCTGTGATCTCGTCGGTTCCCGACCAATAACCGACCGCCAGGCCTGCCAGGTAAGCGGCGCCAAGCGCCGTCGTTTCGAGCGTGGTGCCGCGCTCGACCGACGTGCCGAGCATGTCGGCCTGGAACTGCATCAGCAGATTGTTGCGGCTCGCGCCGCCATCGACTTTCAGCGCGGCCAGCGGATGGGCGTAATCCTTGCGCATGCACTCGACCAGATCGCAGGTTTGCAGCGCCATCGACTCGAGCGCCGCCCGGGCAATGTGGGCCGCGGTCGTGCCGCGTGTCAGCCCCAGCACGGTGCCCCGCGCGTAGGGATCCCAGTACGGAGCGCCCAGCCCCACGAAGGCCGGCACCAGCACCACGCCGCCCGAGTCGGGCACGCTCGCGGCCAGCGCTTCCACGTCGACCGACGAGCGAATCACCTTCAGCCCATCGCGCAGCCACTGCACCACCGCCCCGGCAATGAACACCGAGCCTTCCAGGCAATATGTCACCCGGCCGTTCAATCCCCAGCCGATCGTCGTGAGCAACTGATGCCGCGATATCACCGGCCGCTCGCCGGTTTGCAGCAGCAGGAAGCAGCCGGTGCCATAGGTATTCTTTGCCATGCCCGGCGCGAAACACGCCTGGCCGAATGTCGCCGCCTGCTGGTCCCCCGCATCGCCGGCCACTGGCAGCGATTCGCCGAACCACTCGGCCGTCGTGTGACCGTACACTTCGCTCGACGCGCGCACCTCGGGGAGCATTCGCCGCGGCACGTCCAGCAGGCCGAGCAACTCTTCGTCCCAATCGAGCGTGTGGATGTTGAACAGCAGCGTGCGGCTGGCGTTGCTGTAGTCGGTCACATGACACTTGCCGCCGGTGAGCCGCCAGATCAGCCAGGTGTCGACCGTGCCGAAGAGCACGTCGCCCGCCTCGGCCCGCTGGCGCAAGCCCGACACAGTGTCGAGCAGATGCTTGATCTTGGTCCCCGAGAAATACGCGTCGACCACCAGCCCGGTCTTTTCCCGAAACGTTGGTTCGAGGCCGTCGGCCTTGAGCCGATCGCAAATCCCCGCGGTCACGCGGCTCTGCCACACAATGGCATTGGCCACGGGCCGGCCGGTGTGACGGTCCCACACAATGGTCGTCTCGCGCTGGTTCGTCACGCCGACGGCGGCGATTTGCTCCGGCGCGATCTCGGCCCGGGCGATCGCATCGCGGGCCGTGGCCAGTTGCGATTGCCAGATCGCTTCGGGATCGTGCTCGACCGTGCCCGGCGCCGGCAGAATCTGCTCAAGCTCCTGCTGGGCGCTCGCGACGATCGCGCCGTGATGATCGAACACAATCGCCCGGCTGCTGGTGGTCCCCTGATCGAGCGCGAGAATGTATCGCTTCATGTTGGCGAAGGCGCGAAGAACGACACGTCACGAAACATCTTAGGCGCGTTCACGTCCGCTGTTGCCATTGCGACGGATCGCGGTTCCCATGAAATATCGAAAGGACCACGATTTCCTGCGGCAGCAAACGATAATAAACGCTGTATGGAGAGCGAGACACCCTAGCTTGGCGAATGTCTTTCAACACGATGCCAAACAGCTCGGGCCGAGACGCGATCAGCTCGAGCGTCTTCTGCACGCCGGCAACGAATTCCTGGCCGAGCCCCGCTCGCCGCGCTTCGTACCAGCATGCAGCCTCGGCGAGCTCAAGCTGTGCCTCGTGCCGAAACCTGATCGCCCGCGTCATTGGCCAAGATTCGCGAGCACGTTAGCCTTCACCACTTCCCATGGCACCGCGCGTTCCGGGTGCTGCTCGTGGTCGGCGAGCCGTCGTTCGAGTTCCGCGCGCTGTGCATCGCTTAAGACCGATGCCGCGTCCGGGTCGATGCTGTCCCAAATTGCCTGGGCCAGCGCGATGCGATCCTCAACGCTCAAGCGGTCGATGCCGAGATCTTGGAGGTTCGGAACCATACACGCATTATAAGCGAAGCGCGCGCGGCATAAAGCTCTCATCCCGCCACCATGCGTCCAAAATGCGTGCGCAGCCGATCGATCACCGCCTCCACGGCGGCTGGCCTCGCTGCGGCGTCAAGCCGGTGTTCGACGACCAGCAGCCCGGCCAGATGCTCGAGCATGCCGCGCGAAAAGCTTGGATCGTACAACAGCATCAGCCGGCGTTCGACCAGGTCGTCGAGCGTGGTGACCCACTCGTCGCGGATCACTTGCCGCAAGGCGTCGTCAGATGCAGGCATTTCGCCGGGCAGCATCGTAGCCTCTTCGCGGATCGGCCGATCGCGCGTGCTCGCGAGCCGCGGCATCCCCAGCCGCGCCAGGATGGTGTCGGCGGCCCCTTCGGCCAGCGAGCGGCAGGTGGTCAGCTTGCCGCCGATGATCGAGTACATCGGCAGCGGCGCGTCGGCATGCTCCTGCATCCAGTGTCGGCGCGTGATCGCTGCTGGGTTCGATGGATCGGCCGCGGGCAACGGCCGCACGCCGCTGTAGTGCAGCAGCACGTCGCGGTACGTGGCGCGCACGTCAGGCAGCAGGTGATTCACCGTTACTAGTAGATACGCAATTTCGTCTTCGCTCGCGACCACTCGGGCCGGGTCGCCGTCGTACGGCAGGTCGGTGGTGCCGACCAGTGACAGCTCGCCGAAGGGGAGCACGAACACCGGCCGACCGTCGGCCGCCTCGGCATACAGCCCACCGAACTCGAGTGCTTCGCGCAGTGCCGCGCTATGCAGCACAAGATGGCTCCCCTTGGTCGGCCCCATCTGCCGCGGCGCGTGGACGTGCAACTGCTCAAGCGTCCGATCGACCCACGCCCCCGTGGCGTTCACGATCACGTCAGGCGCAAAGCTGCTTGCCTCTTCGCGGCCGGCAGTGCGCAGCGTCACGCGCTTACCATCCCATGCGGCAGCGCTATAGGTGCGGCAATCGAACGCCGCTCCCCGTTCGGCGGCGGCGCGGCGAGCATCGTGCAGCAGCGCTACCACGAATCGCTCGGGCCACTGGATTTGTGCGTCGTAATACGAGCACAGCCAACGGTACCGGCCCTGATCGACATTCGGCGTGTCGATGGCGCCAACGGGCGCGACGGTGTGTCGCGGCAGATGCGACTCACCGGCCAGACGATCGTACATCGCCAACCCTAGCCGCACGGTCCACAGTCCGCGCTCGGCCGGCGAGGTGAACCAGCGATCGAGCTTCACGAACCGCGCCGCGGAGCGCAACAGCCCGCCACGCCGGTGCTCGACGGGAATGAACAGCCGCAAGGGACGGACGAACTGCGGCGCGAGCTTCAGTAGCCGCTCACGCTCGGCGAGCGACTCGCGCACCAGGTCGAACTCGCCGTATTCGAGGTAGCGCAGCCCGCCGTGAATCAGCCGCGACGAATAAGCGGTCGCCCCGGTCGACAGGTCGGCCTGGTCGACAATGCACACGCCAACACCTTGCAGCGCCAGTTCGCGCGCGAGCGCCGCCCCGTTGATCCCGGCGCCGAGAATGAGCACGGTAGGAGGCATAGTGGTTCGCAGTTAGCAGCTAGCGACTAGCGGTCAGGCATTCGACGGGGCATGCCGGCTCATTGCTCACTGCTAACCGCTAATCGCTCTTCATCAACCGTACTCCAATCGCTTCGGCACCGTGCGGGCGATCGGCACATCGAACAGCCGCGGGCGATCACCCGCCAGCGACTGCCGCACGCGCCCGGCCAACTCGGCGGGTTCGGCAACGCGCTCGGCCTCGACGCCCAGCGATCGGGCCAGGGCGACGAAATCGACCTCAGGCTCGACCAGGTCGAGCCCCACGAACTGCCCACGGTGCGCTGCTGGCAGGTTCAACTGCTTAGCGCCGATTTTGAGGATCTGGTATTGCGCGTTATTGAACACCACGAACGTCACCGGCAGTCGGTGATGCGCCGCCGACCAGAGCCCCTGGATGCCGTACATCGCCGCCCCTTCACCCAACAGCGCGAGCACCGGCCGCTCGGGCCAGGCGAGCTTCACCCCCAGCGCGCAGCCCAGCCCCCAACCGAGCGCCCAACCACGGTGGCCGAAGTAGCCGGTGGTGTTCTTCAAGGCGCCGAGGCGTTCGAAGGTGGTGTTCGTCGTGGTCACCGCTTCCTCGATGACCGCGACATCCGGCGGCAGCACGCCGGCCAGCGCCGTCATCGCGGCCAGCGGCGTGATGGGGCGCACGTCGCGCTCGGCCGCCGCGGCGCGCGTGAGTTTCTCGCGCGCTTGCCGATGAGCCGCGGTGCGGGCCTCGCCGCGCTTCGCCGCTCGCTGGCGCTCGTCGGCGGTCATCGTGTGCTCTAGAAGTGAGGCGAGTTCCGCCAGGCCGGTTTTCACGTCGCCGATCACGCCGACGGCCAGGGGATAGTTCTTGCCCAGTTGCCGCGGGTCTTCGTCGAAGTGCACCAGGCGGATGTGCTCGGGGATGGCCCGCGCGGGCTCGTGGTACACGTACTGCCGCAGCAGGTCCATGCCTGCCACCAGCAGCACGTCGAACTCGGCCAGCCGCTCGCGGACCTCGGGGCTCCACAGCGGCAACCCCTGGCTGTAGAGCGCGTGATCGCTGGGGAACGCCAATCGGCCGTGCGTCGTGCCCGGTTCGGAGATGGCCGGTGCGCCGAGCAATTCCGCCACGCGCACCGCTTCGCTCACGCCGTCGCGTTCCAGCAGCCGGCTGCCGACGAGCAGCGCCGGGTTCTTCGCCGAGGCCAGTAGCTCGGCGGCTTGCCGCAGCGCCGCGATCGGCGGCCGCACAAGCGTGTCGACCCGCGCAGAGGGCGAAAGATCCAACTCGGCCAGCTCCGTCTGCACATCGACCGGCAGCGACAGAAACACCGGGCCGGTCGGCGGCGTGAGCGCGGCAGCAATGGCGCGGCGAACCATCGACGGCAGATCGGCGGTGCGCGGCACCTCGGCTGCCCACTTGGTCCACGGCCGGGCGACGCTCACCATGTCGCTCCACAAGATTGGCTCTTCGACGGCCAGGCGGCGATCGGTCTGCCCGGCGGTGACCAATAGCGGCGTCCCCTCGCGGTAGGCGTTGTAGAGCATGCCCATCGCGTTGCCCAAGCCGCAACTGATGTGCAGGTTCACCACACCCAGCGACCCCGAGGCCATCGCGTAGCCGTCGGCCATTGCCACGACCGGCACTTCTTGCAGGCCGAGCATGTAGCGGAAGCGCCCGTCGCCCACGAGCGCGTCGTTCAGCGGCAGCTCGGTGGTGCCAGGGTTGCCGAAGATATAGCGCACGCCCGCTTCGGCAAGCAGGTGCAAAAAGGCGCCGATGCCGGTGATGCGCGTCATCGAGGAAAATGCAAAATGATAAATGCGTAATGCGTAATGTAACCAGTCGGACCATTAAGCATTAAGCATTTCGCATTCATCATTTTCAGTCCATTCCCGGCGTCCAGATGGCCGACTTCTTCGCGCCGCTCGCGGCGGGTTCGGCGCCGGGAGTCCAAATCGCTCCGGCCGGCTGCGGTGCGGCTCCAGGGACAACGAGACCCGGCGCAGCGCCTTGGGCGGCTGCGGCGGTTGTTGCGGTGGGGCGACCGTCGGGGCCGATGATCCCTGCTTCGTAGAGCATCTGCATCAGCGTTTGGGCGACGCCGGGCTCGTTGCCGTGGCGCGTCTGGATGTGTCGCAGCAACTCGCTGGCTTCGCGCTCGTCGCCCCGCCGCAGTCGCAGGGAGAACTCGGCGATGTCCCACCGCGCGCACGATTTTCCCGCCGCCTGCGCGAGCGAACGCGCCTGGGACAGGTGCTCCAGCGCGTGGGCGGGATCCTCTTCGAACGCCGATAGCGCACCATGAACCGCCGCCTTGTCGACCTTGCCGTCGAGCCCCGGGCGAGCGACGACCTCGGTGCCGAAGCGACGCGCGGCAGCCCGCGCTCCGCTGAACTGCACGCGGTGGTACTGCGACAGTAGCACTTCATCGGACAGCCTCTCGGCTTGCACACGCGACAATCGAATCAGCGGCAAGCGTTCGAGGTCGAGTCCTGTCGGATCGATCTCTTGCAGCGTCGGCAGACCGAGCCGAGCACGCAGCTCGTTCACCAGCCCCGGCGTCGAGGGATGCTCCATCGACAGCTCGATAAGCAGGATCGCCGCGCGCAGTTTGATCTTCTGGCTGGCGTCGCCGGCGACCTCTTCCGGCGTGCGACCGTCGAACAACCGGCTCGGCGTCGTCGGCCAGCGGTTGAGCACCGTATCGCGGCGCTTGCGCACGAGCAATTGGCGCACGTGTTCCGGCGGCGTGTCGTCGGGCAGCCGCCAGTTCCAACTCAGCGCCAACTGGCTCGCGGGGACGGCGTCGATCACTTCCTCAGCGCCAGCAGCACCGAGCGCTGGGCCAGCCATCTCCGTGACTGCCGTGCGGGCCGCCTCCAGATCGCTACGCAATGCCTCAATCTCAGCCCGTGGCTCCCGATCGGTCTCGCGGCCGTAGATCAGCAGCCGGCCGATGATGCTCGGCACGGCGTCGAGCTTGAGATCGACGCCGGTGGAAGGCATCGGCTGATCGAGCAGCCAGTGCGCGGCACGCGGCGGCACTTGCTCGTCGACGCGCGGCAGCGCTTCGACCGGCAATCGCAGCAGCCGCGGATTCGAGGCGGCACGCTCCAGCAGCGCGTCGACATCCGATAGCGCGTAGCTGACGCGCAGTTCGTCCACCACGTCGTCGGCCATAGCCGGATCGAGCAATTGGGCCAGCGCCTCGGCCTCGACCGCGTCTTCCTTCGGGGCTGCGAGCGCCGCGACACGGCGCAGCGCCTCAGCCGCTTCCGCATCGAGAGCCAGCCAGCCGCGCACCACCGCCAGGTTCTGCCAGATTGCTGGAGCGTTATCGACGCGCTTCGCCAGCGTCGCCAGGCGTCGCTCCGCCTCGAGCCAGCGGACGCCGAGGGCGAATTCCATGGCGGCGTTGAACTCGGCACGCCAGGGTGCGTCGGGAGGGGCTTCCAACAGCGGCAGGTCTTCCTTGAACAGCGACGGAATCTGTGGCGACGAGGCGATCCGCGAGATCAGCGTCAGCACTTCCTGGTCGCTGCGATGCAAGCGGAGTTGCAGCATCAAGTGGCCGCGGGCCGTGAGAAAATATCCTTCGAGCAGCAGCAGCTGGGCCAGCGCACCGATCGCTTCGTACACCGGCAGGGCAATCTCCTGCCCGCTGGCGGCCAGCGCCTGCTGCAACGGTTCGACGCCTGCCGCAGCGCCGTCGTTGCCGGCCTTCACCAGGGCATGGTTCGCCAGGGCTACCGGATTGGTGGGATGCAGCGTGACGAATTGCTCGATGGTCTGCCGGGCCTGCTCGACCATGCCCAGCTCGCTTTGCAGCGTCACTTTGTAGGCCAGCAGCGCCGCGCGGCCCGGCTGCTGGGCCAGCAGCTTTTCGATGTGATCGAGCGCAGCGTGCCGCTGCTGCCCTTCGAGCATGCGCTGGATTTTCTCCAGCTCGCCGGCGAGGTCGGCGCAGCAGAACTTCAGCTTCTTACCGCTGCCACAGGGGCAAAGGGAATAAGAATCAAGAGCCATTGGCGTGTTTTAGCGGAGGGAAGTAACCACAGGGACACAGAGGCATAGAGAGGCAAGAAAACCACAGATGCACACAGATAAACACGGATAAGAAAGATGCAAGCGTCCGCATCTTATCTGTGTACATCCGTGTTCATCTGTGGTTCCTGCTTTGCTTCTCCGTGTCTCTGTGCCTCTGTGGTGAGTTTTGTTGGGAATTGTTACGTCGTCAGCGCGGCGCGTTTTTCGCCGATCAGGTCGAGCAGGGCGTGCTGCGGGTCGGCGAACTTCTTGATCCCTTCGTCCATCAAAGTGCGTTCGAGCTTCTGGATGTCGACTTTGCCGTCGATCTCGGCCAGCACGTCGGCCGGGGGCATCTCGGCAATGTGGCTGGTGATCGTGCGGCCGCTCTTCTCGACCGCTTCGTTCGTGGCCGGCGGGTTGGTTTCGATGTCGCTGCCGGCGAACGCCTCGACATACTTCCAGGGCGGATCGCTGGGCTTCTTCGTGCCGGTGCTGGCGAAGATCATCTCCTGGTGCAGCGGCGTTTTCTTGTCGGCCCAGAACTTTTTATTCTCCGCCCAGATGCGCTTGGCATTAACGATGCCCACCATCCCCTGAGCCGCCGGCGAAAGCTGCGGCACGGCCTTCTCGGTGTACACGTCGAGCCGCGAGACGAAGATGCTGTACACGCTCTTGAACGTCTTCAGGTCCCGGCGACGCTGCGCTCCGCGCCAGATGGCGTCGCGGGCGGCCTTGTATTGCCGGTCGGCGAAGATCAGCGTCACGTTCAACGTGATTCCCGCGGCGCACAACTCCTCGAGCGCTCCCAGGCCGGCCGGCGTGGCGGGAACCTTGATCATGCGGTTCTTGTGCCCGGCCGACCATTGCTTGCCCAGTTCGACGTAGCGGCGGGTGCGATCGGCCTGCGGCATGTCGGCCTTGGGGTCTTCCAGCAGCGGATCGAGCTCGAAGCTCACGTAGCCGTCGTCGCCGGCGGTCTGTTCCCATGCCGGCAGGAAGACTTTCTGGGCTCCCTGCACCAGCATGTCGGTTAGTTTCCAAGCGATGATCTCGTCGTCATCACCCTTCTGCACGAAGGCGTCGAGATCGTTGTCGAACCTGCCGGTCTTGATCAGGTCGGAGACGATGATCGGATTCGAAGTCGCCCCCGAAGCCCCCAGGGCACGGTTCTCGCGCACCAGGTCGGGATCGACCGAATCGAGCCACAGCTTGGTGCCGCTGGCGATGAGCGATTTGAGTGGAGAGGACATGGCAGAGGCCTCCTGGGGACTGGGTGGCTCGATTTGTCCTGGCATTGTACCGGCCGAAACATCGCGGTGGGAAGAGAACGACGAATCCCGAAATCCGAATGACGAAAGAATTCTGAATGACGAAGCACGAAACAATGGTAGGGTGCATCAAGCGTAGCGCGATGCACCAGACCCATCGCGGGATTTTGGTGCGTCTCGCTGTGCTCGACAGCTACCGCCATGGCTCGCCGAAGGTCGGAGAATCGCTGCCGTGATCCCCGCCGTCCGAAAAGAGGCGCCGACTATTCTTACCGAGCTGCTAGAACGATCGCCCGACGTGCGAATCGGGCAGTTAATGTCGCATCTGGGTTTCCTGGGCGAAGCACACTTCGGCAAGGGGCTCGGGGACATCGACGATGATGAATTGATCGCGGTGCTGTACCGCCATCGGGCCGAGCTACGGGCACGACACGATCGAAGACCGGACGATGTACCGCAGCCTGCGGGCAAGCGCTGAATTCGCCGTTGCATCCGAGTTAAAACGCGTTTCGCAACGGTGTGGCGTCCTGTCGGGGCGCCATGTCCACGCTCGTCGTGGACATGCTCACGCAAGCGTGAGCATGGCACCCGACCTCGCCGCTACAGCTAGCTGAAAAGCGCTCTACAACACCGGCGAGCGGGGCGTGTGAACGCCCCGGTAAGTTGCGCGGGGACAGCGGTCTGAGTTACCGGGGCCATGACTGGCCCCGCTCGCCATGCGGTCGCTCGGGCCGATCGCTACACCAGCCCCCATTTCTTCCGCAGGTACCATTCCACGCCCAGCAGGCTGACGAACAGCAGGAAGAACGGCCAGGTGTCCCAGAGCGTGACCTTGTTCTGCACCTCGACGTGTAAGCGGTCGGTCGCCTGGCGCAGCTCGTCGAGCAGTTCGGGAAGTTGCTCGGGCGCGATCGCCCGGCCGCCGGTCGTCATGGCCAGGCTTTCGAGCAGCGCGCGGTCAGCCGCCGGGTTGTCGAGCTCCAGGTCTTGCTCGTACACCAGGAACCGCGCCTGGCCGCTGCCGATCAGCTCGTCGCCCCGCTTGCCGGTGACGCGAATCACGTAGTCGCCCGGCGTCTGCGTGTCGACGAACGTGCCGGCGCTGCTATCGGCTTGGCGGCGGAGATGGACCGGCGTCGCCGTGCCGGCGGGAGTTTGCACCTCGGTGGTGAACGTGGCGTCGGCGATCGGCACGCCTTCGGCCGAACGTGCCGCCACGGCGAACTCGACGTGGGCCGCCGGTGCATACCGCCGCGGATCGAGCGTGATCACCACGCTCCCCTCGTTCGATTGATCCTTGCGCGCCAGCCACAGCACCGTCTGCCGCCAGAAGCGTTTGTCGGCCGCCTCGTGTCCGGTCATCCACCATCGCCAGGTCGAGTCGACGGCAAAGGCAATTACCCGCCCGGCCCCAAAATCCTTGGCGACCAAGAGCGGCTGACCCGAGTCCGACTCGGCCAAAGTCTGCGCCCCCGGCTTGAGTGCACGCAGTCGGTTGGCCCCTTCGAGCGCCGGCAGCTCGGCCCAGGCGGTGGCGTTGCGATCGGCCGCGGCCAACTGCATGAGCGTCTGCGCCTGGCCGAAGCGCGTGGGGCGCATCTTGGGATGCTCGCCCAGGTGCAGGTCGCTGCGCAACGGCTCGTCGAAATTCTGCCGCTCCAGGCGATCGATCGCCACCGGCAGCACGTCGGCCAGCGGGGTGCGGCCGTAACCGCCGGCGCCGAAGCTATGGAAGCCGCCGAGCATGATGAACCCGGCGCCGCGCTGGATGGCGGCGGCCAGTTGCGTCAGCTCCTCGGCCGAGAAGGCCGAGCTGTCGATGTCGCCGAAGATATAGACGTCGTACTTGCCGGGACGAAACCGCTCGGCGAGATCGGAGGGTCTGGTTTCCGGCTTGCGGGCGTCGATCCGCAGAAAATCGAGCTTGATGTCGGGCGAGGCGTCGAGGGCACGGCGGAGAAACTTCGCTTCGACCCGCGCGACCCCTTCGATGTACAGCACGTTCAGCCCACCTTTAAGCACCGTGACGAACGTGCTCATCTCGTTGTTCGTGGTGACCAGCTCGCCGGCTTGCGGAGGGACGCGGAGCGTGACCTTGAATTCGCCGGAGATCTCGGGGATGTAATCGAGCTCGACTGGCAGGCGCTGGCCGTCGCTGCGCGCCTGGAGGGTGGTCGCCGCCACCGGCGCCATCCCGCCCGTCGGAGTTTCGAACAGCAGTTGGGCGGGCATCGAGCGGTTGACGAATCCCTCGACGCGCACGGTGCCGCTGGCCAAGAGGCGGTTCTTCACGTACACGGTCGAGGGGACAAGGAACCCTTCGACCGCCACGTCGCGCGCCTCGCCGCTGCCGCGCCCTTGCCCGAGCGGCACCGTGTAGAGCGGAAAGCCCAGGTCGGCCAGCCGCCGCACCGGCCCCTGCGGAGGCGCGTCGCGCGGCGGCACGGCGCGCTGTGCGCCGTCGCCGAGCAGGATCACCGCCGCGAGGCGCCGACCGGCGTCTTGCCGCAGCAAGTCATCGAGCACCGCCCCCATGGCGGTCTGCTGGCCGGTCGGCTTTTCGTCGAGATCGATGATGCCGTCGTTGAAGCCGCGCGGGTGCAGTTGATCGTCGAACTCGAAAATCTGCACTTCCAAGTCTTTCTTCAGCGAGTCGAGTGCCGGGGCGGCATCGACGAGCGTCGCACGCAGCATCTCCCAACGGGTTTTCTTACCGGCCGCGTCGTCGACCTGCATGCTCCGTGAGCGATCGGCCAGCACCACCAGCGTCGCCGCCTGTTTCACCGTCGAGGTGTGCACGAGCGTCGGCCGCACCAGTGCCAGCAGCGTGAGCAGGATCACCGCCACGCGCAGACCGACGAGCACTTGCCGACGACGGCGCGTGACACGATCGCGCGCCGGTCCCAGGGCCAGCAGCACCAGCAGCACGACCACCAGCGCAACGATCAGCCCCCAAGAACCGACGGGGTAGAACGAGATGGTGGCGTCGTGGGGCATGTCTCGGACAACGGGCTACGGGCTTCGGGCTACGGGCTGTTTCTTTCCGGCTGGAGCCCGTAGCCCGGAGCCCGGCGCCTGATAGAACCGATTCGCCAACACGTGTTCCAGGCCCAGCACCAGGGCCATTGCGGCAATCAACATGCCGAACAGCTCGCGGCCGACGCGGCTTGTCGAGACTTCGCGATCGAGTTGATCGCGGCTGCGGGCGATCCGCACGTTCACCTTGCCGAACAATTGCTTGAGCTGCTCGGGCTCGATGCGCTGGAGCTGCGTGGCATCGGGCGATAGGTTCACGCTGAACCCCAGATGCACGCCGGCGTTGGCACCACCAGCGGCGATCCGGTAGTCGCCCGCCTCGGGGGTCGCCGCTACGACAATGACGTTCCGCGCCGGGTCGGCTGCGATCCGTTCGCTGTCGCCACTGGGCGGCGTGAGCAGATACGTCGGATGACGCTGCCCGGGCTGCACGCGGATGGTGGCTGTCTGGCCGGCGAGGTAATTGAACTGCGTATCGCTGGAGCCGGCCAGGTAGAGCGTCATTTCATTGGCGAGCATCACGAACGGCCAAGGCTCGAAGCCGGTGGCCAGCAGATTCCAGCGATCGCCGGCGCTAGCGTGCGGCGACTCGGAGACCGGCGTGGTGAGCAGCAGCACGCGGCCGCGCCCCAACGGTCGCTCGAGGATCGCGGGGTCGCCGTCGCTGTACGCCGCCACGGTCTGTGCTCCCGGGGTCAGCGCCGTCACCTGCCAGTAACGGTACACCGGAAACGCATCCCAGCCGATCGTGCCTCGCAGCGGGCGGAACTTTTCGAGCAGCGGATGCTGGCTGTCGTCGGGCGCGAGGCTAACGTCCCCTTGCGGATGCCGGGCCACAAGATCGAGCTTCGCCGGCAGCACCTCGGCCGCCGCGGCACTGTTGAACGAGGCGACCGGCTGCGCGGCATCGCCGACACACACCGCCACGCCACCACCCGCCTGCGCAAACGCGCCGATCTGCTGCCAAACTGCATCGGCCAGCGGCGGCGGATCGAGCAGCACCACCGCGGCGTAGCGCTCGAGCGGCGCCTCAGCGAGCCGTGGGTAGCCGATCACGTCGCAATCGAAGCGCGCCTGGCCGTTCTTGCGAAACGCCTGCGGCGCGAGCGCCTCGGTCAGGTAGAACGCGTAATCCTCGGCAGGTTCGGGAGCCGCGACGAGCACCTTCCAGGCCGGTCGCACGTCGACCGTGAAGTAGCGCGTGTCGTCGGCAGCCAGGGCATCGCCGCCGACGATCCGCAAGAAGCCTTGGTGTGTTCCCTCGTCGAGTCCGCCGAGCACGAACTCGATCGCTGCGCTCTCGCCCTCGGCCAACTCGACGATTTCCTGGCTGCGCTTCTCGGCTTGTCCCTGTCGGCCGAGTAGGTACGACTCGACGACGCGCTGCCCGCTGACTCCGCGGCTGCTCAGTTCGCAGCGGAGATTAAGGGCAGTGTTCTTAGCCAGCGATTGCCCGGGCAGCCGCACTTCGCCGAGCGCGTAGTTCTGCGGATGCTCGACGCCAACGTCGATCAGGTACACGCCGGTGAGCCCCAACGATTCAAGCGCAGCGGTAAGCTCGGCAGCGTCACCCGGGTCCCATGCCGCGCGCGACAGATCGCTGAACAGGTAGATTTCCTTCGGCAGATCGCTGGTCTTGAGCAAGCCCGCGGCGTCGATCGCCACCTTCGATAGCGCCCGCCCCACGGCGCGCGGCTCGAGCCGCTCGATGCGATGGTTGGCCCCTCCCAGGTCGACCTGGAACGTCGGCAGCGTGGTGGCGGCGTCGAGCACCGCCACGCGGCTTTCTTCCGGCAACTCCCCCAGCAGCGAGGCGCCGAACGCCTGCGCCGCTTCGAGCCGCGTTTGGTTTTCGTGCCGGTAGCTCATGCGCGGCAAGGTATCGAACACGAACGCCGCCGCCACCGGCCCCTCGCGCGCGCCGATGCCCCCGGCATTGCCCTGGATGCTCGGCCTGGCCAGCGCCAGAGCCAACAGACAGATCACCGCGGCGCGCAACAGCAGCAGCAGCCAGTTGCGCAAGCGCATCTGCCGGCGGTTCACGTCGTGCCGCTGCCGGATGAACCGCAGGGCCGGAAACAGCAAATGCTTCGGCCGCGGCCGCATCAGCAGATGCAGCACGATGGGCACGACGACGAGCGCGGTGCCGGCGAGGAAGAGAGGGTTGAGGAACATGACAGACGGAAGGCAGAAGTCAGAATGCAGAAGTCAGAAGGCAGAAGTCAGAAGGCAGAAGTCAGAAGTCAGAAGTGTCGGACTTCTGCCTTCATACTTCTGCCTTCTGCATTCCCGCTATCCTTTCTTACTCCGGTTCACCAGGTATTCTCCCAGGGCGCGGTCGAACTGCATGCTGGTGTCGAGCGGGACGTAATCGATGCCGGTCTGGAAGCAATCGCGGCGATACAGCTCGCGGAACTGCGCGATTTCGTCGAGGTAGTCGTGGCGAAAGCCGGCGGTGTCGACCGTCAACTTCTCGCTGGTTTCCGGCTCCTCGAACTCCACCACGCCGTCGAACGGAAACCGCACTTCGGCCTCGTCCAGGATATGGAACAGAATCACATCGTGCCCGCCGTGGCGTAGCCGATGCAGCGCCTTGAGCACCGGCTCGGGGTCGGTGAGCAGATCGGTGAACAGCATCACCAGGCTGCGCTGACGGAGCATCGCCGCGATCTGCACGATGCTCTTGGCGATTTGCGTCTGCCCGGTTGGCTCGAGCTTCGAGAGCAGCGAGAGGATGTTGCCCAACTGCGTGCGCTTCGAGCGCGGCGGCAGGCTGTCGCGAATCCGTTCGTCGAACGTGATCAGCCCCACCGGGTCCTGCTGGTGGATCATCAAGTAGCCGAGCGCCGCGGCCAGGCAGATGGCATACTCGAACTTGGTGAGCTGCTGCCGGTACGTGTAGCCCATGCTGCGGCTTTGATCGACCACCAGGTAGCCGGTGATGTTCGTCTCGGCCTCGAACTTTTTGACGTAATACTTGTCGGTCTTGGCATAGACCAGCCAATCGATGTCCTGCGGATTGTCGCCGGGCGTGTACTTGCGGTGCTCGCTGAACTCGACGGAGAACCCCTGGAATGGACTGGCGTGCAGGCCTTGCAAGAAACCCTTCACGATGAACTGCGCGCGCAGATCAAGCCGTGCGATCTGGCGAATGACTTCGGGCTTGAGGTAGCTTTCGGCGGAAGGCACGGGAACGCAGAAGTCAGAAGGATGAATGCAGAAGTGCCGGCAGTGAGTCCACAGGCAAGGTCGACCGTTCAGCGATTCTCTTTTGCTGTTTTCACCGAAGCGACAAAGATTGAGATCAGCTCGTCTGCTTCGGCCCGTAACTCGCTGAGTCTCGACGCAGGGACAACCTCACCTTCAATCAGCAGGTCGATCCAGTAGCTCGTCTCGTCGAGTTCTTGCAGCACGCATTCGATCTTGCTGATGAACTCAGCCGTCGACCGGGCGCGCGATGCCTCGCGATATTGAGCGCCGACTGACGTGCCGCTGCGAAGGATTTGCTTTCCCAGAACCTGCCCGAGTGTCTCTTTGGGCAGGTTGGTATAGAGCTTGATAATCCGCAATGCGAATCGCTTCGTGCGCTGCGCTAAATCCTTGTCGCTCGTTGTAGCCTTGTCGCTCGTTGTAGCCATGTCCCTCCCCTTTCTGTACTTCTGCATTCATCCTTCTGACTTCTGCCTTTGCCATCACTGAAACTTCGCGATTTCCGGCGTCGGCAGTTCCTTCAGCAGCCGCTCGATCACGTCTTCGCTGTTCATTCCTTCGGCTTGGGCTTGGAAGTTTGTGCTGATGCGGTGGCGGAGCACGGGAACGGCCACTTTCTTGATGTCGTCGATCGCGACCGAGAACCGGCCGTCCATTGCCGCGAGCGCCTTGCCGCCGTGAATCAGGAACTGCCCGGCACGCGGCCCGGCGCCCCAGTCGACCCATTCGCGCACATATTGGGGGGCGGCATCGTCCTTGGGGCGCGTCGAGCGCACCAGCCGCGCCGCGTACTTGATGATGTACTCGCTCACTGCCACGCTTCCCACCAGCTTTTGCAAGTTCAGGATCGCACGGCCTGAGAGCACCTTGCGCACCTCGGGGCGTTCGCCGCGGGTGGTGCTCGCAAGAATCTGTTCTTCTTCGGCGCTCGTGGGGTAGCCGACCTTGATGTTGAACATGAACCGGTCGAGCTGCGCCTCGGGCAGCGGATAGGTCCCTTCCTGCTCGATGGGGTTCTGCGTGGCGATGGTGAAGAACGGCTCGGGGAGCACGTAGGTCTGCTGGCCGACCGAGACTTCGCGCTCCTGCATCGCTTGCAACAGCGCGGCCTGTGTTTTGGGGGGCGTGCGGTTGATCTCGTCGGCCAACAGGATATTCGTGAAGATCGGCCCTTCGACGAACCTGAAGTTCCGCCGCCCTTGCTCGTCTTCTTCCAGCACGTTGGTGCCGGTGATGTCCGACGGCATCAGGTCGGGGGTGAACTGGATGCGTTTGAACTGCACGTCGAGGATGCGCGCCAGCGTGGCGACCATCAGCGTCTTGGCCAGTCCCGGAACACCTTCCAACAGGCAGTGGCCGCGGGTGAAGATGGCGGCAAACAGTTGTTCGATGACCTCGGTCTGTCCGACGATCACCTTCTGCAACTCTTCCTGCATCAGCCGCCGATGCTGGCTGAACTCCTGCAACACATCGCCGAGACTGCGAGGTTTGGTCGACACGCGAATCCTTGCCCAAAGAGAATTAATTTCGACCGCTTAGCGGACGCATCCACGCGGCCAGCGAGCGGACTGCCGCTAGGAGCCTCTCCGAAAAACGCGTGGGGCAGGCATTCCTGCCTGCCTTCGGCCACGCCTCCCGCGGCAGACAAGAATGTCTGCCCCAGGCGATATGCGTGGCTTGCGGTTTTCGGATAGGCTCTAAGCGGGTACTCCGAATCCGATTCTATCGGTGCCGCCCCCTAGCAGCAACGAGCGGCGCGGCGTCGGTTGCCGTCGTAACTCGAAAAACCTAAAATACTTGGGCATGTTGCGATTGCTGCGATCCGCGCTGGTGTTCGGGACGCTCAGCGCGGTGCTGACGCGCCCCGCCCTGGCCGATATCGACGCCGCCCGGGTGCGCAACGCCATCGATCGTGGCGTGCAGTATCTGCTCGACAAGCAAGAGGCCGACGGCAGCTGGACCGACCATCGCGGCTTCCCGACTGGCATCACCAGCTTGTGTACGTTGTCCCTGCTCACCGCCGGTGTGCCGGCCAGCGACCCGCACATCCAAAAGGCGCTCGCGCTGCTGCGCAAGCAGAAGCTGAAGCTCACCTACACCGTGTCGTTGCAGACGATGGTGCTGTGCGCCGCCGAGCCGCAGAAGGACTTGTTGCTGATCCGCCAGAACGTCCGCTGGCTCGAGGAGCAGCAGATTCGCGAGGACGATAAGAAGGGAGCGTGGAACTACGGCGTCCGCCAAGGCTCGGGCGATAACTCGAACACGCAGTTCGCCCTGCTGGCGCTGCACGAGGCCGAGCGCGTCGGCGTGCCGGTCAGCGAGCAAACCTGGCGGTTGGCTCTCGGCTACTGGCAGCGCTCGCAGAACATCGACGGCTCGTGGGGTTATGTGCCCGGCCTGGCCGGCACCGGCAGCATGACCTGCGCGGGCATCGCTGCCGTCGTGATCGCCGGCGAGAAGCTGAACCCTGGCGACGCCAGCTTCGACGATTCGCATGTCCGCTGCTGCGGCGACCAGGAAGCGAACACCACGCTCGAACGAGCCTTGGCCTGGCTGGGGCGCCATTTCTCGGTCCACGTCAATCCCGGCCCCGGCCGCGGCAACCAGGCATGGCTGCTGTACTATCTCTACGGTGTCGAGCGCGCCGGTCGGCTCACGAACCAGCGATTCCTCGGCCAGCACGATTGGTATCGCGAAGGGGCCGACGTGCTGGTGGCCGCGCAAAGGAATCCCGGCACAGGCGAATGGAACGGTGTCGGCGAACTGGAAGAAGACCCGTATATTGCCACCTCGCTCAGCTTGCTGTTCCTGGCCAAGGGCCGCCGGCCGGTGCTGATCAGCAAGCTCAAGCACGCGCCGATCGACGACTGGAACCATCACCGCACCGACCTGGCGAACATCACCGGCTACGTCGAGCGCAGGTGGAAGCGCGACCTCACTTGGCAGATCATCGACTCGTCCCATGCCACTCCCGACGACCTGCTGCAAAGCCCGGTGATCTTCATCAGCGGCAGCGTCCCGCCGCAATTTACCGACGTCCAAGTGAACGCCCTGCGCGAGTACATCGATCGCGGCGGGTTTCTGTTTGTCGAAGCTTGCTGCGGCGGCGAAGCATTCGATCACGGCTTCCGAGCGCTGGCACGGCAAATGTTTCCCGAACCCGAGCAGCAGCTCAAGCTGCTGCCTCCGGAGCATCCAGTGTGGACGGCCGAGGAGCGGGTCGAACCGCAGTACATGCGACCGTTGTGGGGCATCGACCTGGGTTGCCGCACCAGCGTTGTGTACTGCCCCGAAGACCTCGGCTGTTTCTGGGAGCTGGCCCGGCCGGGGCGCGAAGACAAGCTGCCGGAAAAGGTCCGCGCCCAGGTCGACGCCGCCCGCAGCATCGGCATCAACGTGCTGGCCTACGCCACCAACCGCGAGCTGAAGTACAAGCTCGAAGGCATCGAGCCAGCCACGCCGGCGCTGGCGACCGATCCGATGGAACGGGCACGCATCTGGATCGCCAAGCTGCGGCACTCCGGCGGCTGGAACATCGCCCCGCAGGCGCTGCCGAACCTGATGAAGGCCGTCGCCCGCAACGCCAGCCTGCGCGTGAACGTCGACACGCGCGAACTGTCGCTGACCGATCCGCGCATCTTCGAACATCACATGCTGTTCATGCACGGCCGCAACTCGTTCACGTTTAGCGCAGCCGAACGCAAGCAACTGCGCACGTTCGTCGAGCGCGGCGGCGCACTGCTGGCCGATTCAATCTGCTCGAGCGAGGCTTTTGCGACGGCGTTCCAGCAGGAGATGGCCGCCACGTTCGCCGGCCACGCAATGGCGCGTATCCCGGTGACCGATCCGCTGTTCAGCACCGCCTATGGAGGCTTCGACCTGCGGCGCGTCACGCTGCGCAGCCTCGAACCCGGCGGCGGCGGACCGACACGTGTCGTCTCGCGCCAGGGGGAGCCGGACTTGCTCGGCGTGAAGATCGGCGACCACTACGGCGTGGTCTTCTCGCCGCACGACCTGAGCTGCGCCCTGGAGCGGCACGAATCGATCGAGTGCCCCGGCTACAGCCGCGAAGACGCCGCCCGCATCGGCCTGAACGTGATCCTGTACTCGCTGGCAGAGTAGACCGACAGAATTGCACCGCAGAGTTCGCAGAGAGCGCGGAGCAGAAGCAAGAGTTGACAGAAAAATGTGTTTTCCTCTGTTGCCCTCGGCGTCCTCCGCGCCGCTGCGGTTGAATTCATCAGCGCTGATGACATCTGAGGCTCACCATTGATGATCGAATCTCCTGACGATGCCGCGCTCGACGATCTCTGCCGCGAGCTGCACCAGCGCGCCGATGCGCTCGATTCGAGCGGCCACTGGCCTGCCGAGCAGTTGCGGCTCTGCGCCAATGCTGGTGTCTTCCGCTGGTTTGTGCCCGCCGAGTTCGGCGGCGCCGAGTGGAGCGAGGTCGACGTGCTGCGCGGCTACCTGCGCCTGAGCGCCGCCTGCCTCACCACGACGTTCGTCATCACACAGCGCAGCGGCGCTTGCCGCAGGATCGTCGAGAGCGATAACGCCGCGATGCGCGAGCGCTGGCTGCCGGGGCTTGTCGATGGCAGCGTGTTCGCCACGGTCGGCATCTCGCACCTCACCACCAGCCGCCGCCATTTGGCCAAGCCGGTCCTCCGGGCAGAGCTGCGCGGTGACGATTTCATATTCAATGGCTTCAGCCCCTGGGTCACCGGCGGCGATGCGGCCGAAATGATCGTCACCGGCGGAACACTCGATGATGGTCGGCAACTGCTTGCCGCACTGCCGACCGACGAGCCGGGGATCGCAGCCGAGTTGCCGGCACGCCTCGTCGGCCTGGGCGCGAGCCACACCGGCGCGGTGCGTTGCGACCGCGTACGATTGAGCCCCGAATGGGTGCTCGCCGGCCCGGTCGAGAACGTCATGGCCCAGGGAAAAGGGGCCGGGACCGGCGGACTGCAAACTTCGACGCTCGCTCTGGGACTCGCGCGGGCCGCGATCGATTATCTCGCCGGCGAAGCGACGAAGCGCGCCGAGCTGCGCGGACCAGCCGAGGCGCTTGATGCCGACTGGCAAGCCGCGCTGGCCGACCTGCTGAGCCTGGCCAGCGGCGTCGCTTGTTGTTCGACCGAAGAGCTGCGGGCCCGCGCCAACGGCCTGGCACTGCGCACCACGCAGGCGGCGCTCACCGCGGCCAAGGGCTCGGGCTACGTCGTCGGCCATCCGGCGGGCCGCTGGTGCCGCGAGGCACTGTTCTTCCTGGTCTGGAGCTGCCCGCAACCCGTGATGAACGCCACCTTGTGCGAACTGGCGGGACTGGAATAGCGGCAAGTGTTAAGTGATGATTGATCAATGATCAACGCAGCGAAGATTTGGCTTTTAATCGGTAGCCTGTTGGCCGCGTTGGGCGTGGCGATCGGCGCGTTCGGCGCGCATGCGCTGCCCGGCTGGCTCGAAGCGCGCGGCCGATCGGCTGAGGATATCACGCGGGCGCTCGCCACGTTCGAGACGGCCGTGCGCTACCAGATGTATCACGCGCTGGCACTGGTGCTGCTCGGCCTGCTCGCGCGGCAGCTTCCCGATCGCGCCTGGTCGGTGGCTGGGGTGTTGTTCCTGGTCGGCGTGGCGATTTTCTCGGGCATGCTCTACGCCTGGGTGCTCACGCAAGCGAAAACATTCGCGATGATCGTGCCCCTCGGCGGACTGGCGTTCATCGCCGGATGGCTGGCGATGGCCGTCGCCGCCTGGCGCGCGTCGCCATAGCGGCCACGGCGGTTCGTGGGAATTGTGGGAGGCGAATCCTTTCGCCGACCAAGAGGCTCAATTCATGCGTAATTCGGCGATAGGAATCGCCTCCCACAAGGTTACATTTGTCCGAGCACAATAGCCGCCTCGTCGCACAAGTGCTGCGCCTCGGCCGCCGTCGGTGCCTCGGCAATCGCGCGGACGATCGGCTCGGTGTTGCTCGCGCGCACGAGCAGCCACTTGCCCGGCCAATCGAGCCGCAGGCCGTCCATCGAATCGGTCGCCGCCTCGGGCCAGTGCGCCGCCAGTGCCTTCAATGCCGCGCCGAGTTTCGCCGGCTCCAGCGCCGCTTTCGTCTTCGCGATCTCGTACCGTGGCAACTCGGCCGCCAGGGCGCTGATGCTCATGCCGCGCGCCGCCATGGCATCGAGCACTAGCGCCATCCCCACAAAACTGTCGCGCACCAATCCCACGCGCGGATCGATCACGCCGCCGTTGCCTTCGCCTCCCAAGAGCGCTTCGTGCTCCTGCATCACCTCGACCACGTTCGCCTCGCCGACCGGCGAACGGTAGAACGGCGCCTTGTATTTCGCGGCCAGGTCTTCCGACATCCGGCTCGTTGAGCAGTTCGTCACGATCGGCCCATGTTCCTGCCGCAGCCGATGATCGACGCACAGGGCCAGAGTTTTTTCTTCGCCCAGGTAACGCCCCTGCTCGTCGATGATCGCCAGCCGGTCGGCATCAGGGTCCTGGCAGAAGCCGATGTCGCAGTCCGCGCGGCGAACCTGCGCAAGCACGCTCGACAGGTTCTCGGCGGTCGGCTCCGGCGGGTGCTCGAACAACCCGTCGGCAGTGCCGCCGAGCAGCGTCACGTCGCACCCCAGCTCGTCGAGCATCCAGGCTCCCAGCAGGCTGCCGGCTCCGTGATTCGCGTCGAGCAGCACCTTGAACCGCCGCTGGCGGATCGCCTCCAGATCGATCGTTTCGCGGATCAGTTGCCAGTGGCTCTGTGCGGCATCGACGACATGCGATGTGCGGCCGAGATGCTCGTGACCGGCCCAGGCAATCCGGCCGGTGCGATACGCCGCGACGACCTGCTGCCCTTCGTCGGCTGGGATGACGCGCCCCTGGCCGCTGAACAGCTTGAGGCCGTTGTACTCGGGCGGATTGTGGCTGGCGGAGATTTGGATTCCACCCGCCGCGCCGAGTTGCCGCACCAGGACGCCGGTGGTGGGCGTGGCGGCGATGCCGGCATCGATCGCCGTGCGTCCGACGGCTTGCAGCGCTCCACGCACGCATTCGGCCAACATCGCCCCAGTGGTGCGACCATCGCGCGTGACGACGATCGCCCCCGGCTCGAGCGACGCCGCGAACGCCGCGCAGTACCGCATGGCGATTTCTGGCGTCAGCGACGTGCCGACGATCCCGCGCAGCCCCGAAACGCTGATGATTGGTTCGCTCATGACCGGGCAGTATAACGGAGACGCGATGAACCACCGAGACACCGATTCACTGCGATCTGCCGTGCAGGCGGCTCTTGACGCCGGCCAGCTCACCGCCGGCGCCGCGAGGAACATTCGCACCTGGCTCACCGAGCCGCAGTACGCCGAGTATTTCGACACGCTGGCCAAGCACATTGCTGCCGGGCAGTGGAAAACGCTCGACGACGTGTTCTGGACCGTGATCCCCTTCGGCACCGGTGGCCGCCGCGGCCGCATGCATCCGATCGGCACGGGCGCCATCAACGACCGCACGATCGGCGAAAGTGCCCAGGGGCTGGCCGACTACGTGAAGCAGGCCGTCGGCACGACCGGCCCGCTGGCGTGCGCGATTGCCTACGATACCCGCCACCGTTCGCGGCACTTTGCCGAGTTGTGTGCCGAGGTGATGGTTGCCGCCGGGTTCAAGGTCTGGTTTCTCGATGCTCCGCGCAGCACGCCGCAGCTGTCGTTCGCGGTGCGCTACAAGCACTGTGCCTGCGGCATCATGGTGACCGCCAGCCACAATCCGCCAAGCGATAACGCCGTGAAGGCATATTGGTCAACGGGAGGCCAACTCCTGCCACCGCACGACCGTGGCGTGATCGACTGCGTAATGCGCGCGGCGAAGATCGATCGCACACCGTTTGCCGATGGAATGGAGCGCGGCGGAATCGTCTACTGCCAGCAGGAAATCGACGGGCCGTACCAGCGGGCCGTACTCGCCCAAAGCCAGCCCGGGCCGCGCGACGTGAAGATCGTCTACTCGCCGATGCACGGTGTCGGCGCGGCCAGCATCCTGCCGGTGCTCGCCGCGGCGGGGTTCAAGCAGGTCGAGCTGTTCGCGCCGCACGCCGAGGCCAACGGCGATTTTCCGAACGTCCCCGGCCACGTCGCCAATCCTGAGAATCCGGCAACGTTCGAGGCGATCATCGCTCGCGCCCGAGAAACCGCCGCGGACGTGGTGCTCTCGACCGATCCCGACGGTGATCGCCTCGGCTGTGCCGCGCCGCTGCGGCGTGGCGGGCCGTGGCACACGCTCACCGGCAACCAGATCGGCGCGCTGCTCACCGAGTTCGTGCTCGACGGTCATCGGGCCGCCGGCATGCTCGGCCCCGACAACTATATCGTGAAGACCCTAGTGACCACCGAGCTGGTGCGGCGGATTGCCGACTCGTACGGCGTGCGGACCTGCGGCGACCTGCAAGTGGGCTTCAAGTACATCGGCGGCGCGATCGACGAGCAGGGGCCGGAAAACTTCGTGCTGGGGATCGAGGAATCGCACGGGTACCTGGCCGGCACTTATGCGCGCGACAAAGATGCCACGGTCGCCGCCCTGCTGCTGGCCGAGTTGGCCGCCCAGGTGAAAGCCTCGGGACAAACGCTGCACGAAAAGCTCGACGCCCTGTATTGGCAGCACGGTTGCCACGTCGAAACGCAAATCTCGCGCACGTTGCCGGGGAGCGTAGGAATGGATCGCATGCGGCAACTGATGGCGAACCTGCGCGCGGCGCCCCCCATGACGCTCGGCGACATGCGCGTGACGCGCGTCCGCGATTATCTGCAAATGGAGCCGCGCGGCGACATGGTGATCCTCGACCTTGAGGCGGAAGGCAATTACGTGGCGGTGCGACCCAGCGGCACCGAGCCGAAGATCAAATTCTATCTGTTCGGCTTCGAGCCGGCGGAACTGCTGGCCGACTTGGACGCAGCCAAGCAGCAGTTGCTCGATCGGCTAACGGCCGTGAGCCGCGACCTGGTGAAGCTGGAATAGGCGGGCGACTATTTATGGAGGCGCTGATAACGCGGGGCGGTCAGCAGATCGACGGCCAGCCCAACGATGACGATCGCCCCGATCAATAAAAGGACAGGCATACGTGGCTCACGCTCAAGACGGTTTCTTGCCCGATGAGCATGAGTCGCCGCCGGACGCCGCGGCGTCACAACGAACCGAGAAATGTTCGTAAGGCCTGGTTCACGGCTGCCGGATTTTCCATCGGCGCCATGTGGCCGGCCTCGGGGACGATGACGAACTGGGCGCCCGGGATGCCGGCGGCAATGGCCCGCATCTCGTCGACCGGCGAAATGGCGTCCTCCTGGCCAACCAGCACCAGCGTCGGCACGCGAATCGTCGGCAGCATGCCTTGCACGTCGGGGCGCTCGGCCATGGCGTGCTGCACAGCGGCGATCGTTTCGGGCGCGGTGGCGAGGATCATCCGCTTCACCGCCTCCACCACCTCGGGGTTCTTCGCCGCGGTCGACAGAGCGAATAGCTTGGGGAGCATTGCCGTGGCGACGATCTCGGTGCCGGCCCGCATCACGTGCTCGGCCATCTTGTACCGGTTGGCCGCCGCCTCGGGGCTGTCGGCCGCGGCGCGCGTGTCGCATAGCACTATGGCTTTCAACCGATCGCCGTACTTCCGCACGAACTGAAAGCCGACATAGCCCCCCATCGACAAGCCGCAGAACGTCACCGGCTCGCCAACGCCCAGCGCGTCGAGCAGTGCCGCGCAGTCGTCGGCCAACTGTGCGATGGTGACTGTCGCCACGCACGCCAGACAGCTCGAGCCGAAGCCGCGCAGGTCGGGGGCGATCACGCGATGCGTCGCCGCCAGCTCTTCGATCTGCGAGCGCCACATGGCGTGGCTCAGTGGAAAGCCGTGCACAAACAGTACGGGCGAACCATCGCCCACGTCCTTGACGGCGAGCTGTGCGCCGGGAATCTCTACCTGCTTGAGCATGACTTACTCCTCAATCACTTCGACGTTCACGCTGCCGCGGTTGTCGGCCAGTTCGGCAGGGGAATCGTTCACCGAAAGATACAGTGTCCCGGTTGCCTCGGGCACCAGCACCGTTTCCAGTCCCACCGGCGCCGGCGCGATGAAGGCACTGGTGCGCGATAGCTGATCGGGCCGCACCACGGCCAGCAGCATGCCAAGCGGATGAGCGTTGTGGTAGCGGATCGACACCCCACCGGGTTCGCACCACCACACCGGCGGACCGGCGGCGATCGTGTAGCGACCGCTGGCGCGGAGCCGATAGCGCTTGCCAGCCTGAAGCTGCACGCGGCTGCTCTGCCACAAGCGATCGGCCGCGATCGACACTTCCGCCCGCTTGTCGAGCAGCGGCGATCCCGGAGCAAACTCGATCGCAGCTCGCGGCACGTCGTCGCCATAAACAAGGTTCGTCGTAAACACCTGCCAGTCGTCGGCCAGGTCGTTCCAGTCGGCGCGGAACCGGTCACGGAAGCGGCCATTGAAATCGTTGCGCCGCACGTCGGCAATTTGCTCGTGCAGCCGGGCGTGGTAGCGAGGCACGCCGTTCAGCAACGTCGCTAATGCCCAGCACCAGGCGTAGTTCTCGTTGTCGAGTTGCGTCTGCGGCTCCAGCGCCAGCAGCTCGTCGATCGTGCGGCGGCGCCCGGCGGCGATCGCTTCGCGCACCAGCTTGATGCGCCCCCAGTGATCGACTTCCTCGCGCGCTTTGGGGAAGTAGCCGAGTACCAGCTTGCCATCGACCCACGAGTGCGTGGCCAAGAACTCGGCCAGCCCCTCCATGAACCACGGCGGCCCGCAGTTGCCCAGGGCCGCGTTCATGAACCCGTGCGTCCCCTCGTGCAGCAGCAGGTGTCGGCGATAATACGCGGCGGGCTGCTCGATGAGCCACAGGTCGGCATTCCACGAGAACCCGTTGCGAAAGGTCGGCAACTCCGCGGGCAACAGCCCCGCCCGGGCAAAGCGATCGCGGTTGGCCATCAGGAAGGCGTGCATTTGCCACGCGTCGCCTGCCGCGGGCGACCGGCCAAAGAACTCGCACCATTGCGGGAACGCCTGGTCGAACACTTTAGGCAACTCGTCGATCTCGGGGCTTGGCGGCAGATCGGTGAAGAGCACCAGGTGCCGGCTCTCGACGCGGCGGATGCCCGATTGCTGAACCTGTTGTTCGTCGACTGGCCGTGGTTGAGAGCCGTTGGCCACCGAATGCGACACGAGTAGCGTAAGTGCCACGACGCAACGATTCAGCCACACCGTTACAGGAGCACTGCACGGTCGCGATCGAACTGGCAGGGGGTGCCTGGGGCAGAGCGTAGCGATGCCCCAGACGCGACAATTCTGGGGCTTCGCGGACTCAGCCCCAGGCACCCATGCCGCTTTGCGGTTCTGCTGCCACACCGTTAAGGCCTCGTGTAGACGAGCTTGCCGCCGACGTAGGTGCGCACGGCATTTGTCTCGCGCAGCTCATCGATGGGGCAGGAAAGCAAATCGCGGTCGACGACGATGAAGTCGGCCAGCTTCCCCGGTTCTAGCGAGCCAATCTGATCTTCCAGAAACATGATCCGGGCATTGTTGATCGTGTAGAAGCGAATCGCTTGTTCGCGGGAGATCGCTTCCTCGGGGTGCAGCGGGCGATCGAAATAACGGCTGTTGCGCGTGATCGCCACCCACATGCCAAGCCAGGGGTTGTACG